>JAHZAW010000042.1:24840-50136 GCA_019423725.1 Clostridiales bacterium
TTCCACGCCCTTGAGCTGTTCCTGGATATCATCCAGTTTGTCCATGAAAACTGAACTCAGCTCCTCAGCCTCTTTCTCTTTTCCAAATATCTTTCCAAGGATGTCACAGCTTTTCTCAAACTCATTTGTATAATAGGCATTGCATACGATAACATCTATCCCAAAGGGCTCCAGCTGTTTTTCCGCTTCTTCCCAAGTGCCGTTTCCCGTAAGGATAAGCACTTCAGGAGCCAATTCGATTATTTTTTCATAGTTAAGGTCTTTCTGGCTCTTACCGATGACCATATCTTCTGTAAATTTATTTTTCCAGGACTCCTTATCCTGATAAATGTTATAGTCAACCCCAGTGACACTGTCTAAGGCTCCTATGGCATTTATTATCTCAACATTGTAAGCGTTGGCAACGACGGCATTTGTTACAGGATAGGGGATCTCCACATTCCTGCCTATGCTGTCCGTTACTGTCATATACTCTTTTTCAGCGGTATTTGTAACTTCTGATGATTTATCCTCAGTCCCATCGCCGCCTGCATTTTCATTGCCGCTTTTTTGTGCTGAACAGCCGCAAGTGCTGAACACCAGTATAAAAAGCATAAATAACATAAAAACCGATCTTGATATTTTTTTCATTTAATTTCCTCCCGTCTTTCCGTAATTAAAAACCATATATTTTTGTCAGGCATCAGTCCTTTCAACAGAAAACGGGCACAAAAATAATACCCATCTCCATTCCCCGAGATTTGCATTTCATATTATGGTCAAGGCAGGTCTCCTGACTTCTCTTCATCCTCCATTCTTAAACCTTCCCAGTCCAAGGACCAGTGGCGGATCTCTCCAAAGAACTTTGTCCAAGTTACAGTAGTGGGTGCTGCTGCGGATTCACACCGCATTCCCTATTCTCTTTCTGTTACGAAAGCACCTTGATCTATCCGGCATAATGCCAGAATATATTATTTCTGCATATTTATATAATATTATCCATTAGTTCTTTAGTCAACGGGATAAAAAATCCCTGGCAGTTTTAAAGTCCGCCAGGGATTTTCGTTTATTAATTATTATTTATTTTTATTCCTTTGCACAGTCTCCAGGCTCATCTCTGAGCATCTTAAGACCGTGTTTTATGGGGCCGCTGACCACCTCAAAATTTTCAAGGGCAGCCTTAGGACTTCCTGGAAGATTTATTATGAGGGATCTTTTCCTTATTCCGGCTGCTGACCTGGATAATATGGAACGGTCAGTATATTTCATGGTAAGCATCCTCATGGCCTCTGGTATGCCAGGGACTATCTTTTCGCACACAGCCAGTGTGGCCTCAGGTGTAACGTCCCTGGGAGCAAAACCCGTGCCTCCCGTTGTAACAATGAGGGCAATATCCTTTGATGAAGCCTTAATAATAGCCTCAGATATTTTTTCCTTTTCATCGGGGACTATCTCATATGATACAACATCATATCCGTCCTTTTTGAGCATATCCTCAACGGCCGGGCCGCTTTTATCTTCACGTACTCCATTATAGCTCCTGTCACTTACTGTGATCACCGCCGCAGTATACATTCAAATACCTCCTTTATCTGAGCAGAAGGATATTTTCCGGCTTTATGCCCACGCTTATATTTTTGCCGCAGTAAAGCTCTGATGCCTTGTTCTTATCCACTTCCGCCCTTAAAATACCATTTCCGCCGTCTATGGGTCTTAGAATTATTATAGTCGAAAAAACGTCGTCTATGACTCTTTCTATCCTGCATTCTATTTTATTTTCATTTCCGCCGAAGTCAATAAGATGATCCCTTATGCCGATATATTTATAATCCATAGCGGCCTTGGATATTTTAAGATGTGCATTGAGGGCTGGAACATATATCGTATCTTTAGCTTCGGTTTTTCTAAACTCAAAAATATTCCTGCACCCGGATATCCTGGCAGCTCCCGCGCTCTCTGGTCTTTCTATAAAGTCATTTTTATTTAATACTCCCTCAGTCCTGCCGTCATTTATTATACATATCCTTTGGCAGTTCCTATAGGCCTCTCCCCTGTCGTGGGTGACCATAAGGTAAAGGCTTCCAAATTTTTCGATAATATCCGATGAGGTCATCTCCAGCTGCCATCTTAAATGGGTATCAATGGCTGAAAATGGCTCATCAAGGAGAAGTATATCCGGCTTGGAGGCTAATATCCTCGCAAGAGCTGTCCTCTGCTGCTGTCCTCCGGATGTTTCCCATGGGTATTTGTCCGCCACATCTTCAAGATAAAAATCCTTTATGAGGCTGTCTATATCGCATTTATTTTTTCCTGCCACTTCTATATTTTTTCTTACGGTCATATTAGGAAAAAGAGCATAGCTCTGAAACAGATAGCCGACATTTCTTTTCTGGGGCGGAAGGTTTATTCTTTTATCCGAGTCGAATAGCGTCCTTCCATTTAAAATGACCTTTCCGCTGTCAGGTCTTTCGATCCCGGCAATGCATTTAAGGGTCATGCTCTTTCCACTGCCGCTGGCTCCAAGCAGTGCCATGGGGGTTTCCGTTTCAAAATCAACATCCAGTTCAAAGGAGCTGAGTTTCTTTTTCAATCTTACTTTCAGTTCCAATTCCGCACCCCCTCATTTTTTGCCCTCTTCTCAAACAGGTTAAGTATGAGAAGTACAACAAAGGATATAGCCAGGTTCACAAATACCCATTTATAGGCCAGGGCATCGTTGCCTTCCCTCCACAGCTGGTACACTGTGGTAGATATGGTGGCTGTCCTTCCCGGGGTATATCCGCTCACCATGCTCGTAGCTCCATATTCTCCAAGCCCCCTGGCAAAGGACAAAATTATACCAGCCAGAAGTCCGTCTCTGCAGCAGGGCAGAAGTATCCTGAAAAAAATATATGTATTTGAAAGTCCCAGTGTCTTTCCTGCGTAAATAAGGTTTTTATCAAAGGCCTCAAAGGAGCTCCTTACCGTCCTGTACATAAGCGGCATGGTCACTATTACTACGGCAAAGACCGAAGCATACCATGTCATGGTTATTTTTTGTCCCCATACAGAGTATACAAAGCTTCCAAGAGGTCCATATATTCCTATAAATTTAAGCATAAAGAAACCTATTACCGTAGGAGGCATTACAAGAGGCAGTGTAAGTATACAGTCTAGTATCCCCTTTATGACCCTTGGCATTTTTGCTATATAATAGGCAAAAAACACACCCAGGACAAAGGTCAGTGCCGTTGCTATCACCGCTATCCTTATGGAATTATAAAGGGGAAACCAGTCCATACAAACACCTCTTATTCAGGGATCACACATCCTGCTTTCTCAAATACTGCTGTACATTCATCAGTTTTGAGATATTCCAGGAACTTCTTTGCTTCATCATAGTTTTTAGCTGTCTTTAAAACAGCCGCGGGATATGTTATAGGCTGATGGCTGCCTTCGGGAGCTGAAGCCACTACCTCAACACCGTCTGTTGTGGCTGCATCTGTACTGTATACTACTCCGCAGTCAGCAGCTGCTTCTTCTACCTGTGAAAGAACTTCCTTTACATTTGAGCCAAAGGTTATTTTACCTTCGGAATTAAGTTTATCCCATACTCCCATATATGTAAATATTTCTTCTGAATACTGGCCTACAGGGACATCTGAGTTGCCCAGGGCAATAAGACTTACCTTATCTGTAGCAACATCATCAAAGCTTGTTATGCCTGCAGGATTTCCCGCCGGTGTTATAAGAACGACACTGTTTGAAACTATATCAAATCTTGTGTCCGCATCAACAAAGTCAAGGCCTTCTGTATTTTCCTCTCCTCCGTTCACAGCATCCAGCTGGTTCATCTGTTTCTGGGCTGCTGATATGAATATATCGCAGTCTGCGCCTTCCTGTATCTGGGTCTTTAATGTTCCTGATGAGTCAAAGTTATAAACGATATTTACATTGGGCTCAACTTCCTTATACATTTCAGCGATCTCGTTCATGGTCTCTGTCATTGACGCAGCGGCAAATACTATGATCTCGCTTTCTTCGCCCTCTGTCTGGGTATTCTCTGTGTTTTCTGCATTCTCAGCGCTTCCGCTTGATGAGCAGCCTGCCATTCCGACAGCAAGAACAGCTGCCGCCAGCATACAAATAAATTTTTTCATAAAAATCCTCCTTATCGTTTGTTTTTATTTACCAAAGGGACATACGGGATATCTGCATTCGCTGCATCCGAGACAGAGTCCGCCGTTTCCCAGTTTAACGATATCTTTTTTGCTTACTCTTATTCCGGCAGCTGCCTTCGGAAGGATAAGATCAAATATGGTCGCTCCGGCATACATTACACATCCGGGAAGTCCCATTACAGGAGTTCCATCCTCATAATATCCCAGTAAAAACATTGCTCCGGGAAGCACAGGCGCTCCATAGGTTATTATTTCGGCTCCGCTCTCCTTTATAGCTCCAGGAGTGTTGTCATCGGGGTCTACGCTCATGCCTCCTGTGCAGAGTATAAGGTCCGGTTTATATCCCTTCGCTTCCTCAATGGCTTTCTTTATGTTTTCCATGCCGTCATCTACTACCATATGCCATTTCATCTCAATACCATAGGTCTTGAGTTTTTCCTCTATGACTGGAGTAAATGTATCCTTGATTATCCCCTTGAAAACTTCGCTTCCAGTGGTTATTACCGCTGCTGTTTTTAATTTATAGGGTGTGAGTTTAAGTATGGGTCTTCCGTCATATATCTCCTCGGCTTTTTTAAGCTTTTCCTCACTGACTATAAGGGGTATTACCCTCATTCCCGCCAGTTTATCGCCTTTTTTTACGGCTGTTGAGCCATGTCTTGTGGCTATCATTATCTCATCGATGGAATTTATCTCGTCAAGCCTGTCCACGTCTACCTCAAAATATCCGTCACACTGGGCAAAGGCCTCTATCTTGCCTTCCTCTATCGTTTCAGAAGGCCTTATATTTTCATTTTCACAGACAGCGTACAGTCTTTTGGCTGCATCATTTTCATGGAGCATGCCTTCTTCCATTTCCCATACATAAAGATGTTCCTTTCCCATGGAAAGAAGCATGGGTATATCCTCTTCAGTTATGATGTGGCCCTTTGTAAACTGGGCTCCCTTAAATTCTCCTTTGACTATCCTTGTAAGGTCGTGGCACAGAACATGTCCCACGGCATTTTTTGTCTCTATCAGTTTCATTCTGCCGCCTCCAGTATCGTTATCTTATCGCCTTTTTTTACTGATCCGCCTTTTTTGACCACCGCAAATATCCCATCGGTTGGCATAACACATTTTCCTGTTATTTTCTTGACCTCGCAGTCATTATGACATTCCTTGCCTATCTGAGTCACCGTAAGGACAGCATCTCCAACAGCCAGATCCGTTCCAACGGGGATATTTTTCAGGTCTACGCCTATGGTATTTATGTTCTCAGCAAAGGCTCCGTTTTTTAATTCAAGGCCCATACCCCTCATCTGGTCTATGCTTTCCTCAGCAAGGAGGCTCACCTGTCTGTGCCAGTCACCGGCATGGGCGTCCCCCATGATACCGTGTCCCACGACAAGCTCTATGCTTTCCACCTCATGTTTTATGGTGCCTCTTTTTTCACTTATGTTTACAGATACTACTTCTGCCATTTATAATCACCGCTCTTTCCTCCGCTCTTTTCCAGAAGTTTTATTTCTCCAATGACCATATTCCTCTGGAGAGCTTTGCACATATCATATATAGTGAGCGCAGCAGCGGACACCGCTGTCAGTGCCTCCATTTCTACTCCGGTCTCGCCCTTACATTTTACTGTGCTGTATATTTCTATGCTGTCCTTATTTATATTAAAGTTTATATCTATACCCGTTGTTATGACAGGGTGGCACATGGGTATTATCTCAGATGTACGTTTTGCCGCCATTAT
The DNA here is from genome assembly GCA_019423725.1 of Clostridiales bacterium. Taxonomy (GTDB): domain Bacteria; phylum Bacillota; class Clostridia; order Lachnospirales; family Anaerotignaceae; genus Metalachnospira. The sequence goes on from JAHZAW010000042.1 coordinate 30,718, forward strand.
GCCGCCTACCTGGGCCACGGAGAGCACATCTCCCTTTTTTACTCCTCCGCTTTTTATCATATCAACGGTGCTTTCCGACATATATACGATGCCATAGGCTTTTGCTTCTCTCATGGTTATGTCCTTTTCAGACACATCCACCATCCTGGCTCTGCCCTGACTGTTTATATGGGTAAAATCTTCCATAATAAACACCTCCGCCATGTTTTTATCATTTTACCATTATTCTTTTAAAAATACAACGCTTTATGGAATAAAAAAAGCGGATTTAAAATCCGCTTTAATAATTTACTTATTTTATCACTTTTTAGCCTTGCTTTCGCAGTAGATACATCTGTAAACTCCCTTTTCCCTGTCAGTGAGTTTGAATATATGGGGAAGTTCCTGTTCAACAGATGTTATGCATCTGGGGTTCTTGCATTTGATAACGCCCTCTACTCTTTCGGGAAGGCTGAGGTTTTTCTTCTCAATGGTCTTTCCGTCACGAATGATGTTTACTGTGATGCCGGGGTCAACATATCCCAGTACATCCAGATCAAGGTCGATAAGACTGTCGATCTTTATTATATCCTTTTTGCCCATCTTCTGGCTTACTCCATTTTTGATTATGGCAACGGAGCAGTCAAGCTTTTCAAGGCCAAGCACCTCATAAAGATACATGCCCTTTCCGGGTTTTATATGGTCAATAACGATTCCGTTTTTAATAGAGTCTATTGTCATTTCTTTACCTCCATTCCGAGCATCTTAAGGATAAGCGCCATCCTGATAAATTTACCGTTGAGCGCCTGTCTGAAATAGCATGCTCTCTCATCATCATCAACGGCAACGGATATTTCATTTACTCTGGGAAGAGGATGAAGTATTCTCATTGATTTCTTTGCGTTAACAAGTTTTTCAGGTGTCAGTATGTAGCTGTCCTTGAGTCTTATATAATCCTGTTCATTGAAGAATCTTTCTCTCTGTACCCTTGTCATATAGAGTATGTCAAGCTGGGGCATGGCTGCCTCAAGATCGGGGTTTTCCTCGTAGGGTATGCCCTTCTTCTCGATGACATCAACTTTGATATAATCGGGGAGCTTAAGTTCATCGGGTGATATGAGCACGAATTTGATGTTCTCATATCTTGACATTGCCGCGATAAGTGAATGTACCGTTCTTCCGAATTTAAGGTCTCCGCACAGTCCTATGGTCAGGTTTGAAAGTCTTCCCATCTCTCTATGGATTGTAAGGAGGTCTGTAAGTGTCTGTGTGGGGTGGTTATGTCCGCCGTCACCGGCATTAATCACGGGAACATCTGCTTTCATCGATGCCACAAGGGGAGCACCTTCCTTGGGATGACGCATTGCGATTATATCAGCGTAGCAGCTTACTACCTTTACTGTATCGGCAACGCTCTCTCCCTTTGAAGCTGATGAACTTGCAGCCTCTGAGAATCCAAGAACGCTTCCGCCAAGGCTGAGCATTGCTGACTCAAAGGAAAGTCTTGTCCTTGTTGAGGGCTCAAAGAAAAGTGTCGCTAACTTCTTTCCGTGGCATACATCCATATATTTACCGCTGTCTGCGATTATATCATCAGCTGTGGCAATGAGCTCATCGATCTCCTCAGTTGATAAATCCAGAATATCTATAAGACTTCTCATTTTGTACCTCCGATCCAGCTCTCATCATCAGGGTTGTTTCTGAAAGCCATAAGTCTTGCTACGTCTTCTTTAGCTATATATCCTTCTTCAGCTGCTACCTCTGCGATAACATCGAAGTTTGTAAGGCTTATATTCTTAACATTGGCAGCGGCAAGCTTTTTAAGACCCTTTTCCATACCGTATGTGAATATGCTGGCTATTCCAAGTACTTCAGCTCCTGCCTCTCTGAGAGCCTCAACTACCTCTACAGCGCTTCCGCCTGTGGAGATAAGGTCTTCGATAACAACTACCTTCTGGCCCTTTTCAAGTTTACCTTCGATTCTGTTGTTTCTGCCGTGGTCCTTTGCTCCTGAGCGCACATAACCCATGGGCATATTGAGGATATGTCCTGTGATAGCTGCGTGGGCGATACCAGCTGTGCTTGTTCCCATAAGCACCTCACATTCGGGATACTCTGTCTTTACTACCTCAGCAAGGGCGTTTTCAACATCGTCCCTTACCTTGGGAGCTGTAAGTGTAAGTCTGTTGTCGCAGTAAATGGGGCTCTTGATTCCACTGGCCCATGTGAAGGGCTCTTCCGGCCTTAAAAATACTGCTCCTATAGAAAGCAGATCCTTGGCAATAAGTTTCTGTACATTTTCCATCATTATCTCTCCTTATCCTATAAATTCCTGAACACATCTTTCATAAGCGGCTACGGGATCAGCTGCCTGGGTAATGGGTCTTCCTACTACTATGTAATCTGAACCAATCTCCTTTGCTCTGGCAGGTGTCGTTATCCTGACCTGGTCTCCGGCGTCACCATCTGCAAAACGTATTCCGGGTGTTACCGTAACAAAATCCTTTCCGCAGGCTTCGTGTACCTTTTCTGCTTCAAGGGGTGAGCATACTACGCCGTTAAGTCCTGCCTTTGCGGCGTTTTCTGCATAGTGCATAACTGTCTCTTCAAGACTTCTGTTTATATAAAGTTCCTTCTGCATTCTTTCTTCATCAGTCGATGTGAGCTGAGTAACGGCGATGAGCATGGGTCTTGTGCCGTCTTCTCTGGTGAGGCCTTTGATGGCAGCTTCCATCATAGCTATGGTTCCTGCGGCATGTACGTTTACCATATCCACATCAAGGTTTGAAAGAACTTTCATAGCCTTCATTACTGTGTTAGGGATATCGTGCAGCTTAAGGTCAAGGAATATTTTATGGCCTCTGTTTTTTATCTCCCTTACGATCTGGGGGCCTTCTGCATAAAAAAGCTCCATACCGATCTTCACAAAGGGTTTCTTTCCTGTAAATTTGTCAAGGAAAGCGAATGTTTCCTCAGCACTGTTAAAGTCACAGGCAATTATTACGTCTTTTCCCATTAGTGCGCACCTCCGATTATACTCATTAGATCATCTATTTTATACTTCTCCATTGCAGCTGGAAGGTTTTCAACTATATTTTTGCAGGCAAAGGGCTCAACAAGGTTTGCGGCTCCAACTTCCACCGCTGTTGCTCCTGCAAGCATCATTTCGATGACATCATCTGCACTAGATACACCGCCCATTCCGATAATGGGTATCTTTACGGCCTCATATACCTGGTATACCATTCTCAGGGCAACGGGGAATATGGCTTCTCCCGAAAATCCTCCCATTTTGTTGGCAACAACGGGCTTCTTAGTCCTAAGGTCTATCCTCATTCCAAGGAGAGTGTTTATCATACTTATGCCGTCAGCTCCCGCATCCTCGCAGGCTTTAGCTATCTCAGCTATATCCGTTACATTGGGGCTGAGCTTTATATATACGGGCTTTGTGGTCACCTTTTTTACCGCCTTTGTTACCTCAGCGGCAGCCTTAGCAGATGTACCAAATGCCATTCCTCCGTTATGTACATTTGGACAGCTGACATTTACCTCGATTATTCCAACCTGGTCTTCCTTATCTATCCTCTCGCAGCAGTAAGCGTATTCGTCCACAGAAAACCCGCTTATATTTGCCACTACCTTTTTATTGAAGCATTTTTTAAGTTTGGGAAGTTCCTCGGATATTACCTTATCTATTCCGGGGTTCTGAAGTCCCACTGAGTTTATCATTCCTCTGGGACATTCAGCTATCCTTGGTGTGGGGTTTCCGAATCTGGGCTCCTTTGTGGTGCCCTTGAATGAAAAGCTTCCCAGCATATTTATATCGTAAAGTTCCGCGAACTCATATCCGTATCCAAATGTTCCACTGGCGGGGATAACTGGATTATCAAGCTCTAATCCGCTTAATATGACCTTTGTGTTTACCATATTATCTCCTCCTTTTCAAGAACGGGGCCGTCTTTGCATATCCTCTTATTGCCGTACTTTGTCTCACAGCTGCATCCCATGCACGCTCCGAAACCGCAGCCCATCCTTTCCTCAAAGCTGAACTGTCCGCTGGTCTTTATGGCATTATATACCGCCTTTAACATGGGCTCAGGTCCGCATGTATACACATAAGTATAGTCGATGTCCTTTATGGCATCTGTAACGAATCCCTTTACTCCCACACTGCCGTCAGCCGTGGCGATTATGACCTCAGCTCCCAGCTTTTCAAATTCTTCCTTGCAGAATATCTCATCGGCCTTATTGAATCCCATAACTACAATGGGCTTTTTACCTTCCGCAATGAGCCTTCTGCAGAGATTATACATGGGAGGTACTCCGGCTCCTCCTCCAATAAGGAGAGGTCTCTCACCGCTTTTTGACAGGTCATATCCGTTTCCAAGGCCTGTGAGTATGTCAAGCTCTGCTCCCTTTTCAAGGCCAGCCATGTATTCTGTTCCCTTTCCTACGGCCTTATAAATAAGTCCAAGTTTTCCTTCATCACAGTCATATACTGATATGGGCCTGCGCAGGAAAAATCCATCCAGCTTTATATTTACAAACTGTCCTGCCTTTGTGATGGCTGAGGTGTCTCCCTCAAGGTTCATCCTGTATGTGTTAGCGGCAATCTTTTCATTTGCCGTCACCGTAAATACACTCTGTTTCATAAAATCATCCTTTATAAACTATCTCGCCGTTTACCATGGTCATAAGGCATTTTCCGAAAACCTTCCAGCCTTCAAATGGTGTGCTCTTTCCCTTTGAGAGGAAATCCTTAGGGTCGATGACATATTCCTCATCCAGGTCGAATACCGTCAGGTCTGCTTTCTGTCCGGGCGCGATCTGAGAGCCTATGCCAAAACGCTTTTTTGCATTGGTATTGAGCAGCTCCATGGCCTTTTCCAGAGTTATTATGCCTTTTCTTACAAGTTCAGTATAAACTATGGGGAATGCCGTTTCCAGTCCGACAACGCCCATAAGACTGTTTTTAAGTCCTTTGCTCTTTTCCTCAGCTGTATGGGGAGCATGGTCTGTGGCTATGACATCTATGGTTCCGTCCTTGATGCCTTCGATAAGGGCCAGTCTGTCGCTCTCGTCTCTTATGGGAGGGTTCATCTTGAATCTTCCTTCTTCCTTCAGGTCCATATCGTTGAGCACAAGGTAATGGGGGCCTGTCTCACAGCTTATGTTTACGCCCTCGCTCTTTGCCTTTCTTATGAGCTCCACACTCTCCTTTGTGGATATGTGGCAGACGTGGTAGGCGCATCCTGTCTCTTTGACCAGTTCTATATCCCTTTCGATCTGCTTCCATTCGCTTTCGGAGCATATTCCCTTATGTCCGTGAAGGGCTGCATATTTTCCCTTATGGATATATCCGCCCTCAAGGAGTTCATTTACCTCACAGTGGGCAACTATCATCTTGCCCAGTTCCTTTGCCTTTTTCATGGCGCTTCTCATCATATCGTCATTCTGTACGCCGTGGCCGTCATCGGAAAATGCTATGGCATAGGGAGCCATTCCATCCAGGTCAGCAAGTTCTCTGCCCATCTCTCCCACGGTTATGGCGCCATAGGGATAGACATGGACAGCCGCTGTTTTTTCTATGATGTCCACTTCTTCTTTTATGTTTTCCACCGAATCGGGCACCGGTTTGAGATTAGGCATGGCACATACGGAAGTATATCCTCCCCTGGCTGCTGCCTTTGTGCCTGTCTCTATCGTTTCCTTACACAAAAAACCCGGTTCTCTCAGATGAACATGAACATCTGTAAAACCGGGAAAAATATATTTATTATTAAAATCAAAGGAAACAACGTTATCATCACTGTGAACGCTGCCGTCAACGGAAACAATTGTATTATCTTTGATATAAATGTCTGTCTTTCTAAAACTGCCGTCAGTATATACATTTGCGTTTTTCAATAAACAGTCCATTGGTTACCCTCCGTTTCCATTCTAAACACCGGAGATATTTTATCATTAGTGATATATGCTGTCAAGGGCGAAATGTATTTTATTTTACACAGTTTAACATTTTATATGATAATACTAAATATTTCCTGTCAAAGTTATATTGCGCTTACGCTCATTACCGTTCTTATTAAATAATAAACGATCGCTATGGCTACCAGCGGACGGGTATAGAAAAATCCAACTACTCCTTTTTCAGCCTTTTCCCTCTGGATATATTCCTTGATCTTTTTAAAATTAAGGATTATAACAGCTATGGCAACAGCTGTACAAGCGTACGTAAAGAGGCTGTCAAAAATACCGGCATAAGGGTAAATATTTCTAAGCTGTCCCGTTGCCTCAACAAATGCATTATTTAAAAAGTGAAGCAGTATGGATGCTCCAAGGGAATATTCCATGGCTATGTAGCCAAATAAAATACCCATGACAAATGTTACCGGCAGCTGTACGATATTCTGATGCATAAGTGCAAATAATAATGCCGAAACGACCATTGCGAAAGTTTTTCCATAGGGCTGAAGCTTTTTCATCAAAAGTCCCCTGAAAAGCAGTTCCTCAGTTATGGGAGCCGCAACGACCGAATAGACGAGGCTCGAAAAATATATGGAAGGATCGCTTGCCAGCGACACAGCCTCATCAAAATTGTATCCAGCCTGATAAAACAGACCTTCAATTGGTACAAGGAGCAGACTGCATATGAGCTGAAGCCCCTGTATGATCGCAAATAAAATGATTACTGTTTTTATATCGATTTTTTTATTTCTTTCAAATGACGGCTTTCTCCTGCTGCACAAAAAAGCCAAAAGCACTGAAAGAGTCGACGCCGCTATAAGAGCGAAGCCAGTGTTATAAAGAAAGCTTTCTAACTCGGCAAGGTCAATGGAAGGATTCTTCCCGATAAGATAAGCTGCTACCCCCGTGTTCGCAATATTGTATACTACCCCAAATGCAATATTGTACAAAATAAAAATAAGTACCAGACCATTAAAGTCTCTTCTGGCGGTTTTCTTATCAAACTCCACCACATCATCTCCTATCTTTTTTTATATGGAAAAGTATAAAATAAAACCTGCTCAAACATCAACCGAACAATTTCCTAATTTTTTACATCATTTCTCCAAAAAATACCTGACATATTTAAAATGCGCCGTGAAATAATACTAGCGTAACACAAAGGTTACAAAACATTTGAAACGTAAATCAGGAGGTTGATTTTAATGTCATCTAGTAAAAGTACAAGCAGAGCAAGCATTCCCGAAGCAAGAGAAGCACTTGACCAGTTCAAGTACGAAGTAGCTCAGGAACTTAACATTCCCTTAAAGAGAGGTTACAACGGAGACCTCACTTCCGCTCAGAACGGTTATGTAGGCGGATATATGGTTAAAAAAATGATCGAAGCACAGGAAAAACAGATGTCAGGTATGCGCTAAGCAGCCATCTTTGAGTGCTGGATTTGATATAGCAGTATATTAACCATAAACGGCATAGCTTAAGCTATGCCGTTTTTAATGTTATTTCCCTATTACCACTCCCAGTCATCGGGATACTGTATCTCCTCAAGTATTCCAAAAAACAGGGATATGTTGCCGTCCTTTGAATGTTCTTTCATGGCTCTTTCTTTAGATAAATATTCTTCGTCCTTTACAGCCAGCTTTTCTATGACCTCAGCAAGTTTTTTGCCGCTCCCACCGTCATTTATATACCTGATGTTCATAATATCCAGCCAGTCCTTACAGAAACCTCTGTATCTTAAGGTCTTTTTACGGCAGATCTCCTCAAAGTCAGTAAGAGGCTTTATTTTCTCAAAATCCTCCATCTCCATATGTCTTCTCACAGCATCATAAATAAGTGCCTGAAAAAATCTTATATAGGATTTGTTTACATATAGTTTATCCTTTATTTTCTGTGCGACAGATGAATTCTTTTCCTCCATCTTATCCACATAAAATTCATCGCTTTCAGACAGTATAATATAATCATTCAGAGCGTCAGCTACAAAAAACGCCTCCGGAAAAAGCATCGGAAATTTATAGCAGGGCGTATCAAAATTTGATTTGAAGCCGTCCCTTTCAGCCCTGTAGGCATGCAGGAGCTCAAAGGCAAAATGCTGTACCACCGAATGAACTTCACCATAGCCCTCATAGCTTGTCCTGTCTCCGGCAAAACCGCTTACCGCCTCTCTCAGGGCAAACAGATCCTCATAGTCCCCTAAAATATATATACCATTATAATTTTCTGTTATTTCCACGTTGAGCATATAAAAATCCTCCCAGCCATCGGTTTTTAATATATTGTAACATATAATACAATAGATTGATATTTATTATTGAGTTTTTTTTCCATTGTGATATACTTATAAGAATATCCAAAACGGAGGCGCTTTTAAATGCAAAACTGGCTAATAAAAAAATTCATAAAAGACTATGAAAATATAAATGATCTCAACGTAAGGACAGCCTATGGAAAACTTTCCGGAAAGGTCGGAATATTCTGCAATGCACTGCTTTTTCTTGGAAAATTTGCAGTGGGCACCATATCAGGAAGTGTTTCTATCACAGCCGATGCCGTAAACAACCTTTCCGATGCGGCTTCCAGCATAATAAGCCTTCTGGGCTTTAAGATGGCTGAGAAACCCGCCGATGCTGACCATCCCTATGGCCATGCCAGATATGAATATCTGTCGGGACTTACGGTGGCGGTAATGATAATAATAATCGGTGTAGAGCTTTTCAAGAGCAGTCTTGACAAGGTGCTCCATCCATCACCTGTTGATTTCAGCATAGTCACCGTTGCGGTACTTGCCGCATCTATACTTGTAAAACTCTGGATGGCTGTATTCAACAAATCCATGGGACAGAAAATAAACTCATCCACCCTTGAGGCCACATCTGCCGACAGCCGAAACGACGTAATAACAACATCGGCCGTTCTTATAGCTGCCCTTATCTCACACTTCTTTGACGTGGAACTGGATGGATATATGGGTATTGCCGTAGCTGTATTTATACTTTACAGCGGAGTCGGCCTTGTTAAAGACACCCTTGATCCTCTCCTTGGTGAAGCACCTGATCCTGCCCTTGTGGACCATATCCAGAAAAAAATACTCAGCTATGACGGTGTGCTTGGCACCCATGACCTGATGATACACGATTATGGCCCTGGAAGGCAGTTCGCCAGCGTACATGTTGAGATGGCGGCGGAAGATGACGTTATCAAAAGCCACGATGTAATAGACAACATCGAGCGTGACTTCCTTGAAAACGAGAATCTTAATCTTATCGTCCACTATGACCCCATCATAACCGGTGACGACAAAATAAATGATATGCGCTGCTGGCTTTCTGAGCAGGTAAAGACAATAGATGAGAACCTGACCATCCATGACCTGAGGATAGTCCCCGGTGAGACCCATACTAATCTTGTATTTGACTGTGTGATGCCCCATACTCTTAAGATGACACCGTCACAGTTAAAAACCGAGATAAGGAAACTGGTAAATAAAAAATATCCCAACTACTACTGCGTTATGACCATAGATTCCAGCTATGCCGCCATGCCGCATACAAAAGAAGACTAAAAAATAAAGCGTATCGGACATTGAGCCTGATACGCTTTATTTTTATCTATATTTCATTTATATTTTTTACATACCGCAGAATCCTGCCAGGAAAGAAAATACCACCGGCATGGTAAAGAGGCATCCCACCGTAGTAGCCAAAAGGGAAGCCACCGCATAATCCGGGGCAGCGTCATATTCCTGGGCCAGCACCGTGATTATGAGCATCGAAGGAAGCATTGCGAATATGGTTCCCGCTAAAAGCATTTCATCGGAAATAAGTCCAGTGGCCTTAAGTATAAAGAAAAACGCCACAGGAACTATTATGAGCTTTATGGGTATGGTAAAAAACACCTTTGGCTTTTCAAAAAGCTTTTTGAATCCTCTTCTGCCTATGTCAGCTCCTATATAGAGAAGCCCTATGTATTTCTGGACATTTCCCACACCTGTCATGGCCTCCCAGGCTGTACCCGATGGCCTAAGACCGGCAAATATCATTATCAGTCCTATGGCCAGGGCTATGGTGGATGGAGTTATCATCTTTTTAAAGCTAATTTTTGCCTGGCCGGTAGCTGAAGAAAGTATAGCTACACCGGCGGTCCATGTCATAATGGTCTCGACCACAAGATAAGCGGCTATATAAAGTCCGCTCCTTTCCGGAAACACCGCCGTAAGTATGGGAAATCCCACAAGAGCACTGTTTATGAAGGATACTGAACATGTATGGGCACCCAGTTCAGCCCTTTCAAGTCTCAGCAGTTTTCCGCTTATGAAACCTATGAGTATGGCCAGGCCAAACATAAAAAACATAACGAATATAAACGGCCATACCTCAAAAAGTTCCTCCCTGCTGCCCCCATTTGCCACACTGGTCAAAATAAGGAACGGCAGTGTTATCTTCATCATAAACCTTTGTATCTGGTCCACACATTCACTTGTTATGAACCTTAATTTTGCGGCACAGAAACCTATGAGCAGCACCGTTGCAAAAAATATTATCTGCTGTAAAACTATCCCCTGAACATCCATATTATTTTCCCCTGATGATTTTTAATTTTCTTCCGATGAAGCGGAACTTATTATCTTTTTAAAGTTCTTTTCAAACTTTACCCTGGGAAGCATGACCATATGTCCGCATCCGCAGCATTTTATCCTGAAATCCATTCCGACCCTGAGTATTTCCCATGAATCTGAACCACAGGGGTGTTTCTTTTTCATCTGTACTATATCTCCCACAGAAAAATCCATCTTTTATCCTCCTCAGCCGTTGATTATATGAACTGTCCTCTGCGGATATGGTATTGTTATGCCTTCCGCGTCGAGCCTCTTTTTTATGCGCAGCCTAAGCTCTCTTTCGACCTTATAGTTTTCCTTGGTCTCACATTTTGTGACTATCCTTATGTTTACGGCGGAATCATTAAGGCCCGTTATGCCAAGGACATTGGGCTCCTCCAGCATGCCGCTTACTTCTCCAAAGGCCTTTTTCATCTCATCCTTAAGCACTTCTATGGCCTTATCCACATCGTCCTCATAGGATATGCCCACATCCACCACTGCATTTATAAATTCCTTGCATTTATTGGTAACAGTGGATATGGTGCCGTTTGGTATTATATATACGGTGCCGTCGATATCCCTGAGCCTGGTGGTCCTCATGGTCACGTTTTCCACGGTACCGGTACATCCGTTTATGGTTATTATATCTCCAACATGGAACTGGTCCTCAATAAGTATAAAAATTCCGGCTATGACGTCAGCAACTGTATTCTGGGCGCCAAGACCGATGGCTACAGCTATGGAGCCTGAGACCGCCGCCAGGGATGTATCTGATACTCCCAGCTGGTGGAGTATGCTTAATACTCCGATAAAATAAATGGCAAATTTTATGACACTGGTTGTGACCGCCTTAAGGGTCTTTGCCTTAGCTTCGTTTTTTATGACGCTGTTTTTGCTAAGGGCAAACAGCTTATCAGTTATTTTTCTGCTTATTTTAGCCACAGCATAACATATGGCCGCTACTATAATGCAGTAAAATATCTTCCATAACATTCTTTGTACCTCCCCGCAGCCTCGATAAAGGCCTTAAAAATTTTCATTTGTTTTTCGTCCTCACATAAATATTCCGGATGCCACTGCACCCCTAAAAGGAAGCTGTCCTCACCTTCCACAGCCTCTATGCGGCCGTCATCGGATACCGCCGATATTTTAAGCCTTGTTCCATCCCCCACAGCCTGATGATGGAATGAGTTCACACAAAGGCGTTCAGTACCGGTTATATCGTGCAGGATCGAATCCTTTTTTATATTTACAAAATGTGATGTTTCATTTTTGGGTTTCTCCTGCCTGTGGCCCTCAAAATGCTGGATTATATGGCCTCCAAAGGCCGCTCCCGCCACCTGCATGCCACGGCATATGCCAAGGACAGGTATTTTTTTCTCAACGGCTCTCCTTATGAGCTCCAGCTCGAAAATATCCCTTTCCTCAAATATAAATCCTCTGTTTTCATTATCCGTCTCATCATTGGTGAGCTTTGGCTCGATGTCTCCGCCTCCAGATAAAAGTATGCCATTGGCAGTTTTCAATATATCATCTATATTTTTGTAATCCGTTACAAGTCCCAGTCCTCCCGCCTTAGACACAGCGTCAAAACAGGCCCTTGAAAGCTTAAGCTCCTCACCGTTTTCGCTTACTGACGGTGATATAACGATAATTGGTTTCATAAGTATTCTCCTTAAATGGCTTACTTTAGTATTTTATCATATAAAGGGGCTTAAATACACTATTTTTTAAGTGTCAAGCATAATTTAGGCACTCATAACAGATTTCATTTCCATGTGCATCCAGAAAGATTATAAATCATACTTGCCTATTTAAAAATCTGTTGATTTATGGTACTATATCCGTTAAGGTATATTTTTTTATATCTTAAATGTGACAACGTGGGGGTAACTATATGAACAAGATCGGTATAATAGGAGCTATGTCCGAAGAAATAGCTCATATTAAAGATGTTATGAACATCGAAAGCACTTTTGAAAAGGCAGGATATAAGTTTTTTTCAGGAAAGCTTGGAAATAAAGATATAATCCTTGTCTTATGCGGGATCGGTAAGGTAAACGCTGCAGTCTGCACACAGCTGCTTATCGATACATATTCCGTCGAAGCGGTAATAAATACCGGTGTAGCAGGAGCCCTGGCCGATGGTGTGACCATAGGCGATGTGGTGATCTCCACCGATGCCCAGCAGCATGATATTGACTGCTCACCCTTTGGCGACCCTGTGGGCACCATACCCAGAATGGACAACAGTATTTTTAAAGCTGATGACACCCTTATAAACGCTGCCGTTGAAGCCGCAAAAAGCACCATAGAGGGAAATACATTTACAGGCCGTATCGTAAGCGGAGATCAGGTCATAGCAGATTCAGAAACAAAGAACAGGCTTAAAACTTATTTTAACGGCTACTGCGCCGAGATGGAAGGAGGCTCCATTGCGCAGGTATGCTATCTTAACAAAATACCTTTTGTAATAATAAGGAATATATCCGATTCAGCAGACGAAAGCGCTGATGTGGATTATCCTGAATTTGAAAAGAAGGCCGCGTATAATTCATCCAGCATAGTTATAAAAATGGTGAAAAATCTATAATTTGGGCGGATATATGATTACAGCGGAGAATCTTATATAAATTTTGCATCAAATACTGCAAACAGTTTTTTATTAATCCTGGTATAATTTAGAAATAAGGAGTGATCTGTATAATGAATAATATAATCGGAGCTTTAATCGTATCTCTTTCCCTGGGTGGAGCAGTTCCTGCCGCTGAACCTGTGGACCCTTCTGATTATCTTCCCAGCATCGAGGCAGACGGAAGCATCGTTATAGGACCCACTGAGGCTGAAAAGAAGGCAGAGGAGGAACGTCTTAAAAAGGAAGAGGAAGCAAGAAAGGCTGCTGAAGAGGCTAAAAAGGCCGAAGAGGAAAGAAAAAGACAGGAAGAGCTGGCAAAGGACCCTGCCAATCTGAATTATGACCATGATATAGCTTCATACATAACATACTACAGCCAGAGAGCCAGCGACGCCAACAGGAATTTTAACATGCAGCTTGCCTGCGATGCCATAAACGGAGAAATAATAGTACCCGGAGAAGAATTTTCATACAATGATACTGTACTGAGCAAAAGAGATCCCAACAATGACTACAAACCCGCAGGTGTCATAAGCGGAGGAAAAATGACAAATGCTATCGGAGGCGGTATATGCCAGGTTTCAACTACTCTCTTTGATGCTGCTTTATATTCAGGAATGACCATTACAAGCAGACGCAATCATTCCCTCAAGGTAGGTTATGTTCCCGCCGGAATGGATGCTACCTGTTCATGGGGAACCATAGATTTCCGTTTCAGAAATGATCTTTCCGTTCCCGTAAAGATCGAGGCTGTTATGAATAACGGAACCATGAAGATCCGTTTCCTTTCACCCTCTGATCCCCAGATAGGAGATATACAGTTAAAGGTAACACAGAATAAAGGTGTCTACACCCTCAGCAGATATGTTAACGGCGTAGTTGACTATACAACAACAAGCGTATACAGATAAGAAATCAAAAACTCCCGTGTTAAATAACACGGGAGTTTTTTTATTCATAAATAAAGCCAGCCTTTTACTTATACTATCCTGTTTTTAAGCTCTCCATTTTCGGCAAAGGCTTTGAGATTATCATATACCAGGTCATATACCCTTTTATTCATATAGTTGGAGCCGGAACATATATGTGGAGATATGAGGAGGTTTTCCAGTGCCCAGAGCCTGCTGTCCTCAGGTAAGGGCTCCTGCTCAAAAACATCCAGAGCCGCACCCATGATGCTGCCCCTTTCAAGCACATCAGCCAGGGCCTCAGTATCGACACTCATACCCCTGCCGATATTTATAAGAACGCTCTTTGAGTGCATCTTCTCAAGTATGTTTCTGTTGATGATATGCTCTGAACCGCTGTTCAAAGGAAGGGCAACTATTATCACATCCAGCTCCCCTGCCATATTTTCAAACTCATCTATTTTATATATGCTGTCGAAATAATCGGCCTCTCTGCCGCTCCTGTTGAATCCTATGGCCACAGCATCAAAGGCTTTGAGCCTTCTTGCTATCTGCATACCTATGCTTCCTGTGCCTAATATGCCCACCTTTTTATCGGTTATTTCATGAAGTCTGAATTCCCTGAGCCATTTATGCTCCATCTGCTGTTTAAGATACATGGGAGCCTTTTTATATATCTCCAAAAGCCTCATAACAGCAAATTCAGCTATCTGATTGCTGTACACGTCTCTGGCATTGCAGAATATGACCCCATTTTTTCTAAGTTCATCCACGGGTATGGTGTCATATCCCGCTGATGTGGCTTGGAAAAGCTTAAGGTTAGTGAATTTATCAACATCACTTTTCTGGAATGGATTAAGGCCAACCAGCACATCACAATCATATTCCTCTTTTGTGAATTCTTCGGTTTCTGCACCATGGTCTATTATCTCATATCCAAGGGATTTTATTTTTTCTCTTATATCATCATGGAATTTCTGAGCCTTTGTCAAAACAACTTTCATATATCAGCCTCCGTAATCATTTTCCGTACTGTTTTATAACTCCGTCGGCTATCATCTTTTCAGCTTCCTCATCGGTATATCCCAGCTCTTTGACTATCTCGATGGTATTTTCACCAAGGAGAGGAGCTGGCTTTGAATCAGGTGACTGATTGTCCGCAAACTGTACCGGTGTGGTGGGAAGCATAAATGACCTGCCGGATTTCATCTTAAATTCCTTTACATAATTATTGGCCTTTGCCTGTTCATCTGTGGCTATATCCTTCCACTGGAGGGTCCTTTCAAAGGCTATATCAGCTTCCGTAAGCTTTTGAGCCCAGTACTCCCTGTCATTGAGTATGAACTGTTCCTCTATCCTCCTACAGCAGTGCTCCAGCCTGTCCTTATCGGCTACGACCTTCTTAAGGGTCCTATAGTCGGGATCGTTTTTGATATCATCCAGTCCGAATATGTCACAGAAGGCATCCCAGTATCTTTCATAAGCCAGGACTGTAAGGGTTATCCATTTTCCATCCCTGCACTTATATGAGTTTATAAGGGGATTTCCGGGAGCATATCTTGACTGGGGATATTCAACTCCATACTGTGCTCCTATTATCATAAGGGAGTTTGCCCATATGGATGTGCCATAGAGGGAAACTACTATCTTTTCACCAAATCCAGTGTTTTTAGCCTTTATTATGCCAGCCAGTATACCTGATGCCAGGGCAAGGCCAGTCGTATGGTCTCCTGTGGCATAGGGAGCGTTTACCGGTGATTTTCCATCGGGCGACATATCAACCAGGGAACCGCCCTTTGCCCAGAAGGCTACAACATCATATCCGGGCCTTGGAGCGTCCTTTCCATAAAGTCCATATCCAGATATGACACCTACCACAAGTTTAGGATATTTTTCATGAAGGGTATCATAGTCAAGTCCGAGCCTTTTGAGAGAGCCAGCCCTGACATTTGAAACAAAGGCATCAGCCTCAGAAAGAAGTTTATGCATGATCTCCATACCTTTTTCGGTCTTTAAGTCCACGGAGATGTCTCTTTTATTTCCGTTTTCGTATTCCCATACGGGGTTCTCATCGTCAGTATAGGGAGTATCTCCCAGGTTGACTCCGAATTTTCTCATGGGGTCTCCAGAAAAGCCCTCGACCTTTATTACATCGGCTCCCCAGTCAGCCAGCATCCTTACTGAGCTTGGCGCAGCCGCGTAAGTCGTAAAATCGATGATTTTTATTCCCTTTAAAAGATCTGCCTGCATAAATCTTCCTCCTTAACCCTTATTTATTTTTTATGATTACTTTATGAATATTTATTATTTTTTCACTTTGTTCATCATCACTTCAAAAAGTTCAGAAACCTTTGTTTCTTCTTCCTCTCCTGTTTCCATATTTTTAAGTTTTACCATATCGTTGTCGATCTCGTTGTCTCCAAGTATTACGGAATAAGCGGCCCCTATTTTATTGGCGTATTTCATCTGCGCCTTTACGCTTCTTCCAACACTGTCACACTCAGCCTTTATGCCGGCCTGGCGCATACGGTAAGCTATTCCCTGTCCCTTTACAAGGCCCTTCTGGCCGATGGCTCCGATATATATATCCCTATACGCCTTCTTCTCAAACTCTCCGTTCTGAGCCTCAAGCACAAGAAGGAGCCTCTCTATACCAACGGCAAATCCTGCTGCACCTGTGGGCTGCCCGCCGCACTCAGCTATGAGGTTGTCATAACGTCCGCCGCCGCATACGGTGCCCTGGGCTCCTATGCCGTTTGATACGAACTCAAATACAGTCCTTGTATAGTAGTCAAGGCCTCTTACTATCTTGTCATCGACCTCATATTTTATGCCCATCTCATCAAGGATAGCCTTTACTGTCTCAAAGTGCTCCTTGCACTCGGGTCCAAGATAATCCAGTACAACGGGAGCGTCAGCTATTATCCTCTGGCATTTTTCCTCCTTGCAGTCCAGCACCCTGAGGGGATTTTTCTCAAATCTGGATCTGCAGTCATCACACATTTTATCTATGTTGCTTCCGATATACTCCCTGAGGGCCTTATTATATTTCTGTCTGCATTCGGGACCTCCAAGGCTGTTTATTTTAAGCATAACGTCCTTTATTCCAAGTCTTTTAAGCAGTTCAGCGGCAACGGATATTACCTCTGCATCAAGGGCGGGGCTGTATGAGCCAAGCATCTCGACTCCGAACTGATGGAACTGTCTCTGTCTGCCCTTCTGTGTATTTTCATATCTGAACATGGGTCCGATATAGTAAAATCTTGTGGGCTGGGGATTGTTATATATACCGTGTTCAATATAGCTTCTAGCTGCTCCGGCTGTTCCCTCAGGTCTTAATGTGACACTTCTGTCACCCTTATCCTTGAAGGTATACATCTCCTTCTGAACGATGTCTGTGGTCTCTCCCACACCCCTTAAAAACAATTCAGTATGCTCAAAAATAGGAGTTCTGAGCTCTCCTATGCTGAAATCTTCACATATACCGCGCATGATCTTTTCGACCCTGTGCCATTCGTCCATGTACGCTCCATAAATATCCTTGGTTCCCTTAGGCGCTTCTGTAAGCATTGTTTTTCCTCCTGTCAAATATCATATTATGTATAGTTTACATACCTTTTCTTTTTCTGTCTATCATCTCGTCAATGCGGCCTATATATTCATCGACGTTCTTTACATTGAATATCCTGTCGATGCGTCCGCTCTCAGCGTCACAAAGCTTTGTTGATGCTCCGGCCCCGGCAGCGTATATAGTCTGCGTCTCTTCCATTATAACCACATTGTAAAAGCTTTCAAAGCCTTTTTTTGCGTATCCCACATTTTCAAAGCTTCCAAGCATATTTTTCTGCCTGTACATATAATAGGGATGAAGTCCCATTTCTCTGGCTGCCCTTGATGATATGTCTATCATTCTTTCCATCTGCATGGCCTTAGCCAGGTCATAATCGCCCAGGTTCTCCCTGAGCCTGGACGCCCGTTTTACAGCCAAAGTATGTACTGTTAGATTTTCAGGCCCAAGGGCTGCTATATTCTCCATGGTCTTTGTGACATCTTCTTCGCCTTCTTCTGGAAGCCCAAGTATCAGGTCCATATTTATGTTTTTATGTCCTTCCTCACGGGCCTCATAATATACCCTTTTTATATCATCCACACTGTGGGCCCTGCCGATCAGTTTCAGTGTCTTTTCATTCATGGTCTGGGGATTTATGGATATCCTGTCGGCTCCATTCTCCTTTATGACCCTGAGCTTATCCTTGGTTATGGTATCGGGCCTTCCAGCCTCCACCGTATACTCCAGGAGGTTTGACATATCAAATATATCGGATACCGCTCCCATTAGCCTTTCCATCTGATGGACGCTCAATGAAGTCGGCGTTCCTCCGCCGATGTATATGGAATCCAGCTTTTTCCCCTCAGCCCTTTCGCCCAGGAATCTCAGTTCCTTTATGAGGGCATCTATGTAGCCGTCCACCTTATTTATGTACCTGTCCAGGGGATAGGACGTAAACGAGCAGTAAAGGCATCTGGTGGGACAGAATGGTATGCCTATATATAGGCTTATGCCGTCCTTATCCGCCTTTTTAAGTATATCCCTTTCCGCCAGAGCTACCTCCACGGCCAGCTCCGCCTTAGACGGGATTATCTCATATACTTTCGTAAGTTTTTCAGCGCTCTCATCGGGCGTAAGGCCTTCGTCCATATATATATTGGCCCTCTTTGCCGGCCTGATGCCTGTCATCATGCCCCAGGGAGGTGTATATATACCGTTGTGTTCCTTCAGCATATGGTATACCGCTGACTTAAGGGCATATCTGAAGCCCTTCTCGTCTATTGCTTCAGTTTTTCCGCATATGAGCTTTCCGTTTTCATAAAGCTCTGCCCCTGCCTGGCTGTCATCAAGCACGCTCCTTACGGTAATGCCCTCGCTCTGTATGCCGTCCACCGGCTTATATTTCTCGTTGGGCATAAATATCTGAACGGCGGTCTGTATGTCGTTCATCTTGTCATGGCCTTCCAAATAAATGTATATCATACTCTTACCTCAATAAATAAAAAAGGGAACAGGCTGCCCTGTCCCCATTTTCCCTAATATCAAAACAGTCTCTCACTGTCCAGAAGAATAGTTACCGGACCGTCATTTACAAGCTCAACCTTCATATGTGTACGGAACACACCGCTTTCTACCTTGAGCGGAAGTTCTTTGGCCTTTTCGACCAGTCTGCTGAATATCTTATCAGCCTCCTCAGGTGATGCGGCCGTATAGTAACTGGGTCTCCTGCCCTTTCTGGCATCGCCGTAAAGGGTAAAATTCGGTATGAGCAGTATCCCGC
>JAHZAW010000042.1:50146-60428 GCA_019423725.1 Clostridiales bacterium
TCGTATATCCTTAAAATGACCAGCTTTTCAAGCATATCGTCCATGACCTTCTCATCGTCCGTGGGAAGAAGCCCCACCAGGGCCATAAGACCGTTTCCGATCTCTCCCCTTACGACGCCGTCAACGCTTACACTGGCTCTTTCAACCTTCTGTATAACCATTCGCATAAAATCTTACCTCTTATGAATTTACTCGTTCTATGTCCTCAACGCCCTTGACGTTCTTAAGATGGGTGCATACCTTCTCCAGCTGTTCCTTGCTGGTTATCTCAAGCACGATATTTACTATTGAAAGCATATCCTTAGTTGTCCTTGCGTTAAAGGATTTGACAGGAAGATTTTCCTCTGAAAGCACCTTGCTGAGGTCCAATATTATGTTGCTCCTGTCTATGCACAAAAGCCTGATCTCAGCCTGGAATGAAAGTGAAGGGCCTGTTCCGTCTTTCCTTGTGATCTCCCATTCAGCATCGATAAGTCTGTGTCTGTCTTCCTCTGAAAGGTTTATTATATTGGCACAGTCGGTCCTATGAATGGATACGCCTCTGCCCCTTGTGACAAAACCGATTATCTCGTCACCGGGAACGGGGTTGCAGCATCTTGAAAATCTTACGCTGACATCTCCAACGCCCTTGACGATGACACCACTGTCATTTTTCCTGGAAGCCTTGGAATTTGCCTTTTCTTCCATTCTTTTAAGGACATCTTCAGCGGTCTGGTTTTTCTTCTGTTCCTTCTGGTATTCCTCGATGAAACGGTTTATTACCTGACCTTCCTTAACGCCTCCGTGTCCAACGGCAGCGCATAGGGCATCCCAGTCTTTAAAGCCGAATTTATTTACGACTATCTCTATCCATTCAGGTCTTGCAAGATCTGAGAAGGAATAGTTTTTCTTTTTGGCATCGGCTATTATAAGCTCTTTGCCCTTTACGATATTCTCTTCCTTAAATTCCTTCTTGAACCACTGGTTTATCTTTGTCCTTGCTGTGGAGCTCTTTACAAGGGAAAGCCAGTCCCTGCTGGGTCCCCTTGAGTTCTGGGATGTAAGTATCTCTACGATATCTCCGTTTTGTATCTTATAATCAAATGTAACTATCTTATTGTTTACCCTGGCGCCTACCATTTTGTTTCCGACGGCGGAATGTATGGCATAGGCAAAGTCTATGGGTGTTGAGCCGTTGGGAAGGGGTATTACCTTTCCCTGGGGCGTAAAGGCATATACAGAGTCATTGAATATATTAAGGTCCAGCTTAAGGGTGGTCATAAACTCCTTATTATCCGACAGGTCCCTCTGCCACTCCAGTATCTGTCTGAGCCAGGCCATCTTCTCGGCCTCTTTATCCTGGGATGTATCCCCGGCCTTGCCTTCCTTATACTTCCAATGGGCAGCGATACCATACTCACTTGTACGGTGCATCTCCCATGTCCTTATCTGCACCTCAAATGGCTCTCCTGTGGGGCCGATAAGTGTATTATGAAGTGACTGGTACATGTTGGGCTTTGGCATGGCGATATAATCCTTGAATCGGCCAGGCATGGGTGTGTGCGTATCATGTACCTCTCCAATCACCGCGTAACAGTCCCTTACAGTATCAACTATTATCCTTACGGCAAACAGGTCGTATATCTGGTCAAGGGTCTTATTCTGGTTGACCATCTTTTTATATATACTGAAGAAATGTTTGCTTCTTCCGTATACTGTACCCTTTATGTTTGCCTCGGCTATTTTTTCCTTTATTTCTTCAACGATGCGGTTTACATACTGTTCCCGCTCGGATTTCTTCTTCTCTATCTTATTCTTGAGGTCATAATAGGCATCGGGATTCAGATATTTGAAGCAGAGATCCTCCATTTCAGTGCGTATCTTCGATATACCGAGCCTATGGGCAAGGGGCGCATATATGTCCAGGGTCTCCTGGGCTTTCTCCCTCTGCTTTGCCTCTGTCATATAATTGAGAGTACGCATATTGTGGAGCCTGTCGGCAAGTTTTATAAGTATTACCCTTATGTCCTTTGCCATGGCAAGGAACATTTTTCTGTAGTTCTCTGCCTGTATCTCCTCTTTTGTCGTATATGAGAGCTTGCCCAGTTTTGTAACTCCGTCCACAAGTACGGCTACTTCCTCGCCAAACATCTCTTTAATATCATCATAGGTATAAGGAGTATCCTCTATGGTATCATGCAAAATGCCCGCAACGATAGACTCCATGTCCAGCTCAAGTTCCGCAAGTATATAGGCTACCTTGAGAGGATGGATTATATAGGGTTCTCCCGATTTACGCTTCTGATCCTTATGGGCCTCTTTTGCCACGTCATAGGCCTTCTTAAGCATCGAGAAGTTATCCGTAGGGTGATATTGTTTTATTTTCTCTACTAACTGTTCATATAATTCATCTGGTGTTTCCACAGGTGTCAACTCCCCACTGACATCACTAATAATCTATGTAAAAATTCAAACACTGCTCCATATTAAGTATTTATTAAGATGTATTATATATTTTTTTTGATTTTTTTCAAGTATACAGCCAAAAATATTGATATTTACTGGCATTTTGGTTTACAGAACTTCTTTTTACAGTCTATATCATTCATTAATATATTTGTAATTTGTTAAATGCGGCTTTTATGTTATAATTTATATCAGTAATTATATCCGCTCTTTAACGGCGGTAAACGGAGAACAGATACTATGAAAATACAAAAACTTCTCAGTTATACGAGACAGGCAGTAAATGATTACAATATGATCTCTGAAGGCGACAGGATAGCCGTCGGTGTCTCAGGCGGAAAGGACAGCATTTGTCTTTTGACTGCCCTTGCCCATATGCGCCGTTTTTTCCCCTGTTCATACGATATAGAAGCCATTACCGTATCCCTTGGGTTTGACGGCTGTGACTACAGCGCAATGGAAGAGTACTGTAAAAAACTTTCTGTCCGCTACACCGTCGTAGATACTTCCATCGGAGAAATAATATTCGACAGGAGAAAAGAGGAGAACCCCTGCTCATTATGCGCTAAAATGCGCAAAGGTGCCCTAAATAACGCCGCAGAGGAGCTGGGATGCAACAAAGTAGCCCTGGGACATAATAAGGACGATGTCATCGAAACTTTCATAATGTCGCTTATTTACGAAGGAAGGATAAGCTGTTTTTCTCCAGTGAGTTTCCTTGAGAGAAAAAAACTTTATTCCATAAGGCCCCTTATTTATGTTTCCGAATATGAGACAAGGAGTTTTGTAAAAAGCCTTGGCATTGAGCCCATTAAAAATCCCTGTCCTGCAGATGGCAATACAAAGCGCCAGGAGATAAAGGAGCTCATCAAAAACCTTTCCAAGACATATCCTAATCTTAACGGGAATATTTTTGGAGCCGTATCCAGGGGGCTCGATGACTGGAAACAGTAAAAATATAAAACCGAGTAAAACAAAGAGAGAAAAGAGGTATAAATGATGGCAGATACGACATCCCTCAGTTATGCCGATGAGGAAAAAGCTAAAAACATGATACATCTTAAGGGACTTCTGGAACAGCTTCCCTCTTTTTGTTATACCTATTTCAGAGGAGTAGCCCAGACGACCTCGGTCAAAACAAGGATGGGCTATGCCTATGACCTGAAAATATTTTTCGGTTTTTTATGTGAGTGCCATCCTCATTTCAAGGGCACCAAATTTGAGGACATACGCCCTGAGGATCTGGACTATGTGAAACCAACAGATATAGAGGAATTCTTGGATTATGTATCCATATATTCCCCCTATGACGATGAAAGCGGAAAAACAGACAAGAAAACCACCATACTTAATGATGAGTGTGCCAAGTCCAGGAAGCTGGCTGCTGTCAGAGGCATGTACAAATATTATCTCAGGAAGGGATATATAACCTCAGACCCTGCGTCTCTGGTGGAAACTCCAAAGATACATGATAAAAACATCATCCGTCTTGAAGCCAACGAAGTAGCTAATCTGCTCGATGAGGTGGAGACCGGAGACAATCTGACAAAACGGCAGCAGAAATTCCACGAAAAAACTAAGATAAGAGACCTGGCCATCATATCGACCCTTGTGGGTACTGGAATACGAGTTTCCGAATGTGTAGGACTTAACATAGATGATATAGATTTTGAAAGTTATTCCTTTGTCATCACAAGAAAAGGCGGAAAACAGGCTCAAATATATTTTGGCGATGAAGTGGCAGATGCCCTTGCTGACTACATAAGATATAGAAAAGACCACCCTCCCGCTGATGAAAATGATAAGGCTCTGTTTTTATCCAACAGAGGAAAAAGGATATCCGTAAGACAGGTCGAGCTTATGGTGAAAAAATATTCCCAGACAGTGGTGAAACTGAAAAAAATAACTCCCCATAAACTTAGGAGCACCTTTGGCACTAATCTGTATCTGGAGACCGGGGATATATACCTGGTTGCAGATGTTCTTGGCCATGCGGATGTAAACACCACAAGGAAACATTATACTGACACTGAGATCGAGCTCAAACGAAAAGCAGCAAGAAAGATCCATCTTAGAAAGGACTGATACCATGCCGGATATAAATCCCGAATATATATCAAAATATTTAAACGCACATACACCTGGACCTGAGGGCGTATTCCGCCACAGTTCAGTACTTATACCCATATTTGAGACAGAAAGGGGATATGAACTTCTTTTCTGTAAGCGTTCCATGACATTAAGGCGCCAGCCGGGAGATGTATGTTTCCCCGGAGGAAGCCGCGAAGGCGACGAGTCTGCCATAGAAACAGCCCTCAGGGAGACCTGTGAGGAAATAGGGATCACAAAGAAAAATATTGAGATCCTTGGCCAGACAGACTACGTCATAACTACCTATGGTTCCATAATCACACCCTTTGCTGCCCTTATAAAGGATGTATCACCAGACAGGCTGAGGATAAATCCCGATGAGGTGGAAGAGACCTTCCTCGTTCCCCTGAATTTTTTTATGAACAGAGAGCCTGAAGTGCATTATGTAAATATACATTTTGATGCGCCTGATGATTTTCCCTTTGAACATATAGTCGGAGGAAGAAACTATGGATGGAGCAAAGGACGCCAGCCTGAGCTTTTCTATTTTTACAGGCATCAGGTAATATGGGGATTTACAGCCAGAGTCGTTAAAAATTTATGCTCCATACTTAAGGGAGAAATATAAAAATAACCCGGTCAGGATAATATCCTTTCCGGGCTTATTTTTATCGGATTTATAAATTTTCCTTGTTTTCTTCTGAAGGTACTTCTGTATCTGTATTCTCAGCTTCATCAGATGCTTCATCTGTATTTTCAGATGCTTCAGGAATATCAGCTTTTTCAACATCTTCTGATGCCGCCTCTGTTTCAGCAGGTCTTTCAGGTCCTGCTGCTTTTTCTTCGGCCTCTCCGGATTCAGCTGTTTCGGCCTGTTCAGCAGCCTCAGGCTGTTCAGCTCCTTCTGTTCCTTCTGCCTCTTCTGCGCCTTCAGCAGCCTCAGCTTTCTTTTCTTCCTCCACAAGTTTTTCCATTTCTTTTTCTATGGCACTATATCTTACTGATAATACAATATTTCTTATGCCGCAGAAAATATTTGCTCCGGCAAATACGGTTCCGTATCCTAAGAGCATGTTCATGTTATTGACTATAAAGCTTGGATAGAAGTTAGATACGAATGGAAGTATCATCATAACTATCAGCACTATGCCTAATACTATCTCTATTATTCCCAGTATCAGACACTCTTTTTTAGTCTTTCCACTGCTTATGGCTAAAAAGCATAATGCCGCGCCGAAAAGCACAAACATCAGATATAAGAGTATAACTAACGAAAAATTATACTGATATGTCATTTGTAAATAAGCTGATGCCGCATAGCTGAAATACTGGGCCAGCCACAGGCATAGTATGGACAGTACTTCCGCTATTATCATTTTAACAACATTTTTCATATTATACGCCCCTTTCACAGCGTCAAAAATTTTTGCTTTTAAAGAAGCTTATTTTCATTCTCTTAAAGCTCCATATATTATTGCACAATAGTTCATTCTTTTCAATATTTAATGGGTAATATACCATTAAAATTTCAGTCCCGTATGCCGGTCATTAAAACTACTGTTTCATTTAATTTTTTCCGCTGTTTATGGAACAATATTACTCAAGACATTCCCTTAAAAATGCAGTATGAAATCTCATAATGTATTTATCTGTGCTTCCGTCGTCTTCTGCTTTTTCAAATTTAGTTATGAAATAAGAAAAATCATCCGACGATATGTATGAAGTTCCTTCCTTTATGACTATATCATGTTTAAGAGGTATGGGCTGGGAACCATTGAATGTAACTGTATTATCCCTGCACGAAAATATTAATTTAGACGCTCCAGGATATATTTCGATGGTTTTGTCACTGTCATTCCACTCTATTTTATATTTAGAATCGCCTATTTTATTCAGGAACTCAATATATCCTCTTAAAGGGATCATATACACATCTCCGCTTTTATAGCCGCTGTCATCAATTTCAAAGCATACTCCTTGAAATTCCGCTAAGCCCTGCTCTGGTGTTATATAAATATACCTTGAGTGTAAAACATCCTCAAAATCTGTAATGTTTTTCTCATTGATATGAACATTCCCCGTAGTCATCTTTCGCAGTTCTTCTTCTTTTTCTTCCGGTATATCATTGAGGAGATAAAGTGTTATGACATTATCGTTGCAGGAAATATCATATATACCGTAACTTTCTCTCACGGCCCACATATTGCCGGCATCATATCCTATGCTGCCAGCCCTGTCCGCAGCCTGAACCGAAGCTGCAATGGCAATGGTGCAAATGGATGCTATACAGATCGTTTTTAATGTGTGTCTAAAAAATCCCATAATATCCCGCCTTTCAGCTGCATCAATACCATACTTTTGGGGTTATTTATTCTGCTTCTGGAAGTACCTCGTATGCTATGCCTACGCGATACCCCTCGTTGCCCGTATCCCTTTCAACAGAAGTATATATATAGTCTTTTCCATCATAAGAAAAAGTAAATGAGTTCAGGCTTTGACTGTACTGGGGCTGAGAGTACATACTCCAAGTTCTATGTATTGCTTCGTCCATGATCTCATCATCAAATACAGGATTATCCCTTTGGTCGTATGGAATATCACTAGATTCCATGGCGTCCAGATAAACCTCTCCCCCTTCTTTTATTGGGAGCATTAGCAGCCTTCCACTCTCTTTTGCAATATGCAGCTGCATACCGTCATCATAATAACTGTAATATCCAATGGCATCTATAAGCGCTTTAAGGCTGATATAGGTATTTCCTTCGCAGTTATATCCTGTTTCATTAACCTTTCCGGTTTCAATGTCTGTTACTTCCTTATCTCCAAAATATACAGGTACATCATTCATTTCCATTTTTACTTCTCTTTCACCAAAGAATACTGCATCTGATTTTGATTCTGGTTTCCTGCCTATTATGGAAATGACATTTGATTTTGCATCATAAATTATGCTTCTGTCCATCAGCTCAACGATATTCCTCAGCGGAACATAAATTTTCCAGTTGCTGTAAAATACACTGACATTTATGCTTTCATCTCCATACCATATGGTGAGAGGGGCCATACGGATTTCGGAACTTCTCACCGTTTTATACCACATATACTGCTCCTCTGTCATACCGTATGTTTTTTCTGTCTGCTCACCAGCATAGGCTGTGACCGCTGTTCCCGCCATCATAAGAGATATGAGCAGAGCACATTTTATTTTTAAAACTGTTTTTTTCATTTTAATACCCCTTTTAATACTCCTATCAATATCCATCAAATTTCAAATACTTTCCCCATTATATCAACACTTTCAACATCGTTTATATCTATCATTTCATTAAAGTTGATTATGGCTGTACTCTCATTCGAGGATGTATCTGTTGATACGGTCTTATCCGTTGTATCTGATACCTCCATGGTTTCGCCGTCTTTGAAATTCAGCTTAACACTGCTGATATCTGCCTCATCGGTATTTTTATATTTTATAAATATGGATGTCTGTTTGAGTTCACATCCCATAAGTTCAATATTATCTTCTATCTTTTCACCAGAAACATCAATGACTGCCGATGTTTTATCGCTTCCAGCCACACAGCTTCTTGTCCATTTTCCTTCGACAGCTGTCGTGAATGTTTCTCCTTCATAGTATCCGTAATTTTCAAAACTCAGCTCATATTTTCCTGCCGGTACGGTTTCTGGGAATTTATAGTCAATGGTATATACGTTGTCCTGTCCGTTTGCTGAATAAAGCTCAGTTCCGTCAAATTCACAGTCAGCGGCATTTCCATCGGGAGATATGATCTCAAGTTTTTCAAACTCCATATCCTCCGCCGGCCTGTCATTTGATGGAAGGCTTACAAGATACATTATTGAAAGCTCATTCCCATTGATTTTTGCATCTGTTATTTTAAGATTGAAATTTAAAGGTTCGTTTTCATTCTCTGAAGCCACCGTATTTTCTCCAGCTGTATTTGTGTTTTCTGTCTCTGCAGCACTGTCGGCAGAATTGCTGCATCCCGCAAGTGCCATTGAACATAAAGCTGCAATAACTAAGGTTTTTCCTAATGATTTTTTCATATGCATCCTCCTTGCTTACATTTCATCACCTATAACATATCTGTTGAGCACTGATGAAACTATATCTCCATTTTTATACTCAGTAGATACGTCATAAACATACTTTCCTATCACAGGTACAAAGTGTTTTTCCACCGTCTGGTCCATTATCTCCCAGTCAGTATCATTGGCTTCAGATGCCATCTTCTTAAGGTCATACTCAGAAATACTTTCACTTACTATGTTCTTTTCATTAAGGTCGTAGAGCTCATCTCCCATGGCTGTTATCTCCGCCCCATCATCATATACAGTCACAAAATATCCGAAATTCGTTTCAATATTTCCTATCATATATTTATATACGATAAACTTAATCGCATCGGAATCCTTTTTAGTCTCAACAGTATTTTTTGAAAATTTGTCAGCTGAAAAGCCGCTGTCAATATTTGTTTTGATATAATCCTCGATCTTCTTATCATCTATTTTTTCAGACCATGAGAAAAATACAGTATTCCCTGCCTTTGTTGTATTGGTTATTATACTGTCCTCCACATATGAAATTTTGCAGTCATTATTTTCACCATATTTCACAGCAGATTCCAGAGGGATATATATCCTTCCATCTATTATCACATTGGCGGCGGTCTGTTTTATTTTTTCACTGCCAATGGTCACAAAATATTCCCCAGCTACTGCTTTTATGGTTTTGACATTTTCTCCGTCTTTCCTAGATGCGCTGAATTCCTTTTTGCTGTCGTCCCATGTTATCTCAGAGCTGTCATAGCTGCCATTTACATAAAGATCAATATATCTAGCAGGTATCATCACCGCATCATTTTCACCGATAAATGCGCCTTTTCCGTCATGTCCCATATATATTCCGTCCATATATATGCCCGTTGTTTCTGCGGAAACCACCGTGCCTATTTCGGGAATATATGCCGCATAGACATTAAATGGCATCATAAGTGTTAAGGCTGTGCAGAATGCAGCTATTTTAAGTTTTTCCATACCTGTCCCCCTATTGCTTAATATTTTTAACTGTTTGCTTATGCTTTTTCTTTGGGAATTAAATAAACCGGTGTCTTAAATTTTCTGTTATGATTTATCTTGTCCATATAGTTAAAAACATCCCCTGTCCAAACAGGATGCTGTTTTGTATTTTATTCTACTTCGGGCAATATTTCATACATTATATCTGCCAGATATATCTCATTGCCTGTGTCTCTTCCGACAGTAGTAAATATGTACTCCTTGCCTTCGTAAGCAAATGCAAAATAATCGATCTCTTTGCTATACTGTGGCTGAAAATACATATTCCAAGTCATATGCATAGCTTCATCTATAATCTTCTCATCAAGTCCAAGATTATTCCTTTGTTCATATAAAATATTTCCCTCACAATTATAACCACATTTATAAAAAGCTCCGATCTCAATATCTGTTATCTCTGTATCCCCAAGATAAACCGGTATTTTGTTTTGGTCCATTTTTACATTTCTATCACCAAAGATCACCGATTCTTTTGAGCCAGGTTTTCTGCCTATTATGGAAATGACATTTGAATTTCCGTCATAAATCACAGTCCTATCCAGCAGCTCAACGATATTTCTCAGCGGAACATAAATTTTCCAGTTGCTAAAAAACACACTGACATTTATGCTTTCATCTCCATACCATATGGTGAGAGGGGCCATACGGA
>JAHZAW010000043.1:0-13266 GCA_019423725.1 Clostridiales bacterium
CAAGGATAAGGATTGTAGGTTTCTTAAGAAGGGCCCTGGCGATACAAAGCCTCTGTTTCTGTCCACCTGATACGTTAGTACCGCCCTGTTCGATATAGGTGTCATATTTATCCGGGAATCCCTCTATGAACTCATCGGCACAGGCAAGTCTGCAGGCTCTCATGAGCTCTTCATCGGTGGCGTTTTCGTCACCCCATCTGAGGTTTTCTTTGATAGTTCCTGAGAAAAGCACGTTTTTCTGTAAAACCACAGCAACGGCATTTCTGAGGGTCTCTATATCATAATTCCTTACATCCACTCCGCCTACTTCTATGGAGCCGGATGTTACATCATAAAGTCTTGGTATAAGCTGTACGAATGTACTCTTTGAAGATCCGGTACCGCCGATTATACCGATGGTCTCACCTGATTTGAACTCAAGGTTGACATCCTTAAGACTAAGTTTTTCCTCATTGTCAGTGTAGCTGAAGTCCACATTTTTGAATGTTACTGAACCATCTTTAACTGTATATACGGGATTTTCGTTATCTTTGATATCAGGGACCTCATTAAGTATTTCGCAGGCACGTTCGCATCCAGTCTTAGCCATTGTAACCATTACGAATACCATTGAAAGTATCATAAGGCTCATAAGTATCTGCATTGTATATGTCATTATGCTGACAAGGTTTCCTGTGAGCATGAAGCCGTCAACGATATATTTTGAGCCAAGCCACAGTGAAAGAAGTATGCAGGAGTATACACAAAGCTGCATAAGGGGCATGTTGAAGGCAAGGAGTTTTTCAACCTTTGTGAAGTCCATATATATCTCTTTTGAAGAATTCTCGAATTTTTCTATTTCATGGTCTTCACGGACGAAGGATTTTACAACTCTTATGCCTCTAAGGTTTTCCTGAACGATTGCATTGAGTTTATCGTACTTTTTGAATACACGCTTAAATATAGGATGAGCGTGGCTCATAATAAGATAGAGGCCTATTCCAAGAATAGGGATTACACACAGATATATTATAGCTATTTTTTTATTTATGCTTAAAACTGCAAAGAACGCACATATAAGCATAATAGGGCTTCGTACAGCTACACGAATGAGCATCATAAATGCCAGCTGAATGTTTGTTATATCGGTGGTAAGCCTTGTTACGATTGATGCCGTTGAGAATTTATCTATGTTTTTAAAAGAGTATTCCTGTACTTTATAGTACATATCGTGCCTGAGATTTGCTGAAAATCCGGCTGCTGCTGAAGCTGCATATTTACCGCTCATTGCTCCGCAGAAAAGGGATATCATACATAAAATGATAAGTATAATGCCTGTTTTGATTACATAATTCATATCTCCGACGTTAATGCCGTAGTCTATGAGGTTCGCCATAAGAAGCGGAATAAGAACTTCAAGAGCAACTTCTCCGATAACAAAAAGCGGCGTGAGTATGGTATCTTTTTTATACTGTCTGATACAGCCTGATAACTGTTTGATCATACCCATTTTGCTTTACCTCCTTAATTATTATTTGTTTTGTCATTGATCGGGTTTGTCATAAGGTTATTTTTCATTTTATCGAGAACCTTAAAAAATAAGTCCAGTTCATCAGGAGTTATATCGCTGATGATTTGTTTTTCAACTTCCGAGATCATATCAAATGTAACAGCTTTGATCTCA
The DNA here is from genome assembly GCA_019423725.1 of Clostridiales bacterium. Lineage (GTDB taxonomy): Bacteria > Bacillota > Clostridia > Lachnospirales > Anaerotignaceae > Metalachnospira. The sequence continues at coordinate 1,664 of JAHZAW010000043.1, forward strand.
TCTGCCTTAGGGGTAAGGACAAGTTTTTTCAGACGGGCATCACTTTTTACTGATTCCCTGATCAAATAACCGTTTTTTTCAAGGACCTTTAAGATCGAGGTCGCTGTTGATGGACGAACATTTAGTTTATCCTCAATATCACGCTGAAAAACATCTCTGCCGTTGTCCTGTTCGCTTTCTATGTAGCATAAAATGTGCATATGCTGCCCGGTAAGGTCGATATGGCGTTCATTAGATACCATAGATATATACCGTCTTATAAGATTTGAAACACATTTTATTTCTGGGATCACGGCCTTTTTTGTGAACATTTTTTTCCTCCTTCCTGATTTTGTATAGATTGTTGTACATCTAACTATTAGGTAACTAACAGTTATATATTATATGGTTTTTGACAAAATAGTCAATAAAAACAACCAAGAGTTTTATTAAAAAATCATAAGAAAATTTTAATTCTTTTAATAGAAAAACAGACCCCTAAAGGAGCTGTTCAATCACTCCTAAAGAGGTCCGTAATATTTGGTAAAAATTAAAAATTATTCTTCTTCATCGTCATTGAATAATGAATCAAAGGCTGAAGAAACCTTATCGAATTCATCATCGTCTTCGATCGTAAGGAGCTCAAACTCGTCTTCTCCGTCAAGCTCATTGTACTGATAGATAAGAACTGTCTCATCATCCTCAGGAAGAAGGGCGATGTACTCTTTTCCTTCGATACCTTCTACATCGAATATTCCAAGGATAGCGCACTGGAGCTCTGTGTCATCCTCAAGGGTGAGAGTCATGGTTTCAAGTTCCTGTTCTTCCATATCGTGATCGTGGTCATGACCGCATCCGCAGCCGCAGTTATTTTCGCTCATTATATTCTCCTTTGTAATAGATAAATAATAGGTTTACGCAAATATAGTATACTAAAATAATGATTTGCACAATAGTAATTTATTTATTTTTTGAATTCTTTTTCACATGGGCTTTTTTAAAGCCATTCTGTTCAAAACCTTCCTTTTTATTAATTTTATTAAATGTTCGATCAAAGGTTTTATTAAGAGGCTTCTTTTCAGGCGTTTTTCTTTTGATGGAGATGGGCTTTTTGGGTACTTCATTTTCAGGCACCATCTTTCCCTCACGCATCTGGACAAATGATATTTTTATGCCCAGTTCTCTGGCGCATTTATTTACATATCTTCTTTCACCCATGGTCGATATGCTTATGACCTTTCCAGATTTTCCTCCTCGTCCTGTCCTTCCAGCCCTGTGGAGGTAGCTGGTGGAGTTTTCTGGTATATCCAGATTGATTATATGGGTGACTCCCGGTATGTCCAGACCCCTGGATACAAGGTCAGAGGCTACAAGTATCTCAGCCTTTCCGGATATCATATCATTGATGGCCTTTCTTCTTTCGTCCCTTCTTATGCCTCCGTAAAGTCCCACGGCCTTAAGGGAATGGTAGCAGAGTTTTTCCACGGTCACCTCTATATTTTCCGGATTGTTTATGAATACTATGGTCTTTTTTGCCTTTTCTCCGTGGACTATCTTCCTTATTATATTGATCTTGTCCCTCAGGTCAGATGTTATGCAGTAGTGGGATATGGAAGGGGGCATCTTTTCCTCAGCCATACAGAATACCGGAGGAGTGGTGCACATATCAGAGGCAGCCTTAACGGCATCCTCATCCATGGAGGCGGATAAAAATATCATCTGCCTGCTGTCCTTAAGGGTAGTCTTTACAATGGCCTTGACCATGTCCACGTTCATCCTGTCAAGCATCCTGTCAGCCTCATCCACAACGATGGTCTTGACCGTATGGGCAGGTATTTTTTTCTTGCCTATAAAGTCGTATATCCTTCCAGCTGAACCGATTATTATATGGGGCTTTTCCTTGAGCTTGTCCAGCTGGCGCTGAATGCCGGCGTTGCCTATTATAAGGGCTGACCTTACTTCAAGACCGGAATTTTCCGCCAGGAGCTCTGCCTGTCTGTGTACCTGGACTGCCAGTTCATGGGTGGGAGTCAGGATTATGCACTGTGCTGAGCGTATGGAAGTATCGATCTTCATAAAGACCGGCAGAAGATACGCCAGCGTCTTTCCTGAACCTGTCTCAGCCCTTGCTATGACATTATTTCCTGAAAGTATGTCGGGTATGGTGTTTTCCTGGACCTCGGTGGGGTCTTTTATTTCCTGCTTTTTAAGGGCAGTTATCAGTTCATCGGATACGCCGATGTCTTTAAATGTTTTTTTCATATATGATTCCTTCCGTTTTATTTTTAGCTGTTATAAGTATAGATTAAATTTTTCCGCTTTGCAACAAACAGTCAATTTATACAAAAAATAAAGTGCGTTTTGTGCAAAATAAAGAAATCGATTTTGTTTTAAAAAATATATTGACTGAACGCGGTTCTATATAGTAGAATAGCAATAAAGAACTTGATCCTATATTATAGAATAAAAAAGGAGAGAAGATGCAATGTCAGAATTAAGAAGCCACATTATTATGGGCGGAGACGACGCTCCGTTTTATCGTTCACTTTTCAAATCCATGGGTTATACAGACTGTGAACTTGATGATAAACCCATAGTAGGTATCGCAAATACTTGGAATACTTTAGTACCCGGACACTTTAACCTCAACCAGGTAGCTGAGTTCGTAAAGAAGGGTATTTACAGCGCAGGCGGAACAGCAGTTGAATTTGGTGTTATCGGTGCCTGTGACGGTGTAGCTCAGGGTCATATCGGTATGAACTACATCCTTCCTTCAAGAGAGATCATCTGCAACTCCATCGAGATCATGGCTCAGGCTCATAGACTTGACGCCGTAGTTCTTCTTGCTTCATGTGACAAGATCGTTCCCGGTGTGCTTATGGCTGCAGCAAGACTTGATATACCTGCAATCGTTGTTATGGGCGGCCCCATGCTCGGCGGTATCGAGTTTGACGGAAGAAAAGCTGACTTTACATCAACAGACGAAGCTAAAGGAATGTACAGCGTAGGAAAGATCACAAAAGAAGAGTACTGCGCCCTTGAAAATACAGCTTGTCCCGGATGCGGTTCATGCGCATTCCTCGGAACAGCAAACACAATGGGATGCCTTTCAGAGGCCCTTGGTATGAGCCTTCCCGGAAGCGCTCTTATCCCCGCTGTTTACGGCGAGAGACTTAGAAGCTCATTTATGGCTGGACGTGCCATCGTTGATATGGTAAACAAAGGAATCACAGCAAGAAAGATCATTACTAAGGAAAGCATCCGCAACGCCATCAAAGTTACAATGGCTATCTGCGGTTCAACAAACGCTGTTCTTCACTTAAGCGCCATCGCAAATGAAGCTGAACTTGGTATGGATGTTGTTCGTGAGTTTGCAGCTCTCAATAAGACAACTCCTCAGATCGCTAAGGTAAATCCCGCTGCTAAATGGGATATGGAAGACTTCTACAAAGCAGGAGGAATCCCTAGAGTAATGCAGAGACTTGGTGACATCCTTGACACAAGCCTTATCACATGTACAGGAAAGACTGTTAAGGAAAACCTTGAAGAATATAAATTCGCTTATCCCGAAAATCCTGAGATCATCAAGACAGTTGAAGAACCCTTCAGCCATACAGGCGGTGTAGCAGTTCTTGAAGGAAACCTTGCTCCCCATACAGCTATCAGCAAACCCGGAGCTATCGATCCTTCACTTCATCACTTCGTAGGAAAGGCAAGATGCTTCGACAGCGAGGAAGCAGCAGAAGAAGCTATCCTTGGCGGAGTTATCCAGCCCGGCGAAGTTGTTGTTATCCGTTATGAAGGACCTAAGGGCGGCCCTGGTATGAGAGAGATGTTCAAAGCCATGAAGTTCATGTATGGTGCTGGACTTTCAAAGACATGCGCTCTTATCACAGATGGACGTTTCTCAGGAACAAACAACGGATGTTTCGTAGGACATATCTCACCTGAGGCAGCAGAGGGCGGCCCTCTTGCCATCGTTAAGGACGGAGACGAGATCCTCATCGACGTTAACGAAGGAAAGCTTGAACTTCATGTTTCAGATGAAGAGATCAAAGAAAGATTCAAGACATGGAAACGTCCTGAAAAACCTATCCCCAACGGATATTTAAGACTTTATTCAAAAGTAGCTTCATCAGCTGATAAGGGAGCTATCATTGAGAATTGATAATAAATTGCGGGATCATTTTCCGATAAAAAGGAGTGGAAAGTATGAATGAGTTTCTGAAAAAGATCAAAGACGGAGAAAAACCCGTCGGCACATTTTTGGAAATAGGCTCGATTACAGCGGCTGAATGTCTCGGAAGAAGCGGCTTTGACTATATGATAATAGATAATGAACATGGTACTTTTGAAGGTGAAAGCACTGTAGACGCCATCAGAGGAGCAAATCTCAGCGGCATTATACCTTTTGTCAGAGTAAGGGAAATTTCCCGTGCGTCCATAATGAAACCTCTTGATGTAGGTGCCAGGGGACTTATAATCCCCTTTGTAGAAAAGGTGGAAGATGTTAAAAACATAATCAAATGGGCAAAATACAGCCCTCTTGGAACAAGAGGATTCTGCCCTTCAAGAAAAGACGGCTGGGGCTGTGACTTCCCTTCAGAACTCCCCATGTATGAAGCCATGGACTACTGGAATAAGGAGACCCTCGTTATTCCCCAGTGTGAAACAGCCGGATGTCTTTCACATATCGAGGAGATAGCGTCAATGGACGGTGTAGACGGTATTTTTATCGGTCCCTTTGACCTCTCCATCGGACTTGGAATAGGCGGACAGTTCGATAACCCCGATTTTAAGGCTGCCCTTGCAAGGATCAAGAAAGCATGCCACGACGCTGGTAAATTCGTTATCGTATTTACCATGGATCCTTCGGCTGCACCTGCTTATTTTGAGGATGGCTATGATTCCGTAACAGCTGGAATAGACGCCACATATTATATCGACGCCTGCAAAGAGGCTGTCAGAAAAGCAAAAGCTTGATAAAAACGAATAAGACCTCTTAAAAATTATCTTTTGACTTAAAACCCGCGGCACTGCCGCAAAAAAAGAAGCCTGATCTCAGGCTTCTTTTTTCGTTTATATGTATTTTATGCTGCGCCTATCACTCATACATTTCTACAAGCTCATCTATTGTATAGAACTGTTTGCTGCCCGCATCTGCCACAGCCTCATCGGAGGGGATAAGTATGCAGAATTCCTCGCAGAATATGGCAAGTGTCACATCTTCCTTAAGGGCCAGAGCCTCAAGTATATATGATGGAAGCTTCTCTTTGTTCAGCTGGCTTTCTGATACTGATACGGTCTCGCCAGGCTGTGCCTTATCTATACGCTGTTTCAGATTCAAAGGAGTGAGGGAATATGTCTCGCCAGTGGGTTTTTCAGGTTCCACAGGCTCGGGAGTGGGGTCAACGGATATTGTATTTGTGCCTTCGTCAAGTATTCCCATTTCCTTAAGCTTTTCTATGTCCGCACCGGATACTCCATTTATGGAAGATCCCGTTGACAGTGTTATCGTTCCTGTTTCGCTTCCGCCTTCTATTCCTATGCCGGGAACCTCCTCGGTATCAGGATCATCATACTTCATATTCACGGTGGCGTGCTCAAGGATGCTTATGCTGCCGTTGAAGTAATAATCCTCATACCCCAAACTATGGCAAGTTCCTATTCCGATAGGGTTGGATGAATCTCCCATGGTCATATCCACAGAGGCGTCATCCGTAATAACTATGGAACCATTCATATTTCCATAGTCTCCGGAACCTATACCAAGTCCACTAAGGGATTCAGCTGTAACATCGGCGTTTCCGCCTATGGTTATTCTGCCTTTTTCCGTTACACTGCCATAATCTCCTGCGCCGATGCCTGCGCCGAAATTTTCTGATACAGCTTTGATAGTACCACCGGAGATAGTAATAGAGCCAGACATATCTCCATCGTCGCCGGAGCCAATACCCGCGCCGCTATAATCGGATTTAGCTTTAACAGTACCACCTGAGATGGTAATAGAGCCAGACATATCTCCATAGTAACCGGCTCCAATACCTGCGCCGTATTCAGATTCGGCTGTTATATTGCCTCCCTCAATAACTATGTTTCCGTTGAAAATTTGACCTTCGTCAGAACCTATGGCTGCTCCGTCAGCTCCATCAGAAGGATAAGCTGTACTAACAGTTTTTACCGTTAAGCTGTCAGTATCTCCGCCCTTTATGGTAAGGTCTCCCTCAGCCACGTTTATTCCGGCTTTTGCTTTATATTCTGATTTTGTATTAACGGTAATACTGTTATCCCCGCTCAGTTTCAGGACCACATCAGCATTTTTGCCGATGGAAATGCCGTTTACATCGGTGGTCTTAATGGTAACTCCCTGCAAAACAATATAGGTTTTTACACCGTCACTTACGGTTATTACATTACTTGTTTCTCCATTGCTTGTCACAATATACTCGTCACCGCTGTCGGTTATATTCAAATTTCCATCCTCGTACAAGTCATAGTATATGACCTTAGCCAGAGCCGTCTGTGCTACCCCTAGGGTCAGCAAAGCTGTAATAGATAGTGCAATAAATCTTTTCATATATACCCTCCTTTAATATAAAATTTTATTTCCCATAAATAAAAACTGTTGTATATATCACTCATACATTTCTACAAGTTCATCTATTGTATAGAACTGTTTGCTGCCCGCATCTGCAACAGCCTCATCGGAGGGGATAAGTATGCAGAATTCCTCGCAGAATATGGCAAGTGTCACATCTTCCTTAAGGGCCAGAGCCTCAAGTATATATGATGGAAGCTTCTCTTTGTTCAGCTGGCTTTCTGATACTGATACGGTCTCGCCAGGCTGTGCCTTATCTATACGCTGTTTCAGATTCAAAGGAGTGAGGGAATATGTCTCGCCAGTGGGTTTTTCAGGTTCCACAGGCTCGGGAGTGGGGTCAACGGATATTGTATTTGTGCCTTCGTCAAGTATTCCCATTTCCTTAAGTTTTTCGATATCTGCACCGGATACTCCGTTTATGGAAGATCCCGTTGACAGTGTTATCGTTCCCGTTGTGCTTCCGCCTTCTATTCCTATGCCGGGAACTTCCTCGGTATCAGGATAATCATATTTCATATTCACGGTGGCATGCTCAAGTATGCTTATGCTGCCTTTGAATTGAGCACCCTCCCAGGAATAATCAGTATCACTTTCAGATGCGCCTATGCCGCTTTTTACAGTAATATTTTTTAATGTTATATCAACACTTGCATCATCAGTAATAACTATTGAGCCATTCATTTGTTCCCATCTGGCAGAGCCTACTCCGATACTATCCTTTGTAATAATATTAACATCAGCGTTTCCGCCTATGTGTATTCTGCCATCTGCTGTTACATCACCGTCATCACTGGAGCCAATACCCGCACCATCATTTGATTTTACATTGATATTTCCTCCTGAAATAACTATGGAACCTGCCATATCAATGTCATCACCAGAGCCAATGCCTCCGCCGGTTATGATTATATTTCCGGTAAATTCTCCATCGTTGCCGGAGCCAATACCTGCACCGTCATCTTTTGATACAGCTTTAATGGTACCACCGGAGATAGTAATAGAACCGGTCATATCACCTTTATCACCGGAGCCGATACCTGCACCGTCTTCAAAGGATTTTGCAGTTATATTGCCTCCCTCAATAACTATTTTTCCGCTGAAATCTTGACTTTCGTCAGAACCTATGGCTGCTCCGTCGCCAAAACCATAGTAATCATTAACTGTTTTTACGGTCAGGCTGTCATCATCTTCGCCCTTTATGGTAAGTGTGCCCTCAGCCACGTTTATTCCGGCTTTTGCTGTATCTTCATAGTCTGAATGCACTGATGAATTAACAGTAATATTGTTGTCCCCGTCCAGTTTCAGGACCACATCAGCATTTTTGCCGATGGAAATGCCGTTTACATCGGTGGTCTCGATGTTCACATCCTGTAAGATGATATAGGCCTGGATACCATCATTTACTATAATGACATTTTCAGTGGTTGTTCCGCTTCCCAGATAGACTAAATATTCATTATCTGCCTGAGGGTCATCGAGTTCAAGACTTTTTTTTGACAAGTCATAGGGTATCACCTTAGCCAGAGCTGTCTGTGCCGAGCCAAAGACCAGCAGTGAGGCCAGTGATATGGCAGCAAATTTTTTCATAAAAACACTTCCTTTCATTTTTAATTTCCGAACGATATTTACATTTTAATTATATATCTGCTTTGAAATAAATACAATAATTTCCCGATGTAAAACGTTACAGTTTTAATTGAAATAAGTGCTTTTTGTATAATAAAAAAGGAAGTACAGAAATATTATTTTCTGCCTTCCTTATTATATTACGGTTTCAGTGTTCAGACGGCTTATATCCGTAAATTACCTCAGAGAGTTTGGCCGCTGTCTTTTTTATATCTTCAGCTATGTTATTTTTTTTATGTTCGTTCATCCTTACGGTGGGTCCTGCAACACTTATGGCAAATCCCGGCTTATTTTCCGCCTTCATAACGGGAACAGCCACACAGGAGAGCCCTATTTCTATTTCCTCATCGTCTCCGCCATAACCATTTTCGCGGATCTTTTTCATTTCCTTTTTAAATTCCACCGGGTCAGTAATGGTGTTGAAAGTAAGCGGCTTAAGGGGTTTGGACAGAAATGCGTCCAAGTCTTCCTCACTCTTATAGGCTAAAAGCACCTTGCCGACGCCTGTGCAGTGCATATAGTTTTTAGTACCCATTTGAGTATTTATGTAAATGGAAGTATCTGCCTCCACCTTATCCAGATAAACTATGCTTCCGTTCATTTCCTGGGCGCTGTGGACCGTCTCCCTGTATTTTGCGGAAAGTTCCTCAAGATAAGGCCTTGCGGCACGGATAAGTATATTGTTTGTTTTCACCGCATTGGTCAGGGAAAGTATTTTAAGCCCAAGGCTGTATTTCTGGTTATCTTCGTTCTGGAGAAGATAGCCCAGAGTCGTGAGGGAGTTCACAAGGCCAAAGGCTGTACTTTTATTTAGACCTAGGGAATCGGATATTTCCTTAAGGCTGAGTTCAGATTTATTATTTTGAAAAAGCTCCAAAATGGCGAAAGCTCTTTCCAGGGACTGAATTGTTTTTGTAGTAGCCATAAACAGTTCTCCTTTGCAATTCTGTTTTATAATATAGAATATTATACGATAAATATGAACACCAGTCAATGAAAGTGGAATTATTCCCCATAAAAATAATCGATTATCCCCTTATAAATGGCCCAGGCGGTCTTCTGCTGGTAATCAGGTGAATTAAGGGATTTTTCCTCTGATGGATTGCTCAAAAATCCACATTCCACGATTATGGAAGGGGTCTTATTGGTACGGAGCATATAGTAGGTGTTATCGGCCTTAGCGGCACGGGTATTGGAGTTGTCCAGGGTCTCAGCCAGGGAGCTTTGTACATATTCAGCAAGCTTTTTTCCTTCTTCGCTGTCCTTATAGTAGAATACCTGGGCACCATGGACACTTTCCTGTGGGAAGGAGTTCTGGTGTATGCTTACGGTTATATCCGCTCCGCTTTCATCTATTATGTCCTTCCTCTGGGCCATATCGCTTTTTTTGGTATCGCCCAGGGCGGAATCATCGTTTCTTGTTATAACGACGGAGGCGCCGCTCTGTTCAAGATACTGCTGGAGGTATGATGCGATCTTGAGATTTATGTACTGTTCATCTTCACCGGAGGAACCTTCCTTGCCTGGGTCAAATCCGCCATGGCCTGCGTCGATGACAATGGTCCTGTTTTCCACAGGCAGCATAGCTTCTTTTGACTGGGGAATCTTTGAAATGGAGGGCAGCAGGGCGGCGGCACCAAGGGCTGAAATTATCACGGCATTTTTAATGGATCTGATATTTATAGATAAGAAAAACATATATAAGTCCTTTTCCAGATATTACTGTATATGGATATGAGGCTGAATACGGGGCTATTCCAGTAAAAAATGTATAATAAAATTCTATTTTTTTGGTTATTGTGTTCCATTGTTAAATTTTATGTTGTATAATAGTAAAAGTTTCGCCGGGGGTCTGCCTTTGGCGCAGGTCTGGCCCCAGAAAGGAGTTAAATATGGAAGCATTTACAAAAATGCTGAATTTGCAGCTGGTATTGTTTATGATCCTAATTATAGGCATCATATGCAGCCGATTAAAGATAATATCCAAGGAAGGGCAGGGGAGCCTATCGAATCTTCTTATAAACATAGTTCTTCCCTGTAATATAATCGCATCATTCTCATCACATATTGAAAGCGGAGATATGGCAAAAAATCTTATACTGGCATTGGTGCTTTCGGCGGTTATACAGGCTTTAGCAGTACTTTTCGGAGGGAAGCTTTTCAGCAGGTTCCCTAAAAATGAAAAGGATGTAATGCACTACGGCCTGATATGCTCTAACTCAAGCTTTATAGGAATGCCTGTTGCGGACAATATTTACGGAAGCCTGGGAGTAGTGTATGTATCCATGTTCCAGCTTCCCATAAGGATAACCATGTGGACATCAGGACTTGCACTTTTTACTGATGTAGACAGGAAGTCAGCGATAAAGACCATACTGCTGCATCCCTGCATAGTATCCATGGCCATCGGAATAATAATAATGGTATTTGCGCCGCCCTTACCGGGATTTGTTACATCGACCATCGATTATCTGAGCAAATGTACAATCCCCTTGTCAATGCTCATAATCGGATGTATACTTTCTGATTGTACCATAAAGGAAATATTTGATAAAAGCGCGCTTTATTTTTCACTTATAAGGCTTGTCATCTTCCCTTTGGTGGTATTTGCAATACTTAAGCTTATCCACATAGACGACGTGCTCCTTGGTGTATCTGTGATAATGTCAGGAATGCCTGCGGGAAGCACAACGGCCATACTTGCGGATAAATATGATGGTGACGGTCATTATGCGTCAAAGGTAGTGTTTGTATCAACACTTTTGTCCATGATAACCATCCCGCTGTTATGTTCTGTTTTATAAGTGTATCTTGGAAGGAAGGATATTTATGTCGAAAAAAAGCTTGTGGGCAATACCTGCCGTTGTGGTAGTTATTGTTGCCATGCTTTTTATATATTCACAGAATAAACCTAATGTAACGGAAGGGTCCAAGTCAGTTGGCATCACGGTAATAGACGATGAAGGTGGAGAAAAACAGTATTTCATCGGCACCGATGCCCAGTACCTCAGAGAAGTTATGGATGAGCTGGCAGACAAAGATTTTACATACAGCGGCGAAGAGACCAGCTATGGTTATTATGTGGATACGGTCAACGGACTTAAGGCCGATAATCAAACGGCGTACTGGGGATTTTATGTTAACGGCGAATACTGCAAGTACGGCATCGACTTTCAGCCTGTAAATGATGGAGACATTTTTGAAATTGTTTATGAGGAAATAAAATGAATAAAGGAAGGATAACAGCTTCAGATATTGCACGCATAGGAATAATGAGTGCTGCGCTTACAGCGGGCAAGACAGCGCTGGCGTTTCTTCCAAATATAGAAGTAGTATCACTTCTTATAATATTGTTTTCAATATATTTTGGCAAAAAGGTAATATTTGCTGTCCTGGT
>JAHZAW010000043.1:13276-37893 GCA_019423725.1 Clostridiales bacterium
GCTTTGGAATGTATGATATGGGGCGTTAATCTCTGGACACTAATGTATATTTACATCTGGCCGCTTCTGGCCGCTGCAGCCTGGATATTCAGAAAAAAAGATGATGTTGTTTTCTGGTCAGTATTTTCTGCGGTATTTGGGCTTATGTTTGGAGGGCTTTGTTCACTGGTATATGTATTTGCCGGAGGATTTAAAACGGCGTTTTACTGGTGGATAGCCGGCATACCCATGGATGTAGTCCACTGCATAGGAAATTTTTTTATAATGCTCTTTCTTTATAAGCCCCTGAGAATGGTGCTTGACAGAGCGGCAGGAACAGCAGGAAAAAATGATGATGTATGAAGAGGACGGACTTATGTGTCCGTCCTTTTTTGTAAATAAAAGGGCGGTACATTTGCTGTACCGCCTGAATTATTAATACTGTTTATTTAAGTACGATCTCCTGTCCTATGGTTATAAGGTTAGGATTTTTGATAGTATCTTTGTTGAGCTCATAAATGCTGGTCCAGAGTTTAGCATCCCCAAGCTGTGCCTTAGCGATCTTCCAAAGGGTATCGCCTTCTTTTACTGTGTATGAGCCTGAAACTGCGGGAGCTGTATCAGGTTCAGCAGGAGTTTCAGACTCAGCGGGCTCTGTTGCAGGTGTTTCAGGTTCAGCAGGCTCTGTAACGGGAGCTTCGCCGATTATTTCGATACGTCCCTGAGGTTTAGCATACTGTTCACCTATAACTCCGCCAAGGTAGTTTACATACTGGATAAGAGCGTCACAGTCAAGTACTTCTGTATCGCAGAAATAAGAATTCTGTGTGAGCTGATAATATGTGTCTCCGCCTTCTGCCTGGAAGTTGTTAACTGCTACAGTGTAGTTAGCAGCGGGGTCAAAAGGTTTGCCGTTAACGCTCTTGATAGTTACTCTGCTGCCAGGGTTAGCGGGAGCATAGTATGTTGAGTCAGGATACTGTTCACCGTTTTCATAGGGAACACCTATATTAAGTGTATATTCTATTCCAGCCACCTGAGGGAATCCTCCAAGGGTCTCAGGAGTGCAGAATGTTGAAGCCTCAAGTACTTCAAGGAGCTGTTTGCCTGTTATCGTAACGAAGCATACATTATTTCCAAAGGGGAATACGGTAACAAGAGTATCCATGGAGATGTCTCCAGGTGCAACTGATGTACGGATTCCTCCGCCGTTTGAGATAGCACAGTCAACTGTTATACCAAGTTCATGTTCATCGGAATATTTCTGAGCCGTGTAAAGATAAGCATCAGCTGTGAAATCTCCAAGGTTTGTTTCCTGAGCACGAACCAATTCTTTTGTGCCTTCAAGGGCAACTTCTGTTTTAGCGAATACCTTTGAGTATGCCTCTTTAACTTCTGCCGCATCGTCTGCAACAAGTTTTGCAACGGCTGCATCATACTGATTCGTTCCTGCGGCATAGTCAGCTGCTGAGATAAGTTTTGCCTCTGCAGCCTTGTCAGCCTCGTTGATAACAACTGTGCCGACATTTGCAAGATAGGAACCTGTGCTTACGATCATGGTGTTTCCAGCCATTGTTCCGCCGTCCATTACTGTGTGGCTGTGGCCGTCTACGATGAGGTCTATGCCTGTAACGGCTTCTGCAAGGTCAGTTGAACGTCTGCCTACACTTTCCTCATCAACGCCAAGATGTGTGAGGGCGATGATGTAGCTGCATCCCTCTGCCTTAAGGGCATCTACCTGCTCCTGGGCAGCCTTGAACATATCTTCCTTATCCAGGAAAGATACTGTTTTTACATTGCTGGGGCTTGCCTTTGTGAGGGTCTCAGCTGTATCAAGGCCAAATACGCCTACTTTATATCCATCAAAATCAAATACTGCATTTGCGTCAAAATAAGGTTTACCGGTCTCCTTGTTCAGAACGTTGGCATCGATAACTTTAATGCCTGCGTCAGTAAGGACCTTCATATTGTCAAGAAGTACATCGAAGGAGTAGTCAAATTCATGATTACCCAGTGAAACAGCGTCATATCCTGCTGCTGCCAGGTATTCAGCTGCATTTTTTCCCTTATAATAGCTTACAAGAGTATTTCCCTGGGAGAAATCTCCGGCATCCAGAAGAAGAACATCTGCGCCCTGGGCTTCATAGTAGTCCTTGATGGAAGCAACACCGGCAATACCTATGGATGTTTCAGTTGTTTCGTAGTAGCCATGCATATCGTTGGTATGTACGACAACTAATTTGCCTTCCATCGACGGCGTTTCTTCAGCCATTACTGGAACCGTAAGGCCAAGGACCATCACAGCCGCCGTGAGAAGAGAAATAAATTTTCTTTTCATGTATAACCCTCCTTTTAATATCCAGCCGCATTTTTGCGGCAATAAAGTATAACTGCAATTTCATTCTACCACATATTGTATGTATTTGAAACATAATTTATAAAACCGAACAAAAAAGTGTCATTTTTTACAGTAAGTTGGAGAAAAATGCATATATAATGTAAAAAGGATTATACGATTAGGTATAATCCTGGTTAAATAAACGATTTAATGAACGCGTTTTATATGCATTTTTTATAAAGACAGGCTTTTTAGCTTTTTAACGCCTCCTGGATACGCAGCCATAACAGAAGCGGTGATCTTATTGTTTTCTATGGTTATGAAAGCAAAGGATCTTTCATTTCCTCCTCTGGGCAGAGAAATGCTGCCGGGATTCATTATTATTATGCCGCCCTCATTTTCCAGATATGGCATATGGGTATGGCCAAAGAGAGCTATATCAGCCTGTTCCTGGGCAGCGGTATAATAAAGGGTATCCGTGCCATAATATACCCTCTGCCTGTGGCCATGGGTCATATATATCCTTTTTCCGGCAATGGTTATGGTCCGTTCCGATGGATACATGCTGTCATAGTCATTGTTGCCCCTTACCTGGAAAAGTTTTATGCCCTTTATCTCAAAGTCCGAAGTGTCCTCTGTGCAGTCGCCAAGATGGATGATGCAGTCTATTTTTGAACGGAATTTGTCCACAAGATCATTCATCAGCCAGACGGAATTATGACTGTCAGAAAAAACGATGGCTTTCATATCAAAGCTCCTTTTCAAGAATGGCTACCATTTTTCTGAGGGCTTTTCCTCTGTGGCTGACAGCATTTTTTTCCTCGGGTGTAAGTTCGGCGCTGGTCATTCCTGCGGGAGGAAAGAAAAATATGGGATCATATCCAAAACCGCCTTTTCCAGCGGGTTCTTCAGCTATAAAGCCTTCCATGGTGTCTTTTACCGTCAGTACCCTTCCATCGGGGAATGCTGCTGCAACAGCGCATACGAATCTTGCTGAACGCTGTTCCTTTGGAACGCCCTTTAATCTTTCGATTATCATTTTATTTTTTTGTTCATAGGGAGTGTCGTGTCCCAGATATCTTGCTGAATATATGCCGGGTTCTCCGCCTAAATAATCTATAACAAGACCGCTGTCATCGGAAAGGCATAGGCATCCTGAGTGTTCACACACGGTTTTTGCCTTTATTGCGGCATTTTCCTCAAATGTAGTTCCGTTTTCATCGATATCTATGTCTATTCCGGCTTCTTTCATGGAGAGGATCTCCACGTCTTTATGGGCAAGGAGAGCACGGAATTCTTTCATCTTGCCTTCGTTTGTTGTTGCTATAATTATTCTTTTCATAACAAAACTCCTTTCTGATATAGAATTATAACAGATGAGCATTTAAAATAAAACCATATTTTAGGACTGAATATTATGAATATTGGACTTTGACTTGATAGCTGACCCTGGATTATGATAATATAGTTTTTAAAATCCGTAATATGGAATAAAAGTAATGAACTGCATTTTATGGGTATATATTATTCATTTTTTCAGTACCGGATCAGGTATGGAACATTGCCTTGCTATGCTGCAGGCCGCTTAAACACTGGATTTTTGCTGTTCACGGTTTTAAAACCGTTTATTAACTTATTTTTTATTTTTTGTTCATATAGTGTTCAAATATAACAATTATAATTCAAAGCATAGAAACGAAAAAGATATTAAAGATATGAAAAAGAGCTCAAGGCTTTATATATTAAGGAGGGTGTGTTCTATGAGTTGGTATGAAGAGACATCAAAGAACAATAACGAAAATAACAACAACGAAAATAATAATGAAAATTTAAACGATCAGAATAATGAAGAAAGAACAGTAAATTCAAAGGGATATATAGATGCTGACGATCCGGCAAACACAAACGAGACATATGAAAATGCCTATGATAAACCCTTTGAGGGCACAGCAAGAGAGGAAATAAATACACTTCCACAGGAAGTAAAGAGTGTCTCAGAAAATAAAGAAAGAGAAGAAAAAAATGAAAATAATGAGAAAGGACCTGAACCCGCTAAAAATGAAAAAGCTGATGGCGGAAAAGATAAACCTCCATATTATCAGGTAAAGGTCAAAACAAAAAAGAAAGGTATGACATTTGGCAAAGTCATCGCAGCATGTTTGATATGCAGCCTTGGTCTTGGAACAGGACTTGGAGCAGGCTATGGCATATCAAGAATAGCAGGAGGAAAAGACAGCACCAGCTATGATGGAGTTTTAACAACAACAGCTTCTGCCGTATCATCCATTAAATCTGGTTCCGCAAGCGATGCAATTACATCAGTATACAGCGCAGTAGTCAGCATAACTACCACAAGCGAGGGTACAGCCAACTATGGATACTATTCAGTACCTTATAAAGCAGTTGGAGCCGGAAGCGGTGTCATATTCTCAGAGGATGATTCATTGGTATATGTAGCAACAAACGAACACGTTATCGACGGTGCTCAGAATATTGCCATTGCCTTTGATGATGCTGAGAACACCATCCCCGCAACAGTAGTAGGATATGATTCGACCACAGACCTGGCAGTCCTTTCTGTTGAGAAAGCCGATCTGGAAGCACAGGGAATAGATAATGTTACAATAGCAACATTTGATGATTCAGGCAACATTCAGCTTGGTGAGCCTGTAATCGCCATTGGTAACTCCCTTGGTGAAGGCAAAACAACAACAGGCGGTATGATAAGTGCTGAAAACAAGAAAGTAACAGTTGAGAATAAAGAACTTGAAGTTATCCAGACAGATGCAGCTATCAACCCTGGTAACAGTGGCGGTGCTCTTATCGATTATTCAGGAGCAGTCATTGGTATCAATACAGCTAAAACATTCACAACTACAAGCGGAAGCACAGCTGAAGGTGTTGGATATGCTATCCCTTCAAGTATAGCAGTTCCCATCCTTAAGGAGATACTTGAGACAGGTTCCGTTGAGAAACCTTATCTTGGAATAACAGGCCAGGATATCACAGACCAGCTTTCAGACCTTTACAGACTCCCTGTAGGTGTGCTTGTTACATCAGTTATAAGCGGCGGTTCTGCTGAAGCAGCAGGTATCCAGGAAGGCGATGTAATCGTATCATATAACGGAAAGAACGTTATGGATATGGACACACTTGTATCCTATGTGGGAGAGAGCAATGTCGGTGATGAAGTCAAGATCGGCATTGTAAGGAACGGCGATACTTCAGTTGAAGTAACAGCAGTACTTGGAAATATAAACAGTAATGATATAAGCAGCAGCAGCGACAGCAGTAATGCTCAATAAAAACAATCCGGCAGCTCCCGACAAGCTGTCTGGTTCAAATATTTAAGCTCAAATGTCTATGATCTGTAAGATGACTTTGATGCTGATAAAGGCTCCGGTCCATAATGGGCTGGAGCCTTTTGTATTGTTGGAAAATACATACTGATACCAAGAACAGTGGGAATTAAGATATGACTCATTCATATAAATAAATCAGCCGCACTTGACTATAAAATATTTGTTATTAGAATATTTTTATAGTACAATTATATATGTTGCGGTATTAAAGCTCCTAGGGGAGTTTTAATATTGAGTTTATTTTGAAAGGAAAAAACATGAATTATATAGGTTCAAAATTATCATTGATAGATTTTCTTGAAACATCCATTGAAGAAGTGACAGGGTATAAAGAAGGCACACCCTATGTGTTTGCGGATCTTTTTGCTGGGACTGGGGTCGTTGGGTCCACATTTAAGAAAAAGGGCTGTACAGTCATAGCCAATGATATACAGTATTACAGCTACGTACTCAATAAGCACTTTATAGAGAATAGTTCACCCATAGACATATCACTTCTGGATCATTTAAACTCTCTTGAGGGTGTTGATGGATTCATATATAATAACTACTGCCTGGGATCAGGGTGTGGAAGAAATTATTTTTCAGATCATAACGGAAGAAAGTGTGACGCCATAAGACAGGAGCTGGAGAGACTGCATACTGAAAAACAGATAGATGACAGCCAGTATTACTATTTTCTTGCCAGCCTTATCAACTCCATTGATAAATACGCCAATACGGCATCTGTATATGGTGCTTTTTTAAAGCACATAAAAAAATCGGCTGCAAAGGAGTTTGTTTTGGAGATGCTTCCAATCATAGACGGAGGCAGTGGAGGAAAGGCGTACAATGAGGATATAAACGAGCTCATAACAAAGATAAAGGGCGATGTGTTATACCTCGATCCTCCCTATAATGCCAGACAGTACTGCACCAATTACCATGTGCTTGAGACCATAGCAAGATATGATAATCCAAAGATCAACGGAAAAACAGGCCTCAGGGATTATAAGGATCAGAAGAGCCTGTTTTGTTCAAAACGCACTGTGGATGATGCCTTTGACAGGCTCATAAGGGATGCCGGATTCAAGTATATATTTTTGAGCTATAATAATGAAGGGCTTATGAGTCTGGACACCATTAAAAGTATTATGGAAAAATACGGTGAATATAGGATGTTCACCAGGGAATATAAGAGATTCAGGGCAGATAAGGAAGAAAACAGACACCATAAGGGTGACTCGACCATTGAATATCTGCACTGCCTGATAAAAGATTAAGACCGACAGGATGGAGAGGCTGACATGGCAAAGTATAATGATTTGGATATGAAAAACTGGAAAGAGTATGAGGATATTTCTACGGATACCCTCTGGATAATCGACAGGAGAGATAATTCCGGAGCCCACAGCGGAAAATATCACGGAAACTTTGTGCCCCAGATACCAAATCAGCTTTTCAGGAGATATACAAAGCAGGGTGACTGGATACTGGACCCGTTCATGGGCAGTGGGACATCACTTATAGAGGCTGTAAGACTTGGAAGGAATTCTGTAGGCATCGAACTTCAGAGAAGCGTTGCCCAGGATGCCGTAAACAGGATCGAAACAGAAAAAAAGGACGGAGTGGAAAGCAGGGTATATGTGGGTGACAGCCGGAATATAGACATTGATAACATAAAGGAACAGCTGGGGATAAAGGAATTTCAGTTCGTTATTTTTCATCCGCCCTACTGGGATATAATAAATTTTTCCGATGATCCTGATGACCTTTCCAACTGCGAGACAAAGGAAGGTTTTCTGAATAGTTTTGGCGAGATAATAGACAATACTTGCAGACATTTGGAAAAGGATAGATACTGTGCTGTGGTCATAGGGGACAAGTATGCCAACAGTGAACTGGTGCCTCTGGGATTCAACTGTATGGAGCTGTTTTTGGAAAGGGGATTCAAACTCAAGGCCATAATTGTCAAAAACTTTGATGAGACCAAGGGAAAATCAAACCAAAAGGCCATATGGAGGTACAGGGCACTGGCAAGTGATTTTTATATATTCAAGCACGAGTATATAATGGTATTTAAAAAAGTTAAGACAAAAAATAAGAAATAGGAAATAAATAACCCTATGCGTAAATCGCATAGGGTTTATTTTATATGTCCTTTCCCGTTAGATGTCTCTTAAATTCCAGAGGATCGTACCAATAGCATCCAACACAGGCATCTTCCTCAAAATTATGGGTCCTGCCTCCAGCATAGTATGAAATAGGATACCCAAGTTTTTTGGCATCATATCTTATGCCGGTTCGCATACATTCCTTGCAGAACTGCCTTTTTGCATCATTGGCAGCTTTGCTCAGCGGCTGAAAATCTGAAAGACGCTGATGTTCATTGCGCATCACACGGGATTCATTCTTCATACCGTTTTTGTGGTCCACTTCAGGATTTGAGGTTCCTAGGACCACACAGCGCTGGGATTTTATTATTCTTTTTATTTCAGCGTTTATGTGCTGTGAAAAATCATTGTCGTTAAATCCGTTCAGACGTATACGGTCAATGCCGTTGCCGGGAGTTTGGCTTTTATCAAATTCGATTATGTATTTTTTGGCAAGGTTAGATTCCTTTCTTGCCCAGGAAGCTCCGTTCCCAAATTTTAGTTGCGCATATTCACCGGTAAACTCGGAAACATTGACCCATCTGCTTTTTCCTTCAGTATCAGGTTTAGCTAGTTTAAGAAACAGATCTGTTTTAGTCATTACTATCCCCTCCAGAAAATCCCAGAAAATCTGATGTGATACATTATCTATTATTACCATTTTAACATAGTGATTGGAATAAGTCGATTACGGTTTTAAATATAAAATTTATATATTTCTCAGGCCGTAAAGGAATATAAAGTACATATAAAAATACAATAATGAAATAATTTATTAAAAACTGCACATAAATTTCACTGATGTGTTGAATTTTCATAAATATATGTTATAATGAGAAAGCGTACGAAAAACATTTGTCCGTGACAGGAGGAATTTATATGACAGAGACTAATGGAATACCATCATATATAGCAGAAAGAGTAAGCAGATTTAACGGAGAATCAGCCTTTGCCATACTTTCAAAGGCTAAGGCCCTGGAAGAAAAGGGGATTGATGTCATACATCTTGAGATAGGCCAGCCTGATTTTCAGACTCCGGCAAACATAATGGAGGCAGCTGAAAAGGCCATGGCAGACGGATATACAGGATATGGCCCGACCCTTGGATATAATGAGCTGAGAAAGACCGTTGCCGAGTATGCCAAAAAATATAAAAATGTGGATGCTGAACTTGAAAATGTAGCCATAGTTCCAGGCGGAAAACCGACCATGTTTTTTACTATGCTTACCCTGGTAAGGCCTGGTGATGAGGTAATATATCCGAATCCTGGTTTTCCCATATATGAAAGCTGTATAAAATTCGCTGAAGGAGTTCCCGTACCACTTCCTCTCACGGCTGAAAATAACTTCAGGCTTGATATTGAAAAATTTAAAAGCCTTATTACACCTAAAACAAAACTTATTATAATAAACAGCCCATGCAATCCTACAGGCGGTATATTTGAGAAGGAAGATATACTTGCCATGGCTGAAGTGCTCAGAGACAGACCGGATATATTTATACTGTCGGATGAGATATATGACAGGCTTATTTTTGATGGAGAGGCCTTTTCCATAGCTTCACTACCTGAGTTTAAAGACAGGACACTGGTGCTTGATGGATTTTCAAAAAGCTATGCCATGACTGGATGGAGAATAGGATATTGTATTGCTAATAAGGATATAATCAAGCAGTTTGAGATGATAATGGTAAATTCGGTTTCATGTACATGTTCATTTACACAGATGGGAGCAATAGAGGCACTTACAGGACCTCAGGATTCCGTTGACAACATGAGAGCTGAATTTAAGGCAAGAAGAGACTGGCTTGTAAATGCTTTAAATGAAATTGACGGCATAAGCTGCAGGCTTCCAAGGGGAGCATTTTATGCTTTCCCTGATATTTCTTCCTTTGGCCTTACCAGCAAGGAGTTTGCAGACAGACTCCTTGACGAAGAAGGAGTGGCCCTTGCTTGGGGCACGTCATTTGGCGAATATGGAGAGGGATATATAAGGATTTCCTATGCCACAAGCCTTGATAACTTAAAGGAAGCCGTAAAAAGAATAAAAAGATTTACTGAAAAACTGAATATGGAAAAGCTGCATTCAGCTGCATCATAAAATAAATAAAAGGCCAGAGATCATGTATCTTTTGGCCTTTTGAATTTATATGCGGCATAAGAGCAGGCAGGAGAGATATTATGTCTTGTTTACAATATAGAGATAAACTGCTATAATGAACCTGTCAGATTATTTTGATTTGGAGATGAAAAATATGTCCGGAAAGAATGTTCTTGTAATTACGGGAAGCCCCAGACTTGACGGGAACAGTGACCGCCTTGCGGACGCATTTATTGACGGAGCTGTATCTGCTGAAAATAATATTGTAAGATTTGATACTGGAAGAATGAACATAGGACCGTGCAAAGCCTGTGGCGAATGTTATAAAAAAGATGGTGCCTGTGCTGTCTCAAATGGTTTTAATACGATTGCTCCGGAAATAATTAAAAGTGATGTTATCGTATTTGTTACACCCATGTACTGGTTTTCTTTTACCGCTCAGATAAAAAATGTTATCGATAAAATGTATTCATTCTATAAAGCTGGAAAGGATATCTCTGGCAAAGAATGCCTGCTTATAGTATGCGGAGCAAGCACGGATGAATGTGATTATGAAGGAATATCCACTACATATAAACTTATGGCAAATTACCTTAAATGGGAAGATAATGGAATACTTATTGTTCCCGGTGTCAGTGAAAAGGGTGACATAAAAAATACTGATTACCTGGATAAAGCTGAGGAGCTTGGAAGGAATATCTAAAAAAGATTTGAACTTTAATATTCGTTATGATATAATAGCCAAGTGTCTATGGAGGTGTATCGAAGTGGTCATAACGGGCCTGACTCGAAATCAGGTAGTCCTCACGGGCTCGTGGGTTCGAATCCCACCGCCTCCGGCTGTAAAAACTCCGGCAGAGTTTAACTCTGCCGGAGTTTTTATATATCCTATACTATGGCTGATTCCGAACTTTTCTACGATATATCAAACGCTGAAGCTGGTTTTGTACCATATGAAGGGCAGGAAGCCAGTTACTATGCCGTTGCCCAGTGGTGGGAAAATGGCGAAAAGACCATAATGACTGAATGTGAATATGATCCAAACATGTAATTTTCGATAGTTTAAATGGCAAATAGTTTTTAAATGAAAAGAGCCTGTTTATGGTGGCTGCTGGTGTGCATGCTTTCATAAACAGGCTTTTATATTTTGGTATTATTTAAACCTCAATATGTACAGAATACTGCTGAATGAATACAGGACTGCCTGAAAATAAGTATAGTCCTAAAGGCTCAAAACTGTACCGTCGTCCAGTCCTCGCAGTTCCAAACATCGGTCACGATATCCTGATAAAATTCAGGTTCATGGCATATGAGAAGTATGCTTCCTTTGTATGCTTTAAGGGCACGCTTAAGTTCATCTTTAGCATCCACATCTAAATGGTTTGTAGGCTCATCGAGCAGAAGAACATTGGACTCATTATTTATCAGCTTGCATAATCTTACCTTTGCCTGTTCTCCTCCGCTCAATACCCTTACCATGCTTTCAATATGTTTTGTGGTAAGCCCGCATTTTGCCAAGGCTGAACGGACCTCATACTGGGTATATGAGGGGAATTCTTTCCATATTTCATCAATGCATGTCACGTTATCAGTATATTTCTTTTCCTGTTCAAAGTATCCAGGATACAGATAGTCACCTAATGTGGTTTTTCCACTGATGGGAGGAATCTCTCCGATTATAGATCTTAAAAGCGTGGTTTTTCCGATACCATTAGCACCTACCATGGCTATTTTCTGACCTCGTTCCATGGAAAGTGTAAGGGGACGGGAAAGGGGCTTGTCATATCCGATGACAAGATCTTCTGTCTGGAAAATATATCTTCCAGGAGCACGGGCTTCCTTGAAATTGAATTCAGGTTTGGGTTTTTCCTTAGCCAGTTCTATGACATCCATCTTATCCAGCTTTTTCTGACGGCTCATGGCCATGTTTCTTGTGGCAACACGGGATTTGTTCCTTGCCACAAAATCCTTAAGATCCTCGATCTCCTGCTGCTGCCTGCGGTAAGCCGCCTCGAGCTGAGCTTTTTTGACGGCATATACTTCCTGGAACTTGTCATAGTTTCCAACATAGCGGGTTATTTCAGCATTCTCAACATGATATATCAGATTTACTACACTGTTCAAAAATGGTATGTCATGGGATATGAGTATGAATGCGTTTTCGTAATCTATAAGGTATCTTTTAAGCCATTCGATATGGTTTTCGTCCAGATAGTTTGTAGGCTCGTCCAGAAGAAGAATATCAGGTTTTTCAAGGAGCAGCTTTCCCATAAGCACTTTAGTACGCTGTCCGCCTGAAAGTTCTGTGACATCCTGGTCAAGGCCTATATCTGTCAGACCAAGGGCACGGCCGATTTCCTCAACTTTTGAATCGATCACATAAAAGTCATGATGCTCAAGAAGGTCCTGAATGCTTCCGGTCTCCTCCATGAGAAAGTTCATCCTGTCTTCATCGGCATCGGCCATTTCGGCATAGTATACGTTCATTTCCGCTTCCAGATCAAAAAGGAAGCTGAAGGCTGATTTGAGGACATCGCGTATAGTCTGGCCCTTTTCCAGAACTGTATGCTGGTCAAGATAACCGACACGGACGTTTTTAGCCCATTCTATTTTTCCCTCATCAGGCATAAGGCTGCCTGTGATTATATTCATAAATGTTGACTTTCCTTCACCATTGGCTCCAACAAAGCCGACATGTTCACCCTTTAAAAGCCTGAATGACACGTCTTTGAAAATAGCTCTGTCACCAAAACCGTGACTAAGTTTTTCTACATTTAAAATGCTCATGAAACTTCTCCTTTAGATAGATAATAAGCGAGATACCTAACAATTCTACCAGAGAAATCAAATGGAGACAACATAAAGGATAAATATTTGGATACAAAATTATCAATAAAAGGTAATATAGAATTTTTTATTAAAAAAATTTATGCTATAATTAATAAATATCCTGCAGAAAAAAAGAAGGGAGAATAAAATGGAAATAATAATCATAGTCTTGATAGTCGTACAGACAATCATAATCATAGGCCTGCTGAAAAGATCATCAGATGCCGGCCAGGGAAAGGACAGCGAACAGCTGATAAAACTTGGTGAGGAAATAAGCGGCGTCAAGGATAGTTTAAACAGAATAAATGATGATATAAAAAATCTCAAGCTGGAATCAGCAAACAGCAGCAGTATATTAAGAAAGGAAATATCAGAATCCATTCAGAACAACATAAAATCTCTGGGGAATATGGTAATGGAAAGCCAGAGGAACTATGGGGAAATGCAGAACAACAGCATTAAAAGCAGCGGTGAAAACACTGTAAAACAGATAGAAAGCATACATACCGCCATAACTAAGCAGCTCACCCAGATGAGCACGAATATAGAGGAAAGGCTTAAGACATCATCCCTTGAAAGCGAGAATAAGCTGGAAGCCATAAGAAAGACGGTGGAAACAAAGCTTACTGGCATACAGGAGGACAATAACAAAAAACTGGATGAAATGAGAAACGTGGTGGATGAAAAGCTCCAGAAGACACTGGAAGAGAGGATATCCAAATCCTTTGAGCTTGTAAATACCCAGCTTGAGCAGGTATATAAAGGTCTGGGAGAGATGCAGAACCTGGCCAATGGAGTAGGCGACTTAAAGAAGGTGCTTTCAAACGTAAAGACAAGGGGTATTTTAGGAGAGATACAGCTTGGGGCAATACTTGAGGAGATACTCTCGCCTGAGCAGTATGAGACGAATTTCGTAACTAAAAAGGGAAGCAAAAATCCCGTAGAATACGCGGTAAAAATACCTACAGAGGACGGAAAGGGAATATATCTTCCAATAGACTCTAAATTCCCTGGAGACGCCTATATAAATCTCACTGAGGCCTATGACAGTGGCAACAAGGATGCTGTCAATGAGGCGGTAAAAATACTTACCCAGAGGATAAAGAGCTTTGCAAAAGACATAAGCGACAAATACATAGATCCACCCAATACAACGGATTTTGCTATAATGTTCCTGCCATTTGAGGGGCTTTACGCTGAGGTAGTAAATAGAGGCCTGGTGGAGGAGCTTCAGAGGACATATCGTGTAAACATTGCCGGACCAAGCACCATGGCAGCGCTTTTGAACAGCCTTCAGATGGGATTTAGAACATTTGCCATCCAGAAGAGGAGCGGAGAAGTATGGGAAGTGCTTGGAGCTGTAAAGACGGAGTTCAATAAGTTTGGTGCTGTCCTTGAAAAGACCCAGAAGAGGCTTGAAGAGGCTAACCGTGAGCTGGACAACCTTGTGGGAGTAAGGACCAGACAGATACAGAGAAAGCTCAAGAGTGTGGAAAGCATAAGCTCAGATATTTCTGAAAAGATGTTCCTGGGAGTGGAATCAGGAATAATCGATGAGGAAGAAAAGGAATAAAATATACGTTCAATGTCAGACAAAAAAGGAGCCGCCTGATTTTACACTCAGGGCGGCCCTTGATTTTTGTTTAATATTTTTGGTGAAAAAGAAATCAAAAATTCAAATTTTTAAGTTTTCGATCAACTTTTTGTCAGCCGGGCAGAAATCATATTTATGAAAATCATTTTTATCCACCCATAAAATTTCAAGATGTTCAAATTTTAAAGGAACACCGCTGGTGATCCTGGCTTCAAACAAGGTTAGATGTACGGTTGTCGAAGTATATTGGTAAACCGTATCAGCAAGGGCATTTCCGACTGATATTTTTATTCCCAGTTCCTCCATACATTCACGGCAGAGGGCCTGTATGGGAGTCTCTCCATTTTCGATCTTGCCTCCTGGAAATTCCCACATGTAGGCGCAGTTTTTTCCTGGAGGTCTTTTGCATATCAAAATTTTTCCATTGTTTTCAATAAAGGCAGCTGCGACTTCCGTCATAGTATATCCCCCCTGAAAATGTATCTTTTACTGAAATTCAGTATATCTCTTATTTTCATTAAATCAAACTATTTTAAATAAAAAATCTGTTATCAGACAACTTGAAACTGGCTCAGAATACGAAAATTTGTTATTTTTATCGATATTTTTCAAGTTTAAAGTTTTATTGAACACTCATTTTTATAAAAAATTCAAAAAATAATACGAGAGTACTGCCATAATTTAATATATTTTGTTGTTAATTAATAAACAAACGACGGTTAAATTTATGAATTTTTGTATATTATTTCATTAATTTTATGTATTTGCTATAAGTGTTTGTAAAAAAATACTGTACAAATAACTTGAAATATGTAAAATGTTAATTATAAGAAAATACGGTGGCAAACGCCTCGAAAGGAGAAGAAATATGGAATATAATATGGAACCCAATAACAGATACCTAGGAATATATAAAGCAAAACTCAGAACAGCAGAAGAAATAGCAGAATATATTGAGGATGATTTCGTATGTGCATGTCCTACATGTATGGCTGAGCCTAAGACCATCGTTCATGCCATTGGAGAAAGGGCAAGAAGAGACGAGATCAAAAATGTTCAGCATCACAGCATACTTTCACCTGGAGGCGGAGACTATCTTGACCCTGAGCTTGCAGGAAAATATTATCACGTTTCATGGTTCACAACAGCAGCGTCAAGAGCAGGTGTCCTTGAAGGACGTTTCGACTATATGCCTGCGCATTACAGCCAGGTGCCTTATCTCTGGAGAGAAAAGGTCCCCAAACTTGATGTTTTCTATGCTACTGTATCACCCATGGATAAGCACGGATTTTTCTCATTCGGACTTGTTGCTGCTGAGACACTGGCACAGCTTGAAAGAGCAAAATATGTTTTCCTGGAAGTAAATGACCAGGTGCCCAGAGTTATGGGTACTCATGTAGTTCATATTTCACAGGCTACAGCAATATGCGAAGCATCATATCCTATGCCTACCCTTGATGAACTTCCTCTTTCTGAAAACAGCAAGAGAATGGGCGCTATGATCGCTGAAATGATCCCCAATGGAGCAACTATCCAGTTTGGTATCGGAGAAGTTCCCAATGCCGTAGGAAAACTTCTTCTTGATAAGAAGGATCTTGGAATACATACAGAAATGTTCACAGACAGTATGGTAGACCTTATCGAGGCTGGTGCTGTTACAAATATGAAAAAGAACATAGATGTTGGCAAGACCGTTGCAGCATTTTGCTGGGGCTCAAAGAGGATGTATGATTTCCTTGATGATAACCGTTCTGTTGAACTCCACGGAGTTGACTATGTAAATGATCCCTATGTGATCGGAAAACTCGATAATTTCGTTTCAATAAATGCAGGCCTTGAGATCGACTTCCTTGGACAGGTATGTTCAGAGTCCATCGGCTGGAAGCACTACAGCGGAAGCGGCGGACAGCTCGACTTCGTAAGAGGAAGTTTTATTTCAAAGGGAGGAAAGAGCTTTATCGCTATGAATTCCACAGCAAAGGGCGGAACCATAAGCAAGATCAAACCTATCCTTACTCCTGGCGCTGCCGTTACAACAACAAAGAATGATATCGACTATGTTGTAACAGAATATGGTATTGCCGGCCTTAGAGGAAAAACAGCCGGACAGAGAGCAAAGGCTCTTATTGATATAGCTCATCCTAAGTTTAGAGACGAACTTCTGTTTGAAGCTAAGAAAATGAATTTAATGGTATAAGCCAAAGCATCCTATCCCCGCTTTGTCAAAGGAAAAACCTCTTTTTTATAAAAGAGGTTTTTTATTGCTTTTTTTTCTGATATACTATTGAAAATAAATGATTGAAAAATATTTAGGAGGAATACAAATGCGAGTAAGCTGGGACGAATATTTTATGGAAATCGCTGAAATAGTAAAAACAAGATCGACCTGCATGAGACGCCAGATCGGTGCTGTTATTGTAAAGGACAACAGGATAATAACAACAGGTTATAACGGAGCGCCTTCAGGATGCAGGCACTGTACGGAAATAGGAAGCTGTTACAGACAGGAGCATAACATACCTTCAGGAGAAAGACATGAACTCTGCAGAGCCCTTCATGCTGAGCAGAACGCCATAATACAGGCCGCAAGAATAGGAAACACGACTGACGGAGCCACGATATATGTCACCAATCAGCCGTGTGTAATATGTGCTAAAATGTGTATAAATGCCGGAATAAAAAGGATCGTTTATAAGGACAGCTATCCCGATGCCCTTTCGCTTGAAATGCTTGGCGAGGCTGGGATAGAGCTTGTAAAGCTTGACTGATACATTTATACTTTTGTTTTTACCAGTATTTTTTGTAAATATTGGGATGGCGGTCACGTTTTACGTCATATTCCTGACGGAATTCGTCCGCCTCTTTTATATCGATGTCCGCGGTGATGAGAGCCTCGTCTTCGCGTATTTCGGTGATGAGCCTGCCTCTGGGATTGATTATCTGTGAATGGCCGGTGTATCCATACTTCATTTCATGGCCAGTGCGGTTTACGGCGGCTATGAAAGACTGATTTTCGATAGCTCTAGCCTTGAGAAGAATGTCAAAATATTCTATCCTTACATCGGGCCAGCTGGCAAGAACAATGATGAGTTTGCTTTTTGCGGAAGCTATCTGGAATATTTCAGGAAAACGTACATCGTAGCATATAAATGGTGATGTGGTGACCCCGTTGAGGTCAAACCATGATATGCTGTCTCCGCCTGTGTAGAATTTTTCAGCTCCATGGGAGTAGGGATGTATTTTGGAATAAACGGATACTACTTTTCCGTTTTTATCTACTGTTATGGCCTGGTTGTAGAAGTTTCCGTCATCTGATTTTATGGATATGCCAAAGGATATAAATATTTTATTTCTTCTGGCCTGTTCTGAAAAGAAACGGATGGTTTCCGAATCGTTTTCATGTTCAGATATGAGGTCTAAATTCATGGAAAAGCCTGTCAGGGACATTTCTGGGAAAATAATGAGTTCAGAACCTTCAGCTGCTGCCTGGCTTATCATTTTTTCTGCTGTTTTTTCATTGGCTTTTTTGTCTTCCCAGACGATGTCTGTCTGTGCAAGAGATATTTTCAATGGGATCAGCTCCTTTATTATATATTTAAACGGCCGGATGGCCGGAAAATAATTAAAGATATAGTAACACTTTTAAATACTGTTTTCAATAAATGATGAGGTGATATTTATGAAAATGATATCATGGAATGTTAACGGCCTGAGAGCCTGCGTTACAAAGGGCTTTGAAGACTATTTTAAAGAGGCCGATGCGGATATTTTTTCCATCCAGGAGACAAAGCTCCAGGAAGGACAGATAGACTTTGCTCCTGAGGGATACTATGCCTACTGGAACTACGCCCAGAGAAAGGGATACTCAGGTGTAGCAGTTTTCACAAAGCAGAAACCCCTGGATGTGGTATATGGAATGGGCATAGATGAACATGATAAAGAGGGAAGGGTGATAACCCTTGAATTTGAAAATTTTTACCATATAACTGTATACACACCAAATTCCCAGAGCGAAAACGCAAGGCTGGACTATAGGATGAAATGGGAAGATGATTTCAGGGATTATATAAATGAACTGGACCAGGTAAAACCAGTAATAATCACAGGAGACCTCAATGTGGCCCACAATGAGATCGACCTTAAAAATCCCGCCACCAATAGAAGAAATGCCGGATTCACTGACGAGGAAAGGGGAAAAATGACTGAACTTCTCGCCTCTGGATATATAGATACTTTCAGGTATTTTTATCCTGATGTGACAGGGGCCTATTCCTGGTGGAGCTATAGATTCAAAGCCCGTGAGAAAAACGCCGGATGGAGGATCGACTATTATATCGTGTCAAAAAGGCTTGAGGACAAGCTCCTGGCGGCAAAGATACATTCTGATGTGATGGGAAGCGACCACTGCCCCGTGGAACTGGATATCGATCTTTAAAAATTCATATAAAAAGTGTTTAAAACAGGGTGTGAAATTCGTGTCATTTTTTTGCTATGATTATGCTATTTTAATGACGCCAGACCTTTGACAAGCAGGTCTTATTTGCTATAATATAAACGAATGTAAAAATAATAAGGAGGTCTTTCTGATGAAAACTTGTAAAGTATGTATTGGAAGTGCCTGTCATTTAAAAGGCTCTTATGAGATTATAAATATTCTTAAGAAAGCTATAGAGAGGGACGGAAATTCTGATAAGGTAGCTGTAAAGGCATCTTTCTGCCTTGGAAACTGTGAAGGTGCAGTAGCTACAACTTATGATGACAAGATGTATTCTCTTCAGCCTGCAACAGCAGAGGAGTTTTATAACACAGTAATAAAGGAGTCCATCTGATATGATAAGAATGTTTGATCTAATGAGCGATAACTGTAAGAACTGCTATAAATGCATCAGGTATTGCCCGGTCAAAGCCATTCGTTTTCAGAGCGGAAAAGCTGAGATAGATATGGATAAATGCATTGCCTGCGGGCAATGCTTTGTTGTATGTCCAAAACATGTCAGAAATGCGGATAACGATTATGCCGATGTATACGGCAGGATAAAAAATGGTGTTAAAACTGCGGCAGTCATTGACTCCTCATACCTGGCCATGTTCGATGAGCCTGAGAAGTTTGTAGCCGGTCTTAAAAAACTTGGATTTGCCACTGTCCAGGAAGTGGCTGCGGCAACTGCAAGGATTACCGAAGAACAGATGGAATATATGGAGGAACACAGAAATCTGAAATATATGATAACATCCAGCTGTCCTTCAGCCTATCTTTATGTATGTAAATATTATCCAGAACTGGTAAAATATTTAATGCCTGTCATCTCTCCGTCGGTGGCTCTGGCAAGGCTTATAAAAAACAAGGATAAAGATATTTATACCGTATATATAGGCCCCTGCCTCAGCAGGAGATATGAGACACTGGAATCAGAGATAACATGTCTTGATGCCGCCATAAGTTTTACCGAAGCCGTAAGGATGATGAGGGTAAGCTTTATCGATTATACAAAGCTTGAGCCTAAACTTCCCGACAGAGTATCCGGAAGTGAGAGGAAAAACTATGCCATGCCAGGAAAAACATGCGACAGGCTCCTTGTTAAAGCTTCCAGTCTTAATTACAGCGTAGTTTCCATTGATGGAGCTGAGCAGACGGCAGAGCTTCTGGAGGCCATGAAGGACGGGATACTTGACAGGACCATGGCTGATATAGCCATATGCCACGGTTCATGCCTGAACGGACCGTTTATGCATGGGAATAATACGAACATGTTTTTAAGCCTTCAGAAACTTAGAAAGCATGTTGACACAAGACAGAAATTAATGGGCGGAGAAGAAAACGATGAGGTCATAAACTGGTCAGGAGTTGATTTCACCACATCATTTTCACCCATGGAAATAAAGAAGGAAAAATACTCCGATGAGGAGATAAAGGAAGTACTCATAAAAATGGGCAAAAACAGCAGAGCCGATGAGCTTGACTGTGGAGCCTGCGGATATAATTCATGCAGGGAGAAGGCTGAGGCTGTCCTTGGGGGAATGGCGCAGATAAATATGTGTATGCCCTATATGAAGCGTAAAGCCGAGACCATGACCAGTGCCATATTCCTTGCGGCAAGGAACTCAATAATAATTGCCGATATGGATCTTAAGGTATTGAGGATAAACCCTGCCATGGAAAAGGTGTCAAAAATTAGAATGGCCGATGCCGTTGGAATGAACGCTTCGGAATTTATTCCTGAAGAATATTTCAAAAAAGTGCTGGAGAGCGGAAATGATATCGTCGGTGAAAAAATAAGCATCGAAAAATTCGGCTTTACGGGACTGATGAACATAATGTACATGAAGGAAGAAAGAAACTTCATGGTGACCATACAGGATATAACGGCCGATGAAAAGAGAAGGGCCGAACTTGAGAAATTAAGACTCAGCACTGTTGACGTAGCCCAGAACGTAATCGACAAGCAGATGATGGTAGCCCAGGAGATAGCCTCACTGCTGGGAGAGACAACAGCGGAAACAAAGGTGGCGCTCAACAGGCTCAAAAAAGTCGTGCTTAAAGAGGGTGAGTGATTTGTATTTTATTGATGCTTCATACAACAGTTTAAAAAAATACAATGAGGAACTCTGCGGCGACTGTATTAAGCAGGCTAATCTTAAGGACTGTAAAATATTTGTCCTGGCTGACGGCCTTGGAAGCGGTGTAAAGGCTAACATCCTTTCCACCCTTACATCAAACATAGCCCTGACCATGCTCAGGGAAGGAGCAACGCTGGAGGAGACCATAGACACCATGGTCCATACCCTTCCTGTATGCCGTCAGAGGCATCTTGCATATTCCACCTTTACGCTTATAAAGATATTCCGAGACGGCGACGCCTATGTGGCGGAGTTTGATAATCCTTCCATATTTCTTCATAAAAACGGGAAGGATATACCCATCGAAAAAACTCTCAAGGTGGTAGGGGATAAAAACATATATGAAAGCCGATTCAAGATGGATAAGGACACAATGCTTGTTGCAGTAAGCGACGGCGTTGTCCATGCAGGAGTAGGACATTCCCTTGACCTGGGCTGGGAGTGGGTCAATGTAAACACATATTTAAGGGACCTGTCTAAGGATGACATATCCACAAAGGACGTAGTCAGCAATGTACTGGACTGCTGCAATGACCTTTATGAAAATGAGCCGGGAGATGACACATCGGTGCTGGCGGTAAAAATAAAGGAACAGCAGGTCATAAATCTGTTTTTTGGACCGCCCAGGGATAGGAAAAATGATACAGAAGTGTTTGAAAAGGTGCTTCGCTCAGGAGAAAAGGTAGTTATATGCGGAGGAACAACGGCGCAGATAGCATCAAGGCTCCTTGGCAGGGAAATGGATTTTGATATGGACACAATGACCATGGATATACCGCCCATAGCGAAGATAGAAGGAATTGAGCTGGTCACTGAGGGGGTAATAACCCTTTCAAAGGCCATAGATATATTGAGAGAATATGTAAAGCCCGACTATAATCCGAAACTTGATTCCAGGCTCCATGAAAACAATGCGGCAGCCATGCTTGCAAGGCTTCTCATAGAGGACTGTGACGGAGTAAAGATATATCAGGGTACGGCAATAAATCCCGCCCATCAGGATCTTGCCTTTAAAATGGATTTTGTATTTAAAATAAATCAGATGAATGAATTTAAAACACTGCTTGAGAAGATGGGAAAAGACGTGGAAGTAACATATATTTGATCGAGGTAAATTATGAATATTAAAAAATTTGAGAGCAACGTGCAGTTTACAAAATATCTTGTAAACAAGGAAATAACCGAAAGATTTATAAACGGTACGCTGGACAACTCCCTTGACGCCATAGCGGAAAAACTTGTCCCCGGACCTAAGCCCGTTACAAGATGCTGTATTTATAAGGAAAGGCATATTATAAAGGAAAGGGCTAAAAATGCCATTGAGCCCCTTAAGGGAACGAATGTCATAAATATCCTTCCTGATGCATGTGATGAATGTCCGGTCAACAGATTTATGGTAACAGAGGCCTGCCGAGGCTGTCTTGCCCATAAATGTGTGGAGGCCTGCCCTAAAAACGCCATTTTTATCGTAAATCAGCATGCTTACATAAACCAGAATCTCTGTATCGAGTGTGGCAGATGCCATGCGGCCTGCCCCTTCAATGCCATAAGCGATGTGCAGCGTCCCTGCATACGTTCATGCGAGATCGGAGCCATAAAGATAGATGAGGACAGGAAAGCCTACATAGATGACAGCAAATGTGTATCATGCGGAGCCTGTGTACATATGTGTCCCTTTGGAGCCATCGTTGACAAACCGTTCGTACTTGATGTGCTCAAGTTATTGAAAGATTCAGAAAATAATACAAAATATAAGGTATATGCCATAATCGCTCCGGCCATCTCATCCCAGTTCACCAATGCCAGGATAGAACAGGTCATTGCGGGCATAGAGAAGATAGGATTTTTCCATGCCGTTGAGGCAGCCCTTGGAGCTGATATAGTTTCATACCATGAGGCCCATGAATTTGCCGAGACTGTGGAAGAAATGAAGTGGAAAACTACCAGCTGCTGTCCGGCATTTGTAGATTATGTCAGCAAGGCATTCCCTGATCTTATGGGACATGTATCAAATACAGTTTCACCCATGATAGCAGCGGCAAGACTTATAAAGAGCACTGATGAGACGGCAAAGATAGTTTTCATTGGACCTTGTACAGCTAAAAAGATGGAAATAAAGAAAGAGGATCTTAAGGATGCCGTGGATCTTGTCATCACATTTGAGGAGCTGGCAGCCATGCTCGACGCCATGAATATCAACCTTGAGGAATGTGAGGACAGTGCCCTTGACAACGCATCTTTCTATGGAAGGATATTTGCCAGAAGCGGCGGTGTAACAGAGGCTGTAAAACAGGTCGTAGAGCATGAAAAAATGGATATAGAGTTCAAGCCGGTAGCAGCTGATGGCCTGGATGCCTGTACAAAGATACTCAGACTTGCCAAGGCTGGAAAACTGGACGCCAATTTCATTGAGGGAATGGCATGCAAATGCGGCTGTATAGGCGGAGCAGCTTCCCTTTCCCATGGTCCCAAGGATGTGACCCAGGTGGATAAATACGGAAAGCTTTCCAAGGAAAAGAACAGTATCGATGCCATAAGTGTATTTGATATCGACAGCATAGAGCTGGAAAGAAAAAGATAATAAATATTGTTAAAAAAGGTCGATTATGCTTCAGCGGCAGTCGGCCTTTTAGTATAATAATATAATTTTAAGATATAATTAGGTTTACTAAATGAGGAAAATGCAGTATAATTAAAATTTGTAAATCCAATGTTAATTGTATGGGAGAGTTGCCTATGGCAGAGCGTAAAAAGAAGAAGATGGTAAAGCGCAGGGGCAGCGATGATGTTAAGTCGGCGGTCGTTTACAGCGGCAGCAGAAATGGCGGCGGCAAAAAAAGCGGCAGAAGAAGGGGCTCTCCGATAAATGTTATGACCATCGTACTTTTTGCCATAATACTTATATATATGGTGAAATATACAGTGGATTTCGTTTCGGGAAGCTCTACCATTAATATTGATACAGTTGATTATGGTACTATAGATATACCCAATTCCTTTAACGGGATAGTGGTAAGGGACGAATATGTTGTGACGGCGTCAAAAACTGGACAGCCTTCATTTAATTAT
Source organism: Clostridiales bacterium (assembly GCA_019423725.1). Taxonomy (GTDB): domain Bacteria; phylum Bacillota; class Clostridia; order Lachnospirales; family Anaerotignaceae; genus Metalachnospira. Next base: position 37,298 of record JAHZAW010000043.1, read on the forward strand.
GCAGAGGGTGACAAAATAAAAAAGAATGCCACCGTATGCACGATTAGTGAGAGTGAGTCATCAAAGTCTGCTGAGGACAAGCTTCAGACCATTGATGAGAACATAATAGAAACACAGAAAAATAAGATAGACATATCTAAATATAAAGATGAAATAAATAGCGTTGAAAACAGTATCGCGGCGTCAGTGGCATCGGCCCAGACGAGGATAACCCTTGGAAACTATAATGATGTATATACCATGCGCAGTGCTGTTCAGACGCAGATGGATATAAGAACTGATATATGGATCAGTGAAAACAGTGAAAGTTCGGATTCCATGGCGGCAGAAAGAGAGACCTATGCCAGCCAGCTGGCAAACAGCCTTGAAAGCCTTTCCGCTCCGGAATCAGGAATACTCGTCCTTTCCAGTGATGGAAATGAGGAAAAATTCACTCCGGATACCCTGGCAAATATAACAGAGAAGGACATCAATGCTTCATATGACATTAAGTATATGTCAAAAACAACGACCATTGATGCGGGCAGTCCTGCGTTTAAGATCGTCAGGAGCAACACCTGGTATATTTGTGCGTACATAGAAAATTCCATAGCTTC
>JAHZAW010000043.1:37918-62167 GCA_019423725.1 Clostridiales bacterium
GATTGGCAGGAAGGAGATTCCAAGACCATAAGGGGCGTTGTCGATAAATCTGAGATTTCGGTAGATTTTCAGATCGCTTCAATGACAGCGGGAGATTCCAAGACGTATGTCGTCTTTAAGACGGATAAAAATATTCAGGATTTCCTGAATGTGCGTACGCTTGAATTTTATATAACTGACAGCTCATATCAGGGCCTTAAGATACCTAATACGGCCATTATCGAGAAAACATTTTTGAAGATACGGCACCAGCGTTGTTAAGCGTGTGAATGGCAAGGATGAACTGGTCAAGGTGGAGATAGAGTCCAGTGATGATGAATTTTCATATATCAGACAGGACTTTGATACGCTCAAGATCGGTGACATAATCCTAAACGGCACCGGTGAGACCGCTGTGGAATATACCATAAGCGAAGTTTCTACCCAGGTAGGAGTGCTCACTGCAAATGGAGCATATGCTGAGTTTGCCGGTATAACGGTGCTTGGACAGAACAGCCAGTATACCATTGCTGATCCTTCCTCGTCTTCGCTCAAGGCTTATGATAAGATAGTTGTAAACGCCTCAGATATAAATGAAGGCGACGAGTTATATTAATGAAGATATATAAGAATATTTTCTTCCGGAAAGGAGTGGTTTTATGCCGGAATATGAATATATAGCAGAAAATATAAAAAGCATAAGGGAAAATATTGACAATGCGGCAAAACGTGCTGGAAGAGATCCAAAGGATGTACTGCTTCTTGCTGTTTCAAAGACGGTGGATGTACCCAGGATCAAGGCTGCCGTGGCAGAAGGCCTTGACGAACTCGGAGAAAACAGAGTTCAGGAAATAATGGAAAAATATGAACCCATGGGGCCTGATGTAAAGTGGCATTTAATTGGACACTTGCAGACAAACAAAGTTAAATATATAATAGATAAGGTCAAACTGATACATTCAGTAGAGAGCCTTAAGCTTGCTGAGGAAATAGACAAGCAGGCTAAAAAGCACGGAGTTGTCGCCGATATACTTGTTGAGATAAATATGGCTAAGGAAGAGTCGAAATTTGGCATTATGCCGGAGGATACTGAGGAGTTCATAAGAAGCATCTCAAACCTTGAAAACATCAGGGTAAGAGGACTTATGACAGTGGCGCCTAATGTCGAAAACGGAGAAGAAAACAGGGTTTATTTCAGGAATATGAAGAAATTATTGGTTGACATTAACGGCAAAAATATTAATAATATAAACATGGATGTTTTATCTATGGGTATGACCGGCGATTATATTACCGCCGTTGAGGAAGGTGCCACCATCGTCAGGGTCGGTACTGGAATATTCGGCAAGAGAAACTATAATAAATAAGAGCCAAAAATAAATAAACCATATTATTAGGAGGAAATGGCTGTGGCAAAATTTGTAGACAAAATCAAGGATTTTATAGCAGGACCTTATGATGATGAATATGAGGACGATTATGATGAATATGAAGATGAAGATATAGAAGAATACCGCCCCCATACAAGAGAAAGAAGGGAAGTAAGCCAGCGTGAATCCAGAGAAAGAGAAAACGTTGACTATTCTGCACCAAGATCTTCAAGAAGAAGCCAGACACAGCCCCAGGTTGTTGATTTTAAAAGCACTCAGAACACACAGCAGGTAGTTATCATGAAGCCTGAGTGTTACGAAGATGCACAGGGAATTTGTGACAACATCAAGGCAAAAAGACCCGTTGTTGTCAATCTTGAAAGGGTGGAATATCCTGTAGCTCAGAGAATAATGGACTTTTTAAGCGGTACATGTTATTCGCTTGATGGTTCTATCCAGCGTGTATCAAGCAATATTTTTATTATTGCGCCCGTAAATTTTGATATTTCAAGTGATACAAGAGAAGAACCTAAGCTCAGTAAAAGCGTTATTCTTCCATGGGTGAGCCAGGGTAAATAATTTTACTGGAGGTGTGCCATGAGTATACTGCTTACAGAGGCCATCAATGTGTTTTTCAGAATTTTATACATATTGATAGTTATCAGAGTGCTTATGTCCTGGATACCGGGCTCGGCATATTCATCCATAGGCAGGCTGATACATACTCTTACGGACCCAATACTTGGACCTGTTAAGAGAATGATGGACAAGTCTCCGCTTGGCGGAGGAATGATGCTGGATTTTTCTCCAGTTATTGCACTGTTCATTCTTGATATAATACAAATGATCTTACTTTATATAGTATCTATGTTTTGAAAGGACGAAAGTTTTGGATAAACATGCTCTGTTAAAAAGTTATTGTCAGCCTGATGAAAAGCTTTTGTTGGCAAAAGTTTTGGATCAGGCTGATTTAAGTTTAAGAAGACATATTGTCTGTTATACGGATTTTTTTGATCCGTCCATGAGAGGAAAGGCTTTTGAGCTCCTTAAAGGCATAAGGGATCTTAAGGTCAAAGCTTTTGGAGGATATGATGAAGCCGAAAGGGTGGTCTTTGCCCTTTATCCCGACTATTTTGATGATGATGACATATTTTTTCCCATTGATGCGGTTAAGATAACCTATAACCAGAAATTCGCATCGTCTCTTTCCCACAGGGATTTTCTTGGCTCAATTCTGGGCCTTGGTATAGAAAGGATAAAACTCGGCGATATTCTTGTATATGAGGGAGAGGCATACTGTTTTGCCGACAGTTCCATATCTTCGTATATATGCGCGAACCTCGAAAGGGCTGGACGCACTAAGGTATCAGCCAGCATAACCGACCTTAGCCTTGTAAAGCTTCCGGAAAAGAAAATAGATGTCAAAAACGTTACCGTATCGTCCCTGAGGGCGGATACGGTTTTTGGTGCTGTTTTCGGAAAATCCAGGAGCGAAACACAGGATCTTATCAGGGCTGAGAAGGCCGCTGTAAACTGGTGTACAGTCAGAAGTGTTTCTGATATGATAAAAGAAGGGGATATACTTTCTTTAAAGGGAAGCGGCAGAGGTATTCTTATGGAAATTGGCGGCACAACTAAAAAAGGCCGTATCGTCATCACTGTCGGTCGGTATATTTAGGAGGAGCTTTATGGAAAATATAGTTGTTGAAACGGGTACGGCATTGTATCCCATATATTTTACTGATGATTTCAAGGGACTTGAAGAAGCGGCATTAAAATGCGGATATGAGGGCAGAAAGTTATGTATAATTTCTGACAGCAATGTGGCCCCGCTTTATATTAATGCTGTTTCAGAGGAACTTGGAAAGGTATTTTCGGAGATAAAGGTATGCACCTTTGAAGCCGGAGAAAAAAGCAAGACACTTGATACCATAAGGGGATTTTATGATTTCCTTCTGGAGAACAAATTTGACAGAAAAAGCGTCATTGCCGGACTTGGAGGCGGAGTTGTCGGAGATATGGCAGGATTTGCCGCAGCCACTTTTATGAGGGGAATAGACTTCATACAGATACCTACAACACTTCTTGCCCAGGTGGACAGCAGCGTTGGAGGAAAGGTAGGGGTCGACTACGGAAAATATAAAAACGTCGTAGGAGCCTTTTATCAGCCTAAATTTGTCTATATAAATACATCTACCATTGGAACGCTTCCTGTAAGGGAATTTTCCGCCGGTATGGCTGAGGTAATAAAATATGGCATTATCCAGTCCGAGGAATTTTATAATTATCTGCTTGAAAATAAGGAGAGCATCAAAAATTTTGATAAGGATGCCCTTAAATATATAATCCGTTCATGCTGTGATATGAAAGCCTGTGTAGTTGGCAGGGATGAGCATGACACAGGCGAGAGAGAAATACTCAACTATGGCCATACCATAGGCCATGCGGTCGAGGGACTTAAGGAATTCGTGCTCCTTCATGGAGAATGCGTTGCCATAGGAATGGCAGCTGTTTTAGGCATGTCAGTAAAGAGAGGCTATATATCAGCTGAAAAGGCTGAGGAGATAAAGGCTCTCCTTAGATATTTTGACCTGCCCACATCCGTATCTGGACTTGACGCAGATACAGTATATGAACAGCTCTTCCATGATAAGAAGGTAAATTCTGATAAATTAAAATTTGTTATAGCCGACAGTATAGGCAGTACCATAAGGACATCCGATGTATCAAAGGATGAGGTAATGGAAGCCATAGAATCGGTGTTAGAGGGTTGATGCTATGATAATACCAATAATACTGGCTGTAGTTCTTTTTATTATCGACCAGGCAACAAAATATATAGCTTTGACAAAGCTCAAGCCCATTGGGAATATTACCTTTATAAAGGGATTTATGGACTTTACCTTTGTGGAAAACAGAGGGGCGGCCTTTGGCATACTTAATGGAAAGGTATGGCTGCTGCTCATTGTGGCTGCGGTCATATGTATAGTCATAATCGCCGCCATGCTCAAGATGCCAGACACCAGGGAATATAAATGGCTCAAATGGTCGCTTATGCTCATACTTGCCGGAGCAGTAGGAAACGTGGCTGACAGGCTCATAAGGGGATATGTGGTAGACTTCTTTGAGTTTACGTTCATTACCTGGCCTGTGTTTAATATGGCAGATATTTATGTTGTCGTTGGGACCATAGCCATGGCGATACTGGTCCTGTTTGTGATAAAAGACGATAAGGAAGAAAAAAATGCAGGAAAATGATATGATAACATTTGCCGCTGAAGCGGACGATGTTGGAAAAAGAATAGATGTGTTTGCTGCTGAAAATTATGAGGAGCTTTCCAGAAGCGGGATCAAAAAAATAATCGATGCCGGCGGAGTCCTTGTAAATGGAAAGGCTGTAAAGGCGAATTATAAAATAAGGAGCGGCGATGTTGCCACCCTTACGGTCCCCCAGACGGAGCCTCTTGAGATACTGCCCCAGGACATACCCCTTGATATACTTTATGAGGATGATGATGTCATTGTCATAAATAAACCCCAGGGTATGGTAGTGCATCCGGCGCCTGGACATTATACGGACACGCTGGTCAACGCTCTTTTATACCACTGCGGAGACAGCCTTTCGGGCATCAATGGCGTGCTGCGCCCTGGTATAGTCCATAGGATAGATATGGACACATCGGGGGTCATAATGGCAGCTAAGAATAATAATGCCCATAGGAGCCTTGCAAAACAGCTGGCGGAACACACCATAACAAGAAAATATAATGCCATTGTCTATAATAACATAAAGGAAGATGAGGGCACAGTGGATAAACCTCTGGGAAGGAACCCCAATGACCGCAAAAAGATGGCGGTAGTTCCAAGCGGCGGAAGAAGGGCTGTTACCCATTATAGAGTTATCGACAGACTTGGCAAATTCACATATATAGAGGCGCAGCTTGAGACTGGAAGAACACATCAGATAAGGGTGCATATGACCTATATCGGACACCCGCTTTTGGGTGACAGTGTTTATGGTCCAAAGAAGCAGCCTTTTAATTTGAAGGGGCAGGTGCTCCATGCAAGGGTGCTTGGGTTCATACATCCTTCCACGGGAGAATATATGGAGTTTGAGTCTCCTCTGCCGGATTATTTTGTAAAACTGCTTGACAGGTGCAGGCAGATATAAGATTTAACACAACATTTTGAAAGCATGCTGTATAAGGAGGCGGAGAAATGTTTTTGCACCGTAAGGATTTTTTGGGACTGCGTGATCTGACGGCGGAGGAACTGGATTATGTCCTTAAAACTGCCGAGACCATGAAGTTTGTCATAAATCAGAAAAATAAAAAGGTCCCCCATCTTCAGGGGAAATCGGTCATAATACTTTTTTATGATTCCAGTGCCAGGGCAAAACTTTCCTATGAACTGGCGGCTCAGCATCTAAGTGCCAATGTGGTCGATATGATGGCCACGGCAGCCAGTGAAAATAAGGAAAGACTTCAGGATATGGGACAGCTCATAGACCAGATGGGAGCGGATTTTATCATACTCAGGCATCCCATGTCAGGAGCCGCCAGGCTTTTGGCTGACAGCGTGGAAGCCTCAGTCATAAACGCGGGAGACGGATTTAACGAAAATCCTGGACAGTCTCTCCTCGACCTTCTTACCATAAAGGAAAGCAAGGGCGGCTTTGAAGGATTAAAGGTCGCCATAATCGGAGATATAACCCACAGCAGGGTATCAAAGAGCAATATATGGGGACTTTTAAAGCTGGGTGCTGAAGTATGTGTTTCAGGACCTTCGACCCTTATACCTCTGGAGCTGGAAAGTTTTGGGGTAAAAGTATGTTATGAGCCAAAGGAAGCCGTTGATGGGGCTGATGTAATTTTATCCACAAGGATATCAGGCCAGGTAAAGGATGACAACCTAATACCGTCTCTGGATGAGTACAGGAGCATGTTCCTTATAGATGAAAATATGCTCAAGTACGCTAAAAAGGATGCCATAGTCATGCATCCAGGCCAGATACAGAGGGGCGTTGAGATAGCGACCAGCATAGTCAACAGCCGCCAGTGTATCGTTAATGACCAGATAGGAAATAGTGTTGCCGTAAGGATGGCTATGCTTTATATACTCTCACAGATTGGGGGCGGACTTCGTGAAGCGTTTGATTAAAAATGGATTTGTCGTATCTGATCTGGTCGATATAAAAAGGCCGGCGGATGTGCTGATCGTTGATGATAAGATCTCAGAAGTGGGATATGATATAAAATGTGAAGACGCTGAGATAATAGATGCAGATGGAATGTATGTATATCCTGGATTTATAGATATGCACTGTACCATATGCGACCCAGGGCATGAGAGTGTCGAGGACATAGAGACAGCTTCCATGAGTGCAGCTAAGGGCGGATTTACCACCATAGTGTGCATACCTGATACGGAACCGGCTGTGGATAATAAAACAGTTGTTGAATACATAATAACCAAGAGCAGGGAATATTCCCATGTAAATATATATCCCTATGGAAGCATGACCATAGGATGCCGAGGCGAAAAGGCCTCTGAAATGGGAGAGATGATAAGGGCCGGAGCCGTAGGCATAGCCGATGGAGACCTGACAGTGGAGAATGCCAATCTTATGAGGAATATATTTATATATTCCAGGATGTTCGATGTGCCCGTTGTCACCCACTGTGAGGACCGTTCTCTTTCAGGGATAGGCGTTATGAATGAGGGAAGAGTATCTACTATACTTGGACTTAACGGTATGCCAAGGGAAGCGGAAGATGTCATAGTGGCGAGAAATATCGTTCTTGCTGAAAGTACGGGAGCAAGACTGCATATAGCCCATATAAGTACGGAAGGAGCTGTCAGGCTTGTACGGGCGGCTAAAAAAAGGGGAGTAAATGTCACATGCGAAACATGCCCCCATTATTTTACGATAACAGAGGAAGCGGCTATGCAGTATAACACCTATGCCAAGGTAATACCTCCATTAAGGACAAAGTCAGATACGGAGGCCATTGCTGAGGGTATATGTGATGGAACAATAGATGCCATAGCGTCAGGGCACATGCCCGTAAGGATAGAGCATAAGCAGAGGGAATTTGACAGGGCTGCCTATGGTATATCAGCCTTTGAGACAGCATTTTCACTGAGCTATACGGCACTGGTGAAAACGGGAAAAATAACGGAGAAGCAGCTTGCGGAAAAAATGTCGAAAAAACCTGCTGAAATACTGCGTTTTAAGAATAAAGGCGAGATAAAGCCGGGAATGGACGCGGATATTGTTATAATGGAAGTAAATAAAGAATATGTAATAGAGCCTTCAGAGTTTTATTCTAAGGCAAAATTTACGCCCGCCAAGGGCATGAAGGTTTTTGGCAGTACAAAGCATTGTATTGTCGGAGGAAAAACAGTTTTTTGATGAGGTGTGCCGATGTATTTAAAGGAGCTTGACTTGCACGGCTTTAAATCCTTTCCGGAGAAGGTAAAGCTTGAATTTAATAAGGGAATAACCGCTGTTGTCGGTCCTAACGGAAGCGGAAAGAGCAATATATCCGATGCCGTCAAGTGGGTGCTTGGCGAACAGAGGGCAAAAAGCCTCAGGGGCGGCAAGATGGAAGATGTCATATTTGCCGGCACTGCCAATAGGAGGCCTGTGGGATTTGCCGAAGTTTCAATGACCATTGACAACACGGATAAACAGATACCTGTGGAATATTCAGAGATAACAGTTACCAGAAGGGTATATAGGTCAGGCGAGAGCGGATATTATATCAATGGTACGGAATGCCGCCTTAAGGATATTTATGAGCTGTTTATGGATACGGGTATCGGACGTGACGGATACAGCATCATAGGCCAGGGCAAAATAGATGAGATACTCAGCAATAAATCTGAGGACAGGAGACAGCTTTTTGAGGAAGCTGCCGGAATCGTAAAATATAAAAACAGGAGAGCCGAAGCCGAGGGCAAGCTGGAGAAGGAACAGCAGAACCTTGTCAGGATAACAGATATAATAAGTGAGATAGAAAGCAAGATAGGCCCCCTTGAGAAACAGGCTGAAAAGGCTAAGAAATACCTTGAACTGTATGGAGAGATGAAGGAAGCCGACATAAGGCTTTTTGTTATAAACGGTAAAAGGATTGAAGAGGGGATCGAAGAAGTTAAGAGACTTTTTGAGGATAACGAGGCCAATATTTTGGATAACGAGAGACTTCTTGAAAAACTTACGGAGGAAGCCTCAAAAATAAAGGAATCGGCCGAAGAACTTGATACTGAGGCTGAGAAGCTCAACCGTGAGATGGCAGAGCTCAGCGGACTTATTGAGAAGAATGACGGTCTGTGCCGTCTGACAGATGAACAGATAAAGAATTTACAAGAATCCTATGACAGGCTTGATGCCGAGAAAAGGGCAAAGCTTGATAAACGTAGTGAAAACGAGGATAGTATCATAAAATTAAAAGAGACTTTGAATTCAGCCTCAGAGGAGATAGAAAAAATAAGATCTTCCATAGAGGAAAAGGAGAAGGCTCTTAATGTTATGCTCAATGAACAGTCAGAGTATGAGCAGAAAACAGAAAGCTATAAGGCTGAAATGATAGAGTTTATAAAGCTGACTGCTGACCTTAAGGGATCCATGGAAAGAACAGATGCTGTAATAGAGCAGTTTACAAAAAGGGAAGAACAGATAGCCGAAGAAAGGAATACCCTTGAGGACAGATTAAAGGAAAGAAAAATAGCGCTTAATTCCGCAGAGCTTAGGCTTGAGGAAAACAGCGACGAGATAGAAGAAACGAATAAGGAAATCAAAAAGCTTGAAAATAAAAAGGAAGGCTTTTTAAAAATAATATCCGTCATCGATACGGGATTAAACGAAAAGAGCCGTAAACTTACTGAGAAAAGGTCAAGGCTCAAGGTATTGAGCGACATGGAGAAGGAGCATGACGGATACTACAAATCCGTAAAGGCTGTTCTCCAGCTCAAGGATAATGGAGCTCCTGGATTCAAGGGAGTAAGGGGAGCTGTTGCACAGCTTTTCAAAACGGAAGAGAAGTATGAGACAGCCATAGAAACGGCCCTTGGAGGCTCCATGCAGAGCATAGTAGTTGAAAAGGAAGCTGACGCAAAGACAGCTGTAAATTATCTTAAGGAGCATAGGCTTGGCAGAGCCACATTCCTTCCCATAGCCACGGTAAAGGGAAGGGGCCTGGGAGCCGAAAGGGACCAGCTTCTTTCTGAAAATGGCGTCATAGCCGCTGCTGTGGACCTTGTCAAATATGACAGGGAGTTTTCAGGCATAGCAGAAAGCCTTCTTGGAAGGATAATAGTGATAGATACCATGGATAATGCCATCAGCTTTGCTGCAAGGCATAAACAGAGCTATAGGCTCGTGACGCTGGAAGGCGAGTCATTTATGCCTGGAGGAGCCATAACAGGAGGAAGCTCCGGCAGGAAGGATGGAGGAGTCTTTGGAAGAAAGAGAGAGATAGACGCTCTTAAAACAGAGACCCAGGCCCTTGAGGCTGCCTGCAGCGGACTTACTGCTGAGAGAGAATCCAACGCCCATAAAGCAGAAGAAGCCGATGAGCTCATAGAGGATAAGAAAAACGACCTTAAGGAACTGGAATTTGAGAAAATAACAGCTACCAGTGAGGTCTCAGGTATCAAAAAGGAAATATCAGAAAATGAAGAGAAGCTGAGACTTTTTGAAATAGAGATAAAACAGCTTGCAGAGCAGAAAGAAACGGCTGAAAGTGACAGGGAAAAGTCAGCTCTGGAGCTTAAAAATACAGAGGCTGAAATACTTAAACTTCAGGATATGCTCAATAAATATAAAGAAGATGCCGAAAGCGGAAAAAGCGGAAGGACGACTGCTGCTGAGGAGATAACGGCCCTTAAGATAAGCCTGTCGTCATCTGAAGAAAAAAACAGGGCCAGAAAAGACGAGCTTGACAGGCTGGAAGCCGAGAACAGTCAGCTCTTGAAAGAAACGGAAGAAATAGAAAGGGAAAAGGAGACTGCCCTTTCAAGGATAGATGAAAAGAAAATGACCGCTGAAGAAGCAGCGGAGAAGACTAAAAGCAGCAGAGGAGAAAAGGAAAGATGTGAAAAGCAGCTTTCTGAGACAGCCGAAAACAGGAAAAATGAGGCCGCCAGACTGAGCCAGAAGGAACAGGAAATAAATGACTGCCGTGATACTGTGCTCAAATATAAAAATGAGCAGGTAAGGCTTGAAGCAAAGACAGAAAAACTTTCCGAGGAAAAGAAGAGACTTAATGATGATATGTGGGAAAACTATGAAATAACATATCCTGAAGCTCTTAAATATCCTCCTTTAGATAAGGAGCCGGGAGAGCTTGCCTCAAGGGCAAGGGAGCTGAAGGCTGCCATCAGGGCGCTGGGCTCGGTAAATGTCAATGCTGTAGATGAATATAAGGAAACAAAGGAAAGATATGAGTTTTTGACCAAACAGAAAAATGATATCATGGATGCGGAGGAAAAGCTAAAAAATATAATCAAAGACCTTTCGCAGCTTATGGAAAAACAGTTCAGGGAAAAACTTGAGATAATATCTGAAAACTTCAGTGAAGTATTCAGGGAGATGTTTGGCGGAGGAAGGGCATACCTTAAAATACTGGATGAGGACGATGTCCTTGGTTCAGGAATAGATATAATCGCCCAGCCGCCTGGAAAAAATCTTCAGAATATGATGCTTTTATCAGGAGGGGAGAGGGCGCTTACGGCCATAGCCATACTTTTCTCCATACTTAAGATGAAGCCGTCACCCTTCTGTATACTGGATGAGATCGAGGCAGCCCTTGATGATGCCAATGTACAGAGGTTTGGGGATTATCTGAAGAGGTTTTCAAAGGGAACACAGTTTATAGTAATAACCCATAGAAAGGGCACCATGGAGGCAGCTGATGTACTTTATGGTGTTACGATGCAGGAACAGGGCGTATCAAAGATAGTTTCCGTTAAATTTGATGAGGCAGTTGTAGAATAAGGAGTGAAAATATGGGATTTTTTGATTTTCTAAAGGGGAAGGATCATAAAGAAGACGGCTCTGAGTATGCCAATGAAAATACAGTGAGCAGCAATGAAGAGACCGTTGAGGAAATAGTCCGCAGCGCCGTTGCCGAGATTGAGCAAGAAACCGAAGAAGAAGTCGGAGAAGATGTAGTCGTTGAAGTTGTGAAGAATGTAACAAAGATAGAAAACGAAGTTAACGACGATGTAAAAAAGAGCGTATCCGAGAGGGATGGCTCTGATGAAAACAGCAAGGAAGACCAAGAAGTTCCGGAAGATGAGGAACAGGCTGTAGAAAATGAGGCAGATGAGGCTGAGACGGCTGAGGCTTCTGAACCGGTGGAAGAAGTGAAAGAAACGGAAGAAGAAACATCTGAGGAAGGACCCGCCGCAGAGGAAGAAACAGCCGAAGAAGAGACTGCTCCGGCTGAGGAGAATAGGAAGGGCTTTTTTGCCAGACTTATTGAAGGACTTGAAAAAACAAGAAAAAATATATTTGGCGGAATTGATTCAGTCCTCGGCGGATTCACCAAAATTGATGATGACCTGTTCGATGAGCTGGAAGAAAGCCTTATAATGGCTGACCTTGGAGTTGCTACGACCGTCAAAAGTATAGAGAACCTCAAACAGAGGGTAAAAAAGGGAAGGGCACAAGACCCCCCACTCATAAAGGGTATGCTCGAGGATGAAATAACAGCCATTCTTGAGGAGGGTGTGGAAGAAGAATTCAAGATAAAAACACCATGCGTCATACTTGTCATAGGTGTAAATGGAGTTGGAAAGACAACGACCATAGGAAAACTTGCCGCTAATTATAAGGCAGAGGGCAAAAAGGTACTTCTTGCGGCTGCCGATACATTCAGGGCTGCAGCCATTGACCAGCTCAAAATATGGGGCGAACGTTCAGGCATAGATGTCATATGCCATGAGGAAAACTCAGACCCTGCGGCAGTGGTATTTGATGCGGTCAATGCAGCAAAGAGCAGAAAAACCGATGTGCTTATATGTGATACTGCAGGAAGACTTCACAATAAGAAAAATCTTATGGAAGAACTGAAAAAGATAGCGAAGGTCATAAACCGCGAATATCCCGAGGCTGATTCTGAGGTATTCCTTGTACTTGATGCTACAACAGGACAGAATGCCCTCCAGCAGGCTAAGCTTTTTAATGAAGTTGCTGATATAACAGGACTTGTCCTTACTAAGCTCGATGGTACAGCCAAGGGAGGCATCGTAATAGCCATCAAAAATGAGCTCAATATACCCGTTAGATATATCGGCGTAGGTGAGCAGATAGGGGACCTTCAGGTATTTGATCCAAAGGAATTTTCAAAAGCGCTTTTCAATAAATGATCATTTGCTTACGGGGACAGGGGGATAAATTATGCAGATGGTTTTAACAATACTGGCAAATGCCATAGTTGGATTTATTGTGGGAGCCTGTGGAATATCGGGATTTTTACTGCCCATGTTCTATGCTGCACTTACAAATTTTGAGGTCGGTGAATATCTTGCACTGAGCTATTGGGCGTTCATATTATCAGGACTTTTGGCCATGGTAGGCTGCAAAGAGGGTATCGCCAGGGAGAAAAAGACACTTGGCTGGCTCTGCATCGCCAGTGCCATAGGAGCTGTTTTTGGGGTAAAGCTCAACTCCTTTATAAGTCCTCAGAATGTAAAGCTCATACTTTATGTGGTAGTTCTTTTAGCGGGAATATCGATCATAATTATGGGCAGAAAGAATAAAAAAGCTAAGGAAGAAAAGAGAAGCCCGCTGTTGGATTCAAGGCCGTTTATGTTCGTGTTTGGTCTTGTTACATCAACGGTATGTGCCATAGGCGGTTCAGGAGGCCCGATACTTGTAATGCCTCTTCTTGCCACCATGGGCATGGAAGTGCATGCAGCCATGGCTGTGGGCCTTCTTGATTCGCTGTTCGTTTCTGTGCCTGCATTTGTGGGATACATAGACGGGGTTGATCTTAAGAGCCTTACGTTATATATGGTTGTCATATTTATTTCTTATGGGGGATGTGCCCTTCTTGGAAGACGTTTTTCGTCAAGGGTGCCTTCTGCACCCCTCAAAAGGGCTGTCGGAATATTTTCCGTTATCATTTCCTTATATATGATATCCACGGTTTTGATGTGATGCCGTATTATGCCATATTAAATATGCTTCCGGATGGATTAAAGATCCCTCCGGAAGTTTTTGTATATGGGTTTGGTCAAATTTGACTATAAATTTTTTTGAGGGCGCAGATTTGTTTATAAAATTGATTATTTTTATTGTATTATTCGTGCAAAAAAACGGAATTTGTAACTATTACACAAACAAAAATAATCTGTTAAAATTATATCATAAATTAAATATTGCGAGATCTTTGGTATTAATTGGAAACGTACATTAATTATGATAACGAACAACACAGAAATGATTTTGCGGAAGTTGGAATTATTGGTTCATATTTAAAGTAAAAGGAGATTCGATTATGCCTAAAACAAGATTTCAAAATGTCGTATTTACAGCTGTAATGGCCTTTGTAATGGTCTATGCAATGATCTGCTACAATATCGCCCTTAATATTGGCGGTATGACAAACCAGGTATTTGCCATGGCCTTTGGAGAGTTAAAGATAATGTGGCCTGTAGCATTCATCCTTGAGTTTTTTATTGTAGATAAGCTTTCACATTTACTTGCAATGCGTATCGTGAAGCCCGGCGAAGACAGACCTGTTTTCATAATCCTTGCCATCTCATCAATGATCGTATGCCTTATGTGCCCTATAATGAGCCTTGTGGCAACTATCTTATTTAAGGACACAGCTGAAAGCGGATTCGTTGGGGTTTGGTTCCAGACTATAGCAATGAACTTCCCCATGGCTTTCTTCAGCCAGATATTCTATGTTGGACCCTTTGTAAGGCTGCTTTACAGATTAGTTTTTGAAAGAAAATCTCAGAAAGTTGCAGAAATAGCAAAATAATAGAATAATAATAAATATAAGCCGGCTATAAGCCGGCTTTTTTTGCGTGTATATTACAGGATATTTACAAAATTTCCAGGACATTTAAGATTATATTACAATTTGGCGTAATTGTAGATTTTTATAAAAATATAATGTATGCTTGAAGAAATAAAGGAGGGATTACCATGAAAAAGAAGTATTTTGAAGCACTTACCCTTGCAGTAATTCTTACATTAGCATCAGTCACAGCCAGTGGAGCTGAATGGTACGATGAAGCGGTAAAATACTGCAGAACAGCCGGCTATATATCTGAAAATTATAACGTGAATGGATTTCTTACAAGAGGTGAGATGGCTGAAATGCTCAGCAAAGCCGCAGGACTCAGCGGCAGCGCCAAGGATAATCCTTTTTCGGACCTTTCTGAAAGCAAAAGCTATGCAGATGATATAATAATGCTCTATGACGCAGGCATATTTGCCGGAAGCAAAGCAGCAGACGGAAGCCTTAGGGCCAATGCAGAAACGGTTCTCACCAGGGAACAGGCAGCATCCTTTATCGTAAGGACATACGATTTTAAAGAAAGTTCAGTCCAGATAAAATTTACTGACAGCGATAAAATATCAGACTATGCAGTAAACGATATAAAAACTCTTGTAGGTGCTGGAGTTATTTCAGGGTATGAAGACAACACCATAAGACCTGATAATAAAGTTTCCAAAACCGAATTTATGACCATGCTTTATAAGGCCGATGAGTCAGCAGGAAAGAAAACACAGACTTCTGCTAAAACAGACTTCACAAATGTGACGATGTCTGAAAACCTCAAGATTGAAGTGCTTAACACTGAGTCAGTAGTTCCTGATGACGATCTTAAACTCAAGTTCACAAGGTTCAGCAGCTTACCGGGAGCGCTTTATGTATATAATCCCCAGGTGTTTGAACTTGATAAGGAAGTAAATGGAAAATGGACTGTTGTTGATAGAAACAGCGAGACCATAAATGAGATAGAATATCAGCTCAAGGCTGACAGCAGCAGCGAGAGAAAAATAATCCTTTCTAATTTCTATGAAGGCCTTGAGGACGGAAAATACAGAATAATTTATGAATTTTCGGTAAACGGTGTTGGAATAGAAAAGAGAAAAGAATACGCAGCAGCTGAGTTTGAACTTACAGCAGCTCAGAATGAAAATAAGATCTATGACCAGGTAGAAGAGTATCTTAAAAAAGAAGCGACAGATACATTTTCCAAGTATTATGAGTTAAAGGACTTTATCATCTCAAATTATAAGGAAAATGAAGACGGTACTGAAGCTGTTCTTTCATATAAGATAGTATATAAAAATTTTGATAAGGACCCCGATACCGTTGACTATATAAAGGAAGCCAAGGAAAACGGAAGTCCATATTATGAAACATATTACAAAGAGTACCTTGAGCCTAAGGAAATGAATATGTATTTTAAAGTCGTATCTGATGGAAAGGGTGGACTTAAGCTGTACACCGATGTTGACCCTACCACAAATACAGACTGGCAGGAAACAAAGATGTCGGATTTTATAATCAAATAAGCCTAATTTAAGGCAGATTTTAGATGGAGCAGTCATATAAATGACTGCTCTGTTTTATTGAAATATAAAGCAAAAATAAATTTTTGAATGTAAAGTAAAAATACTTGACAAAGGTGTTCATCTGTATTAGAATATCACAGGTAAAGTAAAAAAGCTTTACACGGGAGTGAGTATTGTGGACATTTTGAAAACGACTCTGCTTTATGATTTTTACGGAGAATTACTTACGGATAAGCAGAAAGAGATCTATGAACTTTTTTATCAGAACGATATGTCGCTTTCGGAAATAGCGGGTGAACTTGCGATCAGCCGCCAGGCTGTGAGAGACCAGCTTAAAAGGACCGAAAAAATACTTTCGGACTATGAGGATAAACTCAGGCTTGTGGAAAGATTCATGGCCAATAAGAGCTCGGCGGTAAGAATAAGAAAACTGATAGATGAACTTGAGGAAAAAAGCGAACTTTCCGAGGGAACTTTAAAGATAGCCGAGCAGATAAGACAGGCAGTTGATGAGATAACAGAATGAGATTGGCTGGGACCGCTTATAATGGAGGATAATATATGGCTTTTGAAAATTTGTCCGAGAAGCTGCAGTCGGTATTCAAGCAGCTCAGGAGCAAAGGCAAGCTGACTGAAAAAGACGTCAAGGACGCCATGAGAGAGGTAAAGATAGCCCTTCTTGAGGCCGACGTCAACTATAAGATAGTAAAGCAGTTCGTAAACAGGGTCAACGAGAGAGCTGTTGGAAGCGAGGTACTTGAAAGCCTTACTCCCGGACAGCAGGTAATAAAGATCGTTAATGAAGAGCTTATAGAGCTTATGGGTTCCACCCAGAGCAAACTTACCTTCGCCAACAGGCCGCCAACGGTGTATATGATGGTTGGTCTTCAGGGTGCCGGTAAAACGACGACATCTGGAAAACTTGCGGGACTTCTTCGCAAGCAGGGAAAAAATCCACTGCTGGTAGCCTGCGACGTTTACAGGCCGGCGGCTATCAAACAGCTGCAGGTAGTTGGAAACAACTATGGCATACCGGTATTTGAGATGGGCGATAAGCTCAGCCCCGTTGAGATAGCTAAGGAATCACTTGTCTATGCTGAAAAAAACAGATACGATGTGATTTTGATAGATACAGCCGGACGACTCCACATAAATGAGGAGCTTATGGACGAGCTGAAAAACATTAAAGAGGCTGTCAAGCCCCAGGAGATACTCCTTGTCATCGATGCTATGACAGGACAGGACGCGGTGACCGTTGCTGAGAGTTTTAATGACCAGCTGGGCGCCGATGGAATAATCCTGACAAAGCTTGATGGTGATGCCAGAGGCGGTGCAGCGCTTTCAGTAAGGAGCGTCACAGGAAAGCCCATTAAGTACATCGGTATGGGCGAGAAGATGGAGGATCTGGAGCCCTTCCATCCAGACAGGATGGCATCAAGGATACTTGGAATGGGCGATGTGCTCTCTCTCATAGAGAAGGCGCAGGAAGCCTATGACGAGAAGCAGGCTCAGGAAATGGCTCAGAAGATGAGAAACAATGAGTTTGATCTTGATGATTTCCTTGACCAGATGCAGCAGATCAAAAAGATGGGTCCTTTGAAGGACATTTTGGGGATGATACCCGGACTCAGTCAGTACAATCTGAATGATGTTGAGGTAGATCCCAAGGCAATGGCCCACATCGAGGCTATAATCCAGTCAATGACAAAAGAGGAAAGACAGGATCCCTCGATACTTAACGGACCGAGGAAGAAGCGTATAGCAAACGGTTCAGGAAGGACCATAGCCGAAGTCAATAGACTGCTCAAGCAGTTTGAAGAAATGAAAAAAATGATGAAACAGATGAACTCAATGACAAAGGGGAAAAAGGGCAGGATGAAGATGCCGTTTTTCAGGTAATTTGTTAAGGTATTTACGCCAAGGCGTTTAGATACAAAAATATTTTTGGAGGTGAATTTAGAAATGGTAAGAATCAGATTAAAGAGATTAGGAGCTAAAAAGGCGCCCTTCTACAGAATCGTAGTTGCTGACCAGAGAACATCAAGAAACGGTAAATCTATAGCTGAGATCGGATACTATGATCCTACAAAGGATCCCGTAGTATTAAAGGTTGACGGAGACCAGGCTAAAGAGTGGATCGCAAAAGGCGCTCAGCTTTCAGATACAGCTAAGGCCTTATTAGTAAAAGCCGGAGTTATCGAATAATTCGGGCAGGAGGTACAGCTATGAAGGAATTATTGGAGGTTATAGCCAAAAACCTTGTTGATAATCCTGATCAGGTTTCCGTATCGGAGGTAAAAGGCGAACGCTCAATAATCCTTGAGCTTAAGGTCGCTCCCGATGACATGGGTAAGGTTATCGGCAAGCAGGGCAGGATTGCCAAGGCTATAAGAACTGTTGTTAAAGCCGCAGCAATACATGATGATAAAAGGATTGTTGTGGAAATAGTGCAGTAAAATGAGACGGGGAGTATGCAAAAACATGCTCCCCGTGATAATAAGAGCACTTTAAATTATAACAGCATAATAATCAGGGAGTTAGGGGGCCACTCCTAACTTTTTTAGGATATGGGAGCATAAAAATGGATAATTTTTTTGAAATCGGAAAGATCGCGGGGACGCATGGAATAAAGGGAACGCTTAAAATTTTCCCCACGACCGACGTGCCCTCACGTTTTGAACTGCTTAAGGAAGTAATACTTGAAGTTAAAGGCGAAAGAAAGGTGTGCAGCATAGCAAAAGTAGCCTATCACAAAAACTTTGTACTGCTCACACTTAAGGAATATAACGATATAAACCAGGTGGAAGGATTCAAAAACGGCAGGATACTCATACCTGCTGAGAAAGCGCTTCCCCTTGGAGATGACGAATATTATACAAGGGATTTGTATGATATGGACGTTTACACCGATGAAGATGAATATCTGGGAAAAATAAGTGAAGTATATACTACAGGAGCAAATGATGTTTATGGAATAACGGGAGAAGATGGAAAGGAACTTCTCATACCCGCCATAAAGCAGTGTATACTTTCGGTAAGTGTTCCGGATAAAAAGATGGTCGTAAAACTTCTGGAAGGGCTGAGATGATGAAAAGCTTTTATGTTTTAACTCTGTTTCCGGAGATGATAGATGCCGCTTTGTCCCACAGCATAATAGGACGTGCTGTAAAGGAAGGCATAATAGATGTTGAGGCAGTCAACATAAGGGATTTTTCAAAGGACAAGCACAGACATGTGGACGATTATCCCTATGGCGGTGGAGCGGGAATGGTAATGCAGCCACAGCCCATATATGACGCCTATAAAAGCATAGAGGAAAAGGCCGGAAAACTGGGAAAGGCAAGAGTCATATATATGAGCCCCCAGGGTAAGAGATTTGACCAGAAAATGGCCGAGGAGCTGTCAAAGGAAGACAGCATAATACTTTTGTGCGGCCATTATGAAGGTGTTGACGAGAGGATAATAGAAGAAATAGTAACAGACGAAATATCCATCGGGGATTTTGTCCTTACTGGAGGGGAACTGGCAGCCGCTGCCATAATAGATGCGGTATCAAGACTTGTTCCGGGAGTCCTTAACAAGGAGGAAAGCTATGAAGTCGAAAGCTTTTCCGATGGGCTTTTGGAATATCCCCAGTATACAAGACCGCCGGTGTTTATGGGCAGAGAGGTCCCGGAAGTGCTTCTTTCAGGCCATCATGCCAATATAGATAAATGGAGAAGAGAACAGTCCATAATAAGGACATATCAGAAAAGGCCTGATATGCTCGATAAGGCTGTTTTGAGCGACAAGGAGAGGAAATTCCTTGAAAGCATAAAAAAGGAGAAATAAAAATGGATATACGCGTATTCGGTATAGAGGGAGATTCCATAGTTGACGGCCCCGGAATAAGGATGGCTGTATTTACACAGGGATGTATCCATAACTGTGAGGGATGCCATAATCCTGACAGCCATGACCCCAACGGCGGAAAACTCTATGATACCGATAAGATAATAAATTATGCCTCACAGAATCCGCTTTATGACGGTGTTACGCTTACGGGAGGGGACCCCTTTTATCAGCCCGTTCCCTGTGCTGTCATAGCTGAAGGCGTAAAGAAACTCGGACTCAATGTATGGACATATACAGGCTATACATGGGAGCAGATAATGAACAGTGGAAACGAGGATTTTATGAGACTTCTCAGAGCAACGGATGTCCTTGTGGACGGAAGGTTTGAGAAGGATAAACGTTCCCTTGAGCTTAAATTCAAGGGCAGCTCTAACCAGAGGACAATAGACGTACAGGCAAGCCTTGAAAAGGGCGAGGTCGTTCTCTGGGAGGAAAAGACCTATTTCTGATTCAAATATTCATATGATAGAGAGCTTAATTTATATTTTATGAGAGGACGGAAAACATGGCAGCAACAAGTGTTGAAGCGTTAAAGAAACGCCGTATTTTCGGCATTATATCCCATCCTGACGCAGGTAAGACTACCCTTACGGAAAAACTCCTTTATCATGGAGGAGCCATAAGGGAGGCCGGCTCCGTAAAGGCCAGAAAGACCGGAAGAGCCGCAAAAAGTGACTGGATGGAAATAGAAAAGCAAAGAGGTATTTCTGTAACATCATCTGTTATGCAGTTTGAGTATGACGGCAAAGTCGTATCCATAATGGATACACCGGGACATAATGACTTTGGTGAGGACACATACCGTATACTTACATCCGTTGACAGCGCGGTAATGGTCATCGATGCGGCTAAGGGTGTCGAGGCCCAGACAAAGAAGCTGTTCAAAGTATGCAGTATGAGGGGCATACCTATTTTTACTTTCATCAATAAGCTGGACAGACAGGCTAAGGACCCTCTTGAACTTCTTGAGGACCTGGAGGATGCCCTTGGACTTCCTTCTGTGGCTGTGACATGGCCCATCGGAAGCGGACAGCTTTTTGAGGGTATTTACAACAGAATGGAAAATTGTGTCCTTCTTTATAGAAGCAATGAAATAGTAAAGCTCGGAGAAGACGGAGTTTTTGGAAAAGAACTTGAGGGCGTCATAAGCGATGCCAACCTGGAGATACTCAGAAGTGAGATCGAGCTGGTGGACGGAGCTGGAAATGAATTTGATAAGGAAGCCGTAGATGCCGGAAAACTTTCACCAGTATTTTTCGGTTCAGCCCTGGCTGACTTTGGAGTTACCATGTTCCTTAAACACTTCCTTGATATGTCACCTTCTCCCGGAGACAGAAAGACGACCACAGGGGTAGTAAAACCCACAGATGACTTTTTCAGCGGATTTATTTTTAAGATCCAGGCCAATATGAACCCTGCCCACAGGGACAGACTGGCATTTTTAAGGATATGCTCCGGAGTATTTGAGAGAGGTATGACAGTTACCCTTACAAGAAACGGAAAACAGATGAAGCTTTCCCAGTCAACACAGCTTATGGCCAATGAGAGGGAGACCGTTGATGTGGCCTATGCCGGAGATATAATCGGTATATATGATACAGGCAACTACCAGATAGGAGACACCCTCACTGACTCAAAGGAAAAGATATTCTTTGAGCCCCTTCCTACCTTCCCTCCTGAGCTTTTCGCCAGGGTAAGGCCTGTAGATACCATGAAGGCAAAACAGTTCCAGAAGGGTGTTGAGCAGCTGGCACAGGAAGGTGCCATCCAGGTATATACCAATGAATATAATGAGGTAATACTTGGTGCTGTTGGACAGCTTCAGTTTGAGGTATTTGAGTATAGACTTTTAAATGAATATAATTCAGAGATAAGGATGGAGCCCCAGGATTATTCCATTGCCCGCTGGGTGCTGGATATGGAGCCTGAGGATATAAAGGAACTTTTAAATGCCAGAAGCACACTGGTATTTGACCACTTTATGAGGCCGCTTATCCTCTTTGCCAACCAGTATACATTGAATACATTCATGGAAAAATATCCAGATGTCAAGCTTATAGAAGCCCATGAGGTAAAATCCCTTGTGGAGTGATATAAGGCTTAAAAATATAATATTGATTTGAATTAGACAGGACGCATAGCTAAAATGTTATGGCGTCCTGTTTTTTCATGTTTTATTCAGACAGCAAATGCTGTATTCCTGAAATTTGAAACTCAGAAAATAAGTTTATATTGTTTTGATTTTTTCTAAGAAATATAATTAGATGGAAGATTTATTTGAATAACTATATCAAACTGGCAAATAGATTGCCTATAAAATAGAAAAGTAGATAAATTGTTGAAAAATATATGATATATTTCCTTTTTAAGAGGTGATGGATATGGGCGCAAAAATACTCATAGCTGATGACGAAAAAGATATAGTATCAATGCTTAAAAGCTTTTTTGAAAGTAAAGGCTATTCTGTTTTATCAGCTTTAAACGGTATCGAAGCCATAAAACAGACTGAAAAACAGCCGGATATAATACTTCTTGATATAAATATGCCGGGCATGGACGGCTTAGAGGTCTGCAGACGCATAAGAGACCATATATCATGCCCAATACTTTTCTTGACAGCTAAAATCGAAGACATGGATAAGGTGAATGGCTTTGCAGCAGGCGGAGATGACTATATAGTCAAGCCGTTTTCCCTTGTGGAGCTGGAGGCCAGGGTAAAGGCGCATTTAAGACGGGAGGAAAGGCACAGTTTTGACTCACGGATAAAATTTTCAGGAGATCTGGCCATAGATTATTCTGAGAGATGCCTCTATTTTGATGATAAGCCCGTAGGACTTGCTAAAAAGGAATTTGATATAGTTGAACTGCTTTCTCAAAATCCGGGACAGGTCTTCGATAAAGAGAGGATATATGAGCGTGTATGGGGATATGACAGCGACGGTGACAGCAGCGTGGTGGCTGAACATATCCGCCGGATCAGAGCTAAAATAGCGGCATACACAGACCGGGCATATATCGAGACCGTTTGGGGGTGTGGTTATAAGTGGATAAAATAAAGGTCATTTGGCGGGATATGTCATTGAAAAAGAGCATTATGATATATATTTTGATATTTGCAATATCAGCCATAATACTAAGTGCTCTTACAGCCGGATTTTGTAACTGGAAAGTACAGAAAATAAATGACTCCTACCCGCCTGTGGGAGAAAGATATTATCTGACAAACGAAAAAGGCGAGAGACTTAACGAAAGCACCTATATTTATAAAGAAATATCACCAATGAGCGAAAGGGACGAAAGACGGGTCGCTGTTTTGGAAGCCGTACCGATTGTCGCCACACCTATATATTCAGCTCTGTGTATAATGGCGGCGGCATTTTTATTTTACCGCAGCAAATTAAAGGAGCCTCTGGCTGAACTTAAGGAAGCTTCCGAAAAAATATCAAATAATGATCTGGATTTCAAGATAAATTATCATTCTGGCAATGAGATGGGACAGCTTTGTGCCTCCTACGAGGCCATGAGGTCAGCCCTTTATCATAACTTTTCTGAAATGTGGCGCCAGGTAGAGGAACGCAGAGAACTAAATGCGGCCTTTGCCCATGACCTGCGTACTCCTCTTACGGTTTTAAAGGGATATAATGAAATGCTGCAGGGAAGCGAAAGCGAAAAAACTAGAAAAACAGCTGAAACCATGGGAAAGCATATATCCCGTATGGAAAACTATATAACCAGTATGAGCAGCATAAGGCGTATGGAGGATGCCGAGCCGGAATATAAACATATATTATTGCAGCCATTTTTGGAATCTATTAATAAAAGCTCGGATATGATATGCAGACAGAATGGAAAAATACTGTATTTTGAAAATAATGTTTCAGCTTCACAGCTGTATATTGATACCTCTTTTATATCCCAGGTGTGTGATAATCTCATTTCAAATGCGGTGAGATATGCTAAAACAGCTGTGACACTCACCTTTGAATGTAAGGGCGGCGGACTGCTCCTTTGTGTATCCGATGATGGAAAAGGGTTTGATAAAAGCAGTCTGAATAAAGTGGCAGAGCCTTATTTTACGGAGGAAAAAGACCGTTCTGAGCACTTTGGCCTTGGGCTTTATATTTGTAAACTTCTCTGCCGAAATCATGGAGGATGGCTAAAGGCCGAGAATACATCTAAGGGAGCAAAGGTGTCAGCATATTTCAACTCACCGGAAGTTGATACAGAAATTCAGATAAATAAAAGTAGATAAAAAATAGATATTTGATTTTTATACTCTCCTTGAAAGAACATGGAGAGTATTTTTTTGCTCCATTAAAGAAAGGAGCCTGTATATGGAATTAAAAACGATAGGGCTGACAAAACGATTCGGCTCAAAAACAGCTGTGGACGGTCTGGACATTACATTGACAAAGGGAGTTTATGGCCTGCTGGGAGCAAACGGCGCTGGAAAAA
>JAHZAW010000043.1:62177-68344 GCA_019423725.1 Clostridiales bacterium
ACAACGGTTATGAGGCTTATATGCGGCGTACAAAGGCCGGACTCAGGAAAGGTAATGTTTAATGGCAAAAATATCGAGAAACTTGGTGAAAGGTATAGTGGAATTCTGGGATATCTGCCCCAGGATTTTGGCTATTATCCAGACTTTAAGGCAGTCGATTTTCTAATGTATGTTTCTGCATTAAAGGGGCTGGATGAAAAAACAGCCCGTAAAAGGTCCAGGAATCTGCTGGAAATGACAGGGCTGTCAGATGATGGAGGAAAGAGGATAAGGACATTTTCCGGAGGAATGAAGCAGCGTTTAGGCATAGCCCAGGCAATGCTCAATGATCCCAGCATACTTATATTGGATGAGCCAACAGCAGGGCTTGACCCAAAGGAGAGGGTGCGTTTCAGGAATATTATAAGTTCGTTTTCAAAAGACCGAATAGTCATCCTGTCCACACATATTGTTTCCGATGTTGAATTCACAGCGGAAAATATAATTATGATGAAAAAGGGCAGAGTTGTCCATTTTGGCAGCCCTCAGGATATAACATCGGAAATCGACGGAATGGTATGGGAATTTATCGTACCGGCTGAAAGAGCAGAGCAGTATAGGGATGATATGATCGTAAGCAATATGAGAAACATAGAAAATGGCCGAGCCCTTCTTAGGGTCATATCAAAACGAAAGCCAGAGAATGGGGCAAAGCAGGTAAGGCCCACACTGGAAGACATGTATTTATTCTGCTTCAGAGGAGGGAAAAATGATGAAAAGTCTTATAAAATTTGAAATGAAAAAAATACTTACAAAAAGGATATCGCTAATATCCTATGCTGCCATACTTCTGCTGTCATTTATACTCACCTTTTCCACCCTTCAAAATATGTATGCCTTTGACGGAAAAAGTATTGAGGGAAGCGGAAAAGAGGCTGTTGATATAGACAAGAAGATCGCTTCTGAATACGAGGGAATACTGACCGATGAAAAAGTACAGGAAATACTTGTGAAATTCAAGCCAAAACAGGATATGAATGGACTTAATGCGAAATATTCATACTTAAATGCTTTACAGTCATCGGTATTTTATCGATTTTCTGATATAGATGGAAACTGGAATGGGCTGACAGTATCAGATGTATATGGCAATGATCCGATAAACATTGGATATGTAAACGGCTGGCTGAGCACGAGCCAGAATATTTTAAAGATCATGGTATTTATGGCTTTTGTCATAATCCTTATGACAGCACCGGTTTTCTCAGGAGAATATGGCGGTGTAGACAATATTATTTTGACAAGCAGATATGGAAAGACAAAATGTATATCAGCCAAAGTTACGGCAGGAATTCTGTCATCGTTGATAATAACATTCACTGTTATTGCACTTAATATCATTTCAGCATTTATCATCTATGGAAAGGAAGGCCTGGACTGTTCCATACTGTTTGCACCCATAGAGTTTTCAGAAGGGTATATACCATTTAATATCACCTGCGGCACATTATTAAAATACCAGGTGCTCCTGGCATTTATGAGCTCCATAAGTGTGGCAGGCATAACATTTATTTTTTCTGCCATGTGCAGGAGCCAGCTGGCCGCATTTGCCATATCTTGTGCCTTTTATGTTATACCAATAGTGCTCCCCATAGCAGAAACGAGTTCTTTATACCGAATTTTAGTCCTTATGCCGTTTTATTATGCTCAGTTCATTTCCCTTATGAGCATAGAACAGATGGGAAACGGTCTGATCTATGCGCTATTAGCTGTGCCTGCGGCGTTTGTATTTATGTCAGCTGGGATTATCCTTTCCCGAAGAATTTTTTCAAGGCACCAGGTATCATGACAGGGGCATATATGGTTTAAAAATGGTTTATTCTTATCAGAGCTAACATTTAAGGTTTTACTCTGCTCGTATAAATATATACTGACATAACAAAAAAGGACTTTCCGTAATCGGAAAGTCCCTTTAAGCATATATTTTATTAGTCGTCGAATGTCAGACTGTGTTTTACTCTGTCATGTTCTTCAGCGGTTTTTCCGTCATTCCATTTGGACATATCTCCTACAAGATATCCTGTGATACGGCGGATCCTCTGGAAGTGAGGGCCTTCTTCCTCGCTTCTTCCGCATTTAGGGCATGTATCTCCTATAATGCCGTTGAAACCACAGCAGGGGTCTCTGTCAACGGGGTGGTTGATGGAACCATAACCGATACCCTGTTCCTTCATATAACGAACGACCTTTTCAAAGGCGTCAAGATTCTGTGTGGGATCTCCGTCAAGTTCGATATATGAAATATGTCCTGCATTGGTAAGAGCATGATAAGGTGCCTCAAGCTGTATCTTCTTGAATGCGCTGATGGGGTAGTATACAGGGATATGGAAGCTGTTTGTGTAGTAGTCTCTGTCTGTAACACCCTCGATGATACCGTATTTTTCCTTATCTATTCTTACGAACCTTCCTGAAAGACCTTCAGCGGGTGTTGCAAGAAGAGTGAAGTTCATATGATATTTCTGTGAATACTCGTCCATACGGCGGCGCATATGTGAAACTATATCAAGACCAAGGTTCTGAGCAATCTCGTTCTCACCATGGTGGTATCCGATAAGGGCCTTAAGTGTTTCAGCAAGTCCGATGAATCCAACTGAAAGAGTACCATGTTTAAGTATCTCACGGATCTCATCGTTCATACCAAGCTTCTCGCTGTCGATCCATACGCCTTCGCCCATAAGGAAGGGGAAGTTGCGGACTTTTTTCTTTGCCTGTATCTCAAAACGCTCAAGGAGCTGCTCAACAACAAGATCGATCTTGCTGTCCAGTTCCTTGAAGAACCAGTCGATGTTTTTGTTTGCTTCGATAGCGATACGGGGAAGGTTGATACTTGTGAAGCTTAAGTTTCCTCGACCGTTTGATATTTCCTTTGTAGGATCGTATACGTTACCGATTACCCTTGTACGGCAGCCCATGTATGAGATCTCTGTCTCGGGCTTTCCGTTATAATATTTAAGGTTGAAGGGTGCATCCTGGAATGAGAAGTTAGGGAAAAGTCTCTTTGCGCTGACTCTGCAGGCAAGTTTGAACAGATCGTAGTTAGGCTCTCCGGGATTGTAGTTAATGCCTTCCTTTACCCTGAATATCTGGATGGGGAAGATAGGTGTTTCTCCATGTCCAAGACCTGCTTCAGTAACAAGGAGCATATTTTTCATGACCATACGTCCTTCTGTTGATGTATCCATACCATAGTTGATGGATGAGAAGGGTGTCTGGGCACCGGCTCTTGAATGCATCGTGTTAAGGTTATGGATGAAGGCTTCCATTGCCTGGTATGTTGCTTTATCTGTTTCATCGGCAGCCTTGCGTCTTGTAAATTCCTGAACCTTTTCTACCTCTTTTTCGTCAAATCCTTTTTCAACAAGGAGCTCTTTTTCTCTTTCGTTGTATTCAGGGTTATCATCAAGAGCAGGTTCAAGACCTTCCTTCTGAAGTGCAGCTTTTAAGTCATTGATGTCATCATCAACAAGTTTGTTGTCAAGAAGCTCAAGGGCATTTCTAAGAAGTCTGTAGTAGCGTTTTTTGTATGTCTTTTTAACACCGGGAGCAAGGCCATAGTCAAAGTTTACGATTGACTGTCCACCGTGCTGGTCATTCTGGTTTGACTGGATGGCTATGCAGGCAAGGGCTGAGTAGCTTGAAATATCATTGGGCTCACGAAGAACGCCATGGCCTGTTGAAAATCCACCCTTGAAAAGTTTAAGTATATCGATCTGGCAGCATGTTGTTGTCAGTGTATAGAAGTCAAGGTCATGGATATGGATATCTCCGTTTCTGTGGGCCTCTGCGTGTTTGGGGTTAAGTACATACATTTCATTGAAATGTTTTGCACCCTCAGAACCATATTTGAGCATAGCACCCATGGGAGTATTTCCGTCAATGTTTGCATTCTCACGTTTGATATCACTTTCCTTAGCGTCTGAATATGTGATATCCTCAAATGTTTTCATAAGACGGGTATTCATATCCCTTACTCTTGTTCTTTCTGCTCTGTAAAGGATATAGCTTTTTGTAGTGCGGACATATCCATGGGCAATGAGGACACCCTCTACCTTATCCTGGATCTGTTCAACTGTAGGTATTTCAACGCCTTCAGCCTCAAGAAGGTGAACGACTTCTCCTGCAAGGGCAAGGCAGGTAGCGTTATCCTTAGGGCCTGTTGTTGCGCCAAAAGCTTTGTTCATGGCGCTGGCGATTTTATTGATGTCAAAGTAGGCGGTACGTCCGTCACGTTTTTTGATGGAAGTAATCATTTTTTTTCCTCCTAAATATTGTGGCTAAACAACTATATATTGAGCTGTATAAGTTATATGTGTCAACATCTAGTATTTTACATCAGCGCATATTAATAGTCAATGTGCACTATAGCCAAAATGGAACAACCTATATAATAATTTTTTCGGGAGTAGTAGATATTATGGAAACTTTCTGCTGTTTTAAACAAAAAGAGGTAATAAATGTTTGTGATGGATTTAGGTTCGGATATGTTAACGATCTGGTGATAGATCTCAGATGCGGACAGATAACGGATATAATAATACCTGTCCAGACTAAAAATGGCCTGTTCTACTCAAAGGACAAACAGTACAGGATACCTTGGAGCGCCATAAAGAGGATAGGCAGTGATATAATACTGGTGGAAGTGGATACAAAGGCCGTATGTATAAGGAAAAATTAGTTGACCTGAGGAAAAATTTGTCTTATGATAATAACGTATGAAGGCTGGTTTTAAGCCTAAGAACAGGGGGATTTGAAAATATGAGATGTCCTTTTTGCGGCAACGAAGATACTAAGGTGGTTGACTCGAGGGCACAGGATGACAACACCGTTATAAAAAGGAGAAGATTGTGCGAAAAATGCGACAAGAGATTTACAACATATGAAAGAATCGACACAGTTCCTCTGATTGTTGTAAAAAGAGACGGAACGCGGGAAGTATTTGAAAAAAGCAAAATATTAAACGGCATAGTCAAAGCCTGCAATAAAAGAAATATATCCATGAAGCAGATGGAAGCCGTTGTTGAAGATATTGAAAATTCAATAATGAACTCTCCATCAAAGGAAATCTCATCGGGCGAGCTGGGAAATATGGTAATGGACAGACTTAAAAACCTTGATGAGGTGGCCTATGTAAGATTTGCTTCGGTCTACAGACAGTTTAAGGATATAAACACATTTATGGAAGAGCTTAATAAACTCCTCGATGAAAAGAAAAAATAATGATCATACAAAAACACCCTTCTGAATATTCAGAAGGGTGTTTGCTGTTTGAGATATGTTTAAAGGGGTAATGAGCTGTTTTTAATCATGCGCCGAAGTTTTCCCTCAGCCTGTTTATTATCTTTTTTTCCATCCTTGATACCTGTACCTGGGATATGCCTATTTCCTTGGCAGTTTCGCTTTGGGTCTTGTCCTTGAAATACCTGAGAAAGATGAGCTGCCGCTCTTTTGGTTCCAGCTCGACCAGTATCTGCTTAAGGGTTATGCTGTCGGCTATATCGTCGGTGGTGCCTTCACACAGACGGTCGATGAGATATACAGGTGAGCCGTCGCTCCTGTAAACGGTCTTAAATATGCTTTCTACCTCCCTGGAGGAATCCAGCGCCTCCACAAGGGTCTCTGTGTCTATGCCCATCCTTTGGGCAAGCTCACTGACCGTTGGTTCCTCACCGGTTTTGGATATGAGCTGTTCCCTTAAAAATTTGGCTTTTACAGCCGTTTCCTTGAGGGGACGGCTCACCTTTATCATACCGTCGTCTCTTAAAAATCTGCGGATCTCTCCCATTATCATGGGCACTGCATAGGTGGAAAACTTTACGTCAAAGGAAGGGTCGAATTTATCTATACATTTTATCAGTCCTATGGCGCCTATCTGGAAAAGATCATCGGTCTCACATCCCCTGCCTCTGAATTTCCTTACTACGCTCCATATTAGACCGCTGTTTTCTTCTATAAGGCGTTCCTTTGCCGCCGAATCGCCCTGCTGGGCCAGTTCTATGAGTCTTTTTGTATCATCCAATACAAACCCTCCATTGTCATTCAGCATAAGACAGCCGTTTTGACATGATTATTCTTGCTCCTTTTCCCGGCTGGGATTCCACGTCCAAATGGTCCATAAATGTTTCCATTAC
>JAHZAW010000044.1:0-328 GCA_019423725.1 Clostridiales bacterium
TCAAGAACACCGTCATCATAATCCTTCTCGGATTTTATAAGGGTGATGCTGCTTTCATTGGCTCCTGCGTCACTGAGGGCAACATCCTTTGCACTTTCCTGTGTAATAGCTGCAGATGTTCCTGTGGATGCACCGTAAACAGCCTCGATCTCCTTGGAGATGATGTTTCCGTTCTCAGCGTTTATTGTATAATCATATTCATATCCGTTATATACGAAATCTACTTCATATTCCCATCTTCTGTCGTCATATTCCTTATATGCCTTTATGAAGGTAACATCACTAACAGCTGCTCCCGCATCCTTTGCTGCTGCAGCCTTAGCACTGT
>JAHZAW010000044.1:338-59528 GCA_019423725.1 Clostridiales bacterium
GTGATGAGTCCGGCAGTCCCCGTTGTGGGCTGTGCAGTCTGATTGAATGTGTCCGCATCTGTTACAGTTGTTTCCGATGTAAGGGTAACTGTCTTTGTGCTGTCATTCCAGCCTACACTGCTTCCCATGATGTCACCGATGGATCTGATGGGCAGATATGTTGAACCTTCCCAAAGTATAGGATATACAGTCTTGCCGTTGGCATCCTTAAAAGTACATTTTGTTCCATCGATTATGATGTTGAAGTCATCTCTTACTTCGATCTCTATATTTTCTCTGTCTGCATTTGTCTTTTTGGATGTATCGCTGTAATCAGTCCTCTGACCGCTTATGGTGATTGTCTTTGTGCTTTCATCCCAGTTTACGTTTTTGCCCATTATCTCTCCGATGGACCTGAGTGGCAGATATGTCGTGTCGTTATAAAGAATCGGGTAAATACTTTCGCCCGTAGCGCTCTTGAACCACGTTTCTTCTCCGTCGATCACGATAGTAATATCAGGTCTCGTCTGTGCTGCATGTTTGTCGTCACCGGCAATGGATATAACAGTTGTTGTAGATACCAGCAGTGCCGCAACAGCCGCTATGCATAATAATTTCTTCATAATATCCCTCCATATCCTCCATTTTAAATTATTATTAGTTCGGAATCATTATAACATAAAATAGTTAACATTTGAAACATATTTTTTATATTATTAAGAAATTTTTTCGATTTTTATTCAAACCTTTTTACATTTAGTATCCATGTGTTTATTTTTTATGTAATTAATAAACAATTTTAGAATTATTTAACTTCAAAATGTTAAATAAAAAGACCGCACATTTAACATGCACGGCCCTTTTTTTATTTATAATAGGTGAATTCCAAATCGTATATCCTTACGGTATCTCCCTCTTTTATTCCCTTTTCCTCAAGAGCTTTTATGATACCCTTTTCCCTGAGGTATTTCTGGAAGAAGGCAAATCCTTTTTCAGCATCAAGGTTTGTATAGCCCATCATCTTCTCTACGCCGACACCGGTAACAACATAATAATTGCCATCGAATATTTCTATCTCAAATGGCTCGTTTCCTGCTGCCACTTCGTCGAACTCGTCATACTCTTCCTCAAATACCACATCTTCAGGATAGTTTTTAAGTATCCTGCTTATCTCATCGATGACCTGTGTAAGACCGGTATTTGTAGCCGCTGAAATGGGGATGACCTTTATGCCGTCCTTTTCAAAGGCTTCCTTAAGTCTTGCCACATTTTCCTCTGAGCCGGGTATATCCGTCTTATTGGCGGCTATTACCTGGGGACGTTTCATAAGCTCGGGATTATATTCGTAAAGTTCGTTGTTTATCCTCTTTACGTCCTCCACCGGGTCTCCGCCCTCTACAGCTGCCGCATCCACCACATGGATGAAGGCCTTCGTCCTCTCCACATGTCTTAAAAAGTCCAGTCCAAGTCCTACGCCCTTGCTGGCTCCCTCTACTATACCAGGGATGTCTGCCAGAACGAAGTCATCTCCCGTATTCATCTGCACCACACCAAGGTTAGGTGAGAGGGTGGTGAAATGGTAGTTGGCTATTTTGGGATTGGCGTTGGTCACCATGGAAAGGAATGTGGATTTGCCCACATTGGGGAATCCGATAAGTCCTACGTCAGCAATGAGCTTGAGCTCAAGGATAACATCATACTCCCTGGATTTCTGGCCCCTTTCGGCATATCTGGGAGCCTGTCTTGTGGGTGTGGCAAAATGCTGGTTGCCTCTGCCGCCCTTGCCGCCGCGGATTATGACCTTTTCCTCACCGTTTTTGGTTATGTCGGCCATGATCTTATTGGTGGAAGCCTCTCTTATGACCGTTCCCTTGGGCACCTTTATGACTATGCTCTGGCCGTCCTTGCCAAAACGGTTCCTTTTTCCGCCGGGCTGTCCGGGTTCAGCCTTGAACATCCTCTTATATCTGAAGTCCATAAGGGTATTCATATTTTCATCGCCCACAAATATTACGCTGCCGCCCTTGCCGCCGTCTCCGCCGTCGGGTCCGCCGTGGGTTATATATTTTGCTCTGTAAAAGGATACGCAGCCGTCTCCGCCGTCTCCGCCCTTTATATGAATCTTGACTCTGTCTACAAACATATCATTCACCTCTCAAACAGTAGTATTGCCATAAGCTCACTAAAATCATCATAAACGGCCAATCTCCGGCCTTCTGCAAAACTTTGGTCGGCCTAAGACAAAAGAAGGTTTCAAATTATTCATTTGAAACCTTCATAATTGATTATTCCGCTATTTCAACTGTTTCTACGGGATAAACAGAAACCTGTTTCTTGTCTCTGCCTTTTCTTTCGTATTTTACACGTCCGTCAATGAGAGCAAAAAGTGAATCGTTTCCACCGATGCCTACATTGTTACCGGGATGGATCTTTGTTCCTCTCTGTGTATATAAGATATTGCCGGCTCTTACGACCTGTCCGTCAGCACGTTTTGCACCAAGTCTTTTTGATTTGGAATCACGGCCGTTCTTTGTAGAACCCATACCTTTTTTATGAGCGAAAAGCTGAAGGTTTAATTTTAACATATTAGCGCACCTCCTCGTTTATCGATATATATAAGCCATATTCTTTTTCTATATCGCTTAGTCCATTGAGCATAGTCTTCAAAAGAAGCTGTGCATCTTTATCTGCCCTGCCGTCCTTCCTTTCAGAAAGGGCAAAGCTCAGATATCCGCCTTTATTTTCATCGGTTTTACATTCAAATTCCGCTTTGGTAAAAAGTTCGATACAGTTTATCGTATTTATCGTAAGCACAGACACGGCCGAGCATACGATGTCACTTCCCGCCTCAGCAAAATCAGCATGTCCCTTCAGACGGAATCCGCATATATCTCCTGTTTTATTACGAAATACATTTACTCGGATCATAATAATCAAAGAGCGATTGAATCAATCTTGAGCATTGTGTAAGGCTGTCTGTGGCCTCTTTTCTTGTGGAAGCCTTTTTTAGATTTGTATTTGTAGATTACAACCTTTTTAGCCTTTCCGTCACCGATTACAGTAGCGGCTACCTTAGCACCCTCAACATAGGGAGCTCCTACAGAAACACCGTTGTCACCAGCAACAACAAGAACCTTATCGAATGCGTAAGCTGTTCCTGCCTCTACAGCAAGCTTCTCAACTTTGATAACGTCACCTTCGGATACTTTGTACTGTTTTCCACCTGTCTCGATAATTGCGTACATATAGACACCTCCTCGCAATTTACTCGCCGAATACGGTATTTTGGACCTTTCCAAAATTTTAAACCTCTTCGAGCGGCTGAACACACTCAATTATGATAGCATAGATAATTCGGGCTGTCAACAGAGCTTTAACTTATTTTTTGACCAATTTTTATTTTTTTCCACTTAATTTAAGTTTTATGAGTTTTCCCACAGCTCCTGATGCTTTATAGGAAGCTGCCAGCAGGTCATTGAACTCATTTCCCCTATGGGAAAACGCCGGATATGACTCCAGCCTCTGAGCCGTCTCAGCATATTTTTTAGCCTTGAAAAGACTGGAGCAGGCCTCATAGAGGGTGTCTATATATTTTTCCGAGGTATCTCCATAAAACTGTTTATATATCTCAGCAGCCTTATCGTACATGGTAACCGCATCATCATATCTCTGCTGGGCACAGTAAAGACCGGCCGCCTTATAAAGTATATCGGCAAAGTCTTTGCCCTCTCCCTCGTCCCTGCGTATTATGAGGGCGCACTCGCTTAAATATTCCACAGCCTTTACGAAATCTGACACATTTTCTGCGGTCTTGGCCGCTGTCTTCAGATATTTGGTATATTCGGCCACGGGAAGGTTTTCCCTTGCCTTTGCCTCCTCAAGTCCCTTGGCAAAGTCCTTATCGGCTGCCTCAAGGTCATTTTTCATAAAGCGGTTTACACCGGAGAGACAATAACATTCAGCTGCAAATTTTATATACAGATCATTATTTTCTCCAAGTGTCTTCTTTATGCCATCCAAAACCCCATCGGATTCATCTGTCCTATTGAGGGCAGTGAGCGCCTTGGCATTCATTATGCCGTCCTGGGTCCTGTCGGCTTCGTTTTCATCTTCGTTATATGCCTTTTCAGCCCTGTCGGAGGCAGCGGCATAATTTCCTGCGGCATAGGCCGCTTCAGATGATACCCTGTAATAATCTCTCTTTATATCCTTTTTGCAGCCCTCGGCCGTGGTGCGTATTTTTTCCAGTTCATCAAAGGCCTTTTTAGCGTCATTCCCCTTTAACATCACACGGGCATAATCTGTCATTTCCCCGGTCATCAGGTCGTCATAGGTGTCCTTGGCGTTCCTTGAGGCGATGCCGCTGGCCCTGAGGGTTATTTCAGCGGCCTTCTGGGGGAATCCCAGCATATACTGGGTCTTTGCCTGCATGAACATTATCTTTACAAGGGTGTCAGTGTCCGTGGAATACTTTTTCCATACGGAGCCGGCCTTTTTAAGCACATCTGACGCCGCGGAATACTTCTTGTTTTCATAAAGGGTCTTGCCCCAGGCATATATGCTCCTCTGGCAGAAGGACGTATTCATGCCCATTTTAAGCTCCGTTATCTCGGCCGCCTTTTCCATATATTTTTCAGCCTGGGCATACCAGCCCTTTTTCATAAGTATGGCTCCGCCGTCATAAAGGGCAGCGGCATATTTAGGATGGCTGTCGCCATATTCGCTCCTCCTGTATTCCGCCAGATTGGAGCAGAACTGCTCAGTCTTATCCAGCTCCCCAGCCTCAGCACAGGCCTCAGCCATGAGCCTTATATTCTCACCATAGCCCCTTACCTTAAGTCCTGCGGCTACGATTATTTCCTTATTCATTATGAGAGCCTGCATAAAAAATCCCTGGGCCTTGGTTATTTCGCCCTTTTTAAGGCTTATCCTGCCCAGATTTACCAAAGAGTCCGATACCTGCTCATTTATCTCGCCGAAAAGCTCACGCCTTATTTCCAGCGCCTTATTCTGTATATCCAGGGCCCTGTCATACTTGCCCATTTTTTCATATACGTCCGCAAGGCTCACCAGCGTAAGGACATAATGTATATGCTTCTCTCCTACGATGTTTTTCTTTATTTCCAGTGCCTCATTGTGGTATTTGAGCGCCTTTTCATAGTCTCCGGCTGCACTGTAGTCCACTCCCAGATTGGTTATGACATCTCCGTAAAATACATGGTCCTTTCCCAGTATGTCCTCCACCACTGAAAGCACCCTTTTATGGGTCTCCACAGCCTTATCCGTCCTCTTGGCCCTGTTGTATATGGCCGCCAGATTATTGAGCACCGATATGAAATCCAGATGTCCCGTATCCATGAGCTTTTCCCTTACGTCCACTGCCTTTTCGTAAATTTCAGCGGCTTTATCATAAAGCTCACACTTCTGGCACAAAAGGGCATAGCTCAAAAGGAATGTCATTTTGAAATAACTGCCTTCCTCGTTCCTGTCCTCGGATATTTTAAGGGCACGCTCATATTCGTCCATGGCCCTTTTATAATTTCCGCTCTTTTTATAAAGGTTTCCAAGGCTCACCCTTATGTCCTCAAACTCCGCCATATCATAATCTCTGATCTTCTTGGCATATTCCAGAGCCTTTTCAAGACATTCTGCCCCTTCCTTATATCTGCCCCTGTCGGCATACATATTTCCAAGGTTATACAGGCTTTTTACATGTCTTTCGCTCACGGGGCCATTGGTCTCCTCCGTATGGGTATTGACCTTCTTAAGGAGCTCCTCGGCCTTGTCAAAACTTCCTGTGACCGCATAAAGCACTCCCAGGTTCTCTATGGTATCCAGATAGCTTTCGCTGTCCTCTCCCAGCAGGTCTTCCTTTATCTCAGCCGCTTCCTTATAAAGCTCCACTGCCCTGTCGTTCATATGCACTTCATCATATACCACCGCCAGATTGTTTACATCATCGGCGTAGGCTTCCGTGTCACAGTCGCTGTTATCCTTATGCAGGTCTATTATTTTATTTCCGTATTCTATGGCATCGGCATATTTCTTGGATGTATATGCCTCGGCAAAATCTTTCCTTAGTTCAATTATGTCTCTAAGATAATAACTCATTTCTTCCTCCAAACCGTCCATGCTGTCAAATATCCCCTAAAGCCCATGGGGCCATAAAAATAAGGGAAATCCTCAGGATTTTCCCTTATTATAATATCATATTCCTTTTTCCGCAAGCACAGCCACAGCCTCTTTTATGACACCAAAGGAAAAACCCCGCCTCTGAAGATATCCATAGACCCGGTTGAGCTCCTTTGAGTCCATATCTGAAAATCCTTCATACTTCTTCTCGAGGAGTTCCTCGGCCACCTTCAGCTCGTCTATATCCGCTTCCTCCAGTGCCTCGTCGGCTATATCCTCATCTATGCCCTTTGCCTTGAGCTCCGTCTTTATGAGATATTTTCCCTTGGGCCTCAGCTTCATGGTCTCCCTTATATATCTTACACAGTATTCCCTGTCATCGATATACCCATACTTCTGAAGGAATTCCATGACCCTGGCCGTTATTTCTTCGCTGTACTGCTCACCCTCAAGCTTATCCAGCACTTCCCTTTCCGTCCTCATCTTATATCCAAGAAATTTCAGGGCGGTGTTCTGTGCCTTTATATAAAGGGTGGTATTCGTTATATACCGGTATGTATCCTCGGATATCTCCTCACCAGCCTTGAGCCTGAAATACAGTATATCCTCCATTATAAGGCTGAAGGCGTAATCTCCGTCGATATATACGGAATATCTGGATTTATCGTTTTTCTGCTGTTTTATATCAGTGACTGTCATCTCAAATCTCCGTTTCAGCCATATAAGCCGTATAAGCCATGATCATCTAAACCATAGATCGTCTCAGGTCTAAGGCAGCTGTCCAGTGTTCCTTTGGACCTGCGCCTCAGCTTAGTCCTGGCTGTCCTTGGCTCTTCCATGCTCTTCCCGGCTTTTCCTGCCTGCCAAGATCCCTATGAGCCTGTCATCTCAAGGTCCAGCCCTCTATCCTTAATGGTCTTTCACACTCACGGCCTTACTCAATGGCCCTTTATCAGTCGTCTATCCTTCTGTAGGCGTCTGAAGGTATTATGAGCACATCATCATCGGGCACTTCCAGCATATCGCCTTCGTCCAGGTCGTCCATGTCCTCCATTTCTTCCATCTCAGCCATATCCTCAGCTGAAAATTCTATGGAGTCGTCCTCCTTCTCGGCTGCCTTGCTCTTTCTTGTCTTTTTGGGCTTTTCTTCCTCAGCCTTTTCTTCTTCCTGGTCATCACCGCTGATATTGTCCAGTCCATAGTGCGCCCTTACCTGTGCCTCTATCTCCTCGAGCACATCGGGATGTTCCTTAAGATATGCCTTGGCATTTTCCCTGCCCTGGCCTATCTTCTCATCCTTATAGGCATACCAGGCTCCGCTCTTATTTACTATGTCAAGGGCAGCGGCCATATCAAGGGTATCTCCTTCCCTGGATATGCCCTGGCCGTACATTATATCAAATTCCGTGGTCTTAAAGGGAGGCGCCACCTTATTCTTGGCTACCTTTACCTTAGTCCTGTTTCCGACGATCTCATTATTTACCTTTATGCTGTCGGCCCTTCTTATGTCGAGCCTAACAGAAGCATAGAACTTAAGGGCACGTCCGCCGGTGGTAGTCTCGGGATTGCCAAAGGTAACTCCTATTTTCTCCCTCAACTGGTTTATGAATACTACGGTACAGTTGGATTTTCCCGCAAAGGCCGTGATCTTTCTAAGTGCCTGGGACATAAGCCTTGCCTGAAGGCCCATGTGGGACTCTCCCATCTCTCCCTGTATCTCGGCTCTGGGAACAAGGGCAGCCACAGAGTCCACTATAACTATGTCGATGGCTCCGGAACGCACCATGGTCTCGGCTATCTCAAGGGCCTGCTCACCATCGTCAGGCTGTGAAAGATATATGTTTGCCGTATCCACGCCCAGATTTTTGGCGTATACCGGGTCAAGGGCATGCTCAGCATCGATAAAGCCGGCTATTCCGCCCTTTTTCTGTACCTCAGCAACAAGGTGAAGGGCTATGGTCGTCTTACCTGATGATTCAGGGCCGTATATCTCGATTATCCTTCCTCTGGGTATTCCTCCAACTCCCAAAGCCACATCAAGGCTCAGGCAGCCCGTGGGTATGACGTCCACATTGGCATGCTGGGTGTCATCTCCCAGTTTCATTACCGCTCCTTTGCCGTACTGTTTTTCTATGTATGCCAGCGCTGCTTCCAACGCCTGCTGTTTATCATCAAATTTTGTGAAATCCTTTGCTCCGGACTTTTTATCTGCCACAGGGATCGGTCTCCTTTCAAAAATACGAATTTATGTTCTCATTATAGAACAAACATTTCCATCAGTCAAGAATAATTTTTCTTCTCAGATAGTCAAGGGCAGAGTATGCGGCCCTCTCCCTTATGATGTTCCTTTTGCCCGCTAAATGCAGTTCCTTTACATAAGTCCTGCCATATATATATACTCCCACATACACAAGGCCTTCGGGTTTTCCCTCCGACGGTCCGGGTCCCGCAACTCCTGTGGTGGAAAGTCCCACAGCTGTCTTGGCGTTTTTAGCTGCGCCCTCGGCCATTTCTATGGCAGTCTCAGCGCTTACGGCACCGTAGTTTTTAAGGGTCTCAGCCTTTACTCCCAGCCTTCTCATCTTCGCGTCATTTGAGTAGGTCACATCTCCCTCCATGAATACCTCGGATATGCCGGGATACTCGATGAGCTTTGATGCCACCAGTCCGCCTGTACAGCTTTCGGCCACGGCTATGGTGAGCCCCTTTTCAAGGAGCAGCTTTGCCACGGTCTCCTGCATGGATGTCTCGCCCTCGGCATAAACATCTATGCCAAATCTGCCGTAAATATCATCGGCCACCGGTGATATGAGCTTTTCAGCCTCCTCCTCGGTCTTGGCTGCGGCCGTTATCCTGAGCACAGCCTCAGTCTCCTTGGCATAGGGCGCCACCGTGGGATTTTTAAGGTTGTCCGTCAGATCCTTTACCCTGCTTTCCATGGCGCTTTCTCCAACGCCCGCTATCCTCAATGTCCTTGAAACGATGGCTCCTTCCAGCTTTGAGGCAAGGAAGGGTTTTACCTGAAGGTCGAACATTGGCCTCATCTCCCTGGGAGGTCCGGGCATCATTATAAGTATTTTATTTTCGTTTTCTATTATTATCCCGGGAGCCGTTCCGTTGTCATTTTTCATGACTATGGCTCCTTCGGGCACCATAGCCTGTTTTACGTTGTTTTCGGTCATGGGACGCTTCATCCTGTCAAAAAACTGCTTTATCCTCTGGAGGGAATCCTCATCAAGGACGAGCTTCCTGCCGAAATATTCGGCGCCCATCTCCTTTGTAAGGTCGTCTCCCGTGGGTCCTAGCCCTCCTGTGGTCACGATGACATCGGCTCTGTCAAAGGCGATGTCCATGGCTTTTTTCATCCTTTCGGGGTTGTCTCCCACCACTGTCTGATAATATACGCCTACTCCCAGCTCCGCCAGGCCTCTGGCTATGTATTCGGCATTGGTGTTCACTATATCCCCGAGAAGTATCTCCGTTCCGACTGCTAATATCTCAGCATTCATCCTAAAGCCTCCTGTCAGTTCCTGAGAACCGAAATATTTTTAACTATATAATCCACTCCGGATACCACCGTGAAAAGTGTGGCAAGGAAAATAAGTATATTGGCTATTATACCGCTAACCCCCAGAAGGAGCAGTATTATCATTATCATCTGTGTGACAGTCTTTATCTTTCCCCACCAGCTGGCCGCGATGACAAGTCCGCCCTCAGCGGCTATGAGACGGAATCCGGTTATTATAAATTCCCTGCTTATTATGATTATAACTATCCAGGCCGGAAGTATGCCCATCTCTATCATACATATAAGTGCAGATGATACGAGCAGTTTATCCGCCAGCGGGTCCATAAATTTTCCGAAATTGGTTACAAGATTATATTTTCTGGCTATGTGGCCATCAAGATAATCCGTAAATGACGCTCCGCAGAATATGACCGTGGCGATATATCTATTTACCGGCTCCGAAATAAGCCCTGTCATAAGAACAATTATAAATACGGGTATAAGTACAACCCTGAACATCGTAAGTTTATTAGGCAGATTCATGGACATCAGTAAACAGCCTCCCCTATCAAATCATAATCTCCGGCTTCGTCTATCCTGACAGAAGCCCAGTCCCCAGACATTATATCATAGTCCGCCTTGAAAAATACCATTCCATCGATGTCCGGAGCGTCTCTGTAGCTTCTGGCACAGTATACCCCTTCCTCCGGCATCCTTCCGTCGACTATGACCTTTATGGTCTTTCCAACGAAGCTTTCGCATTTTTCAGCGGATATCCTCTTTTGGAGCTCCATGATATATTCTTTTCTTTCTTCCTTTACTTCCTCATCTATCTGGCCGTCCATGGCAGCGGCGGGCGTTCCCTCCTCAGGCGAGAACGTGAACGCTCCCAGCCTGTCGAATCTCATCTCGGAAACAAAATCCGCCAGTTCCTTGAACTCCTCCTCGCTCTCTCCCGGGAATCCCGTTATGACAGTTGTCCTCAAGCATATATCAGGCATGGCCTTCCTTAAGGCAGCTACCCTTTCCTTTATGAGGGATGATGAAGTCCTTCTTCCCATCCTCTTGAGCACCGTATCACTGCCATGCTGAATGGGCATATCTATATATTTGCATATCTTGTCCTGTTTTGCCATGGTCTCTATAGTCTCATCGGTGAGGGTCTCGGGATAACAGTAAAGCAGTCTTATCCACTCTATGCCCTCCACCTCGCAGAGCCTGTTTAAAAGCTCGTGGAGCATGGGCTTTCCATAAATATCCCTGCCATATATGGATGTGTCCTGGGCCACCACCAAAAGTTCCTTCACGCCCTGCTCAGCCAGTATTTTGGTCTCCTCCACAAGGCTGTCAATAGTCCTTGAACGGTGTCTGCCCCTCATCTTGGGTATGACGCAGTATGTGCAGAAATTATCGCAGCCCTCGGATATTTTAAGATAGGCATAATGTCCTGATGTGGAAAGTATCCTCTTTTTGGCGTTTCCCTCATCCATGGGAGCGTTTATGTCCTTCATGATTTTTACCTGCTCCTGGCCCTCAAGTATTTTCTCAGCCGCCTCCACTATGCTCTCATAGGCTGTGGTTCCAACGACGGCATCCACCTCCGGCATTTCTGAAAATATCTC
Source organism: Clostridiales bacterium (assembly GCA_019423725.1). Taxonomy (GTDB): domain Bacteria; phylum Bacillota; class Clostridia; order Lachnospirales; family Anaerotignaceae; genus Metalachnospira. The sequence goes on from JAHZAW010000044.1 coordinate 11,580, forward strand.
GCTCTCATACCTCTGGGCAAGGCATCCGGCAGCGATTATGCCCTTACATTTTCCGCTTTCCTTATAAGCCGCTGACTCAAGTATGGTCTCTATGCTCTCCTCCAGAGCGTCCTTTATGAAACAGCAGGTGTTTATGACTATTATGTCTGCTTCCGCCTCATCGGACACTATATCAAAACCTTTTTCCCTGAGCAGCCCCAGCATTACCTCGCTGTCTACCCTGTTTTTATCACACCCCAGGGATATAAACGCTATATTCGCCTTCAATAAAATTACCTCCAGTGATCTTTTATACGCATATACGCAAAAAAATATTTCTCTGACCCATATTAACACCCAGCCGCCATTGGCTCAATATAAACAGGGTCAAAATATCAGATTTCCATTATTTTATATGGTTTTCATATCAAAGCCCAGGTAAAGCCTTATTCTCCGCCCTGTTCAAGCTGCGAAGGGGTGACCAGCACTTTCCTTGGCTTGCTTCCATCCTCAGGGCCTACTATGCCGGCGGCCTCCAGCTCGTCCATGAGCCTTGCAGCCCTGTTGTATCCTATCCTGAACTGCCTCTGAAGCATGGATACCGACGCCTTTTCCTTCTGGGCCACCAGCATGGCGGCACTGTCGAAAAATTCGTCCTTTTCATCGGAAGAACCCGGCGTCTTTACTGCCGATGATATTTCTTCCATGACGTTTTCATTATATTCTGAGCCTCCGCTCTGTTTTTTAAGGAAGTCAACTATGTTCTCAACCTCCTTGTCCGTAACGAAGGCACCCTGTATCCTTATGGGTTTTGCCATTCCAACGGGATAGAAAAGCATATCTCCCTTGCCCAGGAGTTTTTCCGCTCCGTTCATATCCAGTATTGTCCTTGAGTCTATGCCCGATGATACGGCAAAGGCCAGTCTTGAAGGTATGTTGGCCTTGATGACGCCTGTGATGACATCAACTGAGGGCCTCTGGGTAGCTATGATAAGATGTATGCCCGCTGCCCTTGCCATCTGTGCCAGCCTGCATATGCTGTCTTCCACCTCTTTGGGTGCGGCCATCATAAGGTCAGCCAGCTCGTCGATTATTATAACTATCTGGGGCATAAGGTCTGTCTCGCCCTTATCCGCCTTCATGGCATTATATCCCTTTATATCCCTTACGGAACATTCCGCAAAGGAATTATATCTGGCAAGCATCTCCCTGACAGCCCAGTTCAGCGCTCCCGCTGCCTTTTTAGGGTCAGTCACAACGGGTATCATAAGATGGGGTATGCCGTTATATACGCTAAGCTCCACCACCTTGGGGTCCACCAGTATGAGCTTTACCTCATCGGGTTTTGCTTTATAGATTATACTTGTTATCAGTGTGTTGATACAAACGCTCTTTCCTGAGCCAGTTGCGCCCGCTATGAGAAGATGGGGCATCTTGGCTATATCCGTTACGACGGCGTTGCCGGCTATGTCCTGTCCAAGGGCAAAGGCAAGCTTTGAAGGGAAGTTTTTGAACTGCTCCGACTCCAGCACCGTCCTTAAATATACCGACTGTGGCTCCTTATTGGGCACCTCTATGCCTACGGCCGCCTTTCCTGGTATGGGGGCCTCTATCCTTATGCCGCTGGCCGCAAGGTTAAGCGCTATGTCATCGGCAAGGTTCACTATTTTGCTCACCTTGACACCATGGCTTGGAGATACCTCATATCTGGTGACCGTGGGGCCTTTATTTATCTGCATGACCCTGGCGTCCACTCCGAAGCTTTTGAGGGTCTCCTCCAGCTTTTTAGCCGTTGCCAGCATATAGGCCTTGGAAGAATCCTCGCCGGATACGGGAGCCTTTGCCAGAAGGGATATGGGAGGGAATTTATAATCCGTTCTGGCGGATTTTACTTCCCTTGTATCCACAGCTCCATTAAGTCCCATTACAGTCTTCATCTCATCGGCAGTGTATATCTGGCCTCCGATTATACTGCTGTCTCCTGTATTTTCACTATCATTTTTATCTGTTTTGTCTGTTTTATCTAAGGTCTCTCCATCTGCATCCTCTTCGCTGCCTGGCTTTACCTTCATATTTTCAGGGGTCTCCGCCTTTATATCCGGCATATATCCTTCCTTGGAAGCTCCCTCGGTCACTACCTTTGATGCATTATCCAACGGCTCCACAGAAAGGCCTTCCCTCTCTATCTCCTCATCGGAAACTTCCTCAAGGCTGGCAGCATCTGGCATGTCTGCTGTGCCTGAGCCAAAGTTTATCTCAATATCTCCCTCTGGGTCTTCATCAGCATCATAGGCTCCATTGCTTATGACACACTGTATTCCCCTGTCTTTATTAAATTCCACCACGGACTCACCGTCTTTATTGGTTATATCCATCTCAGGTACAGCCGTTCCATTATGTCTGGCAATGTTCCTTACCATATAGTCAGAGGGCATAACACCATCGGGGAAAGCCTCAGCCGTTTCTTTATTGTCCGTATATTCCAGAGCTTCGCTGCCGGAGGCAAAACCTCCCGTTTCCTTTGCGTCAAAGTCAGTCTTATCCATGAGTATATTGAAAACTTCCTTGCGTTTTCTTACCCTTTCAGCCCTTTCTTCACGGCGGGCTTCCTTTTCCTCGGTCTTTATCTGTCGGAGATTTTCCCTTTCCTTTATCCTTTCAGCCTTGGCCTTTACCCTTTCATCATGTCTCTTTGGTGTATCGCCCACATATTTAGCAGCGCTTCCCACACCGTCAAAAAATGAAACTCCTGTGCCCATCAATACAGAAACTATTATGAGCACTGTAAGTATTATGTATGTTCCCAGTTTATCAAAGAGCCTCAAAAGCACTCCGCCTATGGCTCCGCCCACAAGTCCGCCGTTGGCCGCCGAACCATTGGAATAAAGACTGGCAGCTGTGACCGTTCCCTGGCCCGTTGCTGTTATGGCCTGGGCAAAGGATGCTATGGATACGATAAAAAGCAGGCTGGCGCCTATTTTCATCCCCATGCCCCGTCTTTCCTCGCTGAATATCATCCATACGCTGAATGACGCTGCAATGAAGGGAAGGAAATATCCTCCAAGACCGAAAAGTCCCTTTAATATGCCTGATACAGCCTCGCCGGCTATGCCCATTTTATCAGTAAAAAGACTCACAAGAGCCACTATGCACAAAGCTATGACAATAAGGCATACTGCCTCGTCCATTGCTCCCGATGACTTTCTGGATCTTGCAGACTTTGAATTTTTCGATGATTTAGAAGATTTGCGGGTCCTTGATGACTTAGTGTTCTTGGAAGTCCTTGTACCTGATGACCTCGTATTTTTCCCGGCAGCTGTCTTTGACCTGCCCCTTGAAGCAGATGAAGTTTTCCTTGCCGCCTGGGAAGTACTTTTTCTCTGTGCCATTGTATCACCTCATAAAATCCTAAAGGATTACATAATTAACCTATCTTATCATTATAACATAACACTTACGAAAAATCATTTAAAATATTGTATTTATATGGTAGACTACAAAATAACGGAGGCGATAACATGGATCAGAACAAAACACCCATAATAGATATGCTCAGGCGGTTTGGGGAAATATCCCCGGGATATTTCTGCATACCTTCCCACCACAGGGGAAGCGGCGCCGACCCTCATCTGACGGACCTTATGGGAAATGAGTTTTTAAAATACGACCTTACGGAAACGCCCCTGACCGATGACCTGCATGAGGCGGAAGGCCCCATCAGGGAGGCGGAGGAGATGGCAGCGGAGGCTTTTGGAGCTGACAGGACATTTTTCCTTGTAAACGGCACCACCTGCGGAAACGAAGCCATGATAATATCCTCAGTCAGGGAAGGTGAAAAAATACTTGTGGCCGAAAACTGCCACAAATCCGTACTAATGGGGATAATAATAAGCGGAGCCATACCCATCTTCATCCGCCCCGCCCTAAGTTCAGCCTACCACACATACGCATCCATCTCTCCCCAAAGCGTTGAAGAAGCCTTTGAAAAAAACAGCGGCATAAAAGCCTTTATAATGACCAGCCCCACATACCATGGCATATGCTCTGACCTGGAAAGCATAGCCGAAATATGCCACAGACACCATGCCCTTCTGCTTGTGGACGAGGCCCATGGTGCCCATTTTGCCTTTAATGGCAAGCTGCCTAAAACTGCCCTGTCCTCCGGAGCTGACCTGGTATCCCAGAGCATACACAAGACCGCCGGTTCCATGACCCAGAGCTCCATGCTCCATGTCAATGGTACTTCGGAGCTCATATCGTCGGTAAGCGCCGCCCTTAAAATAGTCCAGTCCACCAGCCCATCCTATATACTGATGGCTTCCCTGGACGGTGCCAGACATTCCATGGCCATAAACGGCCAAAGGCTGACGGATAATATGCTCAAAACCGCCTCTCTCATAAGGGATGGCATAAACTCCATTGACGGGGCCTTCTGCTGCGGCAGTGATGCTCCGGCGGTATTTGACCATGACCGCACAAGGGTAGTATTTGGCATTAAAACTCTGTCGGGCTTTGATCTTTCGGACATACTCTTTAGGGAAAGCGGCATATGCACGGAAATGTGCGACGGCCACAATGTGGTGGCGGTCACCGGCCCTGGTGATACCGAAAAAGATGCCCAAAGGCTCATAGACGCTGTAAGGAGCGCCGCCTTAAAATACGGCAGCGGAGACGACCTTCCTCAGGATGAATATTTTCCTGCCCTTCCTCCCATGGCAGCCACGCCAAGAAAGGCATTTTTCTCCGATACCGAGAGGATACCCTTTGAAAACAGCATAGGCAGGATAAGCGCCGAAATGATAGCACCCTATCCTCCGGGCATACCGGTCATATACCCCGGCCAGATAATGACCCCCGAAATACATTCCTTTATTTCAGAAGCCCTCAGAAAAAAACGCCATATCCATGGATTTTCCGACGGCTGTGGGAGAACAATAAAGGTAATAAAATGATTATGTTGTTTTTACAACATACATTAAAGCTGAAAAATGATATAATCAGTTCATAGGAAAAACAAAGGGAGGAAATAACATGATCGGAAAACTTAAAAATATAAACAAATCAGAAGTTCTTAAACTCAAAGAACAGGTAAACTACTGCGACGGACAGATAGTAAGCAAGACCCTTGTACAAAACGACGCTGTCAGCCTCACACTTTTCGCCTTTGAAAAGGACGAGGAGATAAGCACCCATGAATCCGGCGGAGACGCCCTTGTTACGGTGCTTGAGGGCAAAGGCAGATTTACCGTAGACGGAAAGGTATACATGCTTGAGGAAGGCGAAAGCATAGTTATGCCGGCAGGCATCCCCCATGCGGTATACGGCGAGGAAAGATTTAAAATGCTCCTTACGGTGGTATTTTAAAAAAGACGGCATCAATATGATGCCGTCTCTTTTTATCTTTTTCTGTTTGGCTTTCTTTTTATCTCAAGCAGTCTTATGAAATCGTTAAATAAGGATGTGTCTGCGGGCTCAAACATTATCCACTTACCGTCATGATATGTCTGGGCTTCGTCATAGAGCCTTAAAACTTCCTTCGAATAGCTTTCTCTGTCTTTTTCAAATTTTAAACGCTCGTCCTTTCCCAGAATGACCATAAATCCTATGCAGTTTTTCCTCGCATACAGAGCGCACAGTGTCTTGCCACCTCGGCGGTATTTATACTCATAGTTCCAAGATTTTCCACCCGTGTTCCACAGACGCTCCATATCATATTTTTCATCTATCAGCGCGCATAATTTGCCCCATATCTCATATAAAGGTTCTCCGACTAAAGATATCATTTGTTTTTCATCAGGTATCCTATCCAGCATAGCACCCTCCTTTATATATATCCTCCTGTTTACACAGCGGAGCAAAAGCCCAAAGGCTTCCTCTCCTGAAAAATACGATATTTTTGAAATTTTATTCCACTGCAACTATATTATATACCCCATTCTGAGGATTTTCCGCATACTCGAATGTTATGCTGCTTCCCACCGCTGCCCTGAGTATCTCCGGATGGTCAGCGGCCTTAGCCCTGTAAAATGCCTCTGAATCATCCACGGTTATATAAATATAGGTGTTTCCTTCCACGACTATGTCCCTGACACTGGTCACTGTGCCGCTGACACTGAGTTTCTGGGCATTCTCATTTATATTTATGCCGTTGTTTTCCATAAGGCTCTCATAAACGTCCACACATTCATTTACGGTGTCTCCTATGGCAACTATCTGGTATTTCTGTATATTTACCATTGCGTATTTCTTTACAAGTCCCGCTCCGTCCTTGAGTGCTATGAAGTAGGTCGGCTCTCCGCCCACGTTGAGCAGCAGAGGGAATGTGGCCGTATATCCTAAATGCTGCACCTGGCCCTCAGCCGATGACATGGCCGAAAATTCCTCGGCTCCGGCTATCTGATAATAATTGGTCTCTTTAGTCCTCTGGTTCATGAGCACAAAGCCCACATTGGACTGGTCGCCGCTGACGGATGTAACTCCTGTATAAACCCATACATCGTCATTAAGGGCTATATAATTATATCCTTCCGTTGTCCTGAAACAGTTTTTCTGGGAAAAGAGACTATTCAGATATCCATTTGAAAGGGTTCCATAATAATCATACTGCTCCATGAGCAGGTCAGCATCATATACCCTGTCTATCCACTGGGGTATATCCTGAACTTCATAATAGGTATGCTCTCCCGTAACGGCGTTCAATACAACCCCTCCCTTTATGTCCGTTCCGCCAAAAAGTCCTATGGTATGGTCAGCAACGGGGCATATCCAGTAGGGTGTGCCGTCATCGTTTATCTCAAAATATGTTCCCCTGAACATGGCGGTGGGATACCTGAAACGGATATACCTCATAAGGTCCCTGCCGAAATATTCCGAAGGTGATATTTTTATGCCCTCATCCAGTTTTACCAGCTCGGCGTTCTGGGTGGACATATCTATGATTATATAGGCGGGTATGCCGTTTTTCCTATTGGTCAGCCATTTTATGACGCTGCCGTATCTTAAGGGAGTCACCCTGCAGGGTCTTTCCTTATAGTTTATCTGGGAATAATTCGAGCTTACCTCAAACTGGGATACCATATCCGACATGGTTCCCATCTTCCTTTCGGCTATGATGGCCGCTGAGGCGCTGTCGAGTATTGGTATGCTGTTAAAATCCGCTTCCTCTATATCCTCCTCAAAGGTGCCGTTTTTTACGGTCATCAGTGAACTGTAGTCCGATGCCCTGAATATGGGAAGGGATATGGCATTTCCTGCCGCATATATAAGTATAAACACCAGCGCCGCCCTCAGCACTATCTTTACACCCTTTGTGCCGCCGGAAAAACTATACCTTATATTTCTGAAATCAATGGTGCTCACCAGCCTGTAGGCGTTTAACACCAGTGCCGAAATAGCCATAAACGCTATAAAGCCCCAAAACTCCTCAGCTTTTAGATTGATGGGCGGAAGATAAATATAAAAAGCTATGAACCATACTATCACTGTGAGTATAACGGAAAAATATTTCTTCATTTAATGCCTCCTTATAATAAGCTGCCCTATGTTTCAGGAATATTAAAACGTAATAAAAATGTTGACAATTCTAAATCTTTACAGTAATATCCTATTTACATATAAGTTTTTATTACTTATACTTAAATTAAGTTATTTAATTGTGGGGAGGGACAGCTGTGAAAATTGAGAAAATAAGCGATACCCAGGTTAAATTCATACTCAGTGAGGAAGATCTTGCCGGTAAGGACATCAAACTTGAAGACCTTGCCGTGTCTAACGATAAAACCAAGGAACTTTTTCAGGATATTCTTTCCAAGGCTCTTGATGAATGTGGTTTTGCCGTTGATGATGCTCCGCTTATGGTGGAGGCTCTTCCCGTGGCAATGGACAGCATTATGATAATCGTCACAAAACTCGGAGCGGAAGACGCCCAGACCGAAAAAAGCGGACCCGATTCCTCTGCACCCATTATATCTAAAGACCTGCACAGGTACAAGAGAAACTCTGTAAAAATACATACGCCAAACGGCTCAGACAGTTCAAATATCGCGGTTTATTCCTTTGAGGCCCTTGATGACGTCATCGACGCCTGCATCAAGATCTCAGGAGTGGATATCGCCGCCAGCTCGCTTTTTAAAAACAACAAAAAGTATTACCTTGTTCTTCAAAACGAGAGCCCCATCGAGGACTTCCCCGGATGCGTATGCATATTGAATGAATACGGTAATGCCGAAGCATCAAATATATTGACTAAATACCACCTTATGGAACACGGCGAAACTCTTATACCCGAAAACGCCGTTGAGATCCTTTCCGAAAACTTTGTATGATTTAAGTATGCTTAAAAAGGCCCGTTTTATGTCTTTACAGACATAAACGAGCCTTTTTTCATTGTCTTTTTTCGATCTTTTTTATATATTCTTAAAATACATAAATACCGGTTTCAAAAATTTGAATCCCTTTTCCGTTATATCCAGTATGGAACGGTCAAAAAGCGCCTCATCTATCCTGTAATCCGATGTAAAGGCGATATTCCTATACTGGAACCACTTCTTTATATCCTCCGGAGTGCCCTCGGGAGCGAATTTTTTCTTATACATTCTCACATCCGGCTTGAACATATCCTGGGATGATATGAGCTTATCCAGTCTCCTTACGGCCGCATGGTCAGCTGCCAGCTTCTTCCTATACCTGTTCATATAGTCGCTCTCAGCCTCATAAAATCCAACGCCCGCTGACCAGCCCTCCGGCGCTATCTCAAAATAAAAACAGCTCTTTCTCTGCCAGCGGCCTTCTCCGTAATTGAATACGACCCATTTTCTATCCTTATAGGGTGACTTATCCTTGGAAAACCTTATATCCCTGTTGGTCCTGGATATGGCCGGGTAAAATGTCTCTCCCAGCCCCATGTCATTGAGCCTTTCTGTCATCTCCTCAGAATACAGCTTCATGGGCTCCTTTATGAGATAATCGTATCTCTCCCTGTTCTCATTGAACCATTCCGTATTATTGTTCATCCTCAGTTCCCATAAAAAATCTATATATTCCCTGGGGAATCCCTCAAAACTCTTACTCATATTTACCGCCTCCGGAAATTTTTATTCTGGTGCAGAAAACCGGAAAGCCCTGCGGACTTCCCGGTTTTTATTTTCAGGACTAGGCCCTCAAGCCTGTCCCATTATTCTTTATTATGTCCTTAAACTTATACAAGGAATCCGTTTCCGCTGTTGATAAGTGCGAATAAAGGAGCAAATACCAGTGAAACTACTGTCATAAGCTTGATAAGGATGTTGATTGAAGGTCCTGATGTATCTTTGAAGGGGTCACCAACTGTATCACCTACAACGGCTGCCTTATGAGCATCGCTGCCCTTTCCGCCATGGTTGCCTTCCTCGATGTACTTCTTAGCGTTATCCCAAGCACCGCCTGAGTTTGACATAAAGATGGCCATAAGTACACCAGTTACAAGTGAACCAGCGATAAGTCCGCCAAGGGCTCTTGTACCAAGTACAACACCTACGATAAGAGGAGCAACTACTGCCATGATACCAGGAACGAGCATTTCCTTAAGGGCTGCCTTTGTTGAAATAGCTACGCAGCTCTTGTAGTCAGGTTTCTGAGTACCTGCCATGATTCCGGGATATGCTTTGAACTGGCGTCTAACTTCTTCGATCATCTGGAAAGCTGCCTTACCAACTGACTGCATTGTGAATGCTGAGAAAAGGAAAGGAAGCATACCACCGATGAAAAGACCAACGATAACCTGTGTATCAAGGATATCGATACCTTCAAGGTTAACTGCCTGAGCGTATGAAACGAAAAGTGCAAGGGCTGTAAGAGCGGCTGAACCAATGGCGAAACCTTTACCCATAGCAGCTGTTGTGTTTCCTACTGCGTCAAGTTTATCTGTGATGTCACGAACGCTTTCATCAAGTTCGCTCATTTCAGCGATACCACCGGCGTTATCGGCGATGGGGCCGTAAGCATCAACGGCAACTGTGATACCTGTTGTTGAAAGCATACCTACAGCTGCAAGGGCGATACCATAAAGTCCGCCGAAGCCGTAAGCAACAAGGATACCAACGGCGATGAGGATGATGGGAGCAGCTGTTGACTCCATACCTACTGCAAGACCGCTGATGATAGTTGTAGCAGCACCTGTCTCTGACTGGTCTGCGATCTTCTTAACTGATCTGTAATCGCTTGATGTATATCTTTCTGTGATGATACCGATGATAACACCAACGATAAGGCCTGCGATGATTGAAATAGCAAGGCTGAATGAACCAAAGAAATAGTTGCTTAAAACTATTGAAAGTACAACGACTATGATGCTGGCAACATAAGTACCTGTCTTAAGAGCTTTGTGAGGGTTAGATTTTTCGTCGCCCCTTACAAAGAAGCATCCGATGATAGCTGCGATTATACCTACGCCTGCAAGTACGAGAGGGAAAATAGCGCCCTCTGCGCCAAATGCAACTACACCAAGTGTTACTGCTGAAACGATAGCGCCTACATAAGATTCAAAAAGGTCAGCGCCCATACCTGCAACGTCACCTACGTTATCACCAACGTTATCGGCGATAACTGCGGGGTTACGAGGGTCATCCTCAGGGATGCCTGCTTCTACCTTACCAACAAGGTCGGCACCTACGTCGGCAGCCTTTGTATAGATACCGCCGCCCACACGTGAGAAAAGAGCAACGGAAGAAGCACCAAGGCTGAATCCGAAAAGTACGTTTGTATCACCTGTTACCATGTAAACGACGCTTACTCCAAGAAGGCCAAGACCTACAACTGACATACCCATAACGGCACCGCCGCTGAATGCAGTTGAAAGGGCTCTGTTCATACCGCTTGTTCTAGCGGCATTAGCTGTTCTTACGTTAGCCTTTGTTGCAACGCTCATACCGAAGTATCCTGCAAGGATAGAGCAGAGTGTACCAAGAACGAAGGCAACACCTGACTTGAAGCCGATACCAAGTGAAATAAGAATAAATAAAACGATGATGAAGATAACGAGTATTTTGTACTCGGCTGTAAGGAATGCATGAGCACCGTCACTGATGGCTGCTGCAATTTCCTTCATCCTATCTGTGCCTTCTTCTTCTCTGGATACTTTCTTTGAGAGGAAAAGGGCAAAGATAAGAGCTATGACACCTACTACAGGTGCCAGGTAAATTAAGCTTTCCATTTTAAAAGTCCCCCTGTGTAAAATGATAAATTTAATTTATATATAACTAAATTCAATACGGCGCCTTATGAGGATAAAATGTATGATTGCCGGCACATATGGAATTTAAATTATATTCGTTTTTTTGTATACAATGCACAAAAGTCCCTAAACGTCTCTATATTATATCCTACCAATGCCGTAAAATCAAGAGATTTGTCCGTTTTTTTCGCCCATTTCTATACATAATTCATTGTGCGTCATAAAAGTTATAATGTCAAGAGTATGTAATGACAAAATTATGAAATTAATGAGTATCCATGGAGAAGATATGAACAAAAGACGTCATATGTCCTATTTTGCGGAAAGTTAGGTAAAACAGTAGCTTTTTTCGCAAAAGTGTTTTATAATATGACAATGTATTATGTGATTACAATAAGTCATAAAGGAGCATATGTTATATGGAGTTTCTAAAGCACACAATAAATAAAGACATACCTATACCTCTGTATTATCAGGTCAAACAGATCATCCTTGATGAGATTAACAGCGAGAATGTTAAGGCCGGGGACGCCATTCCTACGGAAAAGACATTCTGTGATATATACGGCATAAGCCGCACCACCATAAGACAGGCCATAAGCGAACTCGTTAACGAAGGCTATCTTTACAGAGTAAAGAGCAAAGGTACATTCGTATCTCAGCCTAAGGTAAAGACTGACCTTATAAATATGTACGACGGCTATAACATGGAGATATTCAACATGTCCATGACCCCCTCAACCCAGGCCATAGAACTCACCCTGGTAAAAGCTAATGCTGAACAGGCCAGAGCCCTGGAAATAGAGGAAGGCGATAAGGTCATATACCTGCTCAGACACAGATATGCCGACGGTCTGGCCATGGGATATGTAGAAAGCTATTTCAAATATCCCCTCTGCGATTTCCTGCTGAGGGAAAAGGAAGAAACATTCAACTCCACATCCGTATACCATATACTTGCTAAAAACAGATCCGCTAAAATAAAGAGAATACTCAAGACCATAGAAGCAGTCGGCGCCACGGAGGCTGAGGCTAAATTCCTCAATATCAAAAAGGGAAGCCCCATAAACCTCTGTACGAATATCTGTTTCTCCCAGGAGACCAACACTCCCGTTGTATATGAGCTGCTCAAATACAGGGGAGATAAAAACAAGTTCTCCATCGAGATAAATATCGACTGATACATATAAAATACAGCCAAGTAAAACATAAACAGCTCTTTATCCCCGGCACCGCCTCAAAACACGGCCTACCGGGGTTATTTATTTAAAGGATCTATCTGCTGGAAAGGAGAGCCCCATGAAAATAATAATATCCCCGGCAAAAAAGATGGTCTCAGACCATGACAGCGGCATAACTCCCACGGAGCCGGTCTTTACGGATAAAGCCAAAAAACTCCATGACATAATGTCCGCCATGGACTTTGGGGAACTGAAAAAACTTTTGAACTGCAACGATGATACGGTCAAACTGAATATGGAAAGGCTCGAAAGAGGATTCAGGCCAGTCCCCCTCACACCGGCGGTATTCGCCTATGACGGCATACAGTATAAATACATGGCTCCCGCGGTATTTTCCGACTCCGGGCTCAAATATATCGGTGAACATCTTTATATAATATCCGGTCTTTACGGTCTTTTAAGGGCCTTTGACGGTGTGGCTCCCTACAGGCTGGAAATGCAGTCAAAGCCCGTGGGAGATATAAAGACCCTCTATGATTTCTGGGGAAGGGATATATATGATGCCCTCTGCCCCAATGGAGAGACCATCATAAACCTGGCTTCCAAAGAATACAGCCGTGCAGTCTTACCCTTCTGTACAAAAGGCCAGGTCATAAACTGTGTTTTTGGTGAGATGAACGGCACAAAGGTCAGGGAAAAGGCTACCATGTGCAAAATGGCCCGTGGCTCCATGGTGCGCTTCATGGCCGAAAACGATATAACCTCTCCCGAGGGGCTGAAGGATTTTGACCAGCTGGGATTTTCCTATGACAGCAGCCTGTCAAAGGAAAATGAACTGGTATTCATAAAGCAAAAGGACTGAGAAAAGCCAGAAAAATAAACAGAGCCTACAAAACCAGGGATTATCCGTAAGCAAAAATAAGGCATATAAAACGGTATAACTTCCCTGTCCGGCTCAGGGTACAAAAACCTAAAATATAAAAGCCTGGGAAATTCGATTTCCCAGGCTTTTTATCATCTCATGAACATGTTCGTTTTTCTTTCCCTCTCCAGGGTCGTTTCAGGACCGTGGCCTGAAAGCACTCTGTAGTCACCTTTGAGGTTTTTGAGCAGCTGGAGTGATTCATTCATCTTTCCCCAGTCGCCTGTGGGGAAGTCGGTCCTGCCGCAGCTTCCCATAAAGAGGGTATCTCCTGCCACCATAACATCATCCACCAGATAACATACGCTTCCGCATGTATGTCCGGGAGTAAATATGGTCTTGAATGTCATGGTCCCGATGGTGAATTCCTCGCCGTCTTTAAGATATACATCGGCGTCATAGCTCTTCTGGGCTCCTATCATTCCCGTAAGGTTTATGGAAGGGTCATTGAGCACCTGTTTTTCCTTTTCTCCGGCATATACCTTTATGCCGTATTCCTTCTTGAGGGGCTCCATGGCTCCTATATGGTCAAAGTGGGCATGGGTAAGGAGTATTGCCTCGGGCTTAAGTCCATTTTCCTTTATGAACCTTATATAGCTCTCGGCCCTTCCCTCGGGGTCAACGATGACGCATACACCGTTTTCATCCCATATTATATAACTGTTGGTCTCACACATTCCGCCTATAAATGTTTTAATATCCTTTATCATATCAGCGCCTCCCCGCTTATCATTTTAGTCTGTATTTTATTATGTTTTCCGCCTGTCGCACTCCGTCAACGGCCGCAGATACTATGCCGCCGGCATATCCGGCTCCCTCTCCGGCAGGGTAAAGCCCCTCCAGATTAATGCTCTGGCCGTCCTGGCCCCTGAGTATCCTCACCGGCGAAGAACTCCTTGTCTCCGCTCCGGTCATTATGGCATCGGATGAGTCAAAGCCCTTGAGTTTCTTCCCAAGATAGGGCATAGCCTCCTTTATGGCATCGCATACGAACCCCGGCAGGACCTCATTCAGGTCAGCAAACCTGGCTTTTGGCAAATAACTATGGTGTACACTGCCTTCCTTCTCTGACTTTCTGCCTTCCATAAAGTCCCCGAGCCTCTGTATGGGTGCGGAATAGTCTCCGCCTCCGGCCTTAAAGGCCTTTTCCTCTATCCTTCTTTGGAATTCCACCCCGGCCAGCACGTCATCCGTGGGAAAGTCCTCCGGTCCCACCTGTACCAGCAGGGCACTATTGGCATTTTCCGAATTCCTGGCGTACTCGCTCATGCCGTTTACGACCAGCCTTCCTTCCTCAGAAGCCGCTGCCACCACATATCCTCCGGGACACATACAGAAGGTATATACTCCTCTGCCGTTCTTTGTGGTATGGGTCAGCATATAATCGGCAGGAGGGAGTTTATCCGCAGCATCTCCATACTGGGCTTTATTTATGTCCTGCTGCCTGTGTTCTATCCTTACACCGACGGCAAAGGGCTTCTTCTCCATGGCCACTCCTTCATCGGCCAGTTCATAAAATGTATCCCTGGCACTGTGGCCTATGGCAAGGACAAGGCAGTCTGTTTCCATAAGCCCCTTATCGGTCAATACTCCCGTGATCTTACCGTTTTCGGTCCTTATGGCCTTGAGGCGGCATTCAAATCTTACCTCTCCTCCAAGGGATATTATTTCTTTCCTTATGTTTTTAACTACTCCCTTGAGCCTGTCCGTTCCTATATGCGGCTTGGCCTCATAGCCTATTTCCTCAGGGGCTCCGGCCCTTATGAACTCATCGGTGACAAAGGCACTCCTTGGGTCCTTTATCCTGGTGGTAAGTTTTCCATCGGAAAATGTACCTGCTCCGCCTTCTCCAAACTGCACATTGCTTTCGGGGTCGAATTTCCCGCCTTTCCAGAACTCCTCCACATCGGCGGTGCGGCGGTCCACATCTCTGCCCCTCTCTATGACTATGGGACAGAGACCCTTTTGAGCCAGTACCAAAGCCGCGAACATTCCAGCTGGTCCAAAGCCCGCCACCACGGGACGGGGGCCTTCTTTCAGTTCTCCCTCAGGCAGTTTATATTTCTTATAGGGTGAGATCGTTATATCCGGTCCGCCCTTTCTTTTTTTAAGACGTTTTAAGATACCGTCTCCGCCCTCGATATCCACGTCCACCGTGTATATGTAGTGTATATCGTCCTTTTTCCTGGCGTCCAGTGACTTTTTTCTTATTATGAGATCCTTTATAGCCGTATCCTTTACCCTGAGCTCGGATATGACAGCCCTTTTTATGTCCCTGTCCTCTATGCCAAGCTTAATACCGCTGATCCTTATCATAGTCATTCCTCATTTTTCATCTCTGAGCTTTTATGCTTTTATGCTTTCCTGTGTTTCCGGTCAATATTGTCTATTTTCTCATATACCCGTATTTTTTTCAAGATAAACCTTATCCTTTTCAAAAATAAAGGAAGGAATAAAGGCAGGTCCCGGCCAGAGATAACATATCCCAGCCGGGACCATTTTAATTGAGGGACTTTAAGGGTTCACCTGCGGTTTTGCCGCCGTCTGGCTCTCTTAATAATCCCTGGCTGTATTTGCTGTGCCAGCCATGCCCGTTGTATTCCTGTAGTCTCCGGCTCCATTTACCCCAGTCATCTCAGGACTTGTATATCCGTCTGATGCGGGATTTGTACCTTCGACTGTGTTCCTTCCACTGCCGTCTGTCATATCGTCAACGGTATCCTTTATGCTGTTTCCCATATCTCTTACAGCATCTCCTGCGTCCTTTGCCATGTTTTCGGCATCGTTCTTCAGTATTTTTCCGTCTGACTCAAGACCGTATCCATAGGTGGGGTCAAACTCGGTCTTGTCTATGACCTCTCCGTTTTCATCAAAATATTTTCCGGAATTGTCTGCTCCTGATGAACAGCCAGTTACGAAAAATGCCGTCATAATAAAAACAGCCAGTATATATTTGAATCCCATTTTCATAACCTCCTCAAAACTGAACTGCTTTATTATTTTTAACAGGCTGTATAAAAAAATACTGTGCCATAAATGGCACAGCAGGAAATTTTTTATTTATTTTTTACTCCAGTGAAAGTTCCTCTTTTGTGAGTCTTCCCTTGGCGGCAAAATATTTTTTCACCATATAGTCAGGATAATAGCTTCTCTTTGCCTTTCTCATGCCTTCGATACCCATATCCTCTTCCCTGTTGATGTATTCCACATCTTTACATTCATTGAGGACATACTGCTGGTTTATCATGGTGAAAAGTCCGTTTATGTCACCATCAGCCTTTTCGATATGGATAAGCTGCATGTCATCCCTTAATCTCTCGCCTATGGTGAAGGCCTTTATCCTTCCGTCAAGTTTTATTACTCCGCCCGTAAGGCCAAGCGCTTCCATATTCCTTATGGCAAGCACCACTGATCTTCTCTCATTGGCAAACTCTGTCTCAGAAAGGCCTTTGCCTTCCTTCCACTCGTCATATACCTCTATACATTCATCATACATGGAAGGGTCCAGTCTCTTATATTCAAAATCAGGATGCTCCTGCATGAATTTGTTTATATGGTTCCTCTTGCCGTGGAGTTTCTTTCCCTTAAGGGTGGCAAGTTTCTCCCTGGAATATACATAGTCCCATGATATTTCGGCAGGCTCTATATCAAGGGAAGGACACGCCTTTTCAAACATTTCCTTGAACGGCTCCCATATATTCCTTATTATGGGTTCCTTTCCCTCGTTCTCCAAATAGTCAAAGGCTCTGCATATGAGTTCCTTATAATTATATTCTGATCCCTTTTTAGGTATGGGAGGCCAGAAAAATTCAGGAAAACTCTTAAAATTAAGTTTTATATATAATACATCATCGGATATGGTGAACTGCATCTTACCATCCGCTCCCCATATGAACAGGTTCGCAAATGAAAGATCAGAACAATCCAGATTCCATGTTTTTGTATAACTCTCTATCAGTTTTTTATCCTTAAGCTCGAAATCCCTGAAACCTGTGAGCAGGGCTTTCTTTTCAAGTGCGCAGCAACTCATTAAATACCTCCAGTCTTATTTTTTTTGCCACAGAACGGCTGTCTTACACAAAACCGCTCCATTTATATCAGCGATAGTCGTTATTATTTCCGCTTCATCTTCAGAAGTATATCTTATATATGTCTTTACGTCAACCCTGTCTCCAGCACGGCACTCTTTTCTATAGAGCACCCTTATCTCCGCGGGCATATAGCCGGAATATATATTATCGGGCACCTCATCAACGGCCCATTCCACATATTTGGTATTATTTGTATGTCCGTTGGTGTCGGTCTCGCTCCTTCTTACGGTGATGGTCTTCTCAGATGCCAGAAATTCCTCCTTCTCCGCCGGGAGCACATATCTTCCCGCGTCAAAGGGCGCAGGAATGTCACAGCAGTAGGCATCCTCCATTTCCTCGGAAAATCTTACGGGATGTCTTTTATCCAGGTCAAGGAATGCCCATCTGGAGGCGGCACTGGCTATCTCCTCTCCATTGCATTCCACCCTGAAATATCTGGTGGCCTGAAGGGTGCTGCCATATTTTGCCCATGTACTTATCTCAAGTCTGTCCCTGAATTCAGGATATTTTTTTACCTTTATCACCCAGTTGAGAACTACCCAGCCCCTGCGCATCTCCAAAAGCCTCTCCACCGGATATCCGGCGTCCTCCGTATGCTCTATGGCCGTTTCCATAAGGTACTTTACCATGTTCTGCGGGCTTAAGGCCGCATTCATATCCGTATCAAAAGAACTTACCTTAACTTTCCATATATATGGTCTTTCCATCTGTATACCCCTCCGTCTCATCAGAGCATGGGCGATATGAGCCTTGATATGGCCTCCTTTACCCTGAACCAGCCAGATCTTTTATCATACCAGTCAAGGGTTATCTCTGTGGAGTTTTTGATGTCCTCCATAAACTGCGCCTCATGCTGTGCTGTCACTTCTTTGTCATATATAAATGCGTTAGTCTCAAAATTAAGATCAAAACTTCTTATGTCCATATTCGCCGTTCCTACCGATGTGACGAATCCGTCCACATATACTGTCTTGCTGTGGACAAAACCTTTATTATACTGATAGCATTTTACTCCTACCCTCAAAAGCTCTCCAAGATAGGACATGCTGGCCCAGTATACAAAGGGATGATCCGGGTTTGCCGGTATTATTATCCTTACGTCTATGCCCGAGAGCGCCGCTACCTTAAGGGCTGAAAATATGCCGTCATCGGGAACGAAATAGGGAGTTGTCACATATATGTTCTTCTCCGCTTCGTTCATCATCTTAAAGTAGCCGTTCCTTATGTTCTGCTGGATGGTGTCAGGACCGCTGGATACTATCTGCATCTTAACATTTCCCTTATTATTTTTATTTTCCGGGAAATATTTGTCTGAAAGCTCGATCTCATTATCACATACGAAATTCCAGTCCATGGTGAATCTCAGCTGGAGCTGGTCAACGGCATCTCCCTCGATCCTTATGTGGGTGTCACGCCAGTCGCCGTATCTCTTTACCGTTCCCAGGTATTCATCACCTATGTTAAGTCCTCCGATGTATCCTATCTTTCCATCGATCACAGCTATTTTCCTGTGGTCGCGGTAGTTGAGCCTGGTTATGAGAGGCGGAAGGAATTTTGCTACCTTTCCTCCTGCTGAAATGAGATCTTTGAAAAACCATCTTCCAAGCATCCTGTTTCCCATACCATCATAAAGCAGCCTTACTTCTACTCCTTCAGCTGCCTTTTTCGCCAGTTCGGCCACTATCCTTCTTCCCAGGTCATCGGACCTTAATATATAGTACTCCATGTGGATGAAGTCCTTTGCCCCTCTTATGTCCTCTATGAGGTCATGGAACTTGCTTTCCCCGTCGAAATACGATTTGACCGTATTGGAATAGGTTATGCAGCTTCCGGAATTTATATGAAGATATGCCAGGTCATCCAGATGCTTGCTGTTGATGATGTCTATCCTGCCTTCGATGGCCTTTCTCTGGGCGCTTATCATCATGCTGTATTTGTCCATCTCGCACATGTAGCCGTAATAGGTCTCAAAGTCATTTTCAGCCTTGCTCCTGAACATTTCTTCCTTCTTGGCTTCACGTCCGAATATCAAATAACAGAAGAATCCGATTATCGGTACAAAAAGTATGACCATAAGCCATGCCCAGGTACTGGCCGGATTTCTGTGCTCAAAAAATACCGTGAGGCCCGCAAGCACCACGTTGGCAAACAGAAGCACAAGTATTATGACCCCTATAATATTCTGTATCGACATATGGAACCTCCTTTTTTTATAATGTTGCAAATTGCTCGAGAATATATTATACTATATTTCCGTAAGGATTGGTAAAAATATTCATTAAAAATTTTTTAATTTAGTTTGAAAATACCTATTTCCTAAACAGTAAATAAGTGTTACAATATAATGTACCCGTTTTAAGGGACATAGCAGACCGGAGGAGTGAATTTAAAGTGAGCGCAAGCGATATATTTATCATCGTGGCAGTGGTGCTGGTCATAGCAATATTTGCCATCTACAAATTAAGCAGCAGAAACTATAAAAGATCCATTGAGGCCCAGGATTTCATAAACGCCAATAAACAGGTCGCCTCAATATATGTCATAGACAAAAAATATGCTAAACCTACGGAAAACGATTTCAACAGACAGGTATATGAACAGTTCACCGGCTCTGTTAAAAGACGTAAGATGTGCATGGTCAGAGCTAAGGTCGGTCCCCAGATCGTTACACTTATAACTGAAAAGAACGTTTATGATATAATCGTTCCTAAAAAGACCATAAAAGTTGAGCTCAGCGGACTCTTCCTTGTAAATGTCGTAGGCGTTAACCTGGCTGATAAAAAGAAAAAGTCCTTAAGAGAAAGAGCTTCTCTCTTTACCAAGGCTGATCCTAAAAAAGAAGCTGAAAAAATAGCTAAAAAATAACATACTAACATAAAAATCAAACCGGATCTTTCGATCCGGTTTTTATTTTGTCCTTTTATCCTTTTTTAAACTTTTATACTCTTTGTTCTTTATGCTCTCTATGGTTTCGGTCCTTTATCCGTCCTTTGGACCTCTCTCTTTAGTTTTTCCTCTCGTCTCCCCAGAAAAATACAGCTACAGTTCCGGGGCCCGTATGGGAACCGATGACCGTTCCTATATCATTTATGAGTACCTTTCCATCAAGATTAGGAAAAGTCTTTTCAATGGCTTCCGCCGTCTTTTCAGCGTCTTCCCTGCAGGCAGAATTGGATATGAAACATTTTCCGCTGTACTGGGTCCTGTTTTCGGCCAGTTCACTCATCCTCTTTACCATCTCGTCAATGGCCTTTCTCTTTCCCCTGCACTTGCCCACTACCACAAGTTTGCCTTCGGCGTTCACATTTATTATGGGGCATATATTAAGCAGGTTTCCTACTACCGCCGATGTCTTGGATATCCTTCCGCCTCTGTAATAGGATGTAAGGTCAGTGGAAAATACCCAGTGGTTGAGCCTGAGTTTCACTTCCTCTATCTTCTTTGCGGCCTCTTCCGCCTCCATGTCCTTATCGCGGAGATCAGCTGCAAAATCCACAAGAAGTCCATATCCAGATGATGCCGCCAGGGTATCTATTATTATGAGTTTTCTTTCAGGGAATTCCTCCCTGAGTATGCCGGCAGCGGCGATACATGATGAGTATGTTCCGGAAATTCCCGATGAAAGGGTAAGATGGACGATGTCCTTTCCCTCCTTGAGCATGGGCGTGAACATATCTATATATTCTCCTGTGCTTACCTGGGATGTGGTGGGCTGTGCCCCTGCGGCTATACGGTCATAAAACTCATCTATGGGCATGGAAAGTCCCATATCATCGGGGTATTCCTTCCCATCCATGTTGAAATGAAAACAAATGAATGGTATTTTCCTCTTTTCAAAATATTCCCTTGACATATCGGCTGTGGAGCAGCATGTTAATTCAAATTTCGCCATAATATTCCTCCGTAGTTATACATATATTCCCATTTTGTCGTTTTTAAAACAACAGCAAAAAAATCAGTTTTAAAATCAGTTTTATGTTTTTTGTTCTTATACAGCACAAAAGACAATGATGTTATACATCATTGCCTTTTTGTATTAAATATATAATATCAGATCCTCAAAAAATATCAATAGGATATTAAAAATATTGATACAAAACAGATCCCGCATATACTACCAGTATCAGTATCAGCCTGAGATCCATGGCTTTGTCCTCGAACTGTTTCTGGGGGCTGTAATCAAAGGCCTCTTCGCCCTCGATGACAAATCCTATTTTTCTTACCAGTGCGTAGAGAGGTTTTCCCCTGCCGTATTTCCTTCCCATAAGGAAGATTATACCCGCCGCTATGGGCAGAGAAAATATGGACATGGCCACATATCTGAAAATAATGCTCACCATCTCAGCCTCAGTTACGGATGTATTTACAGCCGAATCAATGGCCGCAGCAGCTCTATAGAGCATGACCTGTGAAAAGTTCAGTGTAAAATGCGCCGCCATTCCGGGTATGACCGACTTAGTCCTATATACCACATAGCAGAAAAGAGTTCCGATAAAAAACGTATATAATATGGACTGGAGGCTGAAATGCGCCAGGGCGAATATGAGCCCTCCCATGACACAGGCCTTTGACAGTCTCATATTTTTAAGTCCGGAAAATACCACTCCCCTGAATACCAGCTCCTCAAAAACCGCCGGTATGACACAGAGGGTCAAAACACTGAGCCCAAAGGAATATCCCATGGAAGTATCCAGCGTCCCTGCCGCCGCATTGGGGAAAAACAGGCTCATAAATGCTGAGAGAAGATTGGCTATAGGAGATATGACAATGGCCAGGAGCACCGCCAGCACAATATCTGCCAGGCTTGTTTTATTTAAAGACAGGGTCTCAGCGGCCCTGTTTCCGAATAATTTCACACCGATGAACAAAACCGGCACAAAAAACACTATCTGCCATATGGCCGAGGCCAGCATGGTGTTGCTTCCATCCTTAAGGAGAGATACCACCGCTATGCCGCTTATGAAATTAAAGATAATATATATTATGAAAAACAAATATGTCTTAGCTGTCTGAGTCAAATACCACACCCCGCATCAAAAGCCTAAGTATGCTTAAATATCAATATCAGTCGTCTGGGATGTCCTCCACGAAGTCATCATCATCGTTATCCCACAGATCATCGTCATCCTCCACCGCAAGGCCCGGTGAGCCATGGGGATATTTTTCCCTGTAACGGCGGTTTACAGCCTCGGAAAGGAAGAGCTTTATGGATGCCACTACGGGAACGCCTAAGAACATACCGAAGGCTCCGCCAAAATACGCTCCAACGGCAATGGCGAAGAGCACCTGAAGGGGAGTAAGTCCCGTAGGGTCGCCAAGGAGCCTGGGACATATAATATAATTATCCACCTGCTGTATGGCGATTATGTATATGAGAAGCCACAGCGCCTTGATGGGGTCCACCAGAAGCACAATGAATACCGCCGGCACCGTTCCGATGAAAGGTCCGACATAGGGTATCATATTTGATATACCGATAACGACGCTTATTACAAGAGCGTATGGTATCCTAAGTATCACCATGCCCACAAAGCATATTACGCCAAGGGCTATGGCGTCAAGGAGCTTTCCAAGGACGAAGTTCTGGAAAATAACATTTACCCTCTGCATATTCTGTATGAATCTTTCGGCTCTGCCTTCCTCGAATGTGGCGTAGCAGAATTTTTTACATTCCGCCGCTATTTCCTCCTTGGTGGAGAGCATATAGAAACTTATGATTATTCCTATCACAAAATTGATTATGGCAGTGGCCACATTTACCGTATTGCTTACAAATTCTTTTATGTTTTCACCGTTGAAATTTTCTTCTATGTATCCGGGGAGATTATTCAGCTGTTCCTGTATGGGCTTGGCAACACGGTTAGCCACGTTTATGATTGTCTCCCTGGTGCCGTCGTCAAAGCCTGAGAGCATATCAGGAAGCCTTTCCATAAGAGACGCCATATTTTCAGGCAGGGATATGACAAGGGCGTTGAAACTTTGTATCACCGTTGGGATCATATATATGAGCAGCCAAATAAAACAGCCTATAAAAATAGTATAGGTTATGAGTATGGTCAGATTTCTCAGGGTCTTAGGCCTTGCTGAGAGTTTTGCTGAATGTCTGCCGATGAACTTTTCCAGGAAGTTCACCAGAGGCGTAAAGAAAAACGCGATAAAAAATCCGTATATGAAGGTTATGAGGATATCGGTTATTTTGTCTATGAATCCGCCCAATGAGCCGAAAAATACCCCTATATTATCCAGAAAACGCATAAGCAGTATACAGGCCGCAAGTACCGCAAAACTGTAGACAGCTATTTTCATATACTTTCTGTCGAGCTTATATTTTCTCAAGGATCTCTCCCCCTTTTTCTATACCCCTTTGGGACCATTCTAACACATAGATACCCCTTTTACTATAGTTTGCTTGCCTTTTTCTTAAATAAATCTTAATCCGATTGACCTCCGCGGCCGATGGCATTTATACTTAAAGTAAATTAATTACAGGAGGATCTAGTTATGGCTGATGAACAGAATATAAAAGCTTTTGCCGATGATTTCAAACGTATAGAAGATGAGATCTCCAAGGATATCATCGGACAGAAAGATGTTATACATAAAATAATAATTTCAATGATAGCTGACGGAAACGTACTGCTGGAAGGTCTGCCCGGAACAGGAAAGACACAGCTGGTAAAGACGGTGGCCCGTGTCATGGATCTGAGCTTTTCCAGGATACAGTTTACCCCAGACCTTATGCCCGCCGACGTTACCGGAACGAATATGATGGATGCCGAAAGCGGACAGGTATCCTTTAAAAAGGGTCCCGTATTTGCCAATATCGTCCTTGCCGACGAGATAAACAGGGCAACTCCAAAGACCCATTCCGCCCTTCTTGAGGCCATGCAGGAAAAGACAGTCACAGCGGGAAACACCACATATCCCCTGCCTGATCCCTTCTTTGTCCTTGCCACCCAGAACCCCCTGGAACTTGAGGGAACATATCCCCTTCCTGAGGCGCAGCTGGACCGTTTCATATTCAAGCTGGATGTGAAATTCCCCTCAAAGGAGGAACTCCTTGACATAGTAAGCATAACCACGGGCAAAAGGACAGCCCAGGCTGAGAAACTTTTTGACGCGGGCAAAATAAAGGAGATGCGTGACATTTCCCTGGAAGTGCCCATTGCCGACGCCGTTGCCCAGTATGCCATGGATATAATAATAAAGAGCCATCCTGAACTGGATGCCTCTCCCGAAGCTGTCAAAAAATATGTGCGCTACGGCTCAAGCCCCCGAGGCGCCCAGGCCATAATAAGGACAGCCAGGATAAACGCCCTTTCCAAGGGAAGATACAACGTAGCTTATGAAGATATAAAAGATGTGGCCTATGATGTGCTCCGACACAGGATATTCCTTAATTTCGAGGCTCTTTCCGACGGAGTAAAGGTCGAGGATATAATAGACGAACTTCTGAAAGAGGAGATCTGAAAATGATAAGAGACCTGCTTACAAATGAACATCTCATCAGGCTGGATACACTGGATATAGCCGTTAAAAGAAGGCTTTCATCCAATTCCGCCGGAGCCAGGAAATCCTCGGCCAAGGGTTCCTCTCTGGAGTTTTCAGATTTCAGGGAATATGCCCAGGGCGACGACCTGCGCCGTGTGGACTGGAACGGCTATGCCAGATTCGGAAGGCTTTACACCAAACTTTTCAATGAGGAAAGGCAGGCAGTCCTTAACATAATCCTTGACAGCAGCACATCCATGAGACATTACAGCGATAAATGGGACTATGCCGCGGCATTTTCCGCTTCCATGGCCTATATAGCGCTGAATAACTCAGATATGGTGAACATATTCGTAATAGATTCGGACAATACCTATAGATGCACTGCCCTTACATCCAAGCAGTCATTTCCAAAGGCAGTAGCCTTTCTTGAGGGCATACCGGAAACGCCATCAAAGACATCCCTTAACAAGTCCATTTCCGCCCTTGGAGGAGAAAGACTTGGCGAAGGCACATCCCTTATTATTTCTGACTTTTTCTCCGATGACGGCTATGACTCCGCGGTTAAGCTCTTGAGGAGCAAAAAGCAGTCCGTAGGAATGATACAGATACTTGATAAAAGCGAGGTCTCTCCCGACGAAAAGGGAAACATCAGGCTCATAGACAGTGAGACCAAAAGCGTAAGGGAACTTGAAATGACTCCCGAGATGTTAAACAGATACGATAAAGCCCTCAGGGCTTTCAGAACGGAAATGAAGGAGTTCGCCCTTAAAAACGAAGCTCTTTTCTGTTCCTTTGATACATCTGAGCCCCTCATTGCCTCCATTGGCGAGGTACTCAGATGATACGGCCCCCAAACTTATGCCGTTGAGCCGTAAGCATAAGGGCAGTATTAATAAATATGATATGAATTTAAGATAAAGCCGTGAGAATACATATATCTTATATATGACCCGGACAACTGATGGATATAGCAGGCGCCAAGTCCTCCAAACAGGTGCCTGAATGGGAACGATTTATAATTATATTAGCCCGCCGGCTTATGCGGCGGGCCTTTTTATGTTGTCCTGTCATAAGGGTTGCCTGCCCATGGAGGGGCTTTCCGGCTTATATGCGCTAATACTAAGGTCAGCAGATGAGCATATTTTTCATGCTCCCATCATTTTTTGCTCATCGGTTTTTCTTTTTACTTTCCATCACCGGCCGTATATTTTCCTTTAAAGTATATTCTTTACTATGCTGTCTGCTGTGCCGCTTACTGGTCATTTACGTTTTTTCAGCAGCACAAAAAGCCCCGGCTGAAGCCGGGGCTCTCCTTCAGACGCCATCTGAGTCCCATAATAGACTACATCCGGCGCCGTAAGTTTTTAATTGAACATGCCCGCCCTGCCCATGCCAAGCAGGAGCATAAACAGACATATTTTTCTTATACTGCAGGAATAACATCTCCCGGAAGCGGTCCTGTCAGGTCCAGCGGTTTGTCTGGCCGCAGGGCTTTCTGCCTTAACCCTGTTTTCAGCCGCGGTCCTGGAAATAAACATCCCTGTGGCTGTATTCTTTTTTAAAGTTTGGCTTTTATCTTGTAGCTGCCGCCGCTGACATTTCCAAAGAGGTATTTGCCTGCGGCATTGGTTTTTGTTACAGCAACAAGCTTTTCCTGTGTCACATCTCCTATATGGGTGACCTGGTAGAGGCCTACAAAACATCCAGCCACCGCCTGGCCGGCTGTATTGCTTATTATACCGCTGACAGTGCCGTTATATGTCCTGAGGTCAGCTACCATGGAAAATGTGAGGTTAGTAAGTGAGCCGTTGGATACGATAGCTGTCATGCTGGATGAGGGCATGTAGCCGTCAGCCGATGAAACCAGTGTATATACTCCGTCGGCCAGATCATAGAACGTGAACTCACCGTCTGCTGCCGTATATGTCGTAGCTATGGTCGTTCCTAAGGCGTCTTTTAATGTGATCTTTCCTCCGCCAAGGGGTACGGGTACACCAAGCTGGTTATTTACCGTAAGCACACCGGCAATGGCTCCCAGTGAAAGTGTAGTATCCTGAACACATACCAGGTTCATCTGCATATCTATTCCATTTGTAAGTGTTACGCCCGCAGCGTCACTGAGACGGTAACCGTCAGCTACAGCGGC
Organism: Clostridiales bacterium; assembly: GCA_019423725.1. Lineage (GTDB taxonomy): Bacteria > Bacillota > Clostridia > Lachnospirales > Anaerotignaceae > Metalachnospira. The sequence goes on from JAHZAW010000044.1 coordinate 38,602, forward strand.
CAGACTGTATGTTCCTGCGGGAACATCAGAAAGTGTATAAGCGCCTGTCTCATCGGTGATGGCATGCTTATAGGGCATTCCTGTGCTGTCAAAAAGTTTGACAGTGGCGTTGGGTATGGGCGTCGTTCCGTCGCTTACGACACCATAGACTGTGGCTGGTGTCTCCGGAGCAGGGGGAAGCTCCAGGTCCATATTCACTTCCTGGATTCCCTGTAAAGAAAAGTCCGGGCTGTACTGCAGGCTGAGCAGATCCTGTTTGATGTCTGCCATAGTTAAAAACCTCCTGAAAAATAAAAAAATATATAGGTGTCAGAGTGAAATACAAAGCGTGGCATCCGGCTTTTGCTGATGCTTTTATGTTTCCTGAAAGGCTGTATGCCTTAAAGCATATTTATCATCTTCTGCCTGCCGGCGTATGCAGAGTGTTACTGCGGATATTTTGTTTTCCGCTTTATGCTCTTGGTGCCAATGGTATGGCCCCGGCAGAGCCAGGGAAACAGTATATTGATCGTTTTATGCTGTCTGCGCCGCTTCATACCACCCATTTCATAATATTAATACGCCTGGCTGATGTTTCCTGTCTGATTTAAAAAAACTTGTACTTTTTTGGGACATGCCTTTTTGGCAGAACTGCATTATCCGGCACACTCAGTATATACAGCCTAAAAACTATATAACTGCATAAAAAAAGAGCGGTATAAAAATACCGCTCCAATAAATCGGGGTGACAGGATTTGAACCTGCGGTCTCTGCGTCCCGAACGCAGCGCTTTACCAAACTGAGCCACACCCCGTAAAAGCATATCTATTATACTAGCAACCAGGGCAAAAATCAAGAGCTTTTGATATTTTATATCCAGTATACGGTTTTCCTAAAATAGTTTTCCTTGTGTTTTACAACACTCTTTTGAAATTCTTAAAAAAATTTAACATTCGAGACAATTTTAAAATTTTGTGCTATTATACAGTTACGGTTTCGAAATACCCGAGACCAGCAGACAGTATTTTTGAAAACGAAAGGATGTTTTATATTATGAAAAGGTATTTAAAATACACAGCCGCAGCTGTATCGGCTGTAACAATGGCTGCGTCAGCGGTTCCCGCTATGGCTGCCCAGGTAGTAGTATCTAATGGAAAGCAGCAGACAGTAACTGCTGATGAAACAAAAAAAGAAGATGCTAAAACTGAGGAAGCTAAGACTGAGGAAACTAAAACAGAAGAAGCTAAAACAGAAGAAGCTAAAACAGAAACTCCCGCAGCTGAAACAACTGCTGCAGCTCCCGCTGAAGAAACAATTGGATACACAGCTCTTACAGGAAAGATCACAGCTGTTGCTGCAAATGAAGACGGTTCAGTAAGGATCACTTTCCAGAACGAGGAAAAAGGCGAGATCATCTTTAATGAGACAGCTGACTGCATGGTAATTGCTGACGGTGCTGTAAAGAGCGTTAAAGATCTTGCAGAGGGTATGGAAGTAACAATCGTTATGGATGATCTTGCACCCATGACAATGAGCATTCCTCCCCAGACATCAGGCGCTGTTGCCATCGTTGTAAACGGTGAGACACCCGTATTCACAGCTGTTGACAAATTCGATGATGAGCTTACAGGAAAGACACTTAAGCTTACAATGGATGATAAAGTTCAGGTACTTGACGTAAGAGGAACAAAACAGGTACTTACAGCTGATGATGTTAAGGGACATAAGGCTGTAGTTGTTTACACAACAGCAACAAAGAGCATCCCCGCTCAGACAACACCCAGCTTTGTAATAATCCTTGACAACGCTGAGGAAACAGCTGCTCCCACAGATACAACAGAAACAAAGACAACAGAAACTACTGAAACAACAGAAAAGGCTGAGATCACAAACCTTCCTTTAAGAGCAACACTTGAGGCAATGGGATACACAATCGAGTGGACAGCTAACGATGCACCCATCGTTGTTACAAAGGGCAATGTTAAGGCTGAGATCGCTATCGACAGCGACACAGTAGTAGTTGACGGCGACCAGGCTCATAAGCTTTCAGCAAATGTAGTACTTGTTGATGGAGTAACATATATTCCTTCAGACGCCATGGATTTTCTTAAATAATTAAATATATAGGATTTCCTTTTCAGGGAGGCACTTTTCAAATGAAAGTTGCCTCCTCTTTTTATATTTAAAAACGCTTAAAAAATCAGCTTACTGTTTTCTTATCCGCATAAAAAATAATATTTGGGGCAGTGTAATAAGTGAAAATTCATGACACAACAAAAACAATACATCGGAGGGAAAAACAATGAAGCAGTTTTCATACAAAATAAGCGATCCTGCGGGAATACATGCCCGTCCGGCGGGTTTTATAGTAAAAGAAGCGGCAAAATACAGTTCTGATATAACGATCACCGTAAACGGCAAAACAGCCGATGCCAAAAAAATATTTTCCATAATGTCCTTAGGGGCGAAAAACGGAGACGAGATCACCGTATCCATATCCGGAAGGGACGAGGCAGAAGCAGAGGAAAACATTCACAGACTTATCAGCGAAAAGCTTTGAGCGGGGAGGAATGTATATGATGAAACTCAAGGGCAGCGGAGTAAGTCCCGGCATAGCCATAGGCAGGGTCTTTTATATGGAAAAGGCTAAAAAGGACATCATAAAGCGGAACATAAACGATATACCCGGAGAACTCAAGAGGCTTTCATCCGCAGTGGACACCTGTCTTAATGACCTGGAGGAACTCAGGGAAAAGACCCAGAGGGATGCCGGTGAGGAAAGCTCCATGATATTTGAGACCCACAGCATAATGCTGACTGACCCGGATTTTATCGGTGAGGCTGAAAAAATGATAGAAAAAGAATGTGTCAATGCCGAATACGCCGTGAAGCTCGCCGGTGACAGACTGGCGGAGATGCTCAGCCTTTCGCCTTCGGAATATATGAGGGAGAGGGCCGCCGATGTAAAGGACATAACTTCAAGCCTGCTCAACGCTCTGGCTGGAAAAAAGCTCAGTCTTCCAAAGGGTGAAAAATTCATCATAGCTGCCGAGGACCTGTCCCCCGGGGAGACAGCATCCTTTGACAGGGACAGCGTACTGGCCTTTGTAACGAAGCTTGGTTCCTCCACATCCCATACATCCATACTGGCCAGGCCCATGGGCATACCGGCCATAGTAGGAGTGGAGCTTCAATCAGCCATATGCGACGGCAGGGTCATGTATGCCGATGGAAATACGGGAACGGTATATATCGACCCCGACGAGGCCACCCTCAGGGAAGCAGAGGAACAAATAAAGCTCCAGAAGGAAAACGACTTGAAACTTTCGGCCCTTATCGGACAGGATACCGTGACAAAGGATGGCAGGAAGATAATGCTTTTTGCGAATATAACTACTCCCTCTGACATAGAGGCGGTGTTAAACAATGACGCCGAGGGCATAGGTCTTTTCAGGAGCGAGTTTATGTATATGGACAGGCGCACCCTTCCCACGGAGGAAGAATTATATACCCAGTATTCCTCCATAGCGGAAAAAATGGGCAGCCGTCCGGTCATAATAAGGACGCTGGACATAGGGGCGGACAAAAAAGCCCCCTGCATAAACCTGGGCGAGGAAGAAAACCCGGCTTTAGGACTTCGTGCCATTAGGCTGTGTCTGAAAAGGCCGGATATGTTCAGGACCCAGCTCAGGGCCATATACCGGGCTTCGGTAAAGGGCAACATATATATAATGCTGCCCATGATAACTACCAGGGGAGAGCTGGACAGCGCCAGAGCAATGGCTGAGGAAGTCAAACTGGAGCTTATGGCTGAAAATATCCCCTTTAAGGACATACCCATAGGCATAATGATAGAGACCCCATCAGCAGCCCTCATAAGTGATGAGCTGGCTGAAGCATCGGACTTTTTCAGTGTGGGCACCAATGACCTGACCCAGTATACCATGGCAGCCGACAGACAGAACCCCGCCCTTTCTGACCTTTACAGGCCCGACAGCAGGGCCGTATTAAGGCTCATAAAGCTGGCGGCGGATAATATCCACAAAAGAGGAAAGTGGATAGGCATATGCGGAGAAGCCGCAGCGGACAGCCGTCTTTTGGAAATATTCATGGCCATGGGCATAGATGAGCTGTCAGTATCCCCCAGAAGGGTGCTTTATGTGAGGGATGCCGTCAGCCGTACGGACTGCACTGCGTCCATAGACAGATATTATCTTTAATATATAAATTTTGATCCCCCTGATCTCCCGGAGGTTTTAAGTCCAGTATCCCACGGCTTACCTGACTTTCCCTTCGGGAGATTTTTATATCCTTTTCAAAAAATGCCAGCTTACGGCTGTCATGAGCCTGATAAAACCAACGAATGGTTTTTATCTGAAGGCAGCCTCAAGCCCCTGCTCCATGCATTTCTCCCACGGACTGCCAAAGAACAGAGTAAGAAAATCCTCCAACGACACAGAAAAAGCTAAGACAAATCCCATCCCAATTAAAAAAGGGTGCCGTAAACACCGGCACCCGCCTAAAAAGGCTGTAAACCTCTTTTATATTTGATAACGGTCAGTTTCATCCCCAAAATATCCGCATCCGCTGTGATAATATTCCCCATCGGCCTCAATGTAAAAATCTCCGTCATATATTTCTCTTCCACAGAAGGAGCATATTTTAATGTTTTCATCCTCAGCGGGACATCCGCTCCTATGGGGAAGAGTGTGGCAGTATTCACAGGTCAAAATATCATCTCCTATATCCCGGCAAGTTCATTTTCTATGGTGGAAGTTATTTTAGCAAAACCCAGTCCATTGTAAAATCCCGCCGGTATGGGCATATTTTCACTCACGAGCCCGTCTATGAGTATTTCAGAATCAGCCATATTTTTCATGGTGCCTCCTACGCTTTGGCCGTTTTGTGCCACAAAGGTCTTTCCCTCCAGCACGTCCTCCGCCAGGACGCTGACCCCGGACACATCGGCATATATATCAGCTATGGCCTGGATTATGACCTTTGAAAGGCCGTCAAATCCATTATCGGCTGTTATCTCCTGTATCTCCTTTGAGGGCTGAGCCGTCTTTTCCTGTAAAACCGGCTGGGTATCCACATCTACCACCACCGCTGAAAGCACCTTCCCCTCAGATGGTGTCACCCTGCCGTTTTGGGTGGCGGTCTTTTCCTCCGTGGCTATGCTCACCGTTCCCCCTGGAGAATGGTAGCCAGCCTCTATGGCCTTTTGAGTATTCACGGTGTCAAGGACCGTATCAGATACGGGTATTTTAGGAATATCCGCCACTGCCCCGACACACTGTTCCAGTTTGTATCCTTCTTCGGCAAGGCCCATCTCCATAAGCACTGCCCTGAGCTCATCCCTGAGCGATGTTATCCTTGCCGCCTGTTCAGCTATGCTCATATTGCTTTGATGACCTCCCTTCACACTGTTTATATAAATTTCTGTATTTATGTTTTTGTCAGCCAAAAACAAAAGCTCTATACATCTTCCAGCACGGTTTCTATATTCCCCACCAGTTCATATACGGCTCCTCCGCTCAAAGGTCTGCTGTCCCCCTGGACGGCTTTTTCGGCAACATCAGCGGAAAGCCTGCCCTCGGCGTCTATTTTAAGGCTGTCCCCGACCTTTATTAGCCCAAGGGTGTTTACGCCAGCTATGGGTATTTCCTGTGTGGGGAGCTCCCCTATGCTTATGCGGTCTCCGTCGGTCATTATAAAGACTATCTCGCCGTTTTCAAGCACCACACTGTCTACTCCCCTGCCGGTGACCCCCTCTATCTCAGCCTTGAGCTCTGAGGGTATCTCCGCGGATATACCAGCATACAATACACCGGCGGCCGACGCCTCTATAACTGCATCTATTTTTGCCTTTGTATCAGAAGCCATTCTCATCACCATCCTTGTACATTTCTCATATACACTCTGTCATCTAAACCATCATCTTACTTTTATACGGTTATCCCTGGCAATGGTGACCCTTCTGGCTCCCTCGGCCACGATGTCATAAAAATACAGTCCAGCGGGAAAGGCCTGGCTCACAGCCTCATCGAATACAAGGGTTATGCTGTTGTCGGTTATGGATGTGAACTCAAATTCCTTTACACACTCTCCCCTGTCGTCCTTTATGGTGACCTTCACGCTGTCGCCTTCCCCGAGGGCCACAGCTTCACCGTCTGCATCCTTAAGGTCCAGCTTAAGGGTCAGCTCGAATGTGTCAAAGGCATACCATTCGATTATGCCGTTAACTATCCTGGGGCTTGGAAGAGCCGAATCTATCTTTAACATAATTACACTCCCCCTTTATCTTCCCGAAAGGAATCCGCCGAGTATGCTGGAACTTCCGCTTTTTCCAGAAGTAAGCCCAAAGAGAGACGAAAGGGAAGAACTGCTCTTTCCATATTTTCTTGCATAGGCCAGAACATCGTTTATGCCGTCGCTGCTGTAGCCGCTTCCCCTGAGCTTTTCGGCGTACATGTTAAGTTCCGCCTCTCCGCCGTCTTCATAGGCTTCAACAGCGTTGTCATATATGGATACGGTGACTGTCTTTCCTTTGGATGATGATGAAGACTTGGCCGCTGATGATGCCAGCTTAGCCGCATTATAAGCCTTCTCATACTCAAACTGTTCCCTGTCGAACTGCATCTCATCCTCAAACTGCTCTCTGTCAAACTGCATCTGTTCTTCAAAATTCTGCTGGTCTTTGTTTTTCCAGTAGTCGCTGCTTTCCATATCAGCGGCATCCTGAAGGACTGAAAGCCTGTCATAATAGTCATCTCTGGCATTTGCCAGCTCATTCATATACTCGCTGTAATAATAGTTCCTATCATTCTCCCAGTCACTCACACTGTCTCTGTATCTCTCATAGTCCGCGCTGTCCGCCGCTGAATAAAGGGAATAAAGCCTGTAAAGCTCGTCTCCCTCAGCGTCATAGGCATCTCTGGAAAGCTGGTAAAGCTCCGGTATCCTGTCGCTGAGCTGCTGGAGGTATCTTTCATAGGCCGCCGAAGATACCGACTGTGCATAGGTATTCCCATAGCCCCCAGTAAGTGACGCCGCCTGTCCAGAAGCGTCTTCCATGGCCAGTTTTCCAGCGTTCATATAACTGTCACGGTACTGTCTGTAGAGTATATCATCATTGAGGCTGTAGGAAAAATCCTCCCTGTTTTCCAGCTTGTCCAGTATATCTTCCATTTCCCTGCGGTAGGAGCTTTCATAGCTTCCGGGCCTTTGGGAAAGCACCTCATCGTATTTGTCTCTGGATACCGATGAGCTGTAGTCATAATCATAGGCGTCAGAAAGGTCTTTTTTGGTGTCATTGCTGATGGACTGGGCTCCGGAGTAGGGGCCATAGTCGTTGGCGTATTTACCGGTGTAGTTCTTTGTGGTTATATTCTCGTCATAGAGGGCCGACTGATAGCTTCCATCGGAATTGACCTTAAGTATCTGGTATGTACCGCCGTTTGTGACCACCCTGTCCCCGACGCTAAGCCCCGTTTCGGCCTTGCCGTTTGGCTGTACCTTGTAGTATCTGCCGGTGGCGCCTACGTTCATAAGATCACTTGCCATTTTTACTCTCTCCTTTCGTTTTGATTTTTGTTTTTCTGTGCTCCGCTGTCATCATTATTTGTCTTGTCAGCGCTGTTTTGTTCATTTTCCGCTTTAGAGAGGCTCTCCTCATAGGCGGCGTTTTCGCTTTTTCTCTGTTTATCAGCCATTTCCCTTATCTGCATATAGTATCCGCGGAGCACCATTTCGATGAGTATGGGCGGGAGAGCGCTGTTATTTATGCAGTTTTCAAGATTTTCCTCAAATTCAGCTATGACCATCGATGCTGGTCTATTCATAAAATCACTCCTTAAAGATTACATGCGTCCATTATCTCGCTGAGATAACATCTTCTGCTGGTGCCGCCGTTCCTTATGCGGAAATATATATCATCCGGGTCCACCTCGATATAGGAATAATCCCCAGTATCCCTGTCATCGGCCCTTATCTCGGCATATCCGGCATTAAGGCTTATCTGGCTCGCATATCCTGAGGAATCGTAATCATAATCCTCATCGTATATGATGTCCAGCGCCCTGTTATGGAACCTTATGAGCTTCATCCTTGAGGACGACCTGTCATAAAGCCATGTGTTCCCCTCGGATAAAAACAGCGACTGTTCAGCGTTCTGGCTTTCCAGTAACAGCCCCTTATAGGTGCTTTCAAAGCTTTCGGTCTCATAGCCGAAAACTCCCCTCTGGGTATATTCCTCACTGGTGGAATCCCTGCCCAGTATCTGCATTACACCATCGAATTTCATATTCCTTATGGAAATGAATCCCGTTGTTATTTTACTGGCGTCTATGTTTTCGATGTTGGCGTCCGTCACCTTGAGCACACCGTTTTCAATGACACAGCCGCCGATATTTCCTGATGTGGCGTTTATTTTTCCGCTGATGTCCGCCTCATAGGCCACAAGGCTTCCCGAGGGGAAGTACATCTTATCGGCGCTTATATATGCCACCTTCTGGCCGGCGCTCCAAAAAGCCAGTTCATCGGCTGATGTGGTGGTCAGCAGGCTCTGCCTGTCCAGCACCGTTTCGCCGTTTACGTCTATCTTTGTGGACAGGTTTCCCACGCCCACGCCAAACACCGGAGCCCCGGCATCATCATAATAAAGGAGGCCGGTCTTTATATACTGCTCACTGGTGGTGGAAAAATCCCCGAATTCAGAACGTATGCCCGATGTATACCTGAAAAGCTGGTTTATGCCCTCGGAATTGACGGTTATGTCATTTTCCAGCTTTTCTATGATCTCACCGTAATCCGATGAGGCGCTGTACTCGCTTTTTAAAAGTTTTTTGAACTCCTCGCTGTGGCTTACGGCAAAGTCCGCGGTCTTTATTATGAGGGAGCGTATATTATTGTGGGATGCCAGAAGGGCGCTGTTGGTCTCGCCCTCGCCGCTGCTGTTTACGGCCCTGTTTATCTCCTCAAGGACGCCCTCTGCCCCAAAATCCTTCATTCCGGCGTTCAAAGTCTCAACGGTCTGATATACATAGCTCCTGAGCCTCTCAAGGCCCTCCTGGCCGTCCTTCCCCTTGGATATGATGGGCGGCACATTAAGGTAAAATGCCATCAAACGTCACTTCCCTTCTCAAGGATGCGGGTAACGGAATAAAGCCTGAACTCTCCATTGCCCTTTATTTTGAATCTCAAATGGTCGCATCTTCTTGGAACTATGGGCAGGGTAAATGTATAGCCCTTTCCCATACCCTTTACAACTCCTCTTTTTTCCCATTTTCCGCTGGAATCATACTGTATGAAAAACTCAGCGGGGCAGTTTTTCTCCAGGCTCATCCTCAGGTTAAGGCGGGATATATATTTTTTGCCATAGTAGTCGCAGCCTATCATACCGCTTTGGGCTTCCCACTCAAAGTCATCCTCAGGTACTCCTTCGCTGCCGCCCATGGTGCCTAAATTTCCTTCGGAATCGATGAAATACAGTTCTCCGCCCATATCGGCGAAAAATCTTATATCCCTGTCGTCCTCCCTCATCCAGAAGCCCTTCTGGACATCATAGGCAAATATATTATTTTCTCCCTGGGTGTTTTTCATGGAAATATAGTACTTATTACCGAGCCTTCCTCCTATGGCGGAATTATATCTTTCCTGTCCCAGTGCCTGGGAAACGCTCACGGCTCCGGTGCCGTCAAAGGCATTTATGCCTGAGGGCGCCTTATAAAAAAGCATATCCCCCACCACTGTCATGGACGGGGCCGAACCCTTTTCCACTCCTTCCACCGAAGCGCTTACACACTGATGGGCTCCTGTGGATGAAACATATACCTTATGGACATAGTTTTCCTTAAAGAAAAATGGGTAACCCAGATATGTGACGGCCCCGGTCCATACTCCGTCCGTTCCGCAGGAAGCTCTGAAGGAGTCTGTGGAAATGCCGGCATAGCACTCCCAGTTTTTAAAGTCTCCCAGCTTGCAGCAGAATATCTCATTTACGGTCCTGCCGTCCTCTATGCCGTAATAACAGCCCCATAACCTGTTCTGGCATTCGGTCACAAAGTCCATTTTAGGCACTTTCCTCTCGACGCTTATGCCGTTTCCTCCCGAGGCTGTCACGGACACCGTCTCATCTATAATGCCGGTGACAACGATATAATTATCGCTTACAGCCTTTAATGTGAGGGTGGCGTTCAGATTTTTGAGCTGCTCGTTAAGTTCGGCATCATCGCAGGAACAGCCGTCTATCCTTACTCCGTCCCCCTCAGAAAATCCCGTTCCTATGCCCGCCGCCTCTATTTTCACATACACCGAGGCACATTCGGCCCACATGGCCAGGGATGATGAATACTGCTTGAGTATATGGGGCTTTGAGGATGTATCCACCCAGTAATCCCCATTTGCCGGGCTTTCCGGCTCCGTATCCGAAGCAGTTATGGTGTCATAGGCGGTGCCGTCGCTTCCGCACAGACAGTAGGTGGTCTTCGTGCCATCGGGTGCCTTGTAGCTGTTTTCCATATATCCAAAGTCTGTCATATCGGCGGTATTCAAATATATATTGTCAGGAAATATACATAGATAGGCTCCCATGCCCACAAATTTCTTGGGGCAGTTTTCAGGCAGGGTCGAAAGAGTTATGCCCTCCACCCTGTTTCCATTGTAGTAAAGGCTGCTTCCGTCGGCATATACCAGACTGTCCTTCACCGCCAGCCCCGATGGAGCATCCAGCTTTGATATGATGCCCCTCTTTTTTCTGGATGCCGCCAGAGGGTACAGGTCCGTTGTCAGGTTATTGGTGTAATAAAATTCGCTCTCGGATATCCTGTCGTTATGGTCATACCCTCCGAACCTCTCCGTCATCACCCTTCCGGTCTCTATCGTATTAAGTGTAGGATAAAGCATGACACACCTCCTTACAGCTTAAAGGCCGCTTCACCCTTTGGGGTGTTTTCGCGGTTATACCAGTCATAAAAATTGGTATAGGCACTGTTAAAGAGAAGGCAGTCATTGTTATATTTTGAATATTCCTCATTGTGGAGGTCGATCTGTCTTTTCAGCCCATGGATATATATTTCGTCAAAGGGTGACGGAGCCAGAAGCTCAGTCTTTTCTATATCCGTTTCCGGACCGTATCCAGTGAATGAGTCAATCCTCAGACTTTCCGTTTCCTCCGGAGGGACGTGGGTCACGATTATCTCCAGAAATATCTGTTTATCTATGTCCGAGAGCCATTTGACCTTATCTTCCCTTGTGTATGCGTTGGGTTTTAATTTATCAGCCGTCTCGATGGCTTCAGATATGAACATATCAACTCCTCCTTTCCATTAAACCGGATCTGAAACAACTGTCAGACCCATAAAGCAAAAGGCGCTGACGCGCCTTTTATGCCTTTATTCACCCGCAAGTCCGTTCTCATATTCCTCAGCTGCTGTCTTTGCTGCCTCGGCATTGGCCAGTACCTGCGCCACGGGTTTGGGTACCTTTACGCTTTTTCCTCTGGGTACCTGGAATGTCTTTCCGTTTACCCCGACAAACTGGAAGTTCTGCTCCGTTTTAGGCGCCTTGGGGAGCCTTACTTCCACCATTTCGTTCCAAAGCTGTGATGTTCCGGCGGTCACTCCGCCCTTTGCTTTTGCCATTTCTTTGTCCTCCCTTGCGTTTTATATGTCCCGGGGATATGCCCCGGGAACCGTCATATCGTCCGTTTATATCCTTATCCGTTTATATCTATGGTTATAGGCCTTAAGGGGCTCCTTATCTTTTAGTCTGTCGGTTCGTTAGTTATCCGTTAGTTGCCAGCTGTCAGTCCCTTATCCTCCCGTTATTTGTATGATATCTGTCCGTTATCTATCTGTTATCGGTCCATTATCGGTCCGTGATATTTTATCCTTTATTTGCAGGCCTTTAGTTTTCCTCATCCACATCTGAATAATCTGAGCAGCTCTCCACTCTGACCATCCTGTCCTCATAAAGTATCTTGAATGCAGTTGAGAACTTATATCCAAGGGTAGAGAACTGATTGAGGGGTCCGCCGGCCTCGGATTTATCCTTGATTATCATTTCCATACCGCCGCCGTCGGGGTCTATCTCACCATAGGCATCCTTTCCAAAGAATAATGAAAGGTATACGGCTCCTCCTGTGGAGTTGATGATCTTGGCCTCTGTTGTCTCTATGAATCTTACTCCATGGAGCTCTCCTATCTCACCATTGTAGATCTCTTCGGGTGATGCATATTTATGGGCCTCATTCCATTCATCGCTCTGGCGGAGGTCATAGCCTACGGAGGGATGGATGATGGCCATATATTTCCCGTCGATCTTGGGCGCCTTCATCTTCTTGAGGTATGTCACGGCTTTATTTACCATGGCAGGTGTGAGTTTGGCTGTCTTGTCAAGCTCCTCTCTGCTGGCTACTTCTGTGGCTGTGCCATCGGCGCCGATCTTGTCCGCATAGATGACATTGGTACCCTGGCAGAGCACGTTTCTGGCGATCTTGTCCATGGTGCTTCCGGCGGATGCGCCAAGCTCCTCAGCCGCCCCAAGGATGACATCATCCACCGCATGGAGCTCCAGCTGGTCTGATACTGTCACATATGTACCATACTGTGTGATGGGTACTGTGATGCTTGACTGTCCAAGTTTCTGGCCTGTGGGTATAACGCCCTCTGTGAGCTGTGCCGCATCGGCAAGGGTGTTCCATTTTCTCCATTCAACAGTCTTTCCTCTGTGGGAGGGAAGGGGCTGTTTCTTTCCGAACTGAGTATGTACAAGTTCTGCCCTGGCGTTTTCAAGGAGCTCTGTGTCATAGTAAGTTTTCATGGTGGGAGTAAGAGTGTTATCCCCGCTAAACTCTGTCTTTGAGCCGTCATAGGCATTGATGTAGTTTCCTGTTGTATTTACAAGTGTTCCAGCGTCGGCAAAGTGCTGTAAATTAAGTTTAATCATCTAATCATTCCTTTCCTGTCCTAGTCAGTCATGGGATCAAAAATATACGCTTTCTCCTCGTCTTACCTTTTCCCTTATGCTCTTTCTTTCCTCTTTTGTAAGGTTCCTGGGGTCCACAGTGGATACAGCCGCCGCTGATGGTCTGCTTCCGTTTTCATCGGGCACCCTGTTTCCTGAGCTCACGGCGGAAGCTATCCTCTTTTCCGCCTGTCTTACGGCCTTTTCGATAAGAAGGGAATTTACCTCATCCCTGTGGATGAGCTCATAAGCTGATATGACCGGGACTCCCGCTGATAAAAGTCTTCTGAACACGGGATTCTCAAATTCCCTGTCAAGATCAAAGGAAGGATATACCTGCTTTGCCTTTTCAGCCTCATCAAGTATTTCCATAAGCCTTCTTCTGGCTGACTCGTTTTTTTCCATTCCGGGGGCCATCCTGCCAGATGCTTTTCCAGCGGGCCCTGTACTTCCCATTCGGCCTTTACTGCCTGTTGTCTGAGCGTTCTTTACTGATGACCTTCCCGTTTTTCCGCCACTAAATATATTTTCCATTTATAAACCTCCTTTTAGCCCGGTACCACCGACATGGCTGCCCTTTCCCTGGCCTTGGCCGTTACCTGTGATTCACCGCTCTGGCTCTCCGTCATTTCCTCCCCAGATGTCTTGGGCACCTTATTTTGGGATGTGCCCTCCCCATCAGCAGAGGCCATAAGTCTTTCATATACCTCGGGTTCATACCTCCTTGAGAGGGTAAGGGCCAGCTGTCTGTAAAGTGATGCGTCCCTGGATATGCCGCTGTTTTCCATTATTTTTCTAATAAGAGCGTCCTTTCCGTCAAAGTCCATGGTGTCAAGGAGCAGTACAGCCTGGTCCGCAAGGGATGGATTGAAACATCCGCTTCTGTAAAGTTCCAGCGCCAGTTCGTTCTGCTGTACCTTTGAATAGGCGTTTTTCCTCTGGGCTGATATTTTTATGTCGAATATGGGAGAAGTGAGCCCCATATCCACGCCCATATCACTGACAGCCCTTGGCTTTATGCCGCTGTTGTCATAGGATTCAAATATATCCTCGCCCATTTTGCCCGTTATCCTGAACTGTCTTGGTATATCGTAAAACTGCCTTATGAGCTCTATTACCTGGGATATGACCCTGCTGTAGGCTCTGTAGGCCGAAAGGGTAGCTGCCCTTGAAGTCTTTCCTGCTGCTTCCTGGAGTGCCGCTATGGCCGAAGCTGCGGTCACTCCCGAAGGAGCCTTTCCCGTGGACGCCTCATTTGTTCCCGATGTTTCCCTGAGCTCCTGTATCTTGGAGTTGAGCACCGTCATACAAAGGTCGTCCATGCTTGGAGTGTCGATGGCCCTTATGCTGTCTGTTCCCAGGTTTCCGTTGACGTGTACTATGGGTTTTGTCCAGTCGGTGAATTCCTTCTCGTTCACACTTCCGTCTCCCCTGAGGAAAAACCTCGGTGAGGCCGACATAACGGCGTTTTTCACTACCGCCTGGGAAAGCCTGTCTATCTGTTCCTGGGTATTTTTGCATACATCTATGTATCCGAAGCCGCAGGGCGTGCCCTCGGCAGGGAAAAGCCTGTCAAATACAAAGGGATATTCCCCATGGTCGTACCAGCCTCTTTCGGCACGGCTCCTGCCATAGACCGGTGAGCCGTCGGGGTTTATGCCAACGACCGGTTCCTCGGTGTCGTTTTCCGTGGCATATATGACGGTGTTGCCCACATATTTGCAGTAGTGGAGCACCCTTTTCCCGTTGGAATATTTCCTGTAATACCAGTCAACGACGATGCTTTTGTCACTGGTATCCACCGTGTCATCGTATATGTATCTGGCAAGGGTCATCTCACTGCCCTTGAGTTTTCCCTTGAGCTCGGGATATACGCCCTCCAGCACATCGTTATCCATAAGCTCCACGCAGAATATGTTCCTGCTCTTTTGGATATCCGTTATGCCAGGCTCCCAGAAAAGATTGAGCAGGTCAGTCTTTTTTATGCTTATGTCTCCCAGACCGTTGAGCTTTTTCCTGTCCCAGAAAACGCCGTATACACCTGTGCCGGTCTTGAGCTTCTGCCAGAGCACATCGGAAAATGTCTCTTCAAAGCCGTTTTGTTCCAGAACAGCGGGGATTATGCAGGAGAGCCTTTCGGCTTCTTTTTTGTCGCCCTCTTCCCTGGGCAGGATACAGGGTTCGGGATAGGCTTCGATGCCGTCGGCATGTTTGTTTATTATGACGTTGAAAAGCCATGCCGATGTGGTCTTAAAATCATTTTCATTGCCGCCCTTTATGTATCTCCAATGTCTCAGTTTCCACCACTGTTCATTTTCGATTATTTTTTGTTCAAGGGCAGTCTTTCCGCTTTTGTACTTTCTTAAAATCGAGTTTGCCCGTCTGAGCTGTTCCTCTCCTACGGGTGCGTTAATGCCGTTCATACATCTCCTCCTTTGAAAACAGCGCTCAGTCACAAAACATATTGAGGGGGTCAGAAAGGATGGTCTTTACCTCGTTTACGATGGGCGCGACTGGTCTTTCCATACAGAAATACCTCCATTCGTCGGCCACATGATCCTCACCGGAAGTATCAAGGTCTTCAGGGTTAGTCTTGCTGAATACCAGAAGGGGCACCGTACGGATGAATGCCTTACAGTTGTTGAACACATATAATCTTGACCAGCCCTCTTCGTCAAACTGCAGTCTGTAATGGCACTGCATCCATCCGGCTATCCTTTTATTATCTCCCGGTGAAAAATAAACTCCGTATCCAGCGGCGGTATCCGCCACGGATTCCCCTCTTGAGGCGTCCCATATGGACGGGTCAGCCACTCCGGTTATTTCCTTTCCCCTGAGCCAGGGATGTTCTTTTTCTATGCGGCTTATTTCCGCGAACTGTCTGTCGGGGGTCCATCTCACGCCCTCATTGGGAGTGTCGGTACAGCCGTAAAGTTCCAGTATGCGGTATATGACGCCGTCATAGTCCACGGCCCACCAGGCACAGGAAAATGGCCTGTTATAACCAAAGTCGTAGCTGCGGTATATTTTCCAGCTTTTTGCCTCACCGCTGCTTAGGTCAAAGGGTTCTATGACGTGGGTGAAGCGTCTTTCTTTCTGTGCTTTTTCATCGCCAATGACAAAATCGTCGAAAAAACGCCCCTCAAATATATCCCACTTACCATAAAGCCACGCCTGTCTCAGTTTTGGCGGAAGCGCCTCCAGCTGTTTGATATAATCCGGCTGTGAGCGCATAAGCGCTGTGTTATCGGTCACAAGGGACTGTATGAAGCTGTAATCATTGGGATCTTCACCATCTTTGAAATTCCTGTCGATGAATATCCTTTTGATATATTCATGTCCCCTGCCGCCGGGATTGCAGGTATAGTACACACGTTTCGGAAAGGGATTTACGCCTCTTACACAGGCGGTGATGCTTTTCATCTGAAATTCGGAAAGCTGAGTTGCCTCATCGATGAATATGACATCGTATTCTGTACCCTGCAGTCTATCCAGGTCACCGTCGCCGTCACAATACATAAAATTCAGAGTGCTGCCGTTGACGAACCTCAAAACCTTATCCCTGTCGTTGTACAAGGCTGCACCTGCCAGTTCTCTCCTGAGTATATTTATGTGATTGTTTATAAGCTCCGGGTAGCTCCTTCTTACGATGAGCAGACGTATTCCGGCATACCTGAAGGCCAGAAGTTTGGCCTTGGTCCTTACGGCCCAGCTTTTGCCGCCTCCCCTTGCCCCGCCGAAGGCGACATGTCTGTGTCTGTCCGAAAGAAAGAGTTTTTGTTTTTCATTGGGCTGTTCGATAAAGATGTCCATTTATGAATCCCAGTCTTCGGCACCCTGAATGATGATCCTTATATCCTCCGGGGAGTCATCCTTTTCAAACTTCTCCTTATCCATACGGAATTTTTCTCTGGCCATCTGTGCCGATTCCTTTTCCGCCTTGGTGGGTATGTCGTTCACGTTCCTGATGACAGCGGCAAGTTCCTTAATGGCTGATGTCATGCCCTTTACAGCCGTCATATTGACCTGGCCGCCGGATGTGAACTGCTCATCATCGGCGGATACCCTTTCCATAAAATCCGCCATATTGTCGGCGGCATTTATGATAGGATCAAGTTTTTCCCTTTCCTTTTTTGTCATCTGCCTCCCTCCTTTCCCAGCCATGATACAAAATAGAGAACATATGTTTCTATCCCATCATTTGCCAGAAAACAAAAAACGGGTGAAAAAATTCGACCCGCATTTAAGCAAAAAAATAAAACCGGTCTCCCGGTTTTATTAGTCTATTTTAAAAATAATATAGGTCTAAAATAATAGAAATCACTCCTACTGCAGCCCATATTTTTGATTATGTTTGATTTTTTTCCATTCCTTTAACTTATCATATCTGAGGTCTATACCTTTTATTAAAAGATGGGCACATATACTGCGCAGACAGTTTTGTTTATATCCAGGCTTACAAGGAGTGCTGAAATAATGTGTGCCTTAAAATGTTTATAAATTTTATCAGAGGGCAATTGTATAAACTAAAAGGAACAGACTAAAAACAATTATAAATTTCAATTCAGACCGATAGCTTTCCCAGGTCTGCTCCCTGTTATATCTGAAATCTATATCGTTTTTCCAAAAATAAATACCCAGCGCGGCATATACTGCGCATAGAATACATATAATGCCTTCTGCTGCTTTAAAATCCATACCAAATAGTTTAAAAATCACGACAGCAAGGAAAACCACCTTATAGCCCCAGTGAAACAGCATTCTTTTTAAATCCCTATCAGCCATAATTATCTTTCCTTCCTTACACTGCTCTTTGATCCGCTAAATATGAAGTAAGTATTTTCTTCTATTTTCATCAGCCTCAGGCATGCTGCATTCTTAAAATACTGCATATCTTCATCTAAAAAACGAAATTACAGCCAGTGGTACTATTATTGCTCCACAGATTATGGCTACTTTCAGCTCCAGTCTGTACTTATCCCACTCCTCCAGTTCATTATATCTGAGGTCGATGCCGTTTTTAAAAATATAGGCGCACAGGCCACCATACGCTATCCAGATGACGCTAGTAAGTAAAAACCTTATGTCCTTATTTACTCCCACATCTTTCAGTATCCAGGAAAAGGCCAGAAAGATGCATATCAGCCAGCGAAACAGAACTCTCTTAAACTTGGTATCAAAAAATCTCTCTAATTTTCCGCCATCCATAATACCCCTCCTGTCTGAAGATAACCTTATTTTTTTCTCAGCTTCCGGCCATTTTGGCCATCATTCATCCTTTACATTTCTCCTGTCTTTTATGTATTTTGCCATAAACACTATGGCAGTGATATCCCATATAAGTGCAGTGGCTATGTATATCCCCAGCGGCCTGCCGCTGGTATAGGAGCCGATCTTGATAAATAAATACACATTCCAGAGAACAGCACTTATAAAGTTCAATATCACGGCCGCCAGGGCCATACCATTTCCGCTTTTTCTGATCTTTTCACTTTTTCCGCTTTCCACTGCACCACCCCCTATAAAAACAGTGATAACATCGTCTATATTTTGATTTTATCATACATTTTATGGGTTTAGAATATTCCCCATTACTTTTCGGCATTTTTTCAAATAAAAAAGCGGAGGTTATCCTCCGCCAGTTTATTTCAGATTTTCGATATTAAATGTTTTATCATCCAGGTTTTTAGGATTTATTATGACAACGGTCTTATTTTTCTTCAGGGCATATCTTACGGTATAGCCCGTGCCGCTGGACTGGTTGTCCTCATCATATACGGCGATGACCGCATCGGAATTATCCACCATATACCTGTCCCTTTTCAAAAAAGCCCCTCTGTAGAACTTTTCGCTCAAAGTCACCACTTCATCACAGCCCTCAATTATCTCCCTATACCTTTTCTTTTCGGAAATATCCCAGTTTTCGTCCTGGCCTTTGAAGGGCACTGCCGCAATGAGGCGCATATCTTTACAGTATTTTTTCTCATCCATGACTATCTCAGCGGCCCATGTATCCACCCCTGTAGCGCATCCTGTATAAAAGGTCTTAACGCCCAAAGCGTACATTTTTTTGATCTGAACCCTGAGGGCACAGATTATGCCGCGGCACATAATGTCACTTTCATCCTGGCCGAATGAAAATCCACTTGGTCTATGGCCTGTAAAAGCGCAGGATCTCATATTTTTTACCTCCAGATCACGAATTTCCATCTGATACTTTACTGTTCTGATGTAACAGCAGCCCATCCTATTTGAGTTTATTGTCTAGGACAAAAATTGTCAATATATGTTATCAGATTTTTCCATGATCGTTCGACAAAAACCGCAGGCATCATATATCAGAAGCATCAGTTTTGGATATGCTCCATTTTAAATAAAAATGTCCGTCCGTGCTATCCTTTTCAATGGTATTTTCGTCATCGAATTTATATCCGGATGTATCCACCTCTTTTTTAACTGTATATCCTTCATAGGAATATATTCCGCTTTCAAAGGGCCCATCCATGGTATCGATAATAAAGTCCTCAGTCTCGGAATATGTAAATACGTTTTCATCGCCCATCATAAATGCCCACATCAAATTGTATTCATAATTCTCCCAGCTGTTATAATAAAATCTTTCTTCCCCGTCTATCACAAAGCCTGTTTCTGTGACATATCCGTTTTCATCGGTTTTATAATAGAGCTGTCTTTGGGAAAACATCGGTCCCAGAGTTATGACAGCTGAGCCCATTGGATAGTGGTCTTCCACAAACTTTCCGCTGTTTTGGTCCACGGGCTCTGGTGTGATATAAAAATCATATCCACTATATTTGGATGAATAATTATAGTTCTGAGCAAATTCCTCAGGGGTTATATATCCATGGTTTGGAGGAAACGCAAGGGCTATGATGACAAAAATATTCAGCCCGAATACAGCCGCAATGGATACCGCCCATGCAGCAGTATTTTTCCATGAATGACCGTTAAGCCTTATTTCTGTTCCATAATCATCATCCCATGGCATTATTTCGTTGTCACTGCATGCCTCAAAACTCTTATAAAGCCTGTAAATGGAATAAATGGGTATATAAAATCCCAGACCATTTTTGAGCCTGTAAAAACATCTGTATAATCCGTCAATATAGGACATTTTTTCTCCGCCGCAGAGGTATACGTGTATGCCGAATATTTTTTTGCCCGGCGTTGTACCAAAAAGAGACAAAAACAAGGGTTCCACAAAAAACATAAATGCTATTACCATCAAGGTAAACAAAATATCAAGAGATGTAGTGATCGTCCTATTCCTTCCCACCAGCAAAAATACCATTTCCAGAAACATACTGCAAAAAAACATATCCGTATATACAGCAAAAAATCTTCTCCAAGGGTGTCCCTTTTCCGGTATGTCCTTTGTAAGCACATCAGTCTTTACACTGTCAAAAAGTTCCGTATACTTCATAGCGTCAAGTTCCTTAAAACCTATATGGTCATCCAGCATTTTTTCACATATGGCCTTTGCCTTCAGCAGTTCATCCATATCTCCGCTTATGCTGCCCAGACGCTCCTTAAGTTCCTTTTCCATGTCTGTCCGGCCGTCTATAATATTTCTTATGGTATCCACCGAAAGGCCCAGTCGTCTCAGCAGAACTATTTTTCTAAGATCATTAACATTCTCTCCGCTGTAGTCACGGTATCTGTTATCCATCCTTTCAACGGCAATGAGGCCTTCTTTTTCATAGTAACGTATATTGGCTCTGGCAAGGCCTGTAAGATTCTCCACCTCATTTATATTCATAGTCAGCACCTCCATACATAGACAGTAAACTATAAACATACTTTACAGTCAAGCATTTATCAGGTATTTATGGAGGTTTTTCTGTTTTTCTTTATATAAAAAACAGGCACCGTTTACACGGTGCCTGCCATAAATATGATCAAGTTTAAAATCAAAGAGCTAAGAGAGATGCTACCCATCCTCTTGTGGCGTTGGGTGCTCCGCC
>JAHZAW010000045.1:0-12357 GCA_019423725.1 Clostridiales bacterium
CATCTGAGAAAGGTCCTGCCTCTTCTTCGGGCTCTGTTGTTACAACGGGCTCTTCTTTGTCCTCGTTTCTGTCAACTTTGCCTTCTTCAAGAGAGTAGCTGTGTGTGGGTCTCTTGCTGTCGTTATAGTCATCTTCTGTGATAAACTCATAATCATTGCCTTTTCCGATATTTACATATCCATCTCCAGCAACGATGCTGTAATCATATCCGTTATCATCTACTGAGAATTCAACTTCTCTTGTAACTTCAACTTTACCATCACAGTTCTTAAGAAGTTCTATGGTCTGTCCGTCCTGTACTGTTTTAACTGCTGATTCAAGAGAATCAAAATATGACACCTTACCGTTATTTGAAATAAATGCTTCATAGTTTTCTTCAGGTGTGGCAGGGATATCAACTACTTTATATATAGTGTTTCCATTACTATCTGTCTCTGTTACAACAGCTTTTCCATAATCCGTTGCAGATACATCAGCCTTAAGCTCAGCACCAGGAGCAACAACAAGCTTCACATTTTCTTTGAGTTCAACATCAGTGCTGATCTTTGCTTCACCAAATACTGCTATTTCTGTATCTGAATCTGCTTTATTGGCTTCTTTAACCGCATCATTAACATCTGTATAGAAAACTGTCTTTCCTTCTGCACTTATAGCTACAGGAGTAACATCACCAGAGACTGTAAGTTTTGTATTTGATGTTCCTGTCGTATAATCACTTTCTTCTATGGTAGCTTCGCTATTCTGGTTATCTTCATCTACATATTTAATAGATGAGATTTCACCGTCTATATCTCCACCAGTTATTTTTATGTCTGCCTGCTGGCTACTACCACTTGTTCTTTCAGCATTATAAATAGTTACACCTTTTCCATTTGTACTTGTAAGTGTGCCACCATTTATTGTCAGTTTAAGTTCGTTACTATCTCTATACTGTGTATCTGCATTTCCATATATTTGAGTTGTAAGTCTAATTGCTGAGCCCTCTGAACTGATTCCGCCACTCTCAGGATAATAGTCACTTACATCAGTATCTGTTCCAACAATTTCTGCATTTCCAGACACAGTAATATTTCCCATTCTAGCTTCAATTCCTGTAAGTCCTTCAATATGTCCGCCATTTATCTCAAGATTACCTTCCATTGGCCAGTATATACCTATACCTCCTACAATGTTTCCACCGCTTATAGTAACCTTGGTTCCAGCTGAATAAAGATTATTTCCTGATATAGCAAAAGCTCCCGCTTCTATTTTTCCTGATTCGAATATAAGCTCAGCACTTCTATTATTTTCATCATCAGAGTTAGGATTATTATTTGCTCCTTTTACATAGTAGCTATTAAAAAGAGAAATTCCATATCCTTCTGTTGACATATCCGCTCCGTCTACTATTATTTTTCCACCATAGCTCTGGAGAATGTCAGAAGATACATCAATAACAAGGTCATCACCAAGTGTAACCGTTCCGAAGCAGTTAATTATTCCAACGTAACCTTCAATAGTTCCATTTTCTATTGTTAACCTTCCGCTATTTTCATAATTCTCATTACCACCAGCAACTCCAAACTGGATTACTTTTTCTTTATCTACGCCAATCAACTTATTATTATTTAAATTGATGTTTATATTCTTATTGTTTCCAATTACAATGGCTTTTGTGAGTGTAATATCATCCATAAGAACAATATTAACATTATCGTATTCTATTGCACTTTCTAAATCTGTCTCATCCTTTACTTCCACTGTATCCGCTGCCAGCGCTGTAAAGCTGCATACGCTCAAGGCCATGACTACACCCAAAAGTCCAGCCGTAAGCTTTCTAAACTTTTTCATATAACATCCTCCTTTTATTTTTCTTTAGCCTTTAAGCCAATATTACATGCTCCATTTTACCTGCCATCTTGAAAAAATCAATGGCCAATGGGAATTTATGGGTGAGTTCAGAAAAATTTCATCTTTTTAACTAATCTCAAGCTTTAAAGTTTAGGATGGTTTTGTATGAAATTATTGTCTCCTGCACATAAAAAGGGAAGCCATAAGGCTTCCCATAAATTTTGTTTTTTATCAAAGAGCTAAGAGAGATGCTACCCATCCTCTTGTGGCGTTGGGTGCTCCGCCTACATATACAGCAGGTGTATTTCCTGTTGCTATGTCGTTCATTCTTGTGAACTGCTCTGTTGTAAGGGCATCATCAGGTCCGAATGTTGCTGCATCGTATCCTGCTATGATTCCCTGCTCGTATGCCCATGCTACTGCTTTTGCATACCATGCGTCTCCTGTTACATCAAGGAAAGGCGCTACGTTCTGGGGTTCAGGTTTTCCTGCTTTGTTCCAGAGTACTGTTGCTCCCATGGCTCTTGTAAGTGTTCCGTTGGGTGCGAATACTCCGTCGCCGATTCCTGCCATCCAGCCTTTTTCATATACTTTGATTATTGCATCATAGTTGGGGTTGTCCTTTCCTACATCTGAGAAAGGTCCTGCCTCTTCTTCGGGCTCTGTTGTTACAACGGGCTCTTCCTTGTCCTCGTTTCTGTCAACTTTGCCCTCTTCAAGCTCGTAGCTGTGTGAGGGTCTCTTGCTGTCAAGATAGTCTTCGTATTCTTTCTCATTCATTATAACGAAGTTTCCGTCTTCATCCTTTACAAGTTTACTGTCATCATCCATGTAGTCACTTACATCTGATGTAAAGCTTCCGCTGGTGATGGCGATGGCAAGGTGACCAGCTTCCTGCTGTGCTTTTAATCCGCTGTCAAATACTTCTCCATTGTCGCTTTCAAATGTTCCACCGTTTATCTCAATTTTTGTACTGCTTGTAGGAGTAATTCCACCCATCTGTGCAATAGTGTGGCTTTCACTTTTAAACGTTCCTCCATTTATTGTGAGCTCGCCTTTGTCCATTGTTTCATCAGCTGAACCAAGGAGAATCGCATATTTTTCAGACTGGAATGTTCCGCCATTTACTTCTGCTATATTCCAGTTTAAAAATGAAGCCTGGGTTGTATTTTTAAATGTGCCATCATTTATAACAAGGTTTCCCCAGTCATCATTTTTAATAGTATTAAGGCCGCCGATAAATGTTCCATCATTTATTATAAGTACAGAATCTTTTTTATCAGAGTTCTGAGCCCCTTGCTGCCAACCATTTTCAACAAGACTTGAGTAGCTTCCAATAGCCCTAACAGTTACATCATTAATTGTCATGTCTCCATGGTTAAATATTACATAATAGCTGTTTCCGCCATTATCATCAGCATTTACTCCGGCTTCTTTACTTCTTGTATAGTTTCCGCTGTCTAGTATAATCGTACCAGTATTGCTGATAGCAGCCTTTCCATGTGTAACATTATCGACTGTACCACTGCCTTCGATCCTTAATGTACCATTGTTTGTTATAGTATGATCCCCAGCATTTGTGATAGTATATGTTCCTAAATCAAGAACAATATTCTGTTTCTCATCAATCGTGATATTTTCAGTAGTATCCGCTATGAGTTTGATAGTTGTCTTAGTCCCGTCAGTTACGTCTTTTAAAGCCGCGGTTACACTCTTATACTCTTTATCACCTATCTTAGCTACATCTCCATCCGCTGCCAGCGCCGTAAAGCTGCATACGCTCAAGGCCATGACCACACCCAAAAGTCCAGCCGTAAGCTTTCTAAACTTTTTCATATAACATCCTCCTTTAATTTTTCTTTAGCATTAAAGCTAATAACTCATGTTCCATTTTACCCCCCCCCTTGAAAAAATCAAGGATTTCTGGTAATTTATGGGTGCTTTCAAGAAAATTCATCCTTTTAACTAATTTCCAGCTGCTGACCATGGTATGGTTTTGTCTGAAATTACGCTCACTTACATTAAACAAACTCAACAAAAAAGAGCGGCCAAAGCCGCTCATATGATTTTACTTTCTTCCTTTATAATTTTCTTTTCGTTCCTTGTCCTTCTGTTTTTTCTCAGCCTCTTTTTCGGCTTTCTTTTCGTTCATTTCTTTTATGTCCTCGGGCAGCTCCAGGGTTATTTTACCGATCTTGCCGCCTCTGAACTCATCGAGTATTATCTTGGCGGCCCTGAGACAGTCAGCCTCTCCGCCTTTTTTGATAAATCCCCTTGCCAGAGCTATTTTCTCCAGCACCTCATGGGGTTCCTCTATGGTATCGAATTCAGTTTTATATCTTTTCCTTATGCTTTCCGGGTCAACAACCATCATAAGGTTCAGAAATTCCGTACAAAGTGTCTGGGTATCAAGTATATCATCATTTATGGAGCCTATCATGGCCAGTTTGAGTCCCACTTCCTCATCCTCGAACTTAGGCCAGAGTATGCCTGGAGTATCCAGAAGTTCAAAATCCTTTTTAAGCCTGATCCACTGTTTTCCCCTGGTGACGCCGGGCTTATCCCCTGTCTTGGCCGTGGTCTTTCCAACGCTCTTATTTATAAATGTAGATTTTCCCACGTTTGGTATGCCCACTATCATGGCTCTGACGGGCACGAACAGCCTGCCTCTGGCCTTTTCCCTCTGGATCTTGTCCTTCATAAGTTCAGCGGCTGCGGCCGATACCTTATTTACTCCAGTTCCCCTTACGGCATCGGAAAGTATGACCATAAATCCCTTGTCCTCGAAATATTTTTTCCATATTTCTGTTTTGACCGGGTCAGCCAGGTCGCTTTTATTCATTACTATTATCCTGCGCTTATTTTTAGCCAGTTCATCAATGTCCGGATTTTTGCTGCTGTAGGGTATGCGGGCATCGATAAGTTCGATGACCACGTCCACCAGGGAAATATTTTCCTCCATCATCCTCCTGGTTTTTGTCATATGTCCGGGATACCACTGTATATTCATAATCCACCTCAAAAATTTCTGTCTTTCTTTTATCTTTCTAACCTGAGGGCATATAGTCTCTGTATCCTTTTTCCCTCAATGAATGTATCTATATTTTCCACGAACTCCCAGCCAAATTTCTCATAAAGCCCACTGTGTTCAGTATAAAGGTACAGGGTGTCAAAGGCTGTATTTTCCAGGGCAGTATTTTTTATATTTTCCATAAGGAGCCTGCCAAAGCCCCTGCCCCTATGGTCCTCATCTATATACACATTGGCAAGCCATGGATATATATCGGGCCTTGCCATAAGGTCATCATATACGAACTGATACATACCGATAAGCTCATCCCCAAGGAAAAGCCCATAGGTCTGGGGCAGCCTGTCATCTTTCATGCTGTGCTCAACGAAGCATTTGACAGCCTCCCGCAAAAGGCCTTCGTCCCTGCCCCACCAGTCATACATCCAGCGGGTCATTTTTTCCAGTGTATGTTCATCGGCGTATGTGATTTTTTTAAATAAAGGTCTTTCCACAGTATGTCCGCCTTTTCCGAATTTATTATTTATGTCATTTTTATTCAGACTTTTTTAACTATTTTGAATCTGACGATGCCTACGATGCTGTCCTTGTCAAAAAGACCTATATAGCTGTCTCTGCTGTCGCCCATGACAAAGTACTCATCATCTCCCAGAACAATGGGATAATCCCTGTCGCCGCAGGTGAGCATAGGAGCATTTATATAATCCTCATCAAGCACCTGTCCATTAACTGAAGTTTTGTAGCACTCGTCCTCATCATCATAAAAAATATTTATCTCATCGCCGGGGCAGCCGATCACTCTTTTAATGAAGTTCTGATCGTCAACGCCGTCGTTATATTCGCATATAACTATATCATTTCTCGACGGTCCCTTTATTTTGCAGGAGAGTATATCGGTAAAAACATACTCACCGTGGACATAGTTAGGCACCATGGAGGAGCCCTTGACCGCCGTGATCCTGAATCCGAAATTTCTTATGACGAACACTGCCATAAGACCTATTATCACTATGAGAGCCCATTCGCGGACTTCTTTTTTAACATTTTTAGTTTCTTCCTTTTTTTCCATAGCGGACCTCCGCATTTGAAAACAGCGCACGGAATAATCCGTGCGCTGTGATTGATTATCTTATAGCTTCCTTAACTTTAGCTGCCTTACCTACTCTGTTTCTTAAGTAGTATAATTTAGCTCTTCTTACGATACCTTTCTTAACCAGTTCGATATGGTCAATTCTAGGTGAGTGAACGGGCCAAGTTTTCTCAACGCCTACACCAGAAGCAATTCTTCTAACTGTGAAGTTTTCTCTTACGCCGCCGTTCTGTTTTTTAATAACGATACCTTCGAACATCTGGATTCTTTCTTTAGAACCCTCTACAACCTTAGCGTATACACGAACTGTATCGCCTACATTAAACTGAGGAATGTCGCTTTTAAGCTGTTCAGCTTCGATCTGTTTAATTAATTCGTTCATTAGTCTTCCTCCTTTCTTCCAGCGGTGTTCATTAACGCATTTATCATTGGCTTACTGCCGCGCCAGCGGACCACCGGTAATAACACTTTGGCAAGGGCATAGTTCACCCATAGCCGAACATTTGGTATTTTATCACACCTCTGCCGAATTTGCAAGGCTTTTTTTAATAATTAAGAATAGTTTTTACATTGTATCCCTTAAGGAAATCCCTTCCCTTAAGGTCATCGAGTTCAATAAGGAAGCAGAGGGCGCTTACCTCGGCGCCAACGGACTCTACCAGATCGATCATGGCCTTAGCAGTACCGCCTGTAGCAAGAAGGTCATCGACTATAACTACTTTCTGGCCCTTCTGAACAGCGTCCACATGCATTTCTATGGTAGCTGTGCCGTATTCAAGGGCATACTCTCTGCTGACGGTCTCAGCGGGAAGTTTGCCTTTTTTTCTGATGGGCACGAATCCCTTTCCTTTATTATACGCAAGAGGCATACCGAATATAAATCCCCTGGACTCAGGCGCAACAATAACGTCATAATCAACATCGGCAAGACTTGCTTCTATCTCATCAACTGCCTGTCTCAGCGCCTCAGGGTTTTTGAGCAGAGTGGTTATATCCCTGAAAATTATTCCCTTTTCAGGAAAGTCCTTAATGCTTCTTATGGTATCTTTTAAATTCATTGTTCTTCCTCCCAAAAAACGATATATATATTGATTTTACCACCTGAACGAACTTATATCAAGCTGAATACGTTCAAAACCGTTATATCTGTTTATTTTCGGCGTATATACTATATCTGTATGCACACCGGCGTCAAATCCTTTCAAAAGTCTCTGACAGTTTTCCTCGCCATACTTCTGTCTTATATCATCCAGAAGTTTATCGGCGTCACCGAACCATAGTCCTTCAGCCACGGCCGTCCCGTCATTTAACATGAGCTTTACTGCGTTCCTGTTTTTGCCCATGATGAATAATTTCTCCACCTTAAGGTTTTTAGCCGCAAACACCGGTTTTCTGTTGCCCTTTCCGCAGGGCTCGATAAGTTGGAGCTCATCCACTGCCTGTCTGCTGATGGCTGAAAATACCACGGCGGCATCTATTGTCACCCTTTTGAACCTTTCTGCGCCTTCGGGCCAGGGCGGCTCATTCATACGTCTTATGAATTCCTCCAGATTGCTTTTTTTGAGGGTAAGTCCCGCTGCCATGGGATGTCCTCCGAACCTAGAAAGCAGGTCGCTGACTCCCAGTATCCTCTCGAATATATCAAAGCCTTCCACACTTCTGGCCGAGCCCTTTATATAGCCCTCCTCCTCGCTGTCCGTGAGCACTATGGTTGGCTTATAAAAAATATCCTTTATCCTTCCTGCGGCTATGCCGGCCACGCTTTCGTGGCAGAGGGGATCATACTCTATTATGACATCATCGGAGGGCGGAGCCAGTTCGTATTTCTTCTTTATTATCTTCACCGCATCCTCGGTGGCTTTTTTTCTTTCTTCATTAAGATATATGAGCTCATCCAGTATCTTTTCCGCCTCGTCCCTGGAAGATGAAAACAGCAGTTTCATGACCAGCTGTGCCGTGGACATCCTTCCGCCGGCGTTTATGACAGGCCCTATGAAAAAGCCTACCCTTCCCACGGATATTTTTTCGCCTTCCTTAAGGCATCTGTCCAAAAGGGCCCTCATTCCAAAGTTCTTTGTATCCTCCAGTACCTTGAAACCTTCCTTTACTATTATCCTGTTTTCATCCGTAAGGTCCACTATATCACATACGGTGGCCACGGCAGCAAACTGCAGCAGTTCATGGAGCTCATCACCGCCTATGCCAAAGGCTCCATAAAGCATCTGGGCAGTCTTATAGGCAATGCCCGCTCCGCAAAGGAATTTGAACGGATAGGGGCAGTCGGCTCTTTTAGGGTCCACCACCGCATGGGCAGGGGGAAGGATATAGTTTATCTTTCCGTTTTCTTCCGTGTACTGCACCTCATGGTGGTCAGTAACTATTACCTTAAGTCCCTTTTCCACGGCTCTTTTTACCACATCAGCAGCAGCTATGCCGTTGTCGCATGTAAGGATGGTGCTTATGCCGTCCCTCAGGGCATCATCCACTATCCTGTCGTTTATGCCGTATCCCTCGGATGTCCTGTCAGGCACATCATAATCGGCATATCCTCCGCATTTTTTTATGGCGCTCACCAGAATGAATCCGGACATACAGCCGTCCACATCATAGTCCTGGACGACCCTTATTTTACGGCCGTTTTTTATGTCATCAGCAAGTATGTCCAGGAGTTTTTCCATGTCCTTCATAAGGGCAGGGTCATGGAGGTCAGGCAGGCCGCCATGGAGGAATCTTTCAATATCCTCATCGGATGTAATGTCTCTGTTCCTTATTATTTTGGCGGTGATGGGAGTTATCCCAAACCTTTTGGCCACCGCTGAGAAATCAGCCTTTTTATTGGCTAAAAACCATTTTTCCATAATATCACCAAAAAATCCAAGTACATTGATATATCGATATATTAATATATGAATATATGCGGCCTTTCCGGCCGCAGGCCATACACAAAATTTAGGGCTGTTATGAAATCCAATAACAGCCCATTAATTCTAAAATACCTTTATGTAATTACTTATCCAGAGCATCCATCACCGCTAGTTTGATAACACGGCTGGAGTCAGTGGCGCCTGAAACATCATCCACCATAACGCTCTGATTTTCGACGATGCTGTCGATAATATTTTCTGCATCTTCACCCTTTTCAGTTTCAAAGGCCAGAAGGGATATTTTTTTGATCTCCTCACCTTTTACGATAACTTCGACCTTAGCATAAAGGGTCTCGAATGTATACTCGCCATCATATGTTCCGTCGGCAACGCCCTCAAGGGAAATTTCCTTAATGGGTATTTCCTGGACCATATCATATTTTTTACCGACACCCCTATAGAATGATATTCCAAAACCAACTCCGAAAAGGGTAACGCCCCAGATAATTATCAGTATACATTTTTTGAAAGCCAAGCTTTTGTAAAAACCAGCCATATTTACTCCCCCAAGTATATCTTCTTTCGACATATTATATCATTAATATTCATTCATTACAAGAATATATTTGCCATATTATCTGACAATTGCGGTAATATGTCTGCTTTCAGCCATCGATTTTATTTAATTTTACTGCAACTTTAAACATTTTTCAAAAACACCGGCGGGATATTTTTTAAAAAATACACATATTGGATGTTTTGAGCCTTTATAAAAGGGTGTTATTTCCATTTAAGGCGTCATATTTTATAAAATACCGTTCCTGCGGGCATAAAAATCATATAAAAGTTCAGCCAAGGTCCTGGATCCGCCTCCTTTTTACACAAAAATATACATACCATACCCCTTTTATCCCGGCATTTTTAAACCTGTTGCCGAAAAAACAGCCGTCTCCAATTTACGTATAATTATTCATTTTTTACGTTTATTTTCACAAAAGATATTGATTTTTTAAAATTTTCAATGTATACTTCATTTATATTATTTTAATGGAGGCTTAATTATTATGAAAGAAAAAATCGTACTCGCTTATTCAGGCGGACTTGACACATCTGTTATCATTCCCTGGCTTAAAGAAAACTATAATGACGCTGAAGTAATCGCTGTCTGCGGAAACGTAGGACAGGGCAAAGAGACTGAAGGTCTTGAGGAAAGAGCATTAAGAACAGGCGCAAGCAAACTTTACATAGAAGACCTTACAGAAGAATTCATCACAGAGGCTATTTTCCCCTGTGTAAAGGCAAATGCCGTATACGAAGGAAAATATCTTCTTGGAACATCCATGGCAAGACCCATAATCGCAAAGAGACTTGTAGAGATCGCCCGTAAGGAAGGCGCAACAGCCATCTGCCACGGCGCAACAGGAAAAGGAAACGACCAGGTACGTTTTGAGCTTACTATCAAAGCCCTTGCTCCTGACCTGAAGATCATTGCTCCCTGGAGACTTGACACATGGAAGATGGATTCACGTGAAGCAGAGGTTAAATATCTTGAGGACAGAGGAATCCCCGCACCCGTTAAGGAAGGCGACAGCTACAGCCGTGACAGAAACATCTGGCATCTGAGCCATGAAGGCCTTGAGCTTGAGGAACCTGCAAACGAGCTCAACTATGACCATCTTCTTCAGCTTGGCGTATCACCCGAGAAAGCGCCTGACAAAGATACATATGTAACTCTTGGATTTGAAAAGGGCATCTGCACAGAACTCAACGGCAAGAAAGTAGGCCCTGTTGAGCTTCTTACAGAGCTCAACAAGATCGGCGGAGAAAACGGCGTAGGCATTGCAGATATATGTGAAAACCGTGTAGTAGGAATGAAATCAAGGGGCGTATACGAGACACCCGGCGGAACTATCCTTATGTATGCACACAGAGAACTTGAATACCTTACACTGGACAAGAAGACACAGGCATTCAATGAAGTAGCAAGCAACAAATTCACAGAGCTCGTATACAGCGGCGAATGGTTCACACCTTTACGTGAGGCTCTTTCAGCATACTTTGACAAAGTAAACGAGACAACAACAGGTACAGTTAAGCTCAAACTTTACAAAGGAAACATCATCCCCGCAGGAACAACATCACCCTACTCATTATACAATGAATCCATCGCAAGCTTCACAACAGGTGATCTTTACGACCATAGGGATGCCAACGGATTCATCAATCTTTTCGGACTTCCCCTTAAGGTTCGTGCAATGATGATGCAGAATGTTGAGAAAAACAAGGACAATAAGTAATAAAGTAATAAGGTTATAAAGTTATAAATAGTAAGGAGTTAAAGGTATGAAGCTTTGGGGCGGACGTTTTACAAAATCAACTGACAGCTTTACGGATCATTTCCATTCGTCCATATCCTTCGATCAGAGGATGTATAAGGAAGACATCACCGGCAGCATAGCCCATGCGGCCATGCTTGGAAAGCAGGGTGTCATATCCAAAGAAGATTCCGAGCTTTTGCAGAAGACACTTAAGGAGCTTCTTAAGGACATCGAGGACGGCAAGGTGGAATTTGACGAAAAAGCCGAAGATATACATATGAATATAGAAACGCTTCTTATCGAGCGTATCGGAGATGTGGGCAAGAGGCTCCACACCGGAAGGAGCAGGAACGACCAGGTAGCCCTTGACATAAGGATGTACAACAAGGAGCAGATCGTGGACATAAAGAAGCTTCTTCTCGCTCTCATAGAGGAGCTCAACAAGATCGCCGAGGACAATATCAACACCATAATGCCCGGCTACACCCATCTTCAGAGAGCACAGCCCGTCACACTGGCCCACCATGTACTTGCCTACTGTGAGATGTTCAAGAGGGACATTGACAGGCTCGATGACACATACAGGCGTACAAACGTAATGCCCCTTGGTTCAGGAGCGCTGGCAGGAACTACCTATCCCCTTGACCGTCAGGCCGTATGTGATGCCCTTGGTTTTGAGAGCATAACAAAGGACAGCATGGACGGAGTAAGCGACAGGGATTTCTGTATAGACCTTCTTTCAGCACTGTCAGTTATCATGATGCATTTAAGCCGTTTCTGTGAGGAGATAATACTCTGGAGCAGCCATGAATTCAAATTCGTGGAGCTGGACGATGCATACTCCACTGGTTCAAGCATCATGCCCCAGAAGAAAAACCCCGATATGGCAGAGCTCATAAGGGGCAAGACCGGCCGAGTATACGGCCATCTTATGGGAATGCTCACCATGATGAAGGGTCTTCCCCTGGCATACAACAAGGATATGCAGGAGGATAAGGAAGCGGTATTTGACTCCATCGACACAGTAAAGATGTGTCTGCCCGTATTTACGAATATGATAAAGACAGCGGTATTCAACAAAAAGAATATGTATAATGCTGCAAAGGGCGGCTTCACCAATGCCACTGACGCTGCTGACTGGCTGGTCAAAAACGGTGTACCCTTCAGGGATGCCCATGCCATACTGGGACAGCTGGTGCTTTACTGCATAAACAACAATAAGGCTC
>JAHZAW010000045.1:12367-69919 GCA_019423725.1 Clostridiales bacterium
CATTGATGAGTTCAGAGCAATTTCACCGGTATTTAACGAAAGCGTATATGAAGCCATATCCGTTGAAAAATGCGTTGATGCAAGGAACATCCCCGGCGGACCTTCACCGGAGTATATAAAGAAGCTCATAGAGATAAATAAAGAATATTTAAAGAAATAAATTTAATAAGGCTGTCCTATATGGACAGCCTTATTTTATATCATCAGATTTTCCAATTTATATTTTTCCTTATTATGTCTATTAAACCCATCCAAAATCAATATTATTTCTGATTCTCCTTCGAATTTATCACCCCTTATAAAATCATAGTGCAAATATTTACAAATCATAAAAAATATGGTACGTTTATACTAGATTTATGGCACTATAAAACTTAGTATGTGATATTTAAACCGGAAAATGAAACGCTGGGACCACGAAATATTTTATGTATAACATACACCTGATCCTGGGCATTTCTGTTTAATGGATATACTGGAAGAAATTAATGATAATTCAATAATAAGGGGGTATATTCTATGAAAAAACTGCTTATGAATAAGATACTCTATGAGATCGTGCTGATACTTATTATAGTTTTCATAGTATATTTCCGTTTTGTAATAGAAACCGGCTATGGTCTTGACCCGTCCTATCCTTATGCCAAATATATGGCGTATGGAGTATTCGGCCCTCTTATCTACATCGATATGCCTTTAATAATTATTTTTGGATTCCTGCTGGTCAAATATACATCAGTTTCCAGTTATGAAGGCGGTCCACTGGCACTGGCGGTTTTCTATCTTGTTTCCGGCCTGTTGGTAGGAACTGTATCAATGCTTATAACCTTACGGCTGTTATACATACCCGAAGTGCTTATCTGGGATGACTACGGCCGCTACCCATCATTAATACTTGCCGCAGCCAACATAGCCGCAGCCTGGAAGTGCATACGGCTGAGAAAAAAAGCGTAGACTAGATTAAGGATGCATTTTGCATGGACGGACGCCCTTAGGGGCGTCCTTTTTTATAAATAAAATATTCTGAGCCAGTCCCCTTTTATGCCTGTCTGCATATAATATCGTATAAAAACATCAAGGAGGCTTTGCCATGTGTGACGCAGTATATAACGCAGACTGCTCAAACGTAACATGCAGATGCTGCCCCGGAAAGGAACCCTCATGCAATGCGGTATATTTCACCGCCTGGCAGACGGGCACCCTTTTCAACAACGATTTTAACGGAGGACTTGTTTTTGAGAACTACGATAACAGCAAGGGCTTTTGCTACAGCAACAACACCATAACCATATTCACTCCCGGAGTGTACGCGGTAAACTACACCGTATATGTTCCAGAGGGCATTTCTCTCAACACCAGCTTTTTCCTTCAGGAAAACGGTATAAACGTACCTCCCAGCGTAATTTATGTGAACCACACCGCCGATGATCCTTCCATCACCTATTCGGGCCAGGCCCTCATAGAAGTGGGCTGTTCACCCGTAAGGCTCAGGCTCTCATCATCGGAGATAATAAACTATTCCACATTTGACGCCTCAGCCCTGGCAAACCTGATAATATACAAAATCGGTGAATGATAAAAACAGCCGGCTCCCTTTTGGAGCCGGCTGTAAGATTCTTATGGCATTTTATAAAAAGGCAGCCAGATGAGCTATGGCGGAACAGAGTATAAATCCAGCTAAAGTCGGCACTAAAAATGCCGCAGCTGTCCATTTGAGGCTTCCGGTCTCTTTTTTTACGGTCATAAGGGTGGTGGCGCAGGGCCAGTGCATAAGACAGAAAATTATCATACACAGGGCAGTGACCCAGGTCCAGCCGTTGGAGGCCAGAAGGTCCTTGAGCTGCATAAGGGATGATGCCTCCTGCATTATGCCGCTGTTTGTATAGGCCATGATCATTATGGGCACCACTATTTCATTGGCTGGAAATCCCAGAATGAATGCCGTCAGTATTACTCCATCCAGCCCCATGAAACGTCCCAGAGGGTCCAAAAATCCAGATACCGCAGCTAGGGGCGTTGTATCTCCTATGGTGATGTTGGCCATAAGCCATATGATGGCTCCCGCTGGAACTGCCGAGCAAATGGCCCTTCCCAGTACAAAAACCGTCCTGTCGAATATGGACCTGACAACTATTTCGCCTATTTTAGGCTTTCTGTAGGGCGGCATCTCAAGGACAAAGGCCGACGGCGTGCCCTTAAGTATGGTCTTTGTAAGTATGGAAGATACTCCAAAGGATACGCCTATGCTCATGACCACCGCCAGGCTCAGTATAAGGGATGAAAGCAGAGAACTGCCGGCTGAGGCACAGGCAAAGAACATGGTTATTATGGAAATAAGGGTGGGAAAACGTCCATTGCAGGGCACAAAGTTGTTGGTCAAAACGGCCACCAGCCTTTCCCTCTCGGAGTTTATTATCCTGCATCCGGTCACTCCGGCGGCATTGCAGCCAAATCCCATGCACATGGTGAGCGCCTGTTTTCCGCAGGCCCTGCATTTTTTGAAGCAGCGGTCCAGATTAAAGGCCACCCTGGGCAGGTATCCCGAGTCCTCCAAAATGGTGAACAGAGGGAAAAATATGGCCATGGGCGGAAGCATTACCGATACGACCCAGGCAGGCACCCGGTATACACCGTTTACCATAAAATCAACGGCTTTTTCCCCAAGGCCCAGGCTCCTGAGTATACCCGCCAGATCATCCTGGAGCCCAAAAAGGAATGTGCTGAGTATTTCCGACGGCTTATTGGCACCGCTTACCGTCAGCCAGAAAACCACCGCCAGCAAAGCGGCCATAACGGGAAAGGCCGTCAGTTTTCCCGTAAATATGCTGTCCATTTTCCTGTCAAAGCCGTTGGTCTCCTCTTTTTTGAAAAATACCGTATCCGAAGCAAGATCAGCTGCGGCATTTGAAAGGGCCTCGGTTATAATATCCGATGCTCCGCTTTTGTCTATGCCTTCGCTGTGCAGATAAAGCACCGCCGGGTCGGACAGGTCATATTCGCTTATGGCTTTGATGGCTTTCCTGCCTTTTTTAGGAGAAAGACTGACGGCCCTTGCAATTTTTTCTCCGTAATCTATGGAATATCTGACCTTTTCGCCGTCAATGGCTGTTTTCTCCAAAGCCGAAAGAAAATCATCTATGCCTACCTTTTTCCCGGAGCTCATGGGTATTACGGGTATGCCCATTTTTTCCGAAAGTTTCTGGCAGTCTATCTCAATGCCCTTGTTCTTTGCCTCATCCATAAGGTTGACACAGAGCACAACACTGTCGGTTATTTCCATTATCTGAAGGACCAGGGTGAGCCCCCTCTGAAGGCAGGATGCCCCACAGACCACAGCCACCACATCTGGTATGCCGGAACATATAAACTCATCGGCTGCTCTTTCGTCCTCGGAATCCGCTAAAAGGGAATAACATCCCGGCAGGTCCACAAATATATAATCCCTGCCCTTATAATTTCTCTTTCCCTCGGCATTGGTGACGGTCTTTCCGGGCCAGTTGCCCGTATGCTGCCTCATGCCGGTCAGGGCATTGAAAAGAGTGCTTTTTCCGACGTTGGGATTACCCGCCAGGGCAACTATAACATCACTGTTATTTTTCTTTGTTACATTAAGTGAGGTCTTTGAGGCGCCTCTGCCTACTGAAGCGTTAGTTAGACCCATATCCAGCACCCTTTTCAACAAAGATCGCGCTGGCATCGTCATCTCTGAGCGCCAGTACGTCTCCGCCTACGTCATAGGCAGCGGGGTCCCCCAGGGGGCTTCTTCCCAGGCATTTTACCATGCTCCCGGCCACAAGTCCCATATCCTGAAGCCTTCTTCTTATGTTTCCGCTGGAGTCTAGCCTTATGACTTTGGCCCACTCCCCTTCTTTAAGCTGGTCAAGACGGCATACCGCCATTTCGATCCCTCCCCGGTAAAACAGATTTTTTGTAATGCAGTATATGAAAATAAGGACTGCTTTGTTACTGTCTGGGACAGGGTACAGTCTGGCAGCACACCCGGAAAGAGCCGGAAACAGACCGGCAAAAGGCCATGAACAGGCCATAAACAGCTATCCGGAAGAAAACCTAATACCCGCCTTAGATAAAGTATCTTCTATGAAACCGCGAAACCGCATACTGTCTTGTATCCGGCAGGTAGCAGATTTGTAGGTTTATAAGTTTTGTAAGATTTATATATCATCATCAGTGTTTAATGGGCTAATATAATATAAAGACGGCGCAAAGGTCAGCTTGCAGGTTTACACGGCCTGCCTTTGAGCCTATAATATATACAGGAGGTGCTGAGATGGCTAACATACTTGACTATATTGACTGGAGGGGCGATCTGGCCTTTGAGGCTTCACCCTTTAATGATATCGACAATCTCATATTTACCCAGCTGTCATTTATAGATTTTGAATCCATAGTACCGGGTGTGAACAGTGATGGCTGCATAAGGCTCAGTGATGCGGCGGAGGAATTTTTCTCCACCAGGGAAGCGGACAAAATAGAGATGGGCGTGCTCATATCCAATGACATAGTCAAGCTCTTTGAGAAAATGGCTGTCTCGCCCAGGTACAAAGATCTGATGCTGAAAAAATATATTAATAGGATAGATTATGAAAAACAGCAGCAGTTTGCCGCACTGACCATACTTATAGGCGATTCTCTCATGTATGTGGCCTTCAGGGGCACGGATGACACCATAGTGGGCTGGAAAGAGGATTTCAACATGGGATTTATGACGGCCGTGCCATCCCAGCTGGACGCTGTAAAATATGTGTCAAAGGCGGCAGCCGGCAATGACCGCAGGATAATACTCGGCGGGCATTCCAAGGGAGGAAATCTTTCGGTATATTCGGCCATACATTCGGAGGATGCCATAAAGGACAGGATAGTAAAGGTATATAACAATGACGGGCCGGGATTTTCCAGAAAAATAATAGACCTGGATGAATATAAGGCCGTTGCCGACAGGATAGAGACAATAATACCGGAATCATCGGTGGTGGGTATAATGCTGGAGCATGATGAGAAGTTCACCATAGTAAAAAGCACCCAGAAGGGGCTTCTGCAGCATGATGCCTTCAGCTGGGAGGTACTGGGGACTAAGTTCGTCCTTGCGGAGGAGCGCACCAAATACAGCGAGATATCCGACGCCGCCCTTAAGACATGGATAAGCGAAATGGACACGGAGGAACGTGTACTCTTTGTGGATACCCTCTTTGACATACTCCAAAGCACCGACGCCAAGACCCTCCATGACCTGAATATCAATAAACTGGAGACGGCCACGGCCCTGCTTAAAACGATCAAAAATCTGGACGAGGATAAAAAGGCTGGCATGAGCAAGATCCTTGGCGCCCTTTTCAGGGATAATGTTATGGCCGCCGTAAATACCATGCTCAAGCCAAAGGAGCAAAAAAAGAAGCACATCCATAAAAAAAGCGGATATGCCATAGTAAAAAGAAATAATATAAGGACAAAATAAAATAAGGCTGCCCAAAGGGGCAGCCTATTATATTTACTCTTCGTTTTCCGTTATAAATTCCTCTTTTTCCCCGCAGGCGGATTTTTCAGCCATTATTTTAAGTATTATGGCTTCTGCCGAAAGCCTTATGAAGGAAGTATCATCCTTAAGTCTGTCAGCGTTTTCGTCCTCAGCGGCTTTTAAGCGCATGATAAAATCATTATAGGCATTTTTTACCTGCTGTTCGTCCTCAAAATCGGGCATAATATCCTTTATCATAGAAATACTGAAAACCTGCTTCATGATGCATACTATAAGCAGACAGGCGATATGCTCCCTGGAATATTTTTTCCTGACAGGTGCAGGAACGGCCTTCATCTTTACATAATTATTTATCATGTTTTTTGTAATGGCGTCTTCTCCGCCGCCGCTGTTTCTTATGACATCAAGATATTTATTTAAAAGTATTATGACCTGATCCATATAAAGGTCTATGACAGGCAGTCCCTCCCAAAGAGGAATGACGCCATTTTCAAATTTTACTTCAGCTGCGCTCATATATAACCCCTCCTGATATGACAAGTATAGCATCGACACAGCCAAACATCAATACATAGTATTAAAAATCATATAATTTGGTATTATATATTGACATAATGATGTCATCGGTATATAGTATTAATTACTAGATGATATGGTTTTAATTCTTATTTAGAGGTGATATATATGACTTCAGCAGCATTAATGGCAAGACCTCTTCCGTCATACACAAAGACAGAAGAATTTTTGAACTCATTTTCCCATGCTCTGGGTGCGGCCTTTGGAGTTTTTGTTTTGGCCAGCTGCGTTGGAGCATCGGTAAACGCCTACTCCATGGCGGGAAGCATAGTTTATGGCATATCCATAATACTTTTATATGCCATGTCCAGCGTATACCACGGGCTCAACC
This sequence comes from Clostridiales bacterium, assembly GCA_019423725.1. GTDB lineage: Bacteria > Bacillota > Clostridia > Lachnospirales > Anaerotignaceae > Metalachnospira. The sequence goes on from JAHZAW010000045.1 coordinate 18,769, forward strand.
CCTCAAACCTGCTGGCTAAACAAATACTCAGGATCGCGGACCACTGCACCATATTCGTTCTCATAGCCGGAACATATACCCCGGTCATATTGAACGCCATATATCCGGTCTCACCCGTAAAGGCCCTTATAATACTTGGCTGTATATGGGCTGCGGCCATTACAGGAATGGTATTTACGGCCGTTGACCTTCAGAAATACTCAAGATTTTCCATGGTATGCTATATAGCCCTTGGATGGTTCGCTGTTTTCCTCATCCCATCCATAATAACATCCGCCGGAACATCAGGACTTGCCCTTCTTGTGGGCGGCGGTGTCAGCTACACCATAGGAGCCGTACTTTACGGCATCGGAAAAAGGAAACGCTATATGCATTTTGTTTTCCATCTCTTTGTCATACTTGGAACGGTCATGCACTATCTGTGCATATACAACTGTGTAATGGCATAATCTAATGGGACGGTATAAGGCAGCATAACATAAACGCATCAAGGCGGCATAAAGGCCGCCTTTTTTTATTTGGCCAAAGGCTGGTGGCTTAAGGGCTACTTCGGCCTTCATTATGGCTCTGCTTCGGCTTTCCTTATAGCCTTCATTATGGCCTTCCTTTTGCCTTACTTTGGACTTTCTTCAGGCCCTATGCTTTCCTTTTGCCGCGGCAGACTTTACTTGGCTGTGCTGGCACCCATGGCATATGGCCTGGCACCCGGGCTTTAAAGACCATGAGATCTGCTAAAGGCCTGTAAAACTGTGCCGGCCGGCAAAATCAGGTTACTGCCATTCCAAAGCTACATAAGCCAGCCCTTTCCCAGGCTGAATACAGGAAAAGCCGGCCCTAAAGGGCCGGCCTTTTATTTGTTTTTAAGTATATTTTCCAAAGCGGCCAGTGCCTGTTCTATCTCCTCACCGGTATTGAAATAACCAAAGGAAAATCTCAGCGTTCCTCCCGGATATGTGCCTAGTACCTTATGGGCATTGGGAGCGCAGTGCATGCCTACTCTGGTCATTATGCCGTATTCACGGTCCAGTATGAAGGCCGTTTCCGCCATGTCCCTATCCGTAACCAGGGATACAGTGGACGTTCTGTCCTCTGCCCTGTCCCTGCCAATTATCCTGCATCCGGGTATATTTTTTACCCCATCTAAAAACATCTTTGTAAGTCTCATTTCACGGCCATGTATATTTTCCATGCCCACATGGTCAATGAATCCTATGCCAGCCCTAAGGCCATATATGCCGGCTATGTTTAGGGTTCCGGCCTCAAATCTGTCCGGCAGGAAATCGGGAAGGGTCTCCAGATTGGATACGCTTCCGGTGCCTCCGCTTATGAGGGGAGTAAGGAGAGCGGCAGCCTCATCCCTTATGATAAATCCCCCCGTTCCCTGGGGACCCATAAGTCCCTTGTGTCCGGTGAAGCAGAGTATATCTATGTTCATCTTCTCCATATCTATGGGTATGCTTCCGGCGCTCTGGGCGCAGTCTACGATGAATATAAGGCCATGTTTTCTGCATATACTGCCTATTTCCCCAATGGGATTCACTGTTCCGCATACATTGGATGCGTGGGTCATAATTACTGCCTTTGTGTTTTCCTTCACCAGGTCCTCTGACCAGATAGTCTTTCCTTCGCTGTCACATGGCGCCCTGTCAAAGGATACCCCCGTTTCTAAAAGCTGGGTAAGGGGACGCATAACGGCATTATGCTCAAGGGAAGACACTATCACATGGTCTCCGGGCTTTAACAATCCCTTTATGACGATATTAAGGGCTTCTGTGACATTCAGGGTAAATACCACATTTGAAGGCTTGTCAAAATTAAAAAGCCTGCATAAAAGCTCCCTTGTCTCATATACCCCCTCGGCTGAGGAAAAGGCGTCGGCATAGGCGCCTCTGCCGATATTCATTCCATTGTATTTTATATAATCATAAACAGCTTCTGCCACTCCGTCCGGTTTTGGAAAGGAGGTGGCGGCATTATCAAAATATATCTTTTTCATAACATCACCCCATGGGATTATATCATTTAGTCCATCAACATTGCAATAATGCAGAAAAAAGGACTGTCCTAAAACAGTCCCCTAAAAATATTTATCATATATTTACCTTTTTGATTTATCATTTTGAATCTATGATTTTTAAATATCCACAAAGGCCTTTCCCCATGCGGCTATGGCCGCCAAGCCTTTAATAGATACATCTTTTATGCCGTTTTCGTATGTAACATCGGTCTTAATGATACCTCCCGGCTGTTTAAGGGCCAGATGCACGCTTTTTTTGAGCTTATCCGCCATATATATGCCCACGGCTTCGCTTCCGCTGCCGCAGCCCCTTTCCCAGCAGAGACTTCCAGCTGACCTTACGGCCACCAGCGGGTCTATCCGGCTTTCCTTCTCGTCAAATACTATAAGGCCAAAGGCATCATCATCTATTTTGCTTCCGACGGCTTCCACGGATCTTTCAAGTTTTTCCTTAAATCCACTGCCTATCATATCCGAAGGTATTATTATATGGGTTATGCCCGGAAGGGAAACGGCACTGAGCTCATATTTCTCTCCGTCTATGTCATATATGCCCTTTTTTATGGCCAAAGGCAGGGGCATAGACACTTGAGCTTCATATTTCCCCCTGGAAACATCCACGGCCCTTACCCAGCATTCCAGTATGCCGCTGGCTCCCGATACTTCCATGGGTATGATCTTCTCTTCCCCTGTTTTTATGCCGTTTTTCCAGGCCGTATACACGGCAGCGGACATGGTACCGTTGCCGCAGAACTCCCCGGCCATCATCTGCAGTCTGGCCATGGCTCTTTTATCCTCCGGCTCTTCCATAAATCCCGCCTGTTCAGCATAGACGGAGGCGTATTTTATAAGTTCTCCACCGGCTTTAAGCTGGTTTTTCCTCTCCACCGGCGAGGTGGCGATGACCGTCATATTTTCCGTGGGAGATATTTTCACAAACTCGACTTCCATATTTACACCTTATCTGACTTATACGTATTATCTTCTGAAACGGCTGAGGAAAAGCTGTGTTCTTTCCTGTTTAGGGTCATTTATGACCTCATCGGGAGTTCCCTCCTCCACGATGACTCCGCCGTCCATGAATATGACATGATCTGATACGTCTCTGGCAAAGGACATTTCGTGGGTAACGATGACCATGGTCATATGTTCAGCCGCCAGGTCGTTTATTACCTTAAGTATCTCGCCCGTAAGCTCCGGGTCAAGGGCTGATGTTGGCTCGTCAAAGAAAAGTATCCTTGGGTTCATGGCCAGGGCTCTGGCGATGGACACCCTCTGCTGCTGTCCGCCTGAGAGCTGATAGGGATAAGCGTCGGCCTTTCCTTCCAGACCCATTTTCTTAAGGAGGGCAAGGCCTTCCTCATATACTTCGTCCTTATTCCTTTTCTGCACCAGTATGGGAGCCTCGGTTATGTTGCGCATTACCGAGTAATGGGGAAAAAGGTTAAAGTTCTGGAACACAAGGCCATAATTGGACTTTATTTTTTTCAGTTCCTGGGGCTGGGCGTAAACGGAGCCGTTCCCCTCGTCCTTAGCGGCGTAATTTCCTAAATATATAAGGTCTCCTCCGTCCATGGTCTCAAGGAGTGTGGCGCATCTTAAGAGCGTGGATTTTCCCGAGCCCGATGGTCCTATTATGGAGACTACCTTTCCTTCATCAACGGAGAGGGATATATTCTTTAATACCTCAATACCGTCGAATTGTTTTCTGCATCGGTTTATTTCAAGTATTTTCATATTCTCCCCTCCTTAGTGGTAATAATTCATTTTATTTTCGATCTTTTCCATTATCTGGGCGACAATGAAGTTGAATACAAAATAGAAGGCGCCTGCCACAAACAGCGGCAGAACACTGGCATCAGCGGCAGCTATCTGTTTAGCCATGGTGAACATTTCCTGATAGGCGATGGCAAATGCCAGGGATGTATCCTTAACAAGGGTTATTACCTCATTGGTAACGGGAGGGAGGACCCTCTTTACCATCTGGGGGAATATGATATGTGTGAATGTCTGGGATCTGCTGTAGCCCAGCACATTAGCCGCCTCATACTGTCCGACGGGTATGGATTCGATGCCCGAACGGTATATTTCGGCGAAGTATGCCGAATAGTTTATGGAAAAACCGATTATGATGGCGATAAATCTGTAACTGTTGCTTATCCTTACATTAAAAAGATAGAAGGGACCAAAGAACACCACGATAAGCTGGAGCATAAGGGGCGTTCCTCTGAGTATTGATATGAAAACTTTAGCTATGCCCCTGATAGGGGATATTTTTGACATCCTGCAGAAGGCCACCAGCAGGCCTAAAGGCAGGGAAAAGACCAGGGTCAGAACGAATATAAGCACCGTCTGTCCAAAGCCCTCTGTCATCTGTACCATCATTGAGGAAAATGGCATAGAAATCATTCCTTTCAGTTAAAAACCTTTATTTCCTTAAAACGAGCAAAGCGGCGAAGAAAAATCTCCGCCGTTGCAGAACTGTCATTATTGATTATTTGCCGAGGCATACCATCTGATCAAGGTTATAGTCGCTGTATTTTGCAGCTATTTCATCAAATGTACCATCAGCTACCATTTCATCGAGAGTAGCCTGAACCTGGTCTCTAAGCTCTGTATTGCCAAGTTTGAATCCGATGGCATACTGTTCTGTTGAGAGTGGCTCATCAAGCTTTCTGAATGTATCTCCCCTTGATGTGAGCTGGTACTGTGCAACACCGATATCAACGGCAATGGCATCAACAACACCGCTTTCAAGTTCCATAAATGCTGTGTTGTAGTCAGCTACCTGTTCAAGGGATGCGAATGAAGCCGCAAGGGCAAGGTTTTCGTCATTGTCTTCTGTATTTGTAAGAGCTGTAAGAGCTGAAGAATCAGCCTGTGTAACAACTATTTTTCCTGCAAGGTCATCCTTTGTCTGGATATCTGAATCATTCATTACAACAAATACGATACTATTGTCAACATAGGGTTCACTGAAAGTATATTCATCCTCACGGCCTGTCATGGTGAAACCGTTCCAGATACAGTCGATGGTTCCTGAGTTGAGCTCCATATCCTTTGAGTTCCAGTCGATGGGCTGTTTTACAAGTTCCCAGCCGTTCCTGTCGCATACTTCCTGAGCGAGGTCAAGGTCGAATCCAACATAGTTGCCGTCCTCATCTCTATAGCCATAGGGAGGATATTCAGCGTCAAAACCAACGATGAGCTGTGTTCTGTCAGAAGATGTTCCCTCTCCTTCTGCTGTTGTTTCCTCAGTATTATCAGTTGTAGCATCAGATGTGCTTGAGCAGCCTGTCATTACGCTTAAAGCCATAACAGCCGCAAAAGCTGCCGCTAAAAATTTCTTCATGTCAAATCTCCTCCTAGATCTTTTGTTTGATTAAGTCTTTAACATATTATCATAGTAGCACACTAAAGTAAAGTGGAAATTTTCCTGTTTTTTTACCGAAAAATTTATATATTCTTTACAAATAATCGTCAATTTTTTTGGATACCTGTATCTGAGGGGAAGATCCTTCAAGACTGCTTAAAAAAAACTGCATTATAATATATAGAAAATCAGGACAGCACCTTTTGTGCTGTCCTGATAATGAATTAAAGGGCTTATATTTAATCCTCACAACATTCGGGGCAAAGATGCTCGATGTTGTAATAGGGAGAAAAATCTGTTGTTTCATCAACGGTTTCTGTTTTAACACCGCTTTCGGGACACTCCCATGTAAGAGAACCGTCTTCCTTAAGGATGAAGAATGCGTATTCCTCATCATCTACGCCGGCTTCCTCAAATGTAAGGGTCTCCTCGTAGCCGCATCTTTCACAGCGGTAATATACCTTTCTTTCCTTCTTATCGAATTTTACAACCTGCATATCTCCACCGCATACTATACAGCGGTAAACATCCTTAAGTCTTTTCATTTTACCGGCCTCCCTTAGTAAATAAAAATTAATTGTTTTATTGATGTCATTATAACATATTAATTATTAATTGACAATAATTATCAACTGATTTTAAGAAATAATTTAAAAACTCCGGTCCCCTTTAGGGTACCGGAGCCTGTATTTATTATTTATCGAAAATTTTTCTTTATACCCTGATATTTATATCTATCCATAAATACCTGTACGGTTTCAAAGGAGCTGGCATCGGCCTGCATTTTATGTCCTATGTAAGAGCGGTCCTGTTTTGAGCCGTTGTCATAAAGCCAAAACTAATGGCTTCCGCACCTCTAAAACCATCCCAGCCAGACATTTTACAGCCTTGATCCATCGGTCAAAACACAGCAGGTGCCATCCAGTCCATCAGTCCAACCGTCCACCAGCCTTCTGCCATGGCTTTGCCGTATTTCAGAATAGCCGCTGTCCCGCTGTCCAATGGATACGCCCCTCAGCCTGTGGGCATATGCGGGTATATATTTTTCAGTTTCGATGTTTTATGCAGTAATACAATTAGAATGCAACGATGTATTTCTCAACTTCCCAGCTGCTTACTCTGGTGATGTATTCATCCCATTCCTTTTCCTTGCCGCTGATGTACTGGTTTACGATATGTTCACCGAGGGCATCTTTGATAACATCGTCATGCTCGAACTCGTAGATAGCTTCCTCAAGTGATCCGGGAAGATTTTCGATGCCTCTTTCCCTTCTTTCTCTTCTGGACATACCGAAGATATTATCGTTGATCTCCTCAGGAGGAGTCATATTCTTCTCTATTCCGTCAAGACCTGCCGCAAGACATACAGCCATTGTAAGGTAAGGGTTGCATGCGGGGTCAGGGCTTCTGAGCTCAACTCTTGTGCTGTTGCCCCTTGCTGAAGGTATCCTTATGAGGGCGCTTCTGTTGCCTGTGGACCAGGCAAGGTAGCAGGGAGCCTCATATCCGGGTACAAGTCTCTTGTATGAGTTTACAAGGGGATTTGTGATGGCTGCCATTCCTTTAACATGATGAAGAAGGCCTGCGATAAAGCTGTAAGCTTCCTTTGAAAGTTTTCTTTCTCCATCGGGATCAAAGAAGATGTTCTTGCCGTCTTTGAAAAGTGACATATTTGTATGCATACCTGAACCGTTTATACCAAATATGGGCTTAGGCATAAATGTGGCATGGAGACCATTTTTCTGAGCTATGGTCTTAACTGCCATCTTGAATGTCATGATGTTGTCAGCTGCTGTAAGGGCATCAGCGTATTTGAAGTCGATCTCGTGCTGTCCTGCTGCAACTTCGTGATGGGATGCTTCGATCTCAAATCCCATGTTTTCAAGGGTAAGGCATACTTCACGTCTTGTGCTTTCGCCATGGTCAAGGGGTCCGAGGTCAAAGTAGCCAGCCTCATCGTTAGTCTTTGTGGTAGGTTTACCCTCATCATCTGTCTGGAAAAGGAAGAATTCCAGTTCAGGGCCTACATTGAATGTATATCCCATGTCATAGGCTCTCTTAAGTACTTTTTTAAGAGCTCCTCTGGGGTCGCCGACGAAGGGAGTACCATCGGGGTTATAGATGTCGCATATAAGTCTGGCAACTCTTCCGTGCTGGGGTCTCCAGGGAAGGATAGTGAATGTGTTAAGATCGGGGTAAAGGTACTGGTCTGACTCCTCAAGACGAACGAATCCCTCGATGGAGCTTCCATCGAACATTATCTGGTTATTAAGAGCCTTTTCAAGCTGAGAAGGCATGATAGCTACGTTCTTGAGCTGTCCGAAAATATCAGTGAACTGAAGGCGGATAAATTTTATATCCTCTTCTTCAACTATTTTGATGATATCTTCCTTAGTGTATTTGGGCATTATCAACACTCCTTAATAAAATACTTCATTTCAAAACCTTGATTAACAAAAAAAGAGCAAAGTACTCCCGTCAAAACGGGAAGCGCCTTTGCTCCGTGATTGTTATATTATATTCTAAAGGCGATTTTTTGTCAACATGCGGAAAAGGTATACAGCATATTTTTTTCAAATTGTGCAATATAAAATAACCAAACGAAATATTTGATAAAAATTCAGTAAAAGAGAATTATGGCAAATTATTAATTTTATTAATATTTCACCAAAAATAAAAAACATATTGACAACTGTTTTTTACGGGTGTATCATACACACACAAAATCAATTTTGACCAACTGCGATGATGAAGAGAAGTACTTCGGAAGATCTGCCACAGTGAGCGGGTGATAGTGGAAAACCCGTGTAAGAGTCCGGAAGAATAACACTTCGGAGCACCGAGCCGAACATTTTTTGATAAGTAGGTAAGGCGTGAACAGCGCGTTAAGCTGTCGGGACTTGTCAGAGTCTTAAGGAGACTGTTCAGATACAGTAAGTTAGGTGGCACCGCGGATTAGCAGCTATTCGTCCTAAGTATATAGGATAATTATGAAGCTGCATAATAATTCGGAGGTGTTTTTTTATGTGTTCAATAATGGGATTAACAACTAAGGCTTTACAGCAGAAAGATTTTCAGGAGTTCTTTGACAGGACAATATCCAGAGGACCGGATATGTCAAGGATAATCGAAACAAAGACAGGTTATTTATGTTTCCACCGTCTTTCAATAATGGGTCTGGATGAAAGCGGAATGCAGCCCTTCACCATGGGTGATTACTCCGTCGTATGTAACGGTGAGATATACTGTTTCCGTCCCCTTAAAAAGGAACTGGAGAAAAAATATACTTTCAAGAGCGGTTCCGACTGTGAGATAATCATCCCCCTTTACCTGGAATACGGTCTTGATATGTTCAAGAAGCTGGATGCTGAGTTCGCCATGGTGCTCTATGATGGAAAGGCTGATAAATACATCGCTGCCAGAGACCCCATCGGAATCAGGCCTCTTTTCTATGGATATCTTGAGGCTGACGGCTCCATCGCCTTTGCCAGCGAGGCAAAGAACCTTGTGGGACTTGTTAAGAAGGTATTCCCCTTCCCTCCCGGATACTACTATGATGGAAAAGACTTCGTTAAATACCGCAGTGTAACAGACGTTAAGGAATACAGCAAAGACGATCTTGAGACAGTATGCAAAAAGATCCATGATAAACTTGAGCTTGGCATAAGAAAAAGACTTGATGCAGATGCACCCTTAGGATTCCTTTTAAGCGGCGGTCTTGACAGCTCACTTGTATGTGCCGTATCAGCAAAGATACTTAAAAAGCCCATCAAGACATTTGCCATAGGTATGGATGTGGATGCCATCGACCTTAAGTACGCAAGGGAAGTTGCGGACTATATCGGAAGCGACCACACAGAAGTAATAATCACAAGAGATGACGTTATCAACGCCCTTGAGACAGTAATAGCAGCCATCGGAACATACGATATAACCACCATCAGAGCCAGCATGGGAATGTATCTCGTATGCAAATACATCCATGAGAACACTGATATAAGAGTTCTTCTTACAGGTGAGATCTCCGATGAGCTTTTCGGATATAAATATACAGACTTTGCACCCAACGCCGAGGAATTCCAGGCAGAGGCAAAGAAGAGAGTGGACGAACTTTATATGTATGACGTACTTCGTGCCGACAGATGTATATCTGTAAACTCCCTTGAAGCCAGAGTTCCATTTGGCGACCTGGATTTCGCTGAATATGTAATGAGCGTTGATCCTGAGCTCAAGATGAACAAATACAACAAAGGTAAATATCTTCTTCGTCATGCCTTTGAGGGCGATCTTCTTCCCCACGATATACTTTTCAGGGAAAAGGCCGCATTCTCCGATGCCGTTGGACATTCCATGGTAGACGACCTCAAGGAATACGCAGAAACAGTATATACAGATGAACTTTTTGAAGAAGGCTGCAAAAAATATGATTTTGCCACACCTTTCACAAAGGAATCCCTTCTTTACAGAGATATTTTTGAAAAATACTATCCCGGACAGGCAGAAATGGTCAAAGATTTCTGGATGCCCAACAAAAACTGGGAAGGCTGCGATGTTAACGACCCTTCAGCCAGAGTTTTATCAAACTACGGCGGAAGCGGAATGTGATAACTTCACGGCAGCGTGGCCAAAAATATATAACAGCCGGTATTGAAACTTTTAAAAAACCATGTTAAAATAGCCGGCAGGGGAATGAGGTTCTCCCCAGGCACAGCCTAAACCGCTTTTACAGCTGATGACTTCTGTTGTTTATACGACAGGATCATCAGCTTTTTTATTTACTAAAATAACTAACAAACAGGAGGAAATCATGTTAACATCACTGGCTTTTATCTTCATCTTCGGCCTTGCCTTTGCCGCCATATGCGAAAGGATAAGGCTTCCCCGAATACTTGGAATGCTTGCAACGGGCATAATACTTGGGCCCTATGTGCTGGATCTTCTGGACGATTCCATACTTTCCGTATCATCGGACCTGAGACAGCTGGCCCTTATAATAATACTTTTAAAGGCAGGACTGTCCCTTAACCTGTCGGATCTTAAAAAAATAGGCCGTCCGGCCCTTATGATGTCCTTTGTACCCGCCTGCTTTGAGGTGGCCGGCTACACTCTTTTGGCACCAAAGCTCCTTGGTCTCTCCTATGCCGAGGCAGCTCTCATGGGTTCGGTCTTGGCCGCTGTATCCCCGGCTGTCGTGGTGCCTAAGATGGTAAAACTCATGGACGAGGGCTACGGCACGGATAAGGGCATACCCCAGATGATACTGGCCGGTGCCTCCCTTGACGATGTGTTCGTGATCGTGCTTTTCACCACATTTACAGGACTGGTCCAGGGCGGGACCGTATCAGCCCTGAGTTTTGTACAGATACCCGTATCCATAGTCGTAGGCATTGCCGTTGGAGCGGTATTTGGCATAGTGCTTTCCGCATTTTTTGAATACTGCTACAAAAACGACAGATACATAAGGAACAGCACAAAGGTAGTCATCGTGCTCGGCCTTTCCTTCCTCCTTGTATCCATAGAAAACTGGCTCAAGGGCACCATACCCATGTCAGGCCTTCTTGCCGTAATGTCCATGGCACTTATGATAAAGATGAAATGTGTCCCTTCCGTATCCTCAAGGCTTTCTCAGAAATTCGCAAAGCTCTGGATAGCGGCGGAAGTGGTGCTTTTCGTACTGGTCGGTGCTGCCGTGGATATAAGCTATGCCTCATCTGCGGGAATAGGCGTTGTCATAATGATATTTGCCGCCCTGGCCTTCAGGGTCACAGGAGTATTTTTCTGTGTCCTTGGCACAAAGCTGGAAAAGAAAGAACGTCTTTTCTGTATGATAGCCTATCTGCCCAAGGCTACGGTACAGGCAGCCATCGGTTCTGTTCCCCTTTCCCTGGGCCTCCCCTGTGGAAAGCTCATACTTACCGTTGCAGTGGCAGCCATAATAATAACCGCTCCCCTGGGAGCCTTTGGTATGGATATGACCTATAAAAAATTCCTGAAAAAAAGCGAAGAAAACTAAAAAACGGCCCTGGGATGATATTATCCCAGGGCTGTTTTTAATGGAAATATATGATTTGTCAGACATTGTCCCGTCCGGCCCCTGCCTTGGCTATCATAACCTCTGTCTTTTTGTCTGGGTCAAGCATCCATAGATGCCAAAACAGCAGGCATCATCTTATATCCTAAGGCCGTCAAAAATTTCTGTTATAAACCCCTAATTTTCCTCCGGTGCCCGGCCCCTAATATAAGCCCCTAGCCTCCTTGTCCTCAGATCTCCCGATGGTCTGATACCTGAAACCACATAAGGCACAGGCTTGAGCCCTTTTTCGGGTTTTCTGCCTGCCCATTGGAGGTATTTCCTTACTTCTCAAAACTGATGCAGTCCAGCACCGCCTCTATCTCATCGGTCTGCATATATCCTCCATAAAGACATATATCGCTGTGTTCCGTGCTGCTGGTGGCCCATATACAGTCACCGTAGGTCTCGATGACGAATTCAGCTCCGCTGGGATTCACATATTTATATACCTCATCATAACTGTCTTTGGCTATATAATTGTTTGTGACTCCATTGCTGGCTTTGGCAGAATTCATATATTCAATGGAAAAATATGAGCTTCCGTCGCTGTCAGCATAAAGGGCAGTAAAATATGATTCCTTATAGTTTCCCCTTTTGTCCTCCACATAATATAACATGTCGGCATCGGGAACATGGTCATAAAGAGCCTCAATCCCTGCCAGGTCGATATGTGCCTCTCCCTTCATCAGGTCCTGAAGGAGTATAGGGTCTTTGGCGGTATATTCCTTCTTTACGTCCTTTTTGTCGGAATATACGTTCCTTTCCCTTAGATCTCCCTCGTTGTCTATGACCTCCATATCCGTCCAGTCGTATTGGCCGGATACGGAACCGCCAATGGTGTCCATTGATGTCCAGCCGTCCGACTTGTACCTTCTGGACTCGGTCATTTCTTCCAGGGTATGGGGTGTGGGCGAACCTGGTCCCTCCACAGAAAATGACCTTGGACCGCTGTCATCCCTGCTGTTTTCTATGTTCATTATCTCCTCGATGCTGCCCATTATTGAGGGATTTTTAAATATGCCGCTTCCTGCCAGTACCGCTGTGGCTGAACAGAGCACAAGGACAGCGGCTGCGGTCAGCCTGAACAGTTTCCTGCCTGTTTTAGGGGTCTTCTTTCCATGTTCCATATAATATAAATTTCCGTTATTTTTTCTTATTTCTTCTTCCGCACATTTTTCGGCTATGCGTTTTACAGCCTCGTCACTCATCTTGATTTTTCTGACGGTCCCGTTAAGTTTATTCATATCCATATCATAAATACTCCCTTCTGTATTTTTCCTCAAGGAGCCTGCGTCCCTTCTGGAGCCTCATTTTTACGGCTGAACCTGTTTTTCCTATGATCTTGGCTATATCCGCCACTCCGTAGCCTTCCACATAATGGAGTATGAGCACCATACGGAATTTTTCGGGTATATCCATAAGGGCTTCCAGGATGCCGCAGCTTTCAGGGTCAGTGATGCCTCCCTGTATATCTGTTACGGCCGTTATATCGGTGTGGCTGTGCCTTATGCTGGATCTTCTCATGTCCTTACACTCATTTGAAGCCACCCTTATGAGCCAGGCCTTTTCATGCTCAGGGGCTTCAAATTCCGGCGCCTTATATATGTATTTTAAAAACGTGTTCTGGACAGCGTCTTCAGCATCACTCTGATTTTTCAGCATCACAAAACATATCCTGAAGAGCATATCAGCGTAAAGTCTGACTGTCTCTTCGATCCTGCGGGATGGCATCTTTTGTGTTTCATCCATCTTTATCAACTCCTTACACTGATAATACGAATAAAGAAGCATTTTGGTCAGTTTTCATGGATATTTTATAAAACAGCCGGCTTATTTTCAAACTCAACCTATGGTTTGGTGTAATTTACCGGAACATATAGTATAATCTTAAACACAAAGGAGGGGGAATATGGACAATCAAAAGGCCGGAGACCTTATAAACGCTGACAGCCATTCCTGCTCATATACTATTCCTTTGAGGACAGGGCCGGGAAGGTACACAGCAGCTATTTCTGGTACAGCTGCCTGGACTGCACCGTAAACGCCGTGCTTGAGATGGATAATTGAACTTGATCCTTGAAACAGATAACCCAAACAGCTGGTTTGAGCTGCATAAACGGCACATAAAAAAGCGGAGGCTCCTGCCTCCGCTTTTTTAATATCCTACCCTATTCATATTTGCTGGATTTATCCTTACGGTGACCGCCGATATTTCCTGTACCTCATAGGAGCCTACCCTCTTATTTTTGAGGTCATTTAAAATGGCGTCCTTAACTTCAAAGAAATATTTTATATCTTCTCCGTTGTAGCCGTATATATAAAAGTTTTCATAGTAGTTATCATCATAGTAGTCTGCTCTGTCCGCATAGTCATCGGAATACTCCATATAATCATAACTGCTGTCAACGCCTACCTGGGGGTCTATAAAAGCCGGGTCATAGGTTATATCAAAGGCTATCTCATCAACAGCCACACTTTCGTCCTCAACAACTTCAAAGTTATTTATGTGCCACATTCCATTGAGATAGATGTCTCCTTTTTCGGCAAGTGGTTTTGTTATAGTCCTCTGCTCCGTCTGGCCGCTGCCTATGATTTTTTCCCCAGCATACTCAAAGGATGAGAACTGGGCAAAGGCTATACCGCAGCCAAAACCACATATGAGCACTCCTGCAAGAAACATCAGGCCAAGAAATCTTCTGTTCATCTCTCACCATCCTCCTTTCCGCTGTCCTGAGCATTTTCAGCAGCATTTTCAACGGCGTTTTCTCCGCTATTTTCACCGGCTGCTCCATTATTTTCGTCCGGGTCATCTATGAGGTACTCTTTTGCGATACGTCTTTTGATATTGTCCAGTGAGACCTCTGTCTTTTCGGCATTTTCAGTATTTTCCACAGCTTCAGCGCCCTCGGCATTTACAGTGTTTTGGGTATTCTCAGTGTTTTCAGCCTCTTTGGCTCCCACGTCTTCACTTTCTTCCACCGTGGTATCTTCCCTTTCAAAGTCCTCAGCTCTTTCGTCGGTCTCTTCCAGGTTCCTTATTATTTTTGCCTTTTCTGCTTTTTCTCTTTTTTCTGTTTTTACGCTTGAGCCTTCATATCTGTTATTTTTATTTTTCCTGCGTCCAACGAATGTTGCCAGCAGGAGCCAGAGGGCTATGGTCGCCACCGATGCTCCTAAAAGTATTACAAAAATACCTGCGATGGGGTATCCGGAAAACATCATTATGACCGATATTCCCAGTCCGAATACCGAAAAGAGCATTGCTATGGTTATTGGTATGAGACACAGTATGGCTATCACCGAAATACAGAGAGTTACAAATCCTCCTAACAACCTTCTACACCTGCCTTTTGTCTTTTTGACCTGTTTTCCGATGTCCGCACCGGATACGGTCTTTAGTTTCTTTTCTTTTTTATCTTTTTTATTCCCTTTGGCGGAAAACAGGCCATGTTTCTTGTCAGCCTTTGTGTTATTCTCAGCTGCCTGGCCGCCTTCTGCTATGCCATCAGTGAAATTTTCGGCATTTCCAGTATTTTTCTCATTTTTCTTTTCTTTGATGATGACTATATGGGATGCGGCTTTTGAGATCATGACTTTTGCCCAGAGGAAAATTTTTATCAAAAGCTCCTTTAATTTGGCTAAGAGCCTTCTCAGGGGTCCTCCCACGGAAGACGTTATCTCCTCGGCCAGGGCTTCAGCCTTTTTGCCGATGCCTCCGTCCTTAAGCTCCTTGTCATATTCCGGATTGACATGGTAAGCCTCCAGTATCTCGGAAGCCAGCTCATCCATATCCCCGAAATCCTTTATGGCATCTTCTTCGCTGAGGCCGCTTTCCTTCCTCATGTCTATATGCTGGGAATATTCCCCAAGTATATCATTTATCTCATTTTTATCCAGCACCCGAATCCTTTTTTCAAGCTCATTTAAAAACTCAGTCTTATTCATATCCGTGCTCCTTTAAAAAACTATTTACGCCGTCCTGAAGTTTGATCCACTCGCTGCGCAGCTCCTCCATATATAAAACGCCCGACGCCGTCAGATGATAGTATTTCCTCGGCGGGCCTTCGGTAGATTCCCTGAGGTAAGTTTCAAAGTATCTTTCATTTGTCAGCCTTTTTAGGAGGGGATATATGGTGCCCTCGTTCACACTGACCACTTTGGAGACCTCGGCAACAAGTTCATAGCCGTACATATCATTTTTGCTTACGGCCAGAAGGACTATCAGTTCCAGTACTCCCTTTTTCAATTGTACGTTCATGGCCTATCTCCTTTCTGTAATATTATATTATATCCAGTACCTTGCATTGTCAAGTACTGTTAAAAAATTAATACCGGCCTTAATAAATTCGTAAGAAACATAACAATACCGCCCTCAGACACCTTTTTATGGGAAAACACTCAATTAATTTGATAGCAAAATCAAAAATGTCAAAAGTTCTTGACATTTTTCCATCCTTCTGTTACTATGAAAATGTAAAAAGTATTTGACATTTTGTAATAAAGGAGGATATATCATGGGCCTTACATTTTCTGTAATACTGATATTTATAATTGCCCTCGTCATATTTGCGGTTTTAGACATAGCCATGCTCGTAACACTCTTAAGGCCGGGAGACGAAAGGAATCAGATAATCGTATGGAAAGCTTCCTCATTCACTCTTATGGCGATGGTTGGCGCCTCCATACTGGAAGTCATAGAAAATTTCGTCAGAGCCCAGCCCATGGCCATAAATCCCTTTGTGCAGCTTGAGATAGCGGCCATAATATACTTTGTATCCCTGGTATATTATAAGAGAAAGCTTGGTGGCTGATATGGAAAACAGGATAAGAGAAAGACGTAAGGAAATGGGCTTGTCCCAGGACGAACTTGCCAAAAAATGCGGAGTTTCCCGCCAGACCATAAACGCCATCGAAAACAATAAATACGACCCCACCCTTTCCCTGGCGTTCAGCCTTGCCAGGGAACTGAACACGGAGGTGGACAGCCTTTTTATTTTTAAAGGATGATACATACTAAAAATCCCCAAGCTGTGTATACAAAAAGAGACATTTTGAGCCTATGAGCTTAAATGTCTCTTTTTTATATGTTCCTATATGTTTTTCTTTACCGGTCACAGCGCCTTAAGGGTCATGGGCTATTTTGTGGGCTGTGCCCTGTTTTCCCCTTGGGCCTGCCATCTCATTTGATTTAAGTTATTTTTTGCCCTTTGCTTTTTGCATGACCCGCCTGAGGGCTGCTCTCCATGGATAGTATCTGCCTTCAGTTCCTGTCAATGCAAAATTCTATGGTCTTGGGGATAAGGGCGGCAGCTGTTTTATATTTTATGCTTTCTTCTCTTATTAAGCCTCACCGGGTTCAGATTTATCAGCCTTTAATGAACTTGTATCCTTAGGTTCCTTTAAAAAGGCTATAAATTCATCGGCCGGCAGTGGACGGGAAAAATAAAATCCCTGGAGCCAGTCCACACCCCAGTTCATGAGTATCCTGGCCTGTTCTTCTCTTTCCACTCCCTCTGCGACCACCTTACAGCCTAAGTTATGGAAAAGCTGAAGGGTCGAACGCACCATAACAGATGATTTTTCATTTTCAGGCAGGGAGCATATGAGTTCCCTGTCCAGTTTGATACAGTTAAAGTTCAGATCAAGCACCGTGGCCATGTTGGAATATCCCGTGCCAAAATCATCCAGATAAAACTCCACATTCATACTGGAAAAACGGTCCATAAGACGGCGCATCCTTTGGGGGTCCCTGGCAAATACCCTTTCGGTTATTTCTATTTTGAGCATATTCGGAGTCACGTGGTGTCTTACCAAATACGACCTTACCCTGTCAAGAAGAGCGTCGGACATGAACTGCTGCATGGAAAGGTTGACTGATATGCTGCGGAGGCCTGAAGCCCTGCCGCTTCCCAAAAGAGCGCATACCTTATCCAGCAGTATCCAGCTTATTTCATCCAGCAGGCCGCAGTCCTCAGCTACAGAGACAAAAAGTCCCGTGGGTACGGTTTCCCCGTTTTCGTCCTTAAGATGCATAAGAGCCTCCGCAGAGGTGAAGGAGCCGTCAGCACAGTTATATATGGGCTGATACCATACCTCCAGACTTTTCTCCTCAATGACCTTGTGCAGGAGCTGGACTATATGTCTCCTTTTTTCAAGTTCAAGGTAGCTGGTATTGTTAAACCTAAGCAGGTGTTCCTCTCTCTTTTTGGCCTCTGAAAGGCTGTACTGAAGAAATTCCATGATATCTGTGGCATCCCATGGCTGGTCCGTATGGATAAGCTCTGCAAAATCTGCCTCCAGCTCGATCTGGGATGAACCCATGGACCAAGGCTTATTGAATCTCTCATATACGGCTGAAAGATTGTCTTCCGCCTCCTTAGAGGATGTATATGGCAGAAGTACGGCAAACTCCATATTTCCGATACGGAAGGTCTGGCCGCCGGAGATCAGGCCGTTGAGCCATGATGCTGTCCTTATCAGCAGACAGTCACCGTTTTTGTGGCCATAGCGCTGGTTTATGTATGAGAAATTTCTCATGCACACCACTATTATCTGAAAATCCTGCCCTCCGCCCAAACGAAGATTCAGCTCCTGAAAAAAGCTGCTTCGGTTATTTACCCAGGTAAGGCTGTCCACTTCTATCCTGTGGCTTTGGAAATTAAGGAGCATGACAAGGTCAGCTATGACGATAAGGCTGCCGGTTATCAGTATATTGGGAAATGCCATCTGATAGGCAGTCAACAGGACCACCGCCGGCGGCAGTATACGGATAACATGCATCATAGGCCTGCTGACGGAGGAACGGTTTTTCCATGCGCATAAAAGCACCATCATAAGCTGAAGGCCCATAATGGCGTAACCTATATTGACGCCCGGTCCTCTTTGGTAGTCTCCTGCGTCATCGATGGTGAATAGTATGCCTGTCCAGGGGTTTATAGCCACAATAAGGACATAGGCTGCAAAAAGAGCTCCTATGGCTATATTGATACGGCGTATATCTTTTCTGTCATAAACATGCTCCATCACAAGATAGAGCAGATAATATGCCATGGTAGCGGAAAAAAGCATCACCAGTATGAAATAAGCGCTGTTTAATATAAAATTGAGCCAGCGCGGCACCACCTGGGAAGATTCCAGCGTAAATACACATATTAAATTAAGTATGATAGATGCCGCCGATAAGCATAAACACCTGCTGAATATCCTGCTGCTAAAAGACGAAGCCCACCTCTTCTCATAGAAGCTCAGCATTAGCACTGACAATATTATAAGGCTGAACAGCTCGGCAGATATGCCCCAGTTCAACACAGTAAGTCCCCCTTCGAAACTGACAAAAAATTTTAATACTCAATGAGCTCAGTATATCATACCATTCCAAAAAAATCCACAATTAGGTATTTAAATTCATTTTGCATTGATTTCTTGTGTTTTTATGTATTTTTTTACATTTTTAAGGAAATCTCCTCAGGAGAAAAACAGGTGTAAAGGCCCCGTCCGTGAATCTGTTGCTGCCCTTTAGAGCCATAAGCAGGAGACATAGCCGGAACAGGCCGATACCGGCAGGTACATAATGGCAGCGGACCATAGACATATATAAAGTCTGCCCTGCATAACACCGGATGTGGATAGACCGCCGGACCTGTGCCGGGTGTGGATGAGCGCCGGGCGTCAATGAGTGCCGGGTGTGGGTGAGTGCCGGGTGTGGGTGAGCGCCGGGGGTGGATGAGTACCGGGCGTGGGTGAGTGCCGGGCGTGGGTGAGTGCCGGGCATGGTGATAGAGCATTACTGCAAATAACATAGGGACTTGTCGACCGTAAACCTAATGTATAGCACCTGACCCGGGCAGGCCGCCGGACCCAGAAAATACAAAAAAGAGGACATCCCCTATGGGATGTCCTCTTAATATTAAAGGATAATTTTAAGTTTTATTTACGCTTTTATGCCTTTATAAATTCAGCGATCACTTTCTGGGATAGTTGATGGCTGCCTGAGCTGCCGCAAGTCTTGCTATGGGCACACGGAAAGGTGAGCATGATACATAGTCAAGGCCGATCATATGGCAGAACTCAACGGATGAAGGATCTCCGCCGTGCTCTCCGCATATACCAAGGTGAAGGTCAGGACGTACCTTTCTTCCCTTTTCAACGGCTATCTTCATAAGCTGGCCAACGCCCTCACGGTCGATCTTAGCTGTGGGGTCTCCCTCATAGATAAGTTTGTCGATGTAGTCGGAAAGGATCTTTCCGGCGTCATCCCTTGAAAGACCGTATGTCATCTGAGTAAGGTCGTTTGTTCCGAATGAGAAGAATTCAGCTGTTTCAGCGATCTTATCAGCTGTAAGGCATGCTCTGGGGATCTCGATCATAGTACCAACGAGATATTTGAGTTCAGCGCCTTTTTCAGCGATAACAGTCTTAGCTGTCTCATCAACGATCTCCCTTACGAAGTTGAATTCCTTTGCTTCTCCTACGAGAGGGATCATGATCTCAGGAACGATATGTATGTTAAGTTCATTATTTACTTCAATGGCTGCCTCGATGATGGCTCTAGCCTGCATCTTAGCTATTTCAGGATATGAAACCGCAAGACGGCATCCTCTGTGGCCCATCATGGGATTGAGTTCGTGAAGTCCCTTAGCCTTTATCTTAAGCTCCTCAACTGTCTTGTTCATTGCCTTAGCAAGTACAGCGAATTCATCATCCGTTGTGGGAAGGAACTCATGAAGAGGGGGATCAAGAAGTCTTATGGTAACGGGTCTTTCCTGCATTGCTCTGTAAATGCCGATGAAGTCCTGTTTCTGATAGGGCATGATTCCAGCAAGAGCTTCTTCCCTTTCCTCAACGCTGTCAGAAAGGATCATCTTTCTAAATTTAAGTATCCTGTTTTCCTCGAAGAACATATGCTCTGTACGTGTAAGTCCGATACCCTCTGCGCCATATCCGATGGCTGTTTCAGCGTCGTGGGGAGTATCAGCGTTAGTTCTTACCTTCAGGTCTCTCCTTGCGTCAGCCCAAGCCATGAATCTTGCGAAGTTTCCTGATATTTCGGGCTCAACTGTGGGGATATCCTCTCCATAGATATTACCTGTGGAACCATCTATGCTTATGTAGTCTCCTTCTTTGAATGTAACTCCGCCAAGGGTAAATTCCTTAGCTGCCTCATTCATCTTGATGGCTTCGCATCCGGATACACAGCAGCGTCCCATACCTCTGGCAACAACGGCTGCGTGGCTTGTCATACCGCCGCGTACTGTAAGTATACCTTCAGCAACGGCCATACCTTCGATATCCTCGGGAGATGTCTCAAGTCTTACGAGAACGACTCTCTCGCCGGCATCTGCTGCTGCCTTAGCTTCCTCAGCTGTGAAGTATACCTTTCCTGCGCCTGCACCGGGTGAAGCGGGAAGGCCTTTTCCAAGGGCTTTAGCTGCCTTAAGGGCATTCTGGTCGAATGTGGGATGAAGGAGCTGGTCAAGCTGTTTAGGCTCAACTCTCATAAGTGCCTCATCAGTTGTAAGGAGGCCTTCGTCTACCATATCCACTGCTATCTTAAGGGCTGCGTTAGCAGTTCTCTTACCATTTCTTGTCTGGAGGAAGTAGAGTTTGCCTTTTTCGATGGTGAACTCCATATCCTGCATATCTTTATAATGCTGTTCAAGTTTATTGGCTATATCCATAAACTGAACGTAAACTTCGGGCATATCCTGCTCAAGGGTATCGATGGGCTTAGGTGTACGTACACCGGCAACAACGTCTTCGCCCTGGGCATTGATAAGGTATTCGCCAAAGATCATCTTTTCTCCGGTGGCAGCGTTTCTTGTGAAGGCAACACCTGTACCGGAAGTATCTCCCATATTTCCGAATACCATCATCTGTACGTTAACGGCAGTACCCCAGCTGTAGGGGATGTCGTTCATTCTTCTGTATGTAAAAGCTCTGGGGTTATCCCATGAACGGAATACAGCTTTAACTGCTTCAAAAAGCTGTTCCTTGGGGTTCTGGGGGAATTCTTTTCCCTGATCCTCAAGGTATATCTGTTTGAATATGTCAACTACTTCCTTAAGGTTTTCAGCGGAGAGGTCGGTGTCATATTTAGCGCCGACTTTTTCCTTATACTCATCGAGTTTTCTTTCAAACTTTGACTTGGAAACGCCGATAACTACGTCGGCAAACATCATAATGAATCTTCTGTATGAATCGTAGGCAAATCTGGGGTTAGCAGTTGCCTTAGCGAGACCTTCCACAGAAACATCATTAAGACCGAGGTTAAGGACAGTATCCATCATACCGGGCATGGAAGCTCTTGCTCCGGAACGGACAGAAACAAGGAGAGGGTTCTCATTATCTCCTAAAGTTTTACCTGCGATGGCCTCAAGTTTTTTGAGTGCTTCTTCAATCTGAGAGATCATTTCGTCAGAAAGAGTCTTGCCGCCCTCGTTATATTCCGTACAGGCTTCCGTAGTAACGGTAAAACCCTGGGGGATAGGCAGTCCCATGACTGTCATTTCAGCGAGGTTTGCACCTTTGCCGCCCAAAAGATTTCTCATTGACGCATTTCCTTCATTGAACATATAAACGTATTTCTTGCTCATAGACTATTCCTCCCGGCTTCATAAGCTGACATTTTTTCAACGCACGCATTGATTATAGCATTTGTATATTTCTTTACCCCAAAATCCACCATATGCTATCAATATTACTATAACACTTTTTCTTAAAAGTAACAAGGCCGTTAATGTGACAAAATTACTTTTTTTATTGACTGAACAAAAGTATTTTTTTTAGTACCTTTTTTTTAAAACTATTGTTATTCTCAGATATCAGTATATAATATTAATTGTAACTTATTACTGTATGACAAGAAGGGAGATTGTATATTATGGATGAATTATTAAAATTTTTAGAGAAAAATCCTGTTTTCTATCTGGCAACAGATGATAACGGACAGCCCAGAGTAAGACCGTTTGGATTTCATATGATCTACAACGATAAATTCTATATGGTAACTGCCCTCCCTAAAAAGGTATGCAAACAGATGGAGAAAAATCCCAAAATCGAGTTCTGCTCAATGGCTCCTGACACACATTTCGTACGTGTGACCGGAGAAGTAGTATTCGACAACGACAACATGGAAGCCAAGAAAAAGGTATTTGAGGTAATGCCTGACCTTCTTAAGATGTATGGCTCAGCAGAAAACCCTGCCATGGCTGTATTCTATCTTAAGGATATGCATGCTACCATAGCATCTCTTACAGAACAGGAAAAGGTTTTATTCTAAACCGTTACATATCATAAAAAACGCCTAAAGAGTTTTCCTCTTTAGGCGTTTTTATTTGCTCCAGGTTAAGGCTGAAATTTTATTCATATTTATATGCCATTCTTGTCAGACATTTCCAAAAATTCCACCTGTTTTCATTTTTATCCTTTTGTAATAAAGGGCTCCTATGGCGTCCGCCAGAAACCAGCCGATGGGCACTGAAGCCCATATGCCGATAACACCAATGGCGGGCACAGCCGAGAGAGTATAGGCCAAAAGCACCCTGGTGCCAAGGGATGCGATGGTGAGCACCACTGACATCCCGGGACGGCGGATAGCCCTGTAAAGTCCGTAAAAGAGGAACAGCCAGCCAATACCCACATAGCAGGCACCCTCTATCCTCAAATACTGTATGCCGACGGCCAGCACCTCCGTTTCCTGGGGCTGGACGAATATGAGCATAAGGGGTTTAGCGAAAATAAACACGATGGCGCTTATGGTTATGCTGAATACAGCGGCCAGTTTAAAGGCTGTTTCAATGCCTTTTTTTATCCTTTCCTTCTCCCTGGCACCGTAATTCTGGGCTATGAAAATGGAAAAGGCGTTTCCAAAATCCTGCACCGGCATATAGGCGAAGGAATCTATCTTCACCGCTGCGGCAAACGCTGCCATAACGACTATGCCAAAGCTGTTTATGAGCCCCTGCACCATAAGTATGCCGAAGTTCATGATGGACTGCTGGAGACAGGTAAGGAATGAGAAATCAGAAAGTTCCCTTAAAAGCCCCTTTTCGTATATGCCCTCATCGGGTCTCAGGTCAGGATGTTTTATCAAGGTATATATTGTTATGCCGATTCCCGAAACATACTGGGATATGACCGTTGCTTCAGCGGCTCCGGCCACACCACGCTTGAACACCAGTACGAACACCAGATCCAGCACTATGTTCATTATGGCTGATATTCCTAAGAACAACAGGGGCACCAGTGAATTTCCCAAGGCTCTCAAAAGGGATGCAAAAAAATTGTACAGGAATGTGGCGCATATACCTGTGAATATTATCCATAGGTAATTCCTCATCATGGGGTATATCTCCCCGGGAACCTGCAGGAGCCCCATTATGGGGTCTATGAAAATAAATACCACGGCACTCAGTACGATGGCACAGAGCGCTATCATAATGAATGATGTGGAAATGCTCTTTTTAAGTCTTTTGGTGTTTTTCCCTCCGTAATACATGGAAAACACCGTTCCGCTTCCCATGCACAGTCCTAAAAGTATGGAGGTCAGAAATGTCATAAGGGTATAGGATGAACCAACTGCTGCCAGGGCATCCCTGCCCACGAACTTGCCGACTATGAGCGTATCCACCACATTATAAAGCTGCTGCAGCAGGTCGCCGATAATCATGGGAACGGCAAATCTCAGCATGGTAGATGTTATCCTTCCCTTTGTCAGGTCTCTTTCCATGATGTTTCTCCCTTCATGCGGCCATAATACAAGAGCGGAGCCAAAGCTCCGCCCTTATAACTCGGTCTCTGTTTTTCTTTTTATGAATCTTCCTGCTGTCCGTGTAATATGTCAGTTATTTTATATTTCTATTTTGTGTATGCCCTTTATCCGTTCATCCGGATACTATCATTTGGGCAGTATCATTTTTCTGATATCATTTGAATTCGATATAGTCTGTGAAGGGCAGTTTTGCCTCAACTTCCTGTCCGTCGCTTCCTGTGTATGTAGCTACGGCCTCAGCTCCTGTAAATATGGCTTTGATATCATCGTCTGTAAGGCCTGCTCTGTAGATTATGTTCTCTGATACGAATTTTGAGAAATCCTCTGCGGGGTCGTTCTGGCTGTCTCCGCTTCCCTGGATATATGTTCCCACAGCTGCATCAGTCATAAGGTTCCTGAGGGCGGGCATCTTTAAGCTCCTCTCAGTTCCAGGTGTCATACCTGTCATATCCACAGTGATAGTCACCTTTGAGAAATTGTCGATGACGGGATCTTCCACACTGCCGGTATCGATGGCTGCAAACTCATCCTCTGTCAGGGGCTCAACCACTACGCTCAGAGCAACCGCTGCCTCTGATGCCTCTGATTCAGCCTCTGCACCTTCTGTTTCTGCCGCCTCTGATGCTTCAGCTGTGTTTTCAGCTGTTTCTCCCTTTGAAGCGCATCCTCCCATAAGTGCTGCCGCCATTACCATTACTGCCGCTAAACTTAAAAACCTTTTCATTTCTTCTTGTCCTCCTAAAATTCTATTTTATTCAATATATCTTCGATCTGCTCGTAATTTTCGGCATGGTTTATTTTATCCCTGACGGATGCCGCCCCTTTGACACCCTTCACATACCATGCCATATGTGCCCTCATCTGTCTTACGCCTATATACTCACCCTTATAGTCGATGAGCATCCTGGCGTGTCTGAGGGCAGTCTTTATCCTCTCCTCGGGAGAGGGCTTGTCCAGAAGCTCCCCGGTCTCAAGATAGTGTACGGTCCTCTTGAATATCCATGGATTTCCCTGGGCTCCCCTGGCTATCATAACAGCATCACAGCCCGTATAGTCCAACATCCTTTCGGCGTCCTCGGGCTCGAATATGTCGCCATTTCCTATTACCGGTATGGTCACTGCTTCTTTGACCTTCTTTATTATGTCCCAGTCAGCCTTTCCGCTGTAGTACTGTTCCCTGGTCCTGCCATGGACAGCTATGGCCGATGCCCCGTTTTCCTGGGCAATGAGAGCCATCTCCACGGCATTGATGTTCCTGTCATCAAAGCCCTTCCTTATCTTCACGGTAACGGGTTTTTTCTGGCTGTCCACCATGGCCCTTATTATCCTTCCCGCCAGTTCCGGGGTCTTCATAAGGGCGCTGCCTTCGCCGTTTTTTACCACCTTAGGCACGGGACATCCCATGTTTATATCCACGGTGTCGGCGTTTATGCCCTCTATCTTCTTGGCCATGGCACCCATGATCTCCGGGTCAGAGCCAAATAACTGTATGGCCGCAGGCTTTTCTTCCAGCCCTATGTCCAGCAGTTCCTTTGTGTTCTCATTGTTATAATATATGCCCTTGGCGCTCACCATCTCAGAATATACCAGTCCACAGTCCATCTCACTGCATAATGTCCTGAACGGCCTGTCGGTGACTCCCGCCATGGGTCCTAAAAACACATTGTTTTTTAATTCAAGGTTTCCTATCTTCACTTTCTCTCTGCCTTTGTCTTCTTATTTTTTTCATAAACTATGCGCAGTCCCTTGAGCGTGAGCAAAGGGTCTATCACATCAAAAAGCGGTCCATTGCTTTCCATGATCTTGGCCAGGCCACCTGTGGCTATGACCTTCAGCTCCGGAAGATCCAGTTCCTTTTTGACCTGCTCGATTATATATTTCGTCTCTCCTATATGGCCGTAAACTATTCCGGCCTGTAGGCTCCCTATGGTGTTTTTGACCAGTATGGACTTGGGTTTCCTTATTTCCACATTGGGCAGCTGTGCCGTGCTCTCAGTAAGGGCGTCGGCGCATACCTGTATGCCGGGAGCTGTTATTCCCGTAACGAATATGCCCTTTTCATTTATGACATCATAGGTGGTGGCTGTGCTGTAGTCGATGACCATGGCCGGTCCGCCGTATATCTCATAGGCCGCCACCAGCTTTACTATCCTGTCGGCTCCCATTTCCTTGGGATTTTCCATGAGCAGGTTGACGCCGGTCTTCATTCCAGCACCCACTATCATGGGCTGTATGTGGAAGTACTTTATGAGCCCATGGGTGAGGGAGTACATAATGTTGGGCACTACTGAAGATATGATTATTGCCTCTATCTCCGCCGCGTCCACCTCGGAATAATCAAAAAGCGAATGGATGAATATGCCTATCTCATCGGCTGTCTGATTATTGGACGTGGTCATCCTCCAGCTTGCCACGAGCTTCTTTCCCTTGTAAACTCCAAGCACGATATTCGTATTGCCCACATCTATTACCAAAAGCATATTCCCCACTCCTTTTTATCGATCATCACTTTGAGACGCCGCCTGGACGTTCCCGCCTTAAGGCTTACACCTTACTGCCTTACAGCTGCTTTACAGCCTCACTGCTGCCTCACATTCCCGCAGCTTTACAGCCTCACTGCCTCAGTCTTTATTTTCGGACTTTTTCAAAAGCTCCTCGCGGATCTTTTTTCCTTCTTCTGTCATATTTATAACATACCACAGTTTCAGTGACTTAATCAATTCTTTCTTTTCGGATTTAAGGCTCTTTATCTCCAGTTCGGCTCCGATGTCGTCAAAATCAAAGTCTCCCTCATTTTTGATTATCTCAAAGAGCACGTCTCCCGTCTCCTCGAAATATATGAGGAAGGTACAGCCAAGCCTTTCAGCCATGACTATACATATATTTTTCAGCTCATCCTTTACCGACTGGGGAAGGGCATCAAATTCCCTTTCAAAGAAATATTTTTGTTTTTCCCTGGACGCTCCCGCCAGAACTTTTTTCTCCATCAGATCACCTCGCGCAAAAAGAGGGGAAAAATTCCCCTCTTTCATCAGTCTCCAAGAGTGGCTACCATAACAGCCTTTATGGTATGCATACGGTTTTCAGCCTCATCAAATACCACTGACATGGGTCCTTCGATTATATCGTTGGTCACCTCATAATCCCTTACTGCGGGCAGACAGTGCATAAATATAGTGCTGTCCTTTCCTGTGGCCTTAAAGAGCTCAGCATTTACCTGGTAGGGCTTAAGAAGAGCTACCCTCTCAGCTGACTTAGCTTCTTCGCCCATGGATACCCATACGTCTGTATAAATTATATCTGCATCCTTTACGGCAGCCTTGGGATCGTCTGTGATCTCGATCGTTGCTCCGCTCTCCTTAGCAAATCCTCTGCATTCCTCAACGAGCTTTTCATCGGGCCAGAGTGACTTGGGAGCTGCGATGACGAAGTGTACGCCCATCTTGCTGCATCCGATCATAAGGGCATTGGCCATGTTGTTTCTTCCGTCGCCTATGAATACGAATTTAACGCCTTCGATCTTTCCGAATTTTTCCTTGATGGTCATAAAGTCAGCCAGTACCTGTGTGGGATGGTCCTCATCCGTAAGGCCGTTCCATACGGGCACTCCGCTGTATTTAGCCAGTTTCTCAACGACTTCCTGTGAGAAGCCCCTGAACTCGATACCGTCAACCATCCTTCCAAGCACCCTCGCGGTATCCTCTACGGTCTCCTTATGTCCCAGCTGTATATCGTTTTTGCCCAGATATTCAGGATGTGCACCCTCATCGATACATCCTACTGTAAATGAACATCTTGTTCTTGTGGAAGGTTTCTCGAATATAAGAGCCACATTTTTATGCTCCAGATGTCTTTCAAATATTCCTTTTTTCTTCTTTTCCTTAAGGTCAATGGCAAGGTCGACCAGATATTCTATCTCTTCCTTGCTGTAGTCCTTAAGTGTCAGAAAACTTCTTCCCTTTAAATTAACACCCATTCTTATCTCCTCCTTGCCATATAAGGGTGATGTATATAACTTAAAGCGGCACGTCCGAATCGGATGTGCCGTCTAAGATCATTTAGCAACAGTTTTGATCAGTTTATCAAAGGTTTCCGAAGAACTGTTCTTTGTTAACGATGGCTCTGCCGTGTGTACCCTTGCAGATCTTGCCCTTTTCATCGAATACTTTGATATCGAATGTAAGTACTTTGCCCTTTTCTACCTTTGTGAGCTCAGCCTCAACTCTTACCTTCTGTCCTACGGGTGTAGCAGCAAGGTGAAGGAAATTGAATACTGTACCAACTGTCTCATATCCTTCGGGAAGCAGGGGTTTAACTGCCTCAAGGCATGTCTGCTCGATCCAGAGGATCATTGTGGGTGATGAGAGAACGTTGATACCTTTGTTGCCTACAGCATCGGCTGTGTCCTTATGCTCAACAACATATTCCTTTACGTTCTTAAGTCCTTCTTTTACACCAAAATCCATTTTAAACATCTCCCTCTTCTTTTTATAATTAATTAAATGGGTTACTTATTTTATTTCTGCTCTTCCTCGGGCTGCACATCAACACCTGATACATCTGCTGTAGCTGCTGTATCTGCTATATCCGCTGTACCTTCTGCCTTTGCTGTATCATCTGTGCTGGCTGCGCTGTCTGTATTTTCAGTGTTTTCCTCAGTTTTCACGGTCTTGAAAAGAGCTCTGAATTCATCGCCAGTGATCTTTTCCTTCTCCATAAGCAGTTTAGCCGAAGCATGGAGCACACCTATGTTTTCCCTCAGGAGCCTCTTGGCCTCGCTGTATGAGAAGTTGAGGAGTTTTTTGACTTCCGCGTCTATCTGGTCTGCGGTGTTTTCGCTGTAATTTCTTGTATGTCCGATATCCCTGCCGATGAATACCTCATCGCCCTCATCGCCGTACTGAACGGGTCCGAATGTATCACACATACCATATTTCATTACCATATTCCTAGCCATGGCCGTAGCACGTTCGATATCGTTGCTTGCGCCTGTGGTTATGTCCTTGAGGACTATCTCCTCGGCAGCACGTCCGCCAAGGAAACTTATTATCTCGTCTTCCATCTCGCCCTTTGTCATATACATCTTATCCTCGCCGGGAAGGGGCATGGTATATCCGCCTGCCATACCGGTGGGTATGATGGATACGCTGTGGACGGGGTCGCATTTATCCAGCACCTCGAAGAGGATGGCATGTCCTGATTCGTGGTAAGCTGTTATGAGTTTTTCCTTTTCGGAAATTATCCTTGATTTCTTTTCTGTACCTATTCCGACCTTTACGAAGGCTTTCTGGATCTCTTCCATATCGATCTTTTTCTTGCCTGCCCTGGCCGTAAGGAGGGCTGCCTCATTAAGAAGGTTTTCAAGGTCAGCGCCGGTAAATCCGGCTGTGGTCTTTGCGACCACTTCAAAGCTCACATCATCGGCGAAGGGTTTGCCCTTGGCATGTACCTTAAGTATAGCCTCTCTGCCTCTGACATCGGGCCTTCCAACATAAACCTGTCTGTCGAAACGTCCGGGACGGAGTATAGCGGGGTCAAGTATATCGGCTCTGTTGGTTGCCGCCATAACTATGACGCCTTCGTTGACGCCGAAACCGTCCATCTCAACGAGCAGCTGGTTGAGTGTCTGTTCCCTTTCGTCGTGGCCGCCTCCAAGGCCTGCGCCTCTTCGTCTGCCCACGGCATCGATCTCATCGATGAACACGATACAGGGAGCGTTTTTCTTTGCCTGGTCAAACAGGTCCCTTACCCTTGAAGCTCCGACGCCGACGAACATCTCAACGAAGTCAGAACCGGAAATTGAGAAGAAGGGAACTCCCGCCTCGCCGGCAACAGCCTTAGCAAGGAGGGTCTTACCTGTACCCGGAGGGCCCACCAGAAGCACGCCCTTAGGTATCCTGGCACCCAGTTCAACATATTTATGTGAATCTTTAAGGAAATCCACAAGTTCCTGAAGCTCACCCTTTTCCTCATCAAGGCCGGCTACGTTGTCGAAGGTGACTTTTTTATTTTCGTCCACCGTGACTTTGGCGTTGCTCCTGCCAAAGGACATCATTTTTCCGCCTCCGCCGCCCTGCATCTTCTGGAACATTACCATAAATATTATTATGGCGATGACCATCATGATGATCGAAGGAAGGATCGCTGTAAATATACCCGTACTTGGTACGGTCTTAGTTATGGTCTCAATGGACTGATCCGCGCCCTTTTCGTGCATTATATCCATAAATGTGGATATGGAAGGGATTATGACCCTGGCTGCGGTGCCGTCACTGAATGTGACTGTGGCTGTACCGTAGTTATCGGCGTCGGTCTCCCTCTGAACGCTTATGGATTCGATCTTGTCCCCGCTCAAATCGTCAAGGAGCTGATTATAGGTATAATCCACCGTTGACGTGTTCTGGGAAGATGTAAGACCGCTTCCGGAAAAGGCCATTATGGCCACGATCACAAAAAAGATCACTACGTAAAGCAGTATACCCTGCCACTGTTTTTTCAAATTAATACCTCCTGCCTATATTATTACCTGCCGGATGCAGCATATAATTACCCTAGATTAAACTAGATTATTGTAACATATTTAAGTTTTCTATGCAACTTAAATAGGTGCCAAAGTTTTTATATGGCAAATATTCCTCATATATGTTAGAATAGGCTGCGAAAGGAGTATGTTTTTTATGAAAAAAATAGTACCCATGTTATTGACGGCTCTGATGTCTGTTTCTTCGGGATGTTCCAGTGCCGGGGCCGCCGGGATCACGGACAGCCCCAAAAACGAACCCGTGGACTATGCCCAGCAGATGCTTGATTCCATGACACTGGAAGAAAAGGTCGGACAGATGTTTTTTGTACGCTACACCGACGATGAGACGGTGCTCAATGACATAGATGAATATAAAATGGGCGGACTTATACTTTTTGCCAGGGATTTTGAAGACAAAACAAAGGAAGATGTCGTCTCCCAGTTATCCGCCTGCCAGGAAAGGTCAAAAACTCCCCTGCTTATTGGAGTTGACGAGGAAGGCGGCCTTGTGAACAGGGTCAGCAAGTTCACCCAGTTCAGGAGCGAGCCCTTCAAATCTCCCCAGGAGCTTTATGCCGAAGGCGGATTTGACCTTATCGCCTCAGATACCGACGAAAAATGCGCCCTTTTATCCTCCCTTGGGATAAATGTTAATCTGGCGCCGGTATGCGACGTATCCCAGGACAGCTCAGCATTTATATATGACAGGACCCTGGGACAGGATGCATCCCTCACCTCCCAGTATGCCAGTACGGTGGTAACGGAAATGAAAAAATACAACATGGGAAGCGCCCTGAAGCATTTCCCCGGATACGGAGACAACGGAGACACCCACACGGACATAATAACCGACAACAGGCCCCTGGAGACCTTTGAAAGCAGTGATTTCCTGCCCTTTAAAGCAGGCATAGACGCCGGATGTGACATGGTCCTTGTATCTCACAACATAGTTACATCCATGGACAGTAAATATCCCGCCTCCCTCTCCCCTGCGGTACATAACATACTCAGGAATGAGCTGGGATTTAACGGTGTCATAATGACCGATGATCTTTCCATGGGCGCCATAACGGAGTACACCGACGGAAAAGCCGCTGCGGTACAGGCAGTAAAGGCCGGAAACGATCTTTTATGCTGCACCGACTATACGGTACAGATACCGGCGGTCATCGAAGCCGTTAAAAGCGGAGAAATATCCGAGGAGACCATAAACGCCTCCGTAAAGAGGATATTACAGATGAAAATAAACCTTGGAATAATAAAAACAGAATAAAAGCATAATGATAAAAGCAAAGATAAAAGCATAAAATAAAAGGCCTCGGAAATTCCGGGGCCTTTCCATTTGTAACAAAGCCTTGACATGTTTGTAACATGGCTGTAATTGACATGCAAATCGATACATAGTACAATTGTACTATACTTATTTAGGAGGGAAAATATGAAAAAAACAGCTCTGATTTTATCGCTTATGCTCATAATGAGCACTACGGCCTTTGGCCAGGGACAGCAGGTAAGACTCAATAAGAATTATGACAGTGAGATACAGTTGAATTCTCCCCTGATGGAGAAAAACGGAACTATTTATATAGGAGCAAGGGACCTTTGTGATTTTGCCCTGGGAGGAGCGGACAAGATCACCTGGGTAGATGAGGCAAAACTTGGATATATAGGCTATATGAATGTGAAGATATACGCAGGAAGCTGTAAATATCAGATATTTGATAACGAGTATACATCATCCCAGCCCGCTGAAATAGTTGACGGACGCCTTATGATACCCCTTGAGACAGCGGAAGCCATAGCAGGCATAAACTCCAGGGATTTTTACTATGACCAGGAAAATGGAATACTCAATTACATATGTCCTGAATATGAATTCGGCAATACATCCAGTGACTACCGAATGGGGCTTATTTCCGTAGATCTTAAAGGGCAAGATCTCAGCGGCCTTCAGTCTGAAATAGAGAAAATGGCCGGAAGATACGGCGCGTTTACGGAAAATGACAAGATGACTGTAAAAAGTATCGTTGAAGTCTCTGAAGGAAACGGCACCATAGTATTTGCCGTGAGCGGAGACAATGCCAGGGATATAACCGTTCAGGTAAGAAACGGCTATGCCTTAAAGGTATCGGACCCCTATAACGTGCCCCAGAGGATGGACAGCAAAGAAGCCGCTTTAAACACTGCCGGAGACAGCCTCCAGTAAGGCAGGAACATATAAAAAGCCAGTAATTATATTTCTCCATAAAACTTTAAAAGCCGCCGGCGGAATGAACTTTCCGCCGGCGGCCCCTTCATTATAAACCCTCTATTCTGTTATGCTTTCGATGTATTCATAATCTATGTTTCCTTCAGTGACCCTGTAAAAAAACGGGTCCTTTCTTATGGTATCTTCGGAATTTATGATAAAGTTGTTCCAGCCGTCGGCCTCATTTCCATCTGTGAGATATATGGTGATCTTAAAGCTGAATCCGGTGTATCCAGTGGACAGCTTATCCCTTCTGAGTTTTACGTCATTAAGGTCATTTATCATATTTTCTATTTCCTCTTTATCGGTGATATGGGTCACATTTCCCGTATTTCCGTTAAATACTGTTATCTCCATGACCTTTTCCGGCTCCAGGTCCATAAGTTTTATGGGCATGTTATACCACAGCAGGACACCGGCTGCTAAAACAGCCAGAACAGCTATGACTATTTTCACTTTTTTATTCATAACACCAGCTCCTCTGCTTCTTCCTTTTGAAGTCTTTTTCAGTCTTTCTGCGGTCTTTTTACAGCCCTTTCAATTCCTTTAAACCCCTGAGCCTAAAAATCCCGTCTTTCTGGCGGTGAGCTTGAATATTACGAAGCCGTCGGGACAGACTATGGTCTTTTCGTATCTGCCTTCCCCGCCCACCTTTTCCAGGTCTCCGCCGCTCCTTACGGCCTCCATGAGAGGAAAAAGCATCATCATAGTCTTGGAGCATATGCCCTGGCCCTGGGAGTTTACGGGACAGCCATAGGTGCATTTATATATGTCGCCCGCTTCCTCACCGTTGCGGCAGCAGCCTTCGGTATGGTCTCCCCTCAGGAATCCCATGACCTCTATTTGAAACTCATATTCCTCGTCATACCATTTTTTCATACCGGACCTCCCTGTTAAAACCAGTTTATGTTTTCCTCTCTGAATACGGGCTCACTGCCGTTTTCGTAGGGGTCATAATTATTTATATTGCAGCCAAACTCCTTAAGGGAGCTTATTTTATTGCCGTCCGTCCATTTTATAAGGGACATGCCTTCAAATTCCTCTATGTCACCATTATCCATGACATTTTTAAAATACCATTCAACAACAGTCATATCATCTTTATGGAAATATCCCCTTATGTCCCAGCGGACCACCCTTCCCCGGGTATTCCATTCATCGAACCAGTGTTTTAATTTATCCCTGCCCCTGTACTGCGGGCCCCAGCTTTCCGTATACAGTATATCGTCCGAAAATATGCTGTCCATACCCAAGTCCTTTTGTTTAAGCCACATATCAAACCATAGTCTGATGATACGCTCCCTTTCCTCCATCGCCATATTACCACCATCTTTAATATCTTTTCCAAACTATCCCAAAAACACATAAAGGCAGGGCTAAGCCCTGCCTCTTATAACATTATTCGTCAAAATGAAGTACACCTATATAATCCAGATTTCTGTATCTCTGGTCATAGTCCAGGCCGTAGCCTACCACAAATGCATCGGGTATCTCAAATCCCATATAGTCGACAGGGACTTCAACCTCACGGCGGCTGGGTTTATCAAGTATGGTACAGATTTTAAGGCTCTTGGGATTTCTGGCCATAAGGAACCTTCTCAGCTGGCTGAGGGTATTTCCTGAGTCGATTATATCCTCAACTATGAGTACGTTTTTGCCCTCTATGTTTCCATCCAGGTCCTTCTTTATCATTATATGGCCTGAACTCTTAGTATCTGAGCCATAACTGGATACGACCATAAAGTCAAAAAGCACATCAGCCTTTATCTTCCTGGCCAGATCCACCATAAAGAATATACCTCCCTTAAGGACACATACCATATATATCTCCTCACCGGAATAATCCTTCATTATCTGTTCGGCAAGGCCTTCTATCTTTTTTTCGATCTCTTCTTTGGATATGAGCGTTTCAACTCTTTCGGTCATTTTTTGATTCCTCCCAAATGTAGATATAAAGTATTTTTTTAGTCCTGCCGCTGACATAGTACTCATACCCGAGCCTGTCTCCAGCGGCTATTATGCTGTTTCCCTCGGCAATGAGCGGAAACCTGTCCCTCTCCTGAGCCGGTATTTTGTCGTCTATAAAAATGTCCTTAAGTTTTTTCTTCCCGCCTTTTATGGTGAGGATATCCCCCGCCTGTCTTGTACGGAGAACTATCCTGTCTTTAATTTTATCATAATCGATCTTCTTCGTATATATATTTGAGCAGCTGTTCGGAAAATCCTCTTGTTTTTCAGATAATAGTACAAACCTGTCCATCTCAGGGATATAAATTTTCTCTCCCACTGACAGTTCATAGCAGTATCCTGCCTTGGCATCATTCCTTTTTTTATATATCTCAAGGGTGCCATATCCCTTAACTGCTCCTATGTTTCCCGGAAGGCTTATCTTCTTTCCCGTCTGGCCATAAAGTATTTCCTCCGCATTTTCCGTGTGCGTCATTCCGATATTCCTGGGATCGCCCTTAGCCTTCCCTATGGCATTTCTCAGCACCCTTTTTATTATTACTCTGTCCATGGCCTTAAGTTTTTCGGCATCAAGGATTATCCTGCCATTTTCCGCCTTCAGCAGACATTTCCTAAAGGCTTTATCTGCCAGCCTTTCCATAAACTCCTCTTCCTCCCTGAGTATGGAGGCGGTCTTTGCCATATTCATATCGGCTGATGGATTTATATTTTCCTTAAGCCATGGCAAAAGCAGGTTCCTTATTTTATTCCTTGTGTAGTCATTCTGAAGATTGGTGCTGTCAGTGCGGTAGTCTATGCCGTTTTCAGCGCAGTATTCCTCTATTTCCTTTCTAGAACAGTAAAGAAGGGGCCTTATTATGTTGCCGCTTACGGGACTTATGCCTCCCATGCCCTTCATTCCGGCACCACGGCAGAGATTCATCATGAGGGTCTCGGCGGTATCATTCAGGTTATGGGCCACGGCTATGCTGTCAGCCCCGGTCTTCAGGGCCGTTTCCCTGAATTTTTCGTATCTTATGATCCTTCCTGTCTCTTCTTCGCCTAAGCCTCTTTTTTTGGCTTCGGCGGGTATGTCACAGTGGAAGGGCATAAACTCCACGCCAAGCCTCCTACATAGTCCTTCAGCGAACCTTTCATCGGAATCGGCTTCCTCTCCCCTGATGCCATGGTTTATATGTACGGCCGTCAGTTTTAAGCCGTATTTATCCGCCAGCCTTGAAAGCAGCAGTGTAAGGGCACAGGAATCAGCTCCTCCGCTGAGCCCGATGACTATGCTGTCACCCTTTTTTATCATATGGTATTTTTCTATCGTTTCCACAGCTTTATCGTACATAGGAAGCCTCCCTTTCCACACTGAGATTATATAGCCTTTTTTATCCTAAGGCAACCAAAACCGAAGTTTTATGGTTTTTGCATATAAATATTATTGCCCTTTTCATTAGGAGCAAAACGGGCTGAAACATGTCCAAACAGCCCCTAACTGGTCTGAAACTGGTAAAAACCTGCTCTGGACCGCCTAAAACAGCCACAAGGCTGTGACATAAAAAAGGCGCCGGAAATCCGGCGCCTTATATGCGGTGATTTTTATTTTATTATCCAAGCATACCCATTATTGCCTTTGACCATCCGAATTTCTGGTCATATCCAACGATGAATATGATAAGTACGATTATGGGAAGTATCCATCTGAAATAAAATTCAAGTCCGGCAGGGAACTTCAAGCCCTCACCGCTGTCAGCTTCCTTAAGGAAGTTCTTGAATCCCCAGCCTCTCTTTGAAACGCAGAAGAGGAGGTAAATGATGCTTCCGATGGGGAGGAGGTTATTACTTACGATGAAGTCCTCGAATCCCATGATATCACTTCCCAGTATTTTAACGCCTGAAAGCACGTTATATCCGAGAAGACAGGGCATACTCAGTATAAGTATGAGCACAAGATTTATGGCAACGGCCTTATTCCTGCTCCATCCCCATTTATCCATACAGCAGGAAAGTATATTTTCAAACACGGCTGTTACCGTTGACATTGCCGCGAAGGACATGAATATGAAGAACAGCGCTCCCCAGAGACGTCCGCCTGGCATTGAGTTAAATACATTGGGCAGAGTTATGAAAATAAGGTTAGGGCCTGAGTCAGGCTGAACGTTAAAAGCAAAGGCAGCAGGGAATATTATAAGTCCCGCAACAAAGGCCACGAAGGTATCCAGGATGGTAACATTCAGGGCTTCGCCCATAAGTCTGCGTTCTTTGCCTATGTAGCTTCCGAAAATGGCTATGGCGCCGATACCAAGGCTCAATGTGAAGAACGCCTGTCCCATGGCAGCGTAAACGGCCTCACCAAGTCTGAATTCACCTTCGGCATTATACATAAGGGCATTGATATCAGGTTTGAGATAGAACTCAAGACCAGCCTCAGCACCCGGAAGGGCTATGGAACGAACGGCCAGCACCACAAGTATAACGAGCAGGCAAACCATCATGACTTTGTTTACCTTTTCCACACCATCCTTAAGACCTCTTATACATATTGCCATACCTATGAGTACTACTATGGCCATAAATATGGTCTGGGTCTTTACATCCGCCGTAAGGCCTGCATAGGCATTGGATACTCCCGCCGCATCAAGGCCGACGAAATCTCCCTTTGCCATTCTTATAAAGTATACAAGCAGCCATCCAGCTATGGTCGTATAATACATCATCAGCAGATAATTTCCGGCCAAACCGAACCAACCGTAAATATGCCACTTGCTTCCCTTAGGCTCCAGTTCCTGGAAGGAACAAATGACGCTTTTTCTGCTGGCACGTCCAACTGAAAATTCCATTACCATTATGGGCAGTCCCATAACGATGAGGAAAAACAGATAAACGAGCACGAATGCAGCTCCGCCGTATTCTCCTACGATATAGGGGAATCTCCATACGTTTCCCAAACCGATGGCGCATCCCGCAGAAATGAGAAGAAATCCAAGTCTTGAGCCAAAAGTTTCTCTCTCTTTCACAATATCCACTCCTTCATAAATAAATACCCCTTATTTAATTATTTTAAAAAATTGATACATAGTATCGTTTTTGATGATACATAAAAAATATCAATCTGTCAACACATTAAAGTCCAAAAGACATATTATTGGATGACAAAACCCTATGGGACATTATTTAATGATATTGAAAAAGCTACGATGCATAATGAAACTGGTAAAAATGAATGGTAAAAATTTATGGCAAATAAAAAGGCCATCTTTCAAGATGGTCTTTTTATCAATGAACATGAATATCCAGATATTCTGATTTACGCATATTTTGTGGTGTTGCTCCAGCCTGATTTTCTGTCTAATACTTAGGAATATATCATCCCTTTGATTTAAGCAGTGACCCACAAACATACGCACTGCGCTGACTTAAGTGCCGCCCGGGAAGGATGGGGGCCCAGGGGGAAGGAAGACGGGCTTCGCAACTCCGAGTGCTTCCTTCCCCCGGTGTGCAATAAATTAAATTTTGCAGTACCGTAAATCAAAAGCCGCAACTTTTAATTTACTCATCCTCTGTTCGCTCGTCTCGTCTCTCTCGCTGCCGCTCGTTACTCCGTTCGATATCGGCGCATTACTCTCTACCGTTCGTACTGCTTGTATCTCACGGAAACTCGCTCTCCCTCTCCCTGCCACTGGCAGCGGTCGAGCTCGTTTCTCCTGCCACCATCAGCTATACTATCTTGACATCAAAACTAGAACTGTAATCCACCTTGGATTGAGGCCATTACCCTGAATAGCCACATCAAACT
The DNA here is from genome assembly GCA_019423725.1 of Clostridiales bacterium. Lineage (GTDB taxonomy): Bacteria > Bacillota > Clostridia > Lachnospirales > Anaerotignaceae > Metalachnospira. Next base: position 57,521 of record JAHZAW010000045.1, read on the forward strand.
AACTTTAGCGTCGCCCGGGAAGGATGGGGGCCCAGGGGGAAGGAAGACGGGCTTCGCAACTCCGAGTGCTTCCTTCCCCCGGTGTGCAATAAATTAAATTTTGCAGTACCGTAAATCAAAAGCCGCAACTTTTAATTTACTCATCCTCTGTTCGCTCGTCTCGTCTCTCTCACTGCCGTTCGTTACTCCGTTCGATATCGGCGCATTACTCTCTTTCGTTCGTACTGCTTGTATCTCACGGGACCTCTCTCTCCTTTCCTCTGCCGCTGGCAGCAGTCGAGCTCGGTCCTTCGCAGCTCACAGATAAAAAATCTCCCTTTCTAACTCTGTTCGATATCCGCGCGCTGTTCCGCTCCCGCTCCCATCGCTTGTATCTCACAGAAATTCGCTCTCCTTCCTCCTGCCACTGGCAGCAGTCGAGCTCATTTCTCCTACCGGCAGCGGTCGATTTTTTATCCCCATATCCTAGCGGCTACGACAGTCATATCGTCCTGTATCCTAAAGCCTGACCTTTCCTTTAGATTATCCAATACATAGGCAGCTATATCCTTGGGGTCCTTCATCTTATTATCCTTCATAAGTGCCGTAAGCACGGCATCAGACATTCCTTCCCTATCCATGACCTCAGCAGCTCCATCCGTGAGCATGAGCACGATATCGTTTTTCTTCAATCTGCACTCGCTCCTATCCATATCAAAATATTTGAGCATACCCATGGGCAGTGAAGATGACCTGATGGCCTTAGCCTTTCCATCCCTTATGACAAATGTGGCGGCAGCGCCAGTCTTTATGAATTCGGCCTTTCCAGAATACAGGTCTATGCAGCATATATCCAGTGTGGCAAAGCTTTCATCATCATTTCCCATCACCAGTGCTGAATTTATCATCTGGAGGGCTGTTTCCCTCTTAAATCCCAGTTCAGAGAACTGTTCCAGCAGTTCAATGACCGTACGGCTTTCCTCGCCGGCCTCCTTTCCGCTTCCCATTCCATCGGAGAGAGCTATCATATATCCGCCCCTTGGCAGTTCCATAAAGGAGTAAGAATCGCCCGACACTACCTCATCATCCTTTATTGCCATTGCCGCGGCAGCGGACACCCTGAAGCCGCATTTTTCGCAGAGCACCAGTCTGCATATACCGCTCTCATCCACGGAACATTCCTTTTCCTTCCTCTTCATAGTCCTTCCCAGTATAGAGCTTACGGTCTCAGCGGTGACATCTCTGCAGGTCTGTCTTCCGCTGCATCCGTTCCTATATACGCTTACTTCGTATTCGCCATTTTCACCTTCCTCAACGCTCACCCTTTCCACGGTATCATCCTTTTTCCTCAGTTCATAAAAAAGCACCTTTTCAAGGCTGCCTTTGAAAATATCCCTGTTTTCCACCTCAGAAGCCATATTCTGCATAAGCTCGGATATGGTTTTCAGCTGCTGGGAAGCTATCTGTCTGCTTTCCATCAGTTTCATTTTCCATATAAGTTTTTCACGGTGGCTGTTATAAGTTATATTAACTGCCTCTGTAAATTCATCCTGCTTAACACAATAGTCTCTGAACACGGAGGGCAGGTCATTCCGGTTCACGGAGCCCTTTTTCTCACAATCTGAAAAGAGTGAAAGCAGTGTTGAGTATGTATTATAAAAAGACCCATTCCAGCAGTTCTCTTTTAAGCCGCAGTTTTCGCAGGCCATACAGGCGACCTTATCAGCCATTTCCTCGGTTTCTTTTTCGGCCTTGTCCCTGCCGGAATCCTTCATATTGAAACTTTCATATAATGCCTCTATTCCCTTTGAGCTGTCATAGAGTTTTTTGACCACATAATCCTTCATATCGGCGCATTTTTCCTCCACGGAAGTTCCGGGAACAGCTGCTATGGCAAGCCCTGACACCTTCGGATAGGATATGATATACATAATACATGCGGCCGCAGCCCCAAGAAAGAGCGAAATATCAAGTATATCCAGATAATAGCCCAGTATGCACACCCCTGACAGGCATGATGCCACGGTCATGAACCTTCCGGACTTCCCAACAAAGCCCGACAGCGCTGCTATGGCACATATGAGCACAAATATCTTAAGATCGGCACTTCCGCCAAGGAGCAGTGCCATGGCGGTAAAAATACCGGCGGAAGCCGATGTCTCGGCTCCGGATGCTGCTCCGGCGCACAAAAATATATAAAAGCTGAGTATTATATTTAACGGCAGCCGTCCCGTATATACAGCCGCAGCCCCCGCCGCTGAAAATGCGGCAATGGCACACAGCCCGGCTGTTTCATCCTTTTGCACCTTTCCTGAAGCCCTGACAAAACTGAGGGCCGAAGCTCCCCTGTCAAATATGTATACGAGACTGAACATCACCAGTCCTTCCAGGGCGTAGACCGTCAGCACATAGGGTATGTCCCTTTCGATTATGCCCTTTGCCGCTCCGGCTATCATAAATATAACAAAGGCTGAGACTGCCTTTTCCCCAGCTGCCATGGCCGGTGAAGAACGGTTCTTTATGGCTCCGTATATGAGACAGAGCAAAAGGACCACGGCATAATCCGACGTAAAAATCTGCCATCCGGAGAGCATATATCCCGCCGCGGCAAATACCGCCGCCAGAAAAAATCTGCGGCCCTCCCCCAAGAATGACATAACGCAGGCTATGCCCACGGGATTAAAAGCTCCCGCTATACTGAAGGCTCCGCAGAGGAAGCCCGCCAGTGCCGCCAGTCCGTCGGAAGCCATGCTTTTAAACGATATTTCCTTTACGGCCGCAGCCGTTTTGACTGTTGAACTTTTGTTCATAAGCCTTCCCCCATTTCTTTCCTGTATGAGGGATTATACAAATTTATTCCAGATATTTTTGTCTTTTTCTGGATATGAAATAACATTTTTTCCTGCACCAGACGACATAATGCGCCATATATGCCAGGCCTTAGACGCTCCGGCCCCAGTCATCACCTGCCATAGTAAGCCTAGGCCGGCCATATGCCTCCATATGCCGCCATCTGCCATACTCTGCATCCATCCGCCATTGCCGAGCCGGCCAGGCCATTTGATACAGACCCAATTTATATACAAAAAGGCTGTTTCCCATAAAGGAAACAGCCTGTCTTAGATCATATAGATATTAAATTTGTCATTATCCCATCAGTTGACCTTGGAAAGTATGTCGTCCACTGCCTTTTCCATGGCTTCCACCTTTTCAGCGGCAGCCTTTTCGGAATCGGCCTTGACTCCCATATAGAACTTGATCTTGGGTTCAGTGCCTGAAGGACGTACACAAAGCCATGCCTTGTCCTCAAGGTTATAGTAGAGCACATCCGATACAGGAAGGGGGCTCTTGGATGTTTCGCCCGTTGCCATGTCGGTAAATACTCCGCTCTTATAGTCCTTTTTAACTAAAACTTTGCTTCCGGCGATCTCAGCAGGGCTGTTCTCTCTAAGATAAGCCATTATCCTGCCTATCTTTTCAGCTCCGTCGATGCCCTTAAGGGTAACTGACTTGACTCCCTCTTTATAGAAGCCGTATTTCTTATAAAGCTCCTCAAGGGCGTCATAGAGGGTCATGCCTCTGTTCTTATAATATGCGGCCATCTCACATACGAGCATTGCGGCTCCTACGGCATCCTTATCCCTGGCATATGTTCCGGAAAGGCATCCGTAGCTTTCCTCAAAGCCAAATACAAATGTATGGCTGTGGTCTTCCTCAAACTGCTTTATCTTCTCGCCGATGAACTTGAATCCCGTTAACACCTCTATGAGCTCGGCATTATAGTTCTCAGCTATGGCCCTTACCATCTCAGTGGTAACTATGGTCTTTATGACAGCTGCATCTGCAGGAAGTTTTCCCTTTTCCTTCCTTCCGCTGAGCACATACTCCGTAAGAAGGGCGCCTGTCATATTTCCAGTAAGTATATCATAATTTCCCTTTTCGTCCCTTACGACAACGCCTATCCTGTCGGCATCTGGGTCTGTTCCCACTATGAGGTCAGCGTTCTTTTCCTTAGCCAGTTCAATGGCAAGGGTAAATGCCTTGGGGTCCTCAGGGTTGGGATATCCTACCGTTGAGAAATTCTTATCGGGAAGCTCCTGCTTGGGAACTACATATACATTTTTAAATCCTACCTCAGAAAGCACCCTGCGCACGGGTTTGTTTCCCGTTCCATGGAGGGGTGTATAGACGATGACCATATCTTTGGCCTTTTCTATCTCCTCGGGTCTTACGGCCTGGGCCTTTATGGCCTCAACGAATCCATCATCTATCTCTTTTCCTATGACATTGAAAAGTCCGGCTTCTTCAGCGGCCTTTTTATCCATGGTCTTGATAAGGGAGAAGTCTGTTATGGCGTTAACCTCTCCGATTATGCCCTTATCCTTGGGCGCAACTACCTGGGCGCCGTCAGCCCAGTATACCTTGTATCCGTTATATTCCGGAGGGTTGTGGCTGGCTGTTACTACTATTCCCGCCGTGCATCCAAGTTTCCTTACGGCAAAGGAAAGCTCAGGTGTGGGGCGCAGTTCGTCAAATATATATGCCTTTATTCCGTTGGCGTTGAGCACAAGGGCTGACCTTTCGGCAAATTCCGGTGACATGTTCCTTGAGTCATAGGCAATGGCAACTCCCATTTTTGCGCCTTCGGGATTGTTTTTAAGTATATAGTTGGCCAGACCCTGGGTAGCCTTTCCAACGGTATATTTGTTCATACGGTTTGAACCGGCTCCGATGATCCCCCTGAGACCGCCCGTTCCAAATTCAAGATCCTTATAAAATCTCTCTTTGATCTCACTCTCGTTTCCCTCTATGGCCTGAAGCTCTTTTTTTGTTTCCTCGTCAAAGGCATCAGAAGCAAGCCAGAAACGGTATTTTTCCATATAGTCCATTGTTTTGCCTCCTATTCTTCAGTAAGCAGTACAGATATTGTTTTTCTATCCTCATTGACGGATGTATCGACGTTATAATCCATGTATCCGTCTTTTTTGAACGTTATCTTATAATCACCATAGTTTATCTGGGTGGTGAAGGGCGTTACTCCTATGACGGCTCCATTGGCATATACCGTAGCCCCCGAAGGAGTCGAATCCACGGTTATGGTGGCTGTCTTTACTTCTATTTTCTCAAGTTCTATATCCACTTCCACCAGCGGCTCATCTATGACCACAGTGCCGTTATATGTCTTATAGCCCTCGGCTGAAACGCTTATGGGATATGTTCCAAGACTGAGCACCACGGGTTCATCCTTGCTCACCTGTTTTCCGTTCACGACTATTATGCAGTCGTCAACATTCACATTAAGAGTGAGTACTCCGGTCTTTTCCTGTACAGATGCCAGATCCACCGAATATACCTCTCCGGCTGTTATATGGATATCCACTGTGAGATCCTCTATATTTGAACCGGATATGCCAAGGGAATGGGCTCCTGCCGATACAGGCGCCTGGTTATCCTCAAACTCCACTTCCTTGCCGTCTATGGTTATGACGGGATTGTCTATCTTATCCACATTCTCAAGTTTTATATATCCATGGTATTTCTCCACGGTAACTGTCCATACCTTATCATCTACGCCCTTAAGGGTCACCGTATCAGATTTATCCAGATCCTCGGCCTTTATGAATTCCCCGTTATAGATGAACAGGGTGTTTTTATCATAGTCATAGGTGGTCACGCCGTTTGATATGGTCTTTTTATCCTGGTCGATCTCCAGGTCCGTAACATTCTTCTTTTCCCATACGTCATCGGTATAATCTATGCTCACTATGTCACCGGTCTCCTCGGAAAGACCTATCTTTATTATATCTCCCCTGTTGATGGTGGTATAGGCGGCCTTTCTTCCGTCAGCCTTGGTGATGGCCACGTCTTTTCCCACGGTATAGAAAGTTATCTTTCCGGTAGCGGTATTGATTATCTCAAATGTATTGTCGCTCACCGATGATACCACACCGTAAAAACTCTCATCAGCCTGGGCTGTCTGTTCATCATCGTTTCTGGCGCCCTCCATATTTTTAACGAAAAATACAGCGGCAAAAACAAATATGACCATTACCACCGCAGCCAGCACATAAAGCCATTTTACCGGCTTTTTTGCCTGTCTTCCCGTTTTCTTCCCCGAATGCCTTGCGCTTCCTGACGGTATACTTGTGCTGCGCCTTGCCGCTGTCCTTACATCCCTTGAGGGGACTTCAGCAGTGGTGCCAAAGGGATCATCGTAATCGTCATCATAATCATCCCCGTTATAATCATCATAGTCGTCATACTCGTCAAAATCGTCGTATTCTCCATCATATCCTTCGCCCTGCTCCTCCATCTCATTGAGCCTGAGCTTTATATCGTCTATCCTGACGGTTTCTCCCATATTTTTATTTTCATCAAAATTGTATTCTTTCATAGGACTTCACCTCATATATATCGGGGTAAACGGAAAAACGCCTTCTGGTCAAGGTATATATTTTCCTAGTTACCATTTTATATGCTTATGGTGAAAATAGCAACAAAAATATGTTTCCTCCTATATGGACATGGCAAGCGAGACTTCCTTTTCACGCTGTTTTATACAGTTTTCAAACCTCTCCACAGACGCCTCTGAAATGCATACCCTTCTTTTGTTATAATGCTCATTGCACAGCTTCATAAATTTATAGGGATAGATGAGCATGCCCTTTATTATCCCCAGTTCCTTCCGGGATATGGGCCTTACTGCCCCATAACTTTCAAGCACCGAAGCTATGCCCTCCTTATCCGCCGTATCGCTTTTTATGTACCTTCTTATGAGGTGTGCCACATCAGTTATGCTCAGGTCGCATGTACATCCATCCAGCCCCGCCACTATGACCTTTCCATTCTCGTCCTTCCTTACATTGTCATTTTTAAAGGCGTTATGGCAGATGAACCTCTTTTTCTCGGCCTCCTCCGATATGCTCCTGCACTCGGACATTTTCAAAAGCTCCTCAGACTTCCTTATCCTGTCCATATAATAATCGTAGTACTTTATGACCATAAGATCCACCGGCGTGTAATCTCCAAATGTCTTTATGCGCTTTCTTATCCTCGAAAACTCACCAGTCCTTTTTTCAAAGTATTCATCCGATGACCCGCAGGTGACCCTTAATCTCTCGTCATCAAATCCCTGCGCCGCATTATGGAAGGCAGCCAGCACCGAGGCCGTCAGCGCCAGATCATTTTTATCCTCAAAGTCCATTCTGCCCGATGGTATGTACCTTATAAGGGTATAGGCCGCATCCTCGGTCCTGTAACAAGGCATATCCTCTGTAGTTCTATAGGCTTTATCTACTCCGTCAAATCCCCGGGAGGATACATAATCCTTAAGGGCGTATTCCATCTCAAGGCTGACATCGTCGGAAAAAGTCTTTTTTAGTTCCAGCAGTCCCCTGTCTGTCCTGCATACAAGCCCTGTCCTGGTACGGTATGAGCTCATAAGTTTGACTCCGAATCCCTGCTGCAGTATTTTCGCATTTATATCATCCATAAATAATCCCTCCGACTCACACAATATGCCTGTTTAACAATAATATGTGGCCGGAGGTCAAATTATTATCATAAGAGGAAGCGTTCACGGACAAATTTTTCAAGAACTTCCTTTTCATTATTTTTATTGTCCTTCTGTGCCTCATCAAGGGCAGCCTTCAGTATCTCCCCTATGAGTTTTCCATCCTTTACTCCCATTTTCTTCAGATCGGAACCGTTTATTTTAAGCTGCTTCATATTGACGCACTCATCCAGTTCCTTTATTTCATTATATATGCCCATGGCCTCCTCTGCGGTCTTGGCATTCTCATCCCCCGCTGCCATGGAATATTTCAAAAACAGTGTGTATACCTCATCCCCCAGTTTTTCCGCTGTCTTTTTTATGGCGTATCTGTCGGATGATGCCCCGTTTTTCCCCTCGGCTATGACGGCTGTCACCGCCCTGAGGGTCTTTGTATCGAATTTCAGCCCCTTCATAAGCTTTTCGGCCTCTTTTTCTCCCAGCCTCTTTAAAAACACAGCCCATCTCAAAGCAGTCTCAGCCTCAGCCCTGGATAATTCCTCGGCGGTCTCATTTCCGTAGTTTTTCAAAACATCAGCCAGGGGCTTTGATATATGCTCCGTCAGGCCGCTTTCTGCCAGGAAATTTATTTTTTCCGGCCTTGGGCTCATTATGAGTTTCTGAAGCTCCTCCCTTATCCTTTCGGCGCTAATTTTCGTTATGAGAGGAGCGTTATCCCTGAGGGCCTTCCAAGTCTCATCCTCCACGGTGAATCCCAGCTGCGCCGCGAACCTGACGGCCCTGAGCATCCTGAGGGCGTCCTCCCTGAACCTTTCTTCAGCGCAGCCAACTCCCCTGATGGTCTTATCTTCTATGTCCTTCACTCCACCAAAGGGGTCGATAAATCCTTCCTCCGGGTGGTAGGCTATGGCGTTCATGGTAAAATCCCTTCTAAGCAGGTCCTCATGTATGTCCCTGGTGAACACCACCTCATCGGGATGGCGGCAGTCCGTATACTCTCCCTCTATCCTGTAGGTGGTTATCTCATAGCTGTCATCACCCAAAAGGACTGTTATGGTGCCATGTTTTATGCCCGTATCGTATGTATGGCTGAAACATTTTTTTGTTTCTTCAGGTTTTGCCGATGTGGTTATGTCCCAGTCTCCCGGCTTTCTGCCCAGTATCATATCCCTGACACAGCCTCCAACGATATATGCCTCATATCCATTTTTATTGAGCACCCGGAGTATTTTTTCCGCGCCGCTGTCTATTTTAAAGCCCATGATATTCTCCTTTTATACATTTTTATGTTTTTATGTTTTTTCTGTTTGTCTATTTTCGGACGGACCTCCGCCCGGTATTTTATTTTTTTATTATTTTTTTCTTTGTTATTTACCTCATTGCCCAAAAAGGCCTTATCTTCTTCCTAAATGATGGTTTTAAAAAAACCGTCACTTATAGGGGAGCGCAGCCGGTCCAAACACCGGTTTTTCCCGAAATACCGGGCTTTTTAGGCCCTGCCCGTCTCCGGTATTTTATCCGGTTTTAAGTGCAATTTATACTAATATAATATTTTTTTAATAAAAACGCAAATTTATTAAAAAAAATGTTGACATATCTAATTGTCCGTGCTATTATATTTCTTGCAGTCAAGAAAATTACATAATATGCACCTTTAGCTCAGTTGGTAGAGCAACTGACTCTTAATCAGTGGGTCTGGGGTTCGAGCCCCCAAAGGTGTATCGCAGCGGCGAGGTTTTGCAAATGTATAGGTTGTGGGGTCTCGTTGCTTTTTTTATATGAATTTTTAAGGTGCCGGATATCCCGGCACCTTTTTTATTTTAAAAACTCCATCTGCTTTTATAAAATAACTTTTTCCTTTTTATATCATTCCTTTTCTTCAGGACCGTAGGTGTTTTCTACCACCCTGTATCTTACATATCCCTTTTCGTAGTAGGTCTCTACCCTTCCGGTCTCCTCAAGATACTGGACATAGGGCATTATCATGCCATGGATGTCAAAGAAATAATATCTATTGCTTATTTTTATGTTCATGCAGGTGACCACAGCGGCAGCTATATCATCAAAGCACATGCCGTCATCAATGTAGCTCAATACCACCTCAGCCCTGGTCTTAAGGTAGTTGATATTGGCCTCGACTTCCCTTTCCAGCTCCCAGCCGCTCCTTACTCCCCTGTGGGATATTATGTATCTGTCGCAGTTCAGGTCCAGCAGTTTCCTCTTTGAGGCGAAGTCAACGGCGAAATTGGACGCATAGGGTATTTTGGTCTTGACTATCTCATTTTCCGTCATAAGCGCATCCCCCAGCATGCCTATATTATCCTGGGTTATCATGGATATATGGGACATACTGTGTCCGGGAGTATGGATTATCCTGAATTTTGCCCCGCATATTTCCAGGCTCCTGGCCTCAGGGTCAATAAATACATCCACGGAGCTTTTCATGCACTCCAGAGCCTTCTCGATGGTGCTGTCAAATGGCACAAGACTGTGCTGCATCCTGAGGTTCTCTATTTTGCTGCATATATGGGCCTCTGCGCCATACATATATACTTTGCATCCGTACTTTTTCCTGAGCAGTTCATTATTTCCAATATGATCGATATGGGCATGGGTGGCGATGATGCCCTTTACATTGAGGTCCGCTCCCTCCAGCACAGCCATAAGTTTTTTGGTCTCACCGCTGCCGTAGGAAGTTCCCGTATCCATCATAACTATATCTTTGTCATTGAGCCTGTATACGCCCATAAGGGTCTTGCCCGTATCTATGCACCATGTATTATTTTTTACGCAATAAAAATCCTTCACCGGATCATACCTCCCGCCGATGTAATATAGATAATATTACATTATATATATGTTTTTTTCAAGCACGGGAAAGTATTTGGGCCGGGCGTCCAATGATAATGCCAAATACGGCTCTGTCCTGGGGTATTCATCATCCATACTGATCTCCATATTAATTTCCATATAATTTCCTTTTAATTTCAAATAACTGGCATTTATAGCTTTTATATAAATATAATTCCTGATTTATACAGTAAATGCTTGCTTTTTATGGCAATACGCTGTATAATAACAATCACAGGCGTGGACATTTGTTTGCGTATTGTAGACAAAAAATATTTAGGAGGAAAAAATATGAAGAAATTTTTAGCTCTTACTTTATCGGCATGTCTTGCCATAGGCGCACTTGCCGGATGCAGCAGCTCATCAAGTACAAGTGATGGCAGCAGCAGTGAAGCTTCAGGGGAAAACGTTATCAAAGTAGGTGTATTCGAGCCTCAGACAGGTGAGAACGGAGGCGGCGGACTTCAGGAAGTTTACGGTATCCGCTACGCTAACCAGGTATATCCCACAGTGGACATAAACGGTACAGAATATACCATCCAGCTCGTAGAAGTTGACAACAAATCAGATAAGACAGAGGCCGTAACAGCTGCTCAGAAACTTGTTTCTGAAGGCGTTATCGGTATCCTTGGATCATACGGTTCAGGTGTTTCCATCGCTGCCGGCGATATTTTCGCTGACGCAGGCATCCCTGCCATCGGATGCTCATGCACAAATCCTCAGGTAACCAGCGGTAATGACTGGTACTTCCGTGTATGCTTCATCGATCCTTTCCAGGGAACAGTTATGGCCAACTATGCTATACAGAACGGATATGAATCAGCAGCCATCATCACACAGCTTGGTGACGACTACTCATCAGGACTTGGCTCATACTTCAAATCAGCATTCCAGGATCTTGGCGGAACAGTAGTTGCTGAGGAGCAGTTCCAGACAAACCAGTCAGACTTCAAGGCTATCCTTACAAACATCAAGGCAGCTAACCCTGACATAATCTTTGCTCCTTCATCTATCACAACAGCTCCCCTTATCATCAAACAGGCTCGTGAAATGGGAATCACATCTGTTATCGCAGCAGGTGATACATGGGAGAACGCAACAATAATCGAAAATGCCGGCGCTGACGCAGAAGGCATCGTACTTTCAACATTCTATGATGAAGCAGCTCCCGCAAACGATGAGGCAGCATCATTCATCACAGGTTTCAAGGAATATCTCACAAGCATCGGTGAATCAGATGTTATCCCTGCTGTTTCAGCACTTGGATATGACGCATACCTTACACTTATCCAGGCTATCAAAGATGCAGGTTCAACAGATCCCGCAGCCGTAAGAGATGCCCTTGTTAACGTACAGGTAACAGGTGTTACAGGAGATATCAAATTTGACGAAAACGGCGATGCCGACAAGAGCCTTGCATTCATCAAGACTGTAAAGGACGGACAGTTCCAGTTCCTTACAACAACATCCCTTGAAGATACAGGCGCAGCTAGTACAGCTGATACAGCTGAAGCGGCTGAATGATAAATCAGGAAACAGATCATTGAACACAAAGAGCGGGGAAGAGTTCCTCTCCCCCGCTCATTTTTTTAATCGGATCAGATCCGCAGAGAATTTACTTAAAACAGGGGGCCTTTATTATGAGTTTATCCACTATAATTCAGCACTGTCTGACAGGTGTTTCTCTGGGAGGCGCATATGCGCTCATAGCGATCGGCTACACGATGGTATATGGTATTCTGCGACTTATAAACTTCGCGCACGGTGATATATTTATGATGGCAGGATATTTTATGATCTTTGCAATGGCAAGCCTGCCCTGGTATATAGCCATACCCGTAACACTCATCTGTACGGTCATCCTTGGCGTTGTCATTGAGAAGGTAGCCTATAAACCGCTGCGTTCCGCTCCCAGAATGTCCATTATGATATCAGCCATCGGCGTATCATACCTTCTTCAGAATCTGGCTACATATCTTTTCACAGCACTTCCCAAGGGATATCCCGAGATCCCCATACTTAAAAAGATCTATCAGTTTGGTAATGTTTCGGCTTCC
>JAHZAW010000045.1:69929-81227 GCA_019423725.1 Clostridiales bacterium
TCATCACACCCGTTGTGACCATAGTGCTCGTTATCATACTTATGCAGCTTATAAACCATACTAAAATGGGCATGGCCATGAGAGCCGTATCCAAAGACTATGACACAGCCCAGGTCATGGGTATAAAAATAAACAACATAATCAGTTATACATTCGTTATCGGCTCACTGCTTGCCGGTATCGGATCCATACTTTATTTCACAGACCGTATGACGGTCTATCCCTACAGTGGTTCCCTTCCGGGACTTAGATGTTTCGTTGCTGCCGTTGTCGGCGGTATCGGTTCCATTCCCGGCGCTGTCGTTGGAGGATTCATACTTGGCATGGGTGAGACAATAATCACTGCCGCCGGATACTCCACCTACAGTGACGCGTTTACTTTCCTGTTACTTATTATAATGCTGCTTTTCAGGCCTACGGGTATATTCGGTGAAAAAGCAGCGGATAAAGCGTGAGGTGACAGCTATGAAAAATACACAGACAATAAACAGAAAAAGAAACGCTGTGCTGTCAGTTATCGCGGTCGTAATAATCATTGCTCTGCTTTTGATGCTCCAGCTCAACGCGGCTAAGCATAACTACGCCATATCAATAATCGAAAGAAGTCTTATATACGCCATAGTAGCGGTCTCAATGAACCTCCTTACCGGCTTTACGGGGCTCTTTTCCCTTGGACAGGCCGGATTTATGGCTATCGGCGCATATACTGTTGCCATATTTACCATACCCACTGATGTACGTCCCAACGTATACTACATCAGCGGCATAAGCGATGCCATCGCAAACATTGAGATGCCCTTCCCTGTAGCTCTCATACTGGGAGGACTTCTGGCTGCCGCCTTAGCGGCTCTCATAGGAATACCCGTGCTCCGTCTTAAGAGCGACTATCTTGCCATAGCCACCTTAGGCGTATCGGAAATAATCAGGGCCGTCATATCCGCTCCCCAGATGGACAGGATAACAAACGGTTCCTATGGACTTAAAAATATCCCCGGATTTTCCACCATATTCACACCTGTGATAATAACGGTCATCTGTATAGGGATAATGATGCTGCTCATAAATTCTTCCTACGGACGCGCCTTCAAGGCCATAAGGGAGAACGACGTGGCTGCCGAGGCCATGGGCATCAATCTTTTCAAACATAAGGAAATGGCTTTCATAATAAGCTCATTTTTCACAGGCATAGCCGGAGGACTTCTGGCTGTATACATGCGTTCCATCGACGCCAAGACATTCCAGGTAACACTTACATATAACATACTGCTTATGGTAGTCATCGGCGGTATCGGTTCAGTGACAGGAAGCATCATAGGAGCGTTCCTTGTAAACTGCGGCCAGGAATGGCTGAGGTTCTTTGATGAGCCCCTTATGATAGGCTCCTTCCAGGTGCCCCTTTTCAGGACAGGATTTAGAATGGTAATATTCTCTATCCTTCTTATGGTAGTCGTACTTTTCTACCGCAGAGGTATCATGGGCACCAGCGAATTCTCCTGGGACGGACTAGGACGGCTGTTTAAGCGGATACCGGCGGCATTCTCCAGAAAAAAGGCCGCTAAAGAGACTGGAGGCGATGAGTGATGTCAGAAAATGTGCTCCATGTTGAAAATGTTACCATGCAGTTTGGCGGTGTCGTAGCTGTAAACGACCTGTCCATAGACGTGAACAAAGACGAGATAGTGGCTCTCATCGGTCCCAACGGTGCCGGAAAGACAACGGCATTCAACTGTATAACCGGTGTATATGAGCCCACCAACGGCCTCGTATCCCTGGACGGGAATGTTATAATAGAAAACCATCCCCAGGGCAAGATGAAAACGGAATATAAGGGCGAAAACGCCGGAAAATATACCAACGTCATCAAAAAGACCCCTGACCAGATAACAAAACTGGGCGTAGCCCGTACATTCCAGAACATACGTCTTTTCTCCAACCTGACGGTATTTGAGAACGTACTCATAGCCAAGCATATGAGGGCGCATCAGAACGTATTTTCAGCCACATTCAGGCTGAATATGAAGGAAGAACGCAGGATGAGACGAGAGGCTTTAGAGCTTCTGGATATGCAGAACATGCTCAATCTTAAGGATGAGATAGCCTCATCCCTTCCCTATGGACTTCAAAGAAGGGTGGAAATAGCCAGGGCCCTGGCCACTGAGCCCCATCTTCTTCTTTTGGATGAGCCGGCGGCGGGCATGAACCCCCAGGAAACACTGGAACTTACGGATTTCATAAAGGAAATCAAGGAAAAATATAAACTTTCCGTATTTATGATAGAGCATCATATGGACCTGGTAATGAAAATATCCGACCGTATATATGTACTCGACTTCGGAAAGACCATCGCGAGCGGAACTCCTGATGAAGTTCAGAAGAATCCCCGCGTAATAGAAGCATATCTGGGGGTGGCTGACGATGCTGAAAATTGATGATCTCTGCGTTAATTACGGCGGTATCAAAGCCGTCCGCAACGTATCCTTTGAAGTACCCGACGGAAAGATAGTTACCCTTATCGGTGCCAACGGCGCCGGAAAGAGCACCATCCTCCGTACCATAACGGGACTTGTACATGCCGCTTCAGGCAGCATAAAATATAACGATGAGGAGATAACCAAGCTCCCCACATACGAAATAGTAAAACGAGGCATAACCCTTGTTCCCGAAGGCCGTCATGTATTTCCTGATATGACGGTACTGGAAAACCTTAAAATAGGCGCATACCTCAGAAAAGATAATCTCAATGACGATATAGAGTGGGTATATTCCCTCTTCCCCCGTCTTAAGGAAAGGAACTGGCAGCAGGCCGGAACCCTTTCAGGCGGCGAACAGCAGATGCTGGCCGTGGGCCGTGCCCTTATGAGCCGCCCCAAACTCATCATGATGGATGAGCCATCCCTTGGACTGGCGCCCATCATCGTCAAGGAGATATTCAGCATAATAAAAGAAATAAATAAAAAAGGCGTTACCATCCTCCTTATCGAGCAGAACGCCAATATGGCCCTCCATACCGCTGACCTTGCCTATGTACTCGAGACCGGCCACATCGCCCTCCAGGGCACTGGCGCGGAACTTCTGGCAAACGAGAAGGTAAAGGAACTTTATCTTGGAAAAGGCTGATATATCGATCCCCGGAAATATTTCCGGGGATTTTTTATGTCCGGGCTCAGGCCGGGGACTGGGCGAATGGCTGGCACTGGGCTGACGACTAAAACAGGGCACAGGACGGGGGCTGGAATAATGTTCAGGCTTGGGGGCTAACGCACTTGTATATGGCGCAGTACGGTGACTGGGCAGGGTATAAACTTGGAACTGAGAATGGGCTTACGACTGAAACTGGGTGCAGACTGGGGACTGAGCCAGCGGACTTGTATGGGTACAGGATGGAAACTAAGTTTAGGTACAGGCTTGGGACTGAGTGCCATGGGAATAGTACAAAGGAACATAAGGGGACTGAGGTGGACCGCAGCGGCTTGTCTAGTACGCGGGCTGAAGGCTGAACTTAGGTGCAGTGCAGGAACCGAACAAAGGCGCAGGATGAGAACAGATGACCGGGTAATTTAGACAGCGGCCCATACCCCTGTCTTGGCTCTCCCTTTGATCTTTGGCTATGCCTCCTCCCGGCTGGCTTATGGCCCATTGCCAAGTCTTTGGAAATATTTCAAATATTTTTCCAAAAGCCTTGACAAATATGTCATGTAATAGTATCTTATTTTTAGAAATAGAATAATTCTAAAAAACAGAAAGCAAGGGACATAAGACTATGACACGAAATGGAAAATTAATTCTCGACATAATAAATGATTCAGGAGATCATCTCACCGCTGAGCAGGTATTTATGCGTCTTAAGGCCATCGCGCCCAAGACCGTTCTGGCCACGGTATATAATAATTTAAATACACTGTGTGATGAGGGCCTCATCCGCAGGATATCCATAGAGGGCAGCCCAGACCGCTATGATAAGGCGGTAAAACACGACCATCTGGTATGTAAAAAATGCGGAGCGCTGTCCGATATAACCTTTGCCGATCTTACGGCCAGCCTTTCGGCCCAGCTTGGAGAACCGATCCTATCCTATGACCTTAAAGTGAATTATATATGTCCAGCGTGTCGCAGGGAAGCTGACGACAGCACCGATGCAGATGCCGTCGATCCGCTTTAAGAACGACTAGCCGGGCCTTACGGCCTGCTAAATAAATTTTAAGGAGGATGATTTATATGAGAAGTATAACTACCCTGGACCTGCAGTACGCTCATCGTTTCTATGGCTTTAAGGGAGAAGCCCAGTACCTTCATGGACATACTGGTGTTTTGACCATTGAGGTGGAGGACACCATAAATGAAGGTGTAAACATGGTATTCCCCTGTAATGAGATACAGAAAACAGCCTGGGACGTATTAAAAAACTTCGACCATGCACTTATCCTGCGCGAGGATGACCCCCTTCTTCCCGCGATCCTCGATGTGTATGAAAAACAGGGCATCAAAAATGGCCATCCTAACAACCAGATGAAGGGCGAAGCATTCAAGACTGAGCTTGCCACAGCATATCCCGACTGTCGTCTTGTTGTTACGAAAGAGACCATGACCGTTGAGGGCATGATAAAGATCGTGTATGAGCTGCTCAAAGATAAGCTCAACATCGCCAAACTCACATTTACCAGCGGAGTAAATGCCGCTTCAGCTGAGTTTGAGACAAAGAACAAAATCGACCGCTGCCCTCTGTGTGGAATAGCACTGGACGAAAACGGCGTATGCCCTAAATGCGGATATAAAAAACCTTAATGCGGCCAAAAATAGAGGGAGCATCCATAGGATGCTCCCTTTTCTGACATTTTCCCGTGCATATATGAGCGAGCCTTAAAATTCTGCCGCCAGCATACAGCCTTATCTCTCATTTCTGCGGTGGTGCCATTCGTTCCAGAAGGCTGTGTATCCGTTCCTCTCAAACTCATTATCTGGCAGTTTTTTAGGTGAACAGCTCCCATAAAAATCCTCTATTTTATCGGCAAAACGGAAAACTTCCCTTTTGTAGTCCTCCATATCCACCCTTTCCTCATATCCCGAGGGCAGCACCAGCCTTACATCGTCCCCGTCATGGATTATGGACCAGTCTGTGCCATAGTCACAGCCGCTTATCTCCACCTCGGAAAGGTCGTCATTGGCCATGAGGAAATGGCCGCAGCATGGTATCATCTGTATGTCAGCTTTAGACATCACCTTGTCCTGTTTCAGCGATTTCAGAAGATAGAGGGCTGTGGCGCTGACCGTTCCATGATCCTCCAGTATCTTCTCGCCTATCTGTACCCTTACCCTGCCATGGAGACAGAGATCCTCAGGGTCGTCCTTTGTTCCCCCTATCCATTCAAGTTCATCCGCGTCTATTTTAAAAGTACCCATAAACACCTCACTATTTTATTCTGTAAATTTTTCTGCACCATTCTTTATAAAAAATATCTCCCGCCTTAAGCGGGAGATCATTTTACCAGACGTTTTCCAGTTTCATCCTCTGGGTGCCAAGCTGTACCTGGTCCGCCTTGATGGATTCACTGCCCTTTTCCATAAGTTCCAGCTGTGAGTCGTAAATACTGAGTATTACGTCATCGCCCCTTACGAGATCCTCAAAATCAATATCTCCGACATCTCCAGTATCATAATCGCAGTAGATGATGTAGGCTTCAGAGCAGTCGATGACACAGCTTGAGCCTAAAATCTCCTTCTCACCGGTGTCCTTAACGGTCAGTGTTTTATTTTCCTCATCTATGCCTGTTATCTCGGCGTTGATGCCCATGTTCAGGATATCTTCCTTTTCACCGGAACATGCCGCCAGAATAAATAAACATAGGATAAATAATGCTGCAAACCTCGCCTTTTTCATATCAACACCCCAATCCTGCCTGCATTATGCTGCAAAAATATCTATCTGTTTATATTTTATCATACCCTAAAGCCCTGGGCAATACCGCATATCAGCAGAAAAGGCAGGTATTTTGCCCTGATTAAAAAAATCATGGTCATATATTTTTCAGCGGCGGATATTTTTCCTATCCCGGGACTGAAATAAAGCATCAGTTCATCATATCCGTACTTTGGCATTTATTCAGCCGGCACAGAGTTTTCACATATGGTCAAAATAATCCCTTATTATACTTTATGACCGCGTATAAGCTCAAAATGACCCCGGCAGCTATGCCTATCACTGCTGTGGCCGCTCCGATCTCCATATATATTTTATCCCCGGTCATCTCCTCCGCCAGGGCAAAACAGCCCAAAACGACCAGGGAGGACCCTATTATCACCGTTCCTCCTCCAATGAGACGGCCGAAGGGCCTTACATCCTCTTTGGCTATCCTTTTTCTATGGTACCAGTGCACTGAGGATATATTCCCCCTGATATTTGAAATTCCAAGCAATATAATCAAAAGACCGAGTATGGCCGGGACCGCTGCGGAATACATATGCTTTCCTCCTTATTAGGCTGTGTTTATGCTCTTAGTTTAAATATACCTGAAACCTCATATTCAGGTCAACAGCTCCGCCAAGGATTTGCGGCCTATAGGCTGAAACATATATTTAACATATACTAATTTTTCTCCATATTGACCGAACAATATTTTTATGCTATCATATAATGAACTGATTATATATAAAGTTGTTATTGATTTTAAGGAGGCTTGTAAAGCAATGGACGATGACAGCGGCGATAGTTGCCACGACAATTTTAATCGATTGCTTGAACTTGAATATCTTGAATGTTTTATAAGAGGCATACCCGTAGTCCGCAGATGTTAATGTGTTAGGCTATGGGTGTGCCTTTTCGTGCTTTTTTCAGGATATAATTGTTTAGGAGGATTAAATTGAGTTCACTAGTATTACAGATAGTTCTAATATTTTTAAACGCAGTATTCGCGTCGGCGGAAATAGCGGTCATATCAGTAAATGACGCGAAACTGGCAAAACTTGAGGAAGATGGAAACAAAAACGCGGTAAAGCTGAAAAAACTTACGGAACAGCCGGCTAAATTTCTGGCCACCATACAGGTAGCCATAACATTATCCGGATTTTTGGCATCAGCCTTCGCTGCGGAAAATTTCTCGGATAAACTGACGGCATTTGTGGTATCAAAGGGCTTCACGGCGCTTTCGCCCCAGGCTCTCAATTCCATAGCAGTTATCGTGATAACCCTCATACTTTCATATTTCACACTTGTTTTCGGAGAACTGGTTCCCAAGAGGATAGCCATGAAAAAATCCGAAAAACTGGCCCTTGGCATGGCTCCCATGATAACGGTCATATCAAAGCTTTTTGCCCCCATAGTGTGGATACTTACCATTTCCACCAACGGCATACTCAAGCTCCTTGGCATCGACCCCAATGCCGAAGAGGAGGAGGTCAGCGAGGAAGAGATAAGGCTTATGGTAGATGAAGGCGGCCAGAAGGGCGTAATCGATGTGGAAGAACAGGAAATGATAAACAACGTGTTCGAGTTCGACGACCTGACAGCGGACGAATTTGCCACCCACAGGACGGACATATCCCTGCTCTGGCTGGAGGAATCCGTGGACGAGTGGGCTGCCACCATACACGAGAGCAGACATTCAAAATATCCTGTCTGTGATGAGACCGTAGACAAGATAATCGGTGTACTGGATGTAAAGGATTTCTTCAGGCTTTCCAACGAGCCCAAGGAGAGGATACTCAAGGATGCAGTGAAACCGGCCTATTTCGTACCGGAGAGCATCCATGCCGATGTACTTTTCAAACAGATGAAAAAGACCCACAATTATTTTGCCGTTGTGCTGGATGAATACGGCGGAATGACGGGAATAGTCACCATGAACGACCTGCTGGAGCAGATAGTCGGAGACCTGGACGAGGAGCCCACTCCCGAAGAGGAAGAACCAGAGATCGAAAAGATTGACTCCCTCACCTGGAAGATACAGGGCGGAGCTGATCTTGAGGAAGTAGCCGAGACCCTTGGAGTCGAGCTTCCCGTGGAGGAATATGACACCTTTGGAGGATATATATTTGGAAACTACGGCACCATACCCGATGATGGTTCTGTATTTGAGATAAGCCTTCCTCCCCTGCATATAAAGGTAACGGAGATAAAGGACCACAGGATCAAAAAGGCCCTGGTATGCTTTGAAAAAGAGGTCTGAGAAGGGATTGAGTAATAAGTCCCTTTCCCAGTTCAAATAAATATCCTTTATTATGAACAGCCAAAAATACGCGGAGACTGAAACATTCAGTTCTCCGCTTTTTTATACCTTTGAGCCGGAATGTTTAAAAATATATAAAACCTTGATATATTTTGCCGTTCATATTTATGAAATATGTTCCGACAAAGTTTTTGACTTAAAAGCGTTAAAGTGATAAAATAAATACAAATTTGTTATGAAAGGGTAATTGATTATGGAGAAAATCGAACTAAAGTATGGCAAATCCACCGTCGAGATAAAATTTGACGGAGCCAAAAGCGTAAAAACACTGCTCGAAAACCCCATGAGGGAGATCGAAGATATAGAAAAGGAATTCCGATACTGCGTTGAGGACGGAGTAATAAACTCAAAGCCCCTCAAGGACCTCATCGCCAGCGATGATCCCGTGACCATCGTCATAAGCGACATGACAAGATTCTGGATGCATCAGGACGTAATATGCGAACTGCTGGTAAAATACCTGCATGAGGATATGGGCGTTCCCTTTAAGAATATAGATGTTGTAATAGCCCTTGGAACCCATAGGAAAAACTCCGAGGAAGAGAAAAAGACACTGGCCAGCGAATATGTATACGACCATGTGGCTAAGGTAGTGGATCATGACTGTGATGCCGATGACCTTGTATATGTGGGCACCACATCCTTTGGCACCAGGGTAGAGGTAAATCCCCTGGCCGTAGGAAGGAAGCTCATAATCATTGCCGGTACAGTACACCATATCATGGCAGGCTATGGCGGAGGAAGAAAGAGCATAATCCCCGGCATAGCTTCCAGAGAGACCATAAAAATGAACCATATAAGGGCCCTTGACCCTTCAAATCCCAGGTCTGATGTAAGGGTCGGCAGCGGTAAGACCCAGGAAAATCCCATCAACCTGGATATGATAGAAGCCGGAAAGCTGGTAGACCCCACCTTCGGCATAAATATATGCGTAAACTCAGCATCTAAACACAGCGGACTGTTCTGCGGAGATTTCGATGCGGCATGGAAGGCAAGCTGCATGTATATACAGAAATCCTACGGCCTTCCCATAGACCATGAAGCTGATGTGGTATTTGTAAGCTGCGGCGGCTTCCCTAAGGATCTGAACTTCTACCAGTCCACAAAGAGCCTTTTCAACGCCACAAAGGCGCTCAAACAGGGCGGAACGGTCGTAATGCTGGCAGAGTGCTGCGAGGGCAGCGGAGCCAGGGATTTCTTTGACTGGATAGTACCCTTAAGGAACGGCTGTCTGGATGAGAGCCTGAGAAAGGACTTCACCATCGGCGGATATATATTCTATGCTGCCTGCGAGACCATAAGAAAGGGCAATATACTTCTTCTTTCGACCATAGATCCCGAGGAAGTAAAGGCCATGGGCGTTACGGCCTTCAGCGACATAGACGAGCTTATGAAGCATGTGGACATAAAGGATAAGGACGTATATGTCATACCCTATGGCGGCAGCGTAGTTCCACAGCTCAAGGAACAGTATGATAAGTTCGTAAAAGAACTTGAAGATTAAACAGATAAAAGAGACCCCACGGCAGCAGAAATGGGCAGCGGAGTTATCATCATAGTATAATCGGAGGAGAACAAAGATGAACATACCCTTACTGATAGTCATTTTATATGTAATACTCTTATTTGGCATAAGTTTTTATGTTTCACACAAACAGAAAAAGGACGATGACGCCTTTCTTATGTACAGGGGCAAAAACGGCATATTCGTCGTTGCCTCCAGTATAGCGGGCCTTGCCATAGGCGGAGCCTCCACCATAGGTATAGCGGAAAACGCCTTCAGTGTAGGTCTTTCAGCTGGCTGGTATGATACAGCCTGGGCCATCGGAGCCGTAATAACCGCATTCCTTGCCGTAAGATATTTAAGACACAGCGGCTACAGCACCATAAGCGCCCTGGTAAACGAAATGTACGGCAAAAAAACAAGTTTCATCATGGTAATATCCATGTGTATCATTCAGTCAGGCATCATTGCCCTGCAGTATAAGGCCGGAGGTTCCATACTGGCAGCCCTCCTGCCCGAAATATTCACCACCGAAAGTGGTACTTTCTTCTCATTCATCATCTTCATGCTCGTTGCCATGATAGGCGGTATGGGAAGCGTATCCCTTACTAACGTACTTAACCTTATACTTATATATGTGGGCGTAATAGTTGCCACCATCATCGTCCTCAGCGGACATGGCGGATGGGACGCTATTCAGACCCTCGTCGCTGCGGAACCTGATGTTCCCTACCTCAGCATAACAGAAGGTATGGGCTGGATAGGAATCATCAGCTGGATAATTGTAATGATCGGTAACACAAACTCAGTCCAGGGCGTTGTTCAGATAGGCCTTACTGGTAAAGACGACAGATCAGCTAAATGGGGATATATAATTGGCGCCATATTTATGATACCCGTTGGTTTCATATGCGCCCTCCTTGGTGTGGCCAGCAAAGCCCTCCTTCCCGATGCAGTAGCCGCTGAAGCCCTTCCCAAGATCCTTATGAGCATACCTCCTGTTCTTGGCGGTATCACTCTTTCAGGTCTGTGGGCCGCTGATATGGGTACTGGCTGTTCAATGATCGTCGGTCTTGCAACCACCGTAAGCTCCGATATCGTTTACCGCCTCCCCGCCGGCAAAAAGATCGAAAACAAAAAATCTCTGGTAAACAAAATCATAGTCGTTCTCTCAAGTATCGTTACATACCTCATAGCTACCCAGATGGGAGCTATCCTCAACGCTATGCAGCAGGCTCTTTCACTGGCCATCGGAACATCATTCATCGTTATCGGTGCCCTCCTCGTTCCTAAGTTCACCAGCAAAAAAGCCGGTTTCGCCACCATACTGGCATCAATCATCGCCATCATACTCTGGAACTTCGTTCCTTCACTTACCGGCGTATTCAAGAGCGTAGGTATATTTATGGTCATCGTATGCGGTGTCGTATTCATAGCCATAAGCTTATTTGACAAAGAAAAGGTAAATGTAAAAAAAGCCTGATATAGGAAATAAAAAAGCGGATCTAAAAGATCCGCTTTTATTGTTTACAGAAAAACCCCCAGATAGTCTGGGGGTGAGAAAAAGCTTTAGCG
>JAHZAW010000046.1 GCA_019423725.1 Clostridiales bacterium
ATCAAGGAAAATCAGCATTTTAAAGGAGTTTAAGAGATATGATAAAAGTTTTGTTCGTGTGCCACGGCAACATCTGCCGGTCACCCATGGCGGAGTTTATGTTTAAGGATCTGGTGAAAAAAAGAGGCCTTGAGAAGGAATTTCATATAGAATCAGCGGCTGTGAGCAGCGAGGAGATCGGCAATCCCGTATATCCTCCAGCTAAAAGACGCCTTGCCAAGGAGGGCATAAGCTGTGAAGGAAAGCGTGCCGTAAAGATGACAAAGGCGGATTATGACAGATTTGACTACATCCTTGCCATGGAGAGTTACAATATCGACAGGATCATGAGGATAATAGGCAGTGACCCCGAAAATAAGGTACATCTCCTCTTAGACTATACGGACAGGAAGGGTGATATTGCAGACCCCTGGTATACGGGGGATTTTGATACCACATATGATGATATACTCGAGGGCATAGAGGGATTTTTAAAGGCGGTCAAAGGATGATGGACATATGAACATAATCATAGGAAACATAATATCCTTTACGGCGGCGGTGTTCCTCGTGGTGAGCTGTGTTATGAAAAGCAGGAAGGGCGTTTTTGTCATGCAGTTCATGAACTGTGCGCTCCTAGCTGTGGCATCCTACTTTTTCGGGTCATATGCGGCCATAACCACCCTTGTTTTATGCTGTGTGAGGAATATTTTCATAATGAAGGACAGGTTTACCCGTCCAGTTATGACCATTATTACGATTTTAGTCATAGTTTTTGGAGTTATGACGAATAATAGGGGCATTATCGGTCTTATGCCAGTTTTTGCCACTGTGGAGTATACCATGTGCTGCCACTTCATACTGGACGTAAGGAAGACGAAAATAAGCATCCTTTTCAACGAATCCATATGGATAGTTTATTCTTTCCTCATAAGCGATTATTCCACAGCTTTGACAGATGTGGCTGTTATAATTGTGGATATATTGGCCATATTCAAAGAAAAATGTGCAAAACCTGCTGAGCAGTGATAAAAAGGCGTTTCAGATATCTGAAACGCCTTTTACTTATCTTATCTGCCTTGTTTTGAATTTTCTGAATGTAATGGGGAACATGACTGCGGAAAATACCAGGGCAAACAGAGGCATAAAAATATATGGTTCTACGAAATTTCCAAAAACGCCGTACATAAACGATGAGAAGGGGTCCCACATATTGCACATCCTTATGGGGAAGAGCACGAGTATTTTCTGCATCACTCTGAGATATGGAGAGCTGCCCTTGAGGTTTATTATCATGGGCAGGAAATTTATGAGAGCCATGGCTATCATGACCGGGAAGGGCGATCTTAAGGCCGCTGAAATGGCCATGGTCATGGCGGCTGTATATATGCTGGCGATGACCGCAAAGGCCATGACAAGGATGACCGCCTGTCCTACGGTGAGGTCAAAACAGCATAGGGCATCTATCATCTGAATGGGAGCTCCAAAACCCTCGGTGCCATATATGGCGAAGGTTATGACAGCCTGTATCAGTATTACCGTTAAGGAAAACAGTGCCGAAAAACTCACGCCCATGAACAGTTTTGCGGCGATAAGTTTGTTTTTGCCATATCTTGAGGTGAGTAACAGCTGGTCGGTCCTGCTGGCATATTCTCCGGAAAATGAAGGCGCCAGACAAATGGCTATGACGAATACGAGAAATACGGCCGCGGTGTATATGAATTGGCCCAGGGAACTGTACCCATCCGTATAGGAAAAAATAAATGGCTTTGATACCTGGCTGTCCTTTTCCAGCATATAGGCTATCTCATCTTCCCCGGCTCCCGTGGATTCCATCTCAGATATCATATTTTCCTGGCGGACCTCATAAAAATCTTCCGCCTGGTCCTGGGGCATGTTTGCGGCGGTCTCGGCCGTGAATGGATACTGGGTGCTGTAGTATCCGCTCCTGGCTACACGGTAAATTTCAGAGTATGGTCTGGCATAGGTGTTGTATTCCTCCGTTGAGGAATAGTCTGCCACTCCCTCGGGTATGTGGGAATAGGCTTCGGACATCTCCATGATGAGCTCAGTATCAAACTTTCTGCCCGTAAGTTCCAGGGCATAGGCTTTGTCCCTTTTTAATGACTCATACTTGCTTTCCACGGCGGCTCCGTTTTCGTAGTGGCTGCCTATTATGGGGAGCACGCATGTAATAATGGAGAGAAGATAAACAAGTATTATGCCGATAACGGCACTTCTTCTCCTGAACAGCTTTTTATATTCAAAGTATGTAAGTCTCCAGAAATCTCTCATGCCTTCTCCTCCTCCGCAAAATAGTATAAATAAAGATCCTCCAGCCCGGCTTTGACTGAGACGGCGTTTTCCGTGGGTCTTTCATCACTTATGAGCCTTATGGTCTCGCCCCCATGGCTCTGCCTTATATTTATGACCGTGTACATATCCAAAAGATGCTCAGCTGTCCGCTTGTCCGCTTCACATTCCCATACACGGCCATCCACTGTCTTTATGACATCCTCCAGGGTGCCGCTTTCGCTTATCCTCCCGTCCTTCATAAGCATTATTTCCCCGGCTATGTCCTCTATATCCGATACGATGTGGGTGGAAAGCAGCACTATGCGGTCCTCCCCCAGACGGGATATGAGGTTCCTGAACCTTACCCTTTCCTTGGGATCCAGGCCGGCCGTGGGTTCATCTAATATGAGCACTTCCGGATCGTTCATTATGGCCTGGGCTATGCCAAGACGCTGTTTCATACCGCCGGAAAATGTCTTTATCCTCCTTTTTGCCTCGCCGGAAAGCCTAACTTCCTCCAAAAGTTCCTTTGTCCTTGTTTTGGCCAGGCCCTTTGAAAGCCCCTTGAGGGATGCCATATAAAGCAGGAATTCCTCCGCCGTAAATTCCGGATAATACCCGAATTCCTGGGGCAGATACCCAAGGACGGCCCTGTATTCCTCACGGTCTGCGCCTATGCCGTCATAGGTGATGCTACCCTCCGTTGGTTTCAATATGCCGCATATCATACGCATAAGAGTTGTCTTTCCGGCACCGTTGGCCCCGAGAAGTCCATATATCCCCTTTTTCATACTGCCTGAGACCCTGTCCACAGCCAGTTTAGTGTCATATTTTTTCGTCAGTCTGTCGATGATAAGTTCCATTCGTTATCCACCAGCTTTCTTTTAAATTTGATAAATTCATATACGGCCGCAAAAATAAGTATCATAAAGGCTGTAAGCCATAGGCCGTTATATATCCCGCTGAATATGACGGGGTTCATAAATCTGGATATGGCGCAGATGCAGCTGATAAAACAGCAGATTACCACTGAACCATATATATTTTTTGTCCCTGCCTTCCTTAAGACTGCCATGGAGAGCACCAGGCTCAAAAGATAGGGCGTAAGGAGATAGGCCGCTGTCATAAGCAGACCGGCCCCGCTTTTTTCATGGCAGAGCATAAGTAAAAAAAGTATACATATGAGCTGCACTGCCCCAAGGACAAAACTCCTCACAAGGACTATGTCCGCCAGGGAGTAACGGCAGCTCATCTCCAGTTCGGCCATGTTGAATGATACCGAACGGGAAAATTCCGTAACAAGAAATATGATGAGAAAGGGCATAAAGGCCGACAGCGCCCCTATGGTCCAGGCGTCCATATGTACGCTCATAACCAGCGCCGCCCCCAGTATCACCAGAGACATGGCCGCTGCCCTCTTTTTTATATATCCGGCCTGGGTAAGGAAAAATTCCCTGTATCCCGCCAGCGGTTCCCTGAACTGCTTCAAAAACTCTTCCTTTTCCTCGGGAGATGGCAGCTCATAGGCCTGCCTTAGGGCGTTTTTCAATTTTTTATCCATAAAAGTCACCTCCGAGTATGTTCCTGAGTTTTTTCAGTGCTCTTTTTTCCGTCCTGTATACGGAAAATCTCGAAATACCCATTATTTCAGCCGTTTCTGATACGCTCTGGCCGTTTATGACCAGAAGGATGATGACCTCCCTCTCCTCATCACCCAGACTTTTTACCGCCTGCCTTACCGCCAGTGTGGTGTCCATGTCTTGGCTTGGGGCCGTGGTGTTTTCATCCATGGGCTCCAGGGTAGGGGATGGCTTCCTGTAGCTGTCCTTTATGAGATTTTTTGCTATGGTGTATAAATAAGCCATTACTCTGCCGGTCTCATTGTATTTTCCGGCTTTGTAAAACCGGAGAAATGTCTCCTGGGTCAGGTCCTCGGCAAGAACAGTGTCCCCGGTCTTAAAATAACAGTATTTGTATATCTTGTCGTATTGAGCGCTCAATTCCGGCGACATCGTCCTGCCCCCTTTCATAATGTATAACGAAATAATAATATATTTTGTGCGGATATGGATGTATCATTTAAAAAATTTCTGGAGAAAGACCTCGGATATGGGTGAGGCTGAGAGAGGGAGTTCTCTAAGAACTTACCAAGCCTAAACAAAATCAATTTCAGATTACTTAGTTATCTAATATTTGTGCATCCTTCTGCCCAAAATCATCGTAACTACAGTTTTTAGTTACTTACCTATATAACTTTTATAACCTCCCTCATCCATAAACCGAACCCAACCACCTCAAACGCCCACACTGAAGTAACTCCAGCGTGTCCAAGAAGGGAGAGGGCGAGAGGGACCTTCGGACTTCGCAATTTAATATGGTCCCTCTCGCAGAAGTGAATGGTGAATTGAAAAGCTTTGAACTGATAAGGGATAAAAACCCATTTATTCCAACAATTAACCAAACCCAATCACTTCAAATACCCACACTAAAGTAACTCCAGCGTGTCCAAGAAGGGAGAGGGCGAGAGGGACCTTCGGACTTCGCAATTTAAGATGGTCCCTCTCGCATAAGAGAAAGGCGATTTGAAAAACCCAGAACTGATAAGGGATAACATCTAATTATTCCAACAATAAGTCTTAACTCAGCCACTTCCATAACCTTTTTTAAATCAATTAGTTATTTAAATATCTCCTCAGCCATAAACCGAACGCACCCCCTCAAACAGCCGCACTAAAGTAACTTCAGCGTGTCCAAGAAGGGAGAGCGCGAGAGG
>JAHZAW010000047.1:0-118 GCA_019423725.1 Clostridiales bacterium
GCAGACTGTAAATCTGTTGTCGACGACTTCGAAGGTTCGAATCCTTCTCCATCCATTTAACTTAATATCGCGGGGTGGAGCAGTTCGGTAGCTCGTCGGGCTCATAACCCGAAGGTCG
>JAHZAW010000047.1:268-11528 GCA_019423725.1 Clostridiales bacterium
TAGAGCAGAGGACTGAAAATCCTCGTGTCACTGGTTCGATTCCGGTTCTGGGCACTTTTTCTTTTTAGGATCTTTTCATTGGAAAGGTTCTTTTTTTATACATACTTAAAGGGTACGAAAGATATGGGCTGACAGTAATCATAATAAGAGACAAAATATTCAGCCGCATTTCTCAGCTTAAAAGATAATGCCTATAACTGCCAAAGCGGCAGTTTATCAATGCTTTTGTTTAAACAGGATACTATTCCTATAATAAAAAAACCGCCCTCAAGGGGCGGTTAAAATTTTTTTATTTTATCAGTTCTTTTGCAAAGAAATCAACTGAACCATCATTTGTTATTTTAATGGTTTCGGGATTTGTGCCATAGAAGCTGTAGCTGTGTCCGTCAGCGGGGGTAACAGCAACTTCAGAGCCGAGTATTTCAGCTGTAGTTTTTGAAACCTCAGGAGAAACCGCTTCATCATCTACTGCATAAATAACAAGGCTGTTTCCTTTATAGTTTGCGGCAGCTGCCTCAGCAAGTCCATCGGGTATTGCTTCTAATTCAGCAAACCATTCTTTGCTGAGTTCCTGAACCTGTCCATAAATGGTGGTGAATACTGTGTAGCCTTTTTCGTTGGCTTCAGCTTTCATCTTTTCCCATGCTTCAGGACCGCCAAAAAGGTTTTTGAGATCGGTAACATCTTCAGCGGGAGCTACCAGTTCAACTGCAGCGAAATCAAAGGCTTTATCCTTAATGAGCTCAAGGGTGATACGTCCTCCCATGGAGTATCCGAAAATGCCGACCTTGGTTTTGTCAACTTTGTAGTTTGAAAGCATATAGTTGATGACATCAAGGGTATCAGCCTTCATGTTTGACATGGTATTAAGCTGGAAACTTTCTTTGCTTGCGTCGCATCCGGGATAGTCAAGGGTCACGGATATGATACCCTTATCAGCAAGACCGTTAGTTATTACGTCAAAGCCGCCCCATTCGTTGTGATTTCCACCATGTCCGTGGCATAAAATAACCATAGGATATGTTTTTTCAGCGCTATAGTCGGAGGGAAGAGTCACATAAGCCGGGATCTGAGCATTTTCACGGGATGTAGAAGCAACAGAAACTGACTGAACAACGGGCATCGATTTAATATAGTTATAATCGATAACAGCAAGTTCGGAACGAGTTACGGTCTTGTCAGGATCGAGTTTTCCGTCTTCACCTGTTATGATTCCGCTGTCTGCTGCCCATATAAGAGCGTCTGAAGCATAATCAGCAGCTTTGTCAGCATCACTGAATGCCTTAAGGCCAGCACTTTCATCAACGGTCACATAGGCATCATCAACAACTGCATAACGGTAGAGGAAAGAAATAAGATCCTGTTTTGTGATCTCATTATCAGGAGCGAATGTTCCGTCGCTGTATCCTGAAGCGATACCGTTTGCTGAGGCCCATTCAACTGCTTTTAAATAGGCAGAGTCTGCTGTCACATCAGTAAATGTGCCTTTGATCTCTACATCTGCTGAGCCGGACATACGGTAAAGTACCATAACGGCTTCCGCACGGGAAACGGGAACATCTACGCCGAATGTAGTCTCATCGATACCCGAGATAAGACTATTTTCAGCCATGTAGTTAACGGCTTCGCTGTAGCTGCTGTCTGAGGGCACATCCGTAAAGGATTTATCAGCAGCAAAGGCTGAGGAAGCGCAGCTGGCTGTCAATGCAGCTAAAATGACAGCTGACAGTAAACGTTTTTTGTAGTTCATCTTGAAAACCTCCTTTAATTATTTAATAATAATGACTAATAAAATTATATCATGTGTAGAAAATTTTTACAATAAATCGAGATTTTTATGAGATTTATATGATGATATATAAATTTTATTTGATATTAAACATGGTGTTGACAAAACAAAAATGATATGTTAAAATATCATCCGTACTAAAGACAATATTTATATGCGCGAATGGCTCAGTGGTAGAGCATCGCCTTGCCAAGGCGAGGGCCGCGAGTTCGAATCTCGTTTCGCGCTTTAACAGGTTCAAGTCGTAAGGCTTGAACTTTTTTATTACGCAGGAGGTGTATGATTATGATAGTCGGCACTTGCATCGTAACACTGAGGATACCGTGGGCTTTGTCGCTGAAGGATAAACGGATGGTGGTAAAGAGCCTGACGGAGAAGATGAGGCACAAGTTCAACATATCTGTGGCGGAAGTTGAGATGCAGGACGTCCACAGGACTGCTGTGATAGGATTTGCCTGTGTAACTAATAGTACCTCCCATGTGGACAGCATTGTGGATAATGTGGTCAGATTTATGGAAAACAATACCGAGGCAGAAATAGAAGACGTATTCAAAGAAATATTGTAAAACACTGACTTTTATTAAAAATTTTTATAAAAAGAATTTGAATATCCACAGGATTATGGTATAATAAAGTGATTATGCGGTCAGATAGGATTGCAAAGGATATTTTAAGGAGGAAATTTACAAATGAGTTCTCAGATTATTAGTAAAGAGGGAAATACAGTTAAAATCTCTTTTGACGTAACACCCGAAAAATTTGAAGAAGGTATGAAATATTCATACAATAAGAATAAAAACAAGATTTCTGTACCCGGATTCAGAAAGGGCAAAGTTCCCAGAAAGGTAGTAGAAGCTGAATTTGGACCTGAATTTTTATATGAAGATGCAGTTAACTGGGTACTTAACGAAGTATATCCCGAAGTTGTAGCAGAGCTTAATCTTGATGTAGTAGCATTACCCGACATCGATGTTAAGGAAGTTGGCAAAGAGATCGGAGCTAAATTCGAGGCATCAGTTACAGTTAAGCCTGAAGTTAAACTTGGACAGTACAAAGGAATCGAAGTTGAAGACTTCTCATCAGAGGTAACAGAGGATGAGATCAAGGCTCACTTCGAGAAGATCCAGAACGACAACGCAAGACTTGTACCCGTAGAGGACAGACCTGCCCAGATGGGAGATACAGTAACTATTTCTTATCTTGGAACAGTTGACGGCGTTGCTTTTGACGGCGGACAGAGCGACAGCTATGACCTTAAATTAGGTTCAAAGACATTTATCGATACATTCGAAGACCAGATCTGCGGACATTCAGTAGGAGATAAATTCGATGTAAACGTAACATTCCCCGCTGAGTACCATGCAGAAAATCTTAAGGGCAAAGCAGCAGTATTTGCTGTAGAGCTTAAGGGAATCACAATGAGTGAGCTTCCCGAACTCAATGATGATTTTGCTCAGGACGTTTCAGAATATGAAACATTCGATGAATATAAAGCAAAAGAAGTGGAAAAACTTACAAAGGAAAAAGAAAAGAAAGCAAGACAGAAGAAAGAAGACGCTATCATCGAGAAGATCATTGCCAATGCTGAGATGGATGTTCCCGAGGTTATGTATGATAACAGAGTAAACGATCTTTTAGCAGAGTATGAACAGAACATGAAGATGCAGGGAATCACTCTTGAAGCATACTGCCAGTTCTCAGGACAGACAATGGATGATCTTAAGAAACAGATCAGACCCATGGCAAAGAACAGCGTAGACGCAAAACTCGTTATCGACCAGATCGTTAAAGAGGAAGGCATCGAGGCAACTGACGAAGACGTACAGGCTGAGATCAAAAAATACGCTGACCAGTATGGCCTTGAGCCTGAAAAGATCGCTCAGTACTATGAAGGAGATCCTGCATTCAAACAGGAAGTTGCCCTTCACAAAGCTATTGATCTTATCTGCGATACAGCAGTAGTTAAAGCAGCCGAATAATAACGGTTTGTATTTTGAAAGGAGGCTTGGATATGAGCTTAGTTCCTTATGTAATCGAACAGACAAATCATGGTGAACGCTCCTATGATATATACTCCAGACTTTTAAAAGACAGAATCATTTTCCTTGGTGAGGAAGTAAATGATGTTACAGCAAGTCTTGTTGTGGCACAGCTTCTTTTCCTTGCCGCGGAAGATCCCGATAAAGATATTAATCTTTACATAAACAGCCCGGGCGGCTCAGTTACAGCTGGAATGGCTATTTATGACACAATGCAGTATATCAAACCCGATGTATCTACAATATGTATCGGAATGGCAGCAAGTATGGGAGCATTCCTTCTTGCAGGAGGACAGAAGGGCAAACGTTTTGCGCTTCCCAATTCCGAGATAATGATCCATCAGCCTTCAGGCGGCGCAAGAGGACAGGCGACTGAGATCCAGATCGTTGCTGAGAATATCTTGAAGACCAAGAAAAAACTCAATGAGATCCTTGCGCAGAATACAGGCAAACCCTATGAACAGATTGTAAGAGATACAGAAAGAGACAATTATATGTCTGCTGATGAAGCCCTTGAATATGGACTTATCGATGCAGTTATTACAAAGCCTGTTCAGTAATATATGCTAAGCGTGCTTTACGGCACGCTTTAGCTTTTCAAAGCAGTTTTCCAAAGAAAAACAGGGAGATGAGTAAATGCCGGCAAAAACAGACGATAAAAAACAGCTTAGATGCTCTTTCTGCGGCAAGCCGCAGGATCAGGTCAAAAAACTTATTGCGGGTAAAAATGTTTATATCTGTGATGAATGCGTTAAACTTTGCTCTGACATTATCTATGAAGAGTATGATGTGAATAATGAGGAAAGCGAAACTTCTTCTCTGCCTAAACCTGCGGAAATTAAAAAGATCCTTGATGATTATGTAATAGGACAGGAGGAGGCCAAGAAAGCCCTTTCAGTGGCCGTTTATAATCATTATAAGAGAATAATGTCAACTGACAGCAGCAATAAGGATGTTGAGCTTCAGAAGAGCAATATCCTTATAGTGGGCCCCACCGGTGTAGGAAAGACACTTCTTGCCCAGACCCTTGCCAGAGTGCTCAATGTGCCCTTTGCCATAGCCGATGCCACTACCCTTACAGAGGCCGGATATGTTGGTGAAGACGTTGAGAACATACTTCTTAAACTCATACAGGCAGCTGATTATGATATCGAGCGTGCCGAAAGAGGTATTGTTTATATCGATGAGATAGATAAGATAACTAAAAAGTCTGAAAATGTCTCCATAACAAGGGATGTAAGCGGCGAAGGTGTTCAGCAGGCGCTCCTTAAGATACTTGAGGGAACTGTGGCTTCAGTACCTCCCCAGGGAGGAAGGAAGCATCCCCATCAGGAGCTTATCCAGATCGATACCACAAATATCCTCTTCATATGCGGAGGAGCATTCTGTGGACTTGATAAGATCGTTCAGCAGAGGACAGGTGAAAAGGCCATTGGTTTTGGTGCCAAGGTCCAGACAAAGAATGATAACTCCTTTGATGAGCTGATGAAGAAGCTCCAGCCCCAGGACCTTCTCAAATTCGGACTTATACCCGAGTTTGTTGGACGTGTGCCTGTTGTTGTAACACTTCACAGCCTGGATGAAGACGCTCTTATTCAGATATTGAGCGAGCCTAAGAATGCTCTCTTAAAGCAGTATAAGTATCTTTTTGAACTGGATGATGTTGAACTTGAGTTTACGGAAGGCGCTGTAAGAGCCATAGCTAAACAGGCCGTAGAGAGGGAGACGGGAGCCAGAGGCCTTAGAGCCATAATCGAAAGCTTTATCAATGACATTATGTTTGATATACCTTCAGATAACACCATTGAAAAATGTGTTATAACTGAGGATACGGTAAATAAGCTTTCAGGTCCTGAGATAGTCCGCAATGAGAATAAACTTCCCATCAAGGAAAGAAGAAAAACACAGGATAAGGATACCGCATAATAGACATAAAGATTCATAAAATCTTATAAACTCCGATGTTTGTGCATCGGAGTTTTTTGTGTTATTATATAAATCAGTAATGAATTATGAGGTGATAAGTTTGACGAAAGAAAACGGACAAAGTCTGCCGCTTATTCCGCTCAACGGGATAGTTGTGTTTCCCAATATGATAACGAGTTTTCCCGTGGGAAGGGAAAAGTCCCTGGCCGCATTGAATAAGGCGTCACGGGAATATAAAAATAAAGTCGTTCTGGCCGCTCAGAAAAAGATCACGGAAGCGGAACCGGAGCTTGACAATATATGCAGGGTCGGAGTTATAGCCAATATAAAACAGACGCTCATGCTTCCTGGAAATGCGACTCACCTTATAGTTGAAGGGGTAACGAGGGTCGTTATTTCAGATATAGAGGACAATGGAAAGTATCTTACGGCCTATTTTGATGAAGTGCCCCAGGACCCGAGGGAAAAGTATGATGAGATGACTGAAGCGTTCATGCGCGTCGTATCTGATACATTCAATGAGTACTATAAAATGACAGGAAGCGGGAATGGAAGGGAATCCGTGGCAAATGTGGTGAACGCCACAAAGCCTGGCAACCTGTCAGATATAATATGTTCCGCTGTCACCATGCCGGTGGAGGAAAAGCAGAGATTTTTAGAGATATTTGACCCGGTCAGAAGGCTGAAATTTATTTTTGATAAACTCCAGAGCGAAATGAATATACTTGAGCTCAAAAAGCAGATAGAAGCCAAGGTAAAAAAGAGGATGGAAAAAAGCCAGAGGGAATACTATCTCAGGGAAGAGCTGAAGGCTATCCATGAGGAACTGGGAGATAAGGACGAAGTCCAGAATGAAATGGCTAAGTATACGGACATGCTCAACAGTAAAAATCCTCCGGAAAGGGTAAGGGATACCCTTGAGAGGGAGATAAAGCGACTTGAAAGGATACCTGTGACTACGCCGGAAGCCAGTGTTGCGAGGAATTATATAGAGTATGTGCTTTCCCTGCCGTGGACAGAGAAAACAGAGGATAATAATGACCTTAAAAAGGCCGAGGAAATACTTGAAAATGACCATTACGGCCTTAAGGAAGTTAAAGAAAGAATAGTTGAGTATCTTGCGGTAAGAATAAATACCGAGGAGACCAACTCAACAATACTCTGTCTTGCGGGACCTCCTGGAGTTGGAAAGACATCCATTGCCAAGTCCATCGCCAGAGCTTTGGGAAGAAAATATGTAAGGATGTCCCTTGGAGGAGTAAAGGACGAGGCTGAGATAAGGGGCCATAGAAAGACCTATGTATCAGCCATGCCAGGCAGGATAATCGCGGCCATGAGACAGGCAGGCACCATAAACCCGCTCATGCTTTTGGATGAGGTGGATAAACTGGCGTCATCCTATCAGGGAGACCCGGCTTCAGCTCTGCTGGAAGTCCTTGACTCAGAGCAGAACAGCGCATTCAGGGATAATTATATCGAATTGGATTATGACCTTTCAAAGGTGCTTTTCATATGCACTGCCAATGATATATCTTCCATACCGCCGGCCCTCAGGGACAGGATGGAGATAATAGAAATATCGGGATATACCGCCGAGGAGAAGAAACAGATAGCCATAAGACACCTTATACCCAAACAGCTGAAGGAAAACGGCCTTAAAAAGAGCCAGCTTATGATAGCGGATTCAGCGGTGGAGTCAGCGATAAATTATTACTGCCGTGAGGCCGGAGTAAGGAAGCTGGAGAGGATATTTGGAAAGCTGTGCAGGATAGCCGTTAAGGAGATACTCACGGGAGAGAAGAAATCCGTAAGGGTAAACGCTAAAAACATAGATAAATACCTGGGCAAACCCAAGTATAAGTCAGATGCCATTGTGGAGAGCCCCCAGGTAGGACTTGTCAGGGGACTTGCCTGGACAAGGGTAGGCGGCGAAACTCTGCTGGTGGAGGTAAACACCATGAAGGGCAGCGGAAAGCTGGTGCTCACGGGAAATATGGGTGATGTGATGAAGGAATCTGCCAAGGTAGCCCTTTCCTATATCCGTTCAAGGTCAGATGAACTTGGCCTTGAGGAAAATTTCTATAAGGAAACGGATATAAGTCTTCATATACCCGAAGGAGCAGTTCCCAAGGATGGACCGTCAGCGGGAATAACCATGACGACGGCTATGATATCGGCCTTAACGGATAAACCCGTAAGGAATGACATAGCAATGACAGGTGAGGTCACCATAAGGGGAAGGGTGCTTGCCATAGGCGGACTTAATGAGAAGGTACTTGCGGCAAAGAGGATAGGAATATCAAATATAATTCTGCCGGAGGAAAACACTGCAGACATAAGCGAGATGCCCGATGAGATAAAGGATGGAATGAACTTTATATATGTGAAAGAAATGAGCCAGGTGCTTGAAAACGCTTTCGCAGGAGGATTTTGATATGAAGGTAAACAATGTTTCACTGGCTGCCGTTGGGGTAAAGATGAGCCAGTATCCGACGGATGAAAAACCCGAGATAGCATTTGCAGGAAAATCAAATGTCGGAAAATCAACACTTATCAATGCCATGATAGGCCGTAAGGCTTTGGCCAGGACCAGTTCACAGCCGGGAAAAACAAGGACCATAAATTTCTACGATGTGGAAAACATACTGTATTTTGTGGATCTTCCGGGTTATGGATATGCCAAGGCTCCAAAAACAGAAATAGAAAAATGGGGCAGGATGATAGAGGAATACTTGAATAAAAGAGAGGTCCTCAGGGGAATAGTAATGCTTGTGGACATACGCCATGAGCCGGGCGAAAATGACAAGCTTATGTATGACTGGCTCAAGCACTATGATTATGATATCATCGTTGCGGCCACTAAAAAGGATAAAATAAAGCGCTCCCAGGTACAGAAACAGCTTTCAGTCATTAAAAAGGGACTGAATATGGCTCCCGAAGATACGCTCATAGCCTTTTCCGGAGAAACCAAGGACGGAGTAGAGGAGCTTTGGGATGTGCTAGAAAGGCTAATCGGATATAAAAAAGCGGAGGTGTGATATATGAAACTGCATTTATCGACTGAAAATAAAATGCTTGGCGGTGTATGCGGCGGCATAGCCGAAACAACGGGTATAGATCCATCCATAGTAAGGATAATATTCGTTGTGCTTATATTCTTTTTCCATATACCGCTTTTAGTGATCTATATCATTTTATGGGCTCTGCTGCCCAAGGGCATCAGATAAAAAATTAATAGGACATAAAATAAGAGACAGCAAAAATGCTGGCTCTTATTTTTTATCATTATATGTGGTGAACTGCAGCGGGTCCATTAGCATGGAACCAAGATATACGGTGTAATGCAGATGTGGTCCCGTGGTGAGTCCCGTTGAGCCCACAAGAGCAACCACCTCTCCCTGTACTATCCGCTCACCTTCTTCCACAAATATTTTTTTCAGGTGGTTATATATTATCCTGTAGCCGTCATCGGTCTCAAATTCCATTACATTTCCATAGGTCTCAGAAGTATGTACGTCGGTAACTGTGCCATTCCTCACGGCATATACATTTGAGCCCTCATCGGCGGCTATATCCAGGCCATTATGGTATTCCTCCACGTCCAGGACAGGATTGTTCCTTTCTCCACAGTATGATGATATTATTCCATTATCCACCGGGTCGATCCATGTATCCTGAAGGTTTAATTCATATTCACTATTCAGGGGCTGGATCTGCTGAAACAGCACCATCTGAGGCTGCTGAGGCGGAACCATTTAATGAGCCTGAACTGCCAGAGGCGGCGGTGGGATCATTCCCATCGGAAGATGCTTGAGGCAGAGCAGCATCATTGGCACTGGTGTCGTTCTTTTCGTTCTGCATATCTTTAGTTATTTCATCTTCACTGACTTCACTGCCTTGGCCGTCTTCGATGTTTTCATCATCGCCGTATGAAAACATACATCTGACGAATTCACTGATGTTGTCCTTTAAATTATCTCCGGCCTGAAAATCATCAAGAGCGTTTCGGCCTATAAGGTCAGAGGCCTTTGAACGTATTTTCTGGGCTGTGGTGCCGCCAATGCTGGCTATGGCTATAAAAAAGACACATAACAGCACCGAGAGTGACAGCTGATTTCCAAGCCTGGTGGTGTCTGGAGGCTCCTGTGAACGGTCCTTTCTGTATCTTTTTGTATTTTTGGTGTACTGAGCGGGTCTGCGGTATGGTCGTTTTTCCATTTAAGCACTTCCAATAAATTGTTCAATTAAATTATATGGGGCTTGTTTTATATATATGTCCCATTGAAAAGAAAAAAGACACTCATAAGAGTGTCTTTTGTTCTTCTTCGATCACATAATGAAACTGCCCGCAAGCCTTAGAACGTTCGCAGCTGTGCAGCACATAACTTTTACCATAAGGACTGCGGCGTCCCTGGTCTGGTTATATGCTTCGGCGATATTTAATGCTGTAGTATTCACAGCACCAGCTGTTTTTGCTGCCACATAAGTACATGATCCAAATGTTGCTTCCATTACTGCACAGAACTTGTCAGAAAAAGAAACCGCCATGGATTCTTTAAACTGAGGTCTGCTCAGGGAAACACACGGCCACATATGATTTACGATGGCGTCCTTTTCGATCTCGTTTAATTCAAATATTCTTTCGGAATTCCTCAGAGCATCAAAGGGATGATGTTTAAGGAGTTTCTGTCCGTTCTCGTCAACGCTTGTGTTTTCAAAAAAATACAGGTCGTGCATAAGACCAGCCCTTGCCGCTGAGCGGTAATCCCAGCCAAACTTTCTGCAGAGGCAGTAGCTGTAATAAGACACGTTCAGGGAATGCTGAAGTCTTGTTGTGAAATGGTGGTGTTTGTAGCTGCCAAGAGATGATACTTCATCGGTACTAAGTATCCCGTCTACACAGCTGCGAAATGTAACAGCTTTTGTGTCATTTTCATCATACATATCGAATTTTGATCCGGTTATTTTTACCATTCGACTACCTTCCCAGTATATTAATTTTGATCTCTGTTCACACAGAAATTAAGAAGAAAGAGAATCTCTCTTAACTTCTCTTATAATTATAGCACAAGGAATATAAGGCGGCTATAAAATTTTTATTAAAAAATATGGCATTTATGCTGAAAAACCCGGAAGAAAAAAGTAATAAAACTGTCAATCTTTTGTAAGGGGAAGAAGTTCAGCTTCCACATAGGAGGCAAGGTCTTCGGGATTTATTATTATCTGGCATCCTCTCTGGCCTGCGCTTATGCTTATTTCATCAAATAATATGGCTGTTTCATCGATATATGTGGGGAATTTCTTCTTCATTCCTATGGGAGAGCAGCCTCCTCGTATATAACCCGTAAGGCCAAGGAGTTCCTTTACATGTATCATATCGACTTTTTTATTTTTTGATACGGAAGCTGCTTTTTTCAGGTCCAGCTCCTCATCAACGGGTATGCAGAA
This sequence comes from Clostridiales bacterium, assembly GCA_019423725.1. GTDB lineage: Bacteria > Bacillota > Clostridia > Lachnospirales > Anaerotignaceae > Metalachnospira. Next base: position 11,472 of record JAHZAW010000047.1, read on the forward strand.
AAAAACAGGACCTGTTTTATCTCCTCTGGTGACCAGGGTCTTAAATACCTGTTCCGC
>JAHZAW010000047.1:11538-24854 GCA_019423725.1 Clostridiales bacterium
TTGGTCTTTGTCATAAATAAATCACTCCGTAAATTATATGAAAATTTTATTCAAAAGTATTATGATCCTCAGCTTTTGTGATATAATTACTTTAACTGCAATATTAATTATATACATAAGGAGCTGAATTTCAATGAAAAGATTTTTGGTTGAATTTGCCATGGGTACAGACCTTCACGGACAGAATGTAACAAAGGCTGCCTGCAAGGCTGTAAGAAACGCTATATCAAACTGCTGTTTATGCGGAATATCCGACTGTCTTGGAATAGAGGATCTGGATAACCGTATGCATATACATGTTAAACTTGGCTCTACAGACCCCGCAGCCATCGATGTTGAAAAGGTAAAGGCTGAGCTTCCCTTAGGAACAGTAGATGTTGAGTGTGTTCCCGGAGGAATGCAGTGCGAAGGACTCCATGTTGACGAGTTTGGTGAGGGAGACAAGGTAACAATGGTCATCGCCGCTCTTACGGTATATATCAAAGACTGATAACTTATCAAATAAAAAAGAGGAGATATATCTCCTCTTTTTATTTTACTTTATTTATCCACCCGCAGGCAGCCCAAATAACTGTATTGTCCAGTCAATAAAGGACTGATGCTGCGGGTGAAAAGCTTAGGATCACTATATTCATAAGCATTAAAAGGACAGTATCAAATATTTAGTATAATTATTGCCGCTAGACCTGGGGCGCAATTTTAGACAGAATTTATTATTTTCCCTTAAATACCGGTTTTCTTTTTTCTATAAAAGAGGTTATGCCTTCTTTGTAGTCAGAAGTATGGGTCAGAGCTGTCTGTAGACGGCATTCTATCTCAAGGAACCTCTCAAAATCCTTGAACATACTTTCAAACATAAGTTTTTTAAGGGCCTTGTAGCTCTGAAGGGGGCCTGAGGCGTATTTTTCAGCCATTTCAAAGGTCCTTTTTTCAAGTTCCTCAGGCGGACATATCTCATTTATCATACCCGCCTCAAGAGCTTCTGCTGCATCTACGCTCCTTCCGCTGGCCATCATCTCAAATGCCCTCTGGGAGCCAACGATCCTTGGCAGCAGGAAAGCACCGCCTGTGTCAGGTATCAGGCCTATGTTAACAAAAGCCTGGGTAAATTTTGCGTTATCCGCCGCGATGCAAAGGTCAGCGGCCAAAGCGATATTACATCCGGCTCCGGCGGCTGCTCCATTTACGGAGGCAATAACTATTTTGGACAATTTTTTGATCTTCAGCGCCATTATCCCAGCCAGCTGAAATACTTCCCTTAACAAATCGTCAGAATTACCAAGCTGCTTGTTAAAGAATCCAATGTCTCCGCCTGCACAGAATGCTTTACCAATACCTGTAATGACGATGACGTTTATGTCATCATCTTCCTCGCATCTGTCCAGGGCGTCGATTATTTCAGATGCCATGGTTATATCAATGGAATTGTATTTTTTTGGAGCGTTCATATAGATATAGGCGACTGAGTTTTTCTTCTCAAGCTTCACAACGGTATAATCCATAAAAAAACCTCCTTTACCGGGGACTGCGTGGCCCCGAAATAAAAGTCCTATAATTTAACAGTGTAAACTGCTGTAGTATATAATACTATTATATAATTGTATTTATAAAAAAACAATCGGTATAATGCCGAAACTTTGTATAGGACTATTTATGTAAAGAAGGAATCATATTAATACATATTATTTAATTTATTTTGTTTTCAGAGCTATATTTTCTTTTGCTTTTTCTCTGTAGTATTCAAATGCTTCAATAAATGTGTCATCATTAAAGGCTGCACGGCCTTCTTCGCTTATGCCGTATACTCCCTTGGATATTTTTTTAAACCATTTATAGTAATTTCTGCTGAGAATATATCCAGCGTTTTCAATTCCAGTGATACGGGCAGCATCGGAGGGGGAGAGCTCCCCAAGTATTTCAGCCGCGCAAAGCACAAATATGCTTTTTTCACGGTAAGCCGTAAGGATCTTTGTGCGGTTTATGCCGCCGGTGTTGGAATGCATATTCCTGGAGAGGAGCTCTTTATTGAGCTCCTCTTTTTTCCTGGAATTTTTAGCCGTTCCAAGGACCTCTGGTACGGAAATGACTTCCACGAACCTTAAGGGGCTGTCCATGGCCACGGTGATAATGCCTATATTGAGTTTTTTCATCAGTTTGAGCATATTTCTCCACTGGGGTCCTTTTGCACCTTTTTTCGGTCTTGGTATGACTATATATACTAAATCGGTCATAGACTGCCGCTCAAGTGCCTGATATATCAGCTTTAGGCAGAAGCTTGTTTTCAGCTCAGCTATGACCGTTTCTCCGTTTTTGTTCGCAACTAAGTCGCAGGAGTTAACTTCCGCCTGTACATCATAGCCTAGAGAGGTGAAATAATCACAAACCGGTTTATAAAGATCTGACTCTTTGAATTCCATATCATTTACCCATAAATTTTTCTATTTCGTCAGTTGTTTTCATGAATCCTTCGGAAAGGAGCTCACAGCCATTGTCCGTTACAAGGGCGTCGTCTTCTATCCTTATGCCAATGCCGTATTCTTCAATATAAAGTCCAGGCTCCACAGTGAGTACCATTCCAGGCTCCAGCCTTCTGTCTCCATATCTTCCGATATCATGGGTCTCAGCTCCAAGATAGTGGCTCACACCATGGAAATAGTATTTTGAAACATCCTCGGGAGTGCTTACAAGACCCAGTGCCTTGAGTTCCTCAAAATAATGCTCCCTTAAAACTTCATTGAGCTTTGAGAATTTAACACCGGGTTTTATGGTGTCGATGACCTTCTTCTGGCCCGCAAGGACAATATCGTAGATCTGTTTCTGCAGGGGAGTGAATTTTCCGTTCACAGGGAATGTCCTTGTTATGTCTCCGTTATACCAGTCTTTCTGGGCTCCACAGTCTACCAGTACCAGGTCGCCGTCCTGGGCAATGGAATCGTTCTGGCTGTAATGAAGTATAGTTCCCCTTTTGCCGGAGGCAACGATGGTCTTGAAAGCCTTGTCGCTGACACCGTTTTTTGTAAGAACATAGTCAAAGTAAGCCTCAAGCTCATATTCATACATGCCAGGCTTAGCATTTTTCATCATTTCTTCCAGACCGTCTGTGGTTATTTTTACGGCCTTCCTCATAAGGTCCAGCTCATAGGGTTCTTTGATTATCCTCAGGTCGGCAAAGAAGGGATATGCGTCTATCATATCCACAGCGGGATATTTTTTCCTGAATTCATAGGCGAATTTAAGGGATTCGGTCTCGGAAGCATCCCAGTCCCTGTCTTCCAGATCCACATATATGTGTTTGATATTGTTTTTAAATACCGCATCGGAAAGGTCGGTATAAAATTTATCTATATATGAAATGTCTTCTATTCCTGATTCTTCTGCTGCTTCTTCCGGTGTGATATTGGCTCCCACCCATTTTGCCAGATATCCGTTGTCCCTTTCAATATAAAGGGTGGCTGTCTGCTGGGTCTCGGTCTTTAAAAACATTATTATCTCATTTTCCCTGTCAATGCCTGTGACATAATAAAAGTTTCTGTCAGGTGAGAAGGGATATTTTTCGTCTCCTCTTTTATAGGGTGCATGGCCGGCGAAAAGTACCAGTATGGAATTATCAAGCATTCTTTTAAAAACTTTTTTCCTGTTGTCTGTTACAAATTCAGTTTTCATTTATGTTCACTCCTTGACTTAAAATCATAGAATTATGTAACCTAAAATGATTTGTATTGATTATATCATAAAAACTGATATAATCAAACAACATGGAGGGCTGATATATGGACAGAGTTTCATTATATAAATGCGAAGATTACGAATATGAAAAGGTAAAGGAATGTGTCAGAAAGATATTTGACGACAACGGCGGTTTAGAAAAAATCATAAGCAGGGGAGACCGTGTAGTTATAAAACCCAACCTGGTTATGAAAAAATCACCTGATTCAGCGGCCACCACCCATCCGTCACTTATTAGAGCGGCAGCGGAACTGGTGATAGAGGCCGGCGGTAAGGCAGTTATTGCCGAAAGCCCGGGAGGTCCATTCAATGAGGTGATGCTTAAGACCATATATAAGGGCTGCGGTATGGAGGAGGCTGCCGCTGCGTCGGGAGCTGAACTGAATTTCAATACTTCTGTGAGCGATGTGTCATTTCCCGAGGGAAAACTGCTTAAAAGGATAACCGTTGTCAGTGAGATAATGAACGCTGACAAAGTCATAAATGTATGCAAACTCAAGACCCATGGAATGGTAAAGATGACCTGCGGGGTAAAAAATATGTTTGGAGCCATACCAGGCACGATGAAGGCTGAATACCATCTGAACAGATCCAACATCACAGATTTTGCCAATGCGCTCATAGATATATGTCTGCTCACAAAGCCGGTGCTTACCATAGCCGATGCTGTTGACTGTATGGAAGGCAACGGACCAACGGGAGGAGATCCTAAATATATTGGCCTGATAGCCGGCTCAGTAAATCCTTTTGCGCTGGATATAGCCATGGCTGATGTTATTAACGTTTCCCCCAAAGATATTCCCGTATGCGCTGAAAGCATAAAAAGGGGACTCTGCCCGGAAAATATACAGGATATAGAATTTATCGGGGGAAAGACAGAGGATTTTAAAGCTGCAGATTTCGCTGTGCCTAAGACAAAGCCCATAAATATTACGGAAAGCCTGCCAAAACCTATTTACCGTCTTGTAAATGACCTGCTTCAGCCATATCCGGATTTCAACAGGGAAAAATGCATCGGCTGTGGAAGGTGTGCGGCGAACTGTCCGCCTAAGGCTCTTTCCATGAAGGATGGCAGGCCGTCATTTGATAAGAGTAAATGTATAAGATGTTTCTGCTGTCAGGAGCTCTGCCCGGCGGTGGCGGTGGATATAAAACGTCCGGTATTATATAAAATTTTCTCTTCATTATAAGAAAAATCAATAAATCAACAAAATTTTATTGACTTAATTTATTTTCAGTGATAATCTAGACTTAGGACAAAAGAAAAGTCAAAGATAAAAATATAAAATCATTATGGAGGGAAAAACAATGAAATTCACATCAACACCCAAGGCACCCGCAGCAATCGGACCCTACTCACAGGCAGTATCTGTAAACGGACTTTTATTCACATCAGGCCAGGTAGCTTTTGACCCTGCAACAGGCGAGATCGTAGGAACAACAATCGAAGAGCAGGCAGACCAGGTTTGCAAAAACCTCGGAGCACTCCTTGCTGAAAACGGACTTGGATTTGAAAATGTTGTAAAGACAACATGCTTCCTTGCTGATATGGGAGACTTTGGTGCTTTCAACGAAGTATACGGAAAATATTTCACAGGAAAACCCGCACGTTCTTGCGTAGCTGTTAAGACACTTCCCAGAAATGTTCTCTGCGAAGTTGAGCTTATAGCTGAAATGTAATCAGATAAAAACAAAAAATAAAAGGGAAGCCTAAGGCTTCCTTTTTTATATCCATAAATATAGACAAACAGGCCGTCCCTATTAGAGACGGCCGTATCTTTTATTTTACTTTTCAGCTTTTTTATTGAGGTTTTTGAAGTTTCTGATGTGCATGTAAACAGTATTTTTTGATATTCCAAGGAGAGAAGCCACCTTTACGACAGCATCTTTCATATTGAATATGCCATCGGCATAGAGTGAGAATATTATCTCACGGTTCCTGTTTACAGCCTGGATGGATCTGTCTGAGAAAACACGTTCCCTGGCAGCCGTAAGTTTTTCCGCGATAAGTTCATCAACGTTTTCGGCAAGAGTTTCATTGATGACATTTTCCTTCTGTGAGGGGTCAGGATTGATGGCGTCAAGAAAGGCATAAATGGGGGAATCCATATAAAGATTTATACAGAGCATTCCTATAACTTTTCCATGTTTTCCTTTAATGGCGTTGGTGCATGATTTCAGCGGTTTTCCGGACACACTTTTATTGTAGTAGGTCAAATATCTGAAATCAGGATTCTTTTTGATGTCATAAAGCATCTTAAGACCGAAATCAGTAATTGGAGAACCTTCTTTTCTTCCGGAATGGTTGTGAACGATTTTTATTACCGAATGATCGAAACTTGCGAAACTGTGTACAACAAGTTCATAACAGCTGCCAAGATATGCGCCAAGACCCTCGGCCAGGTCACAATACTCCTCCAGTATAAGTTTATCAAATTCTGTTAGTGTTACAGGTAAATGTTCCATAATATATCCCCTTTATAATAGATATCAAAAACCCAATATACGCCGTATTTTGGCAAATCATATTAAAAAATTGTTAAAGTTATTACTTCTTATAGCAATATTATATAGTAAGTTATTGAAATTGTCTAGAGAATATACTGTGATATGGTCAAGATTATGAAAAAAAATTAAATATTAGAGCATTTTTGACCAATATTTTTGTGTTGATAGGTTTTTTTGTCTAAGGTATAATTATTCTGAAACAGACCATGCAGTCTGTGGGGCTCATATAATAAAAGGAGTCCTTATTTAATGTTAGGAGTCTGATGCTTATGAACTCCAGAGATAAGGTCTTGAGGTCGGTCTTTGATTTGATGATCTCAAGGGGCGATGACGGGCTGTCCGTCAACGATATGCTCAGGGAACTTAATATGACCAAGGGCGGATTTTACTATTATTTTAAAAGCCGTGACCAGCTGATGTGTGAGATAGTGAGGGGCTGTATGATGGATATGATAATAAGGCCTCTGGAGGACGCCGTAAAAACAGATGACGGAAGCCTCCCTGTCAGGGACACGCTGAGAATGTACTACTGTCTTCTTCCCAAGAAAGAAGATGAGTCCGCTGAAAGATGTAATGTACGGAATTATTTTTTTCTGCTTTTTGAGATGCTTGAAAAATATCCGGAACTCAGAAACCTGTACAGAGAATATTATATGAAGCATATGATGGCTCTGAGGGATACGGTGGACAGAGGAATAAGACAGAATGGGGTTATAAAATGCGCCGACGCTTACGGCTGCGCTGAAATGATGATGTCAGCAAGAAGCGGCATACTGGCGCTTAATATAATATATGGAGATACAGATCTAAAAATAAGACTTGAAAGATCATTTGATACGATCTGGAATGAGATTACTTGCAGAGGTGGAATAAATGAATGATTTGCTAAGAATAGGAATCGATATAGGTTCAACTACCGTAAAGGTGGTCGTTATAAACGACAAAAATGAAATGCTTTTCAGCAGATATGAAAGACATTATTCAGAAATACTCGATACGGTAAAGAAACTTGCATCAGAGGCCTATGAAGAAATAGGGGAGAGCAGAGTATCTGCTATGATAACAGGAAGCGGCGGTGTTGCCCTTTCTGAGGCTGTCGGCATACCCTTCATACAGGAGGTAGTTGCTACTGCCAACGCCATTGAATGTGTCATCCCTCAGACAGATGTTGCCATAGAGCTTGGCGGAGAGGATGCGAAGATAATTTATTTTGAGGGCGGAAACGCCGAGGAAAGAATGAACGGTATATGTGCCGGAGGTACAGGCTCATTCATCGACCAGATGGCCAGCCTCCTTCAGACCGATGCCGGAGGACTTAACGAACTTGCTAAAAACCATAAGATAATTTACCCCATAGCTTCAAGATGCGGTGTTTTTGCTAAGACCGACATCCAGCCCCTTATAAATGAGGGTGCGGCTAAGGAGGACCTGGCAGCGTCCATTTTCCAGGCCGTTGTAAACCAGACCATAAGCGGACTTGCCTGCGGAAAACCCATCAGAGGGCATGTGGCATTTTTGGGAGGACCGCTCCATTTCCTCTCAGAGCTTAGAAAAAGATTTATCGAGACTTTGAAACTTACGGACGAAACAGCCATACTTCCGGAAAATTCACATCTTTTTGCGGCATTTGGCTCAGCAGTATCTGCTGATGAGAAGGACGCTAAGCCTTTTTCAGAAATGATAGACAATATCGGCAAAAACAATGTGCTTGCCGTTGAGATAGCCAGACTTTCACCCCTTTTCAAAAATGAGGAGGAGTATAAGGAGTTCAGGGAAAGACATGATAAGGCGTCAGTTCCTAAAAGAGAGCTTTCCGAGTACAGAGGAAATGCCTTCCTTGGCATAGACGCCGGCTCCACGACCACAAAGCTTGCCCTTGTAGCTGAGGACGGAGCACTTCTTTACTCATATTACGCAAGCAATGAAGGAAGCCCCCTTAAGGTCGTAATAAAATCATTGAATGAACTCTATGACATAATGCCTGAAGGCGTTGAGATAAAGTATTCATGCGTTACTGGATACGGCGAAGGACTTATCAAAGAGGCCCTTATGGTGGATCTGGGATACATAGAGACCGTTGCCCATTATAAAGCTGCGGCATTTTTCAAGCCTGACGTTGACTTCATACTTGATATCGGCGGACAGGATATGAAATGTATAAGGATCAAGGATGGTGTTATCGAGAGCGTCCTCCTTAATGAGGCCTGTTCATCGGGCTGCGGCTCATTCATCGAGACATTTGCTAAGTCCCTTAACTTCAGTGTCCAGGACTTTGCAAAGGAAGCTCTTTTTGCTGAAAATCCCATCGACCTTGGTTCAAGATGTACAGTATTCATGAACTCCAGGGTAAAACAGGCCCAGAAGGAAGGAGCAAAGGTAAGTGACATATCCGCCGGCCTTGCATATAGTGTTATTAAAAACGCCCTTCTTAAGGTCATAAAAATATCTGACCCCAAGGCCCTTGGAAAGAGCATAGTCGTACAGGGCGGAACATTCTACAATGACGCTGTACTTAAAAGTTTCGAGCTCATTTCCGAAAGAGAGGCCGTAAGACCTGATATCGCCGGAATAATGGGAGCATTCGGAGCCGGAATAATAGCAAGGAATAAATATTCAGAGGGCAAAAAGACTACTCTCATCGGCAGAGAGGCCATGAATAACCTGGAGATAAAGACCAGCCTTGTAAGATGCGGAGGCTGTACGAATAACTGTCTCCTTACGATAAATAATTTCTCCGGCGGAAGAAGGTTCATCACCGGAAACAGATGCGAAAAGGGACTTGGAAAGGAAAAGGCATCAGCCGATGTTCCAAACCTCTTTGATTATAAATACCACAGACTTTTTGATTATGTGCCCTTAAGTGAGAAGGAAGCAAAGAGGGGAGTAATAGGAATACCCAGAGTTCTCAATATGTACGAGGACTACCCCTTCTGGTTCACTTTCTTCACTGAGCTTGGATTCTCGGTAAAACTTTCACCCAGATCATCCAAGAAGGTGTATGAGGAAGGTATGGAATCCATACCCAGTGAATCCGTATGCTACCCGGCAAAACTTGCCCATGGCCATATAATGAATCTCATAAATGATGGAGTAAAGAGGATATTCTATCCCGGAGTACCCTATGAGAGAAAGGACATAATGGCGGCTGACAATAACTATAACTGCCCCATCGTAGCGTCCTACACAGAAAACATCAAAAACAATGTGGAAGAACTTAGGACAGAGCATATCGAATTTATCAATCCATTCCTTTCACTGGCCGACAGAGACGTGGTAAAGAAGAGGATGTTTGAGGAGCTCTCAAAATACGGTGTTACAAAAAATGAGGTAAACGCCGCCGTTGATAAGGGCTGGGAAGAATGGACTGCCTTCAGGAACGACATGCATAAAAAGGGAGAAGAGACCCTTAAATATATAGAAGAACACAATATGACAGGTATAGTCCTTGCGGGAAGACCCTACCATACTGACCCCGAAGTAAACCACGGCATACCTGAGCTCATAACCAGTTTCAATATGGCAGTGCTCACAGAGGACTCAGTGGCACACTTAGGCCATGTGGAAAGACCCCTTGTGGTAAGGGACCAGTGGGCATACCATTCAAGACTTTATGAGGCAGCAGCCTTTGTAAAGACCAGGGAGGACCTGGAGCTCATCCAGCTCAACTCCTTTGGCTGCGGACTTGATGCCGTTACCACCGATGAGGTAAGGGACATACTCAATGCCGCCGGAAAGATATATACTACCCTTAAGATAGATGAGGTAAGCACCCTTGGAGCGGCAAGGATAAGGATACGTTCACTCATTGCTGCCATTGAGGATAGGAAGGAAAAACATATAGTTCCTAAGAAGGGCGACGCTTCATTAAAGAGAGTGATATTCACCAAGGAAATGAAGAAAAATTATACCGTTATATGTCCACAGATGGCACCTCTGCACTTTGACGTGCTGGAAGCAGCCATGAAGGCCTGCGGATTCAATATCGTTATGATGCCCGCCGCTGACCCGGGAAGTATAGATTACGGTCTTAAATATGTAAATAACGATGCCTGCTATCCTGCCCTTATAGTTGTTGGACAGATGATGAAGGCTCTTAAATCAGGAAAATACGACCTGAATAAAACGGCTCTCCTCATCACCCAGACAGGAGGCGGCTGCCGAGCTACTAACTATATAGGATTCATAAGGAAAGCCCTTAAAAACGCCGGAATGGAACAGATACCCGTTGTATCCATAAGCGCCCAGGGACTTGAGAAGAACCCCGGACTTAAGTTCACGCCTAAGCTCCTTAATCATATGGTCCAGGCATTCGTTTATGGAGACCTGTTTATGAGGGTGCTCTATAGAACAAGGCCCTATGAGGCTGTGGAAGGTTCAGCCAATGCCCTTTATAATAAATGGAATGAAAAGGTCAAAAATGATATAGCCAAGGCTGACCTTGCGACATTTAAAAAGAACATTAAAAATATAGTAAAAGAGTTTGACGAGCTGGAATTGCTTGATATAATTAAGCCAAGGGTAGGTGTTGTCGGAGAGATCCTTGTAAAATATCATCCCCTTGCCAATAATGATATAGTCGGACTTCTTGAAAAAGAGGGAGCTGAAGCCGTTGTTCCGGATATACTTGGATTCGGTCATTACAGCGCTTATAACTCCGTCCAGAAGGAGAAATATCTCGGCGGTTCGTCAAAGGCAAGAAGATTTTCTGATATTGCCATCAAGGCTCTGGAATTTTATCAGAAACCGATGATAGATGCCCTTAAGGAAAGCAAGCGTTTTGACGCTCCGGTAAGCATCGAGAAGCTTGGAGAGTACGCTGAACCCATCGTATCCCTCTGCAACCAGACAGGAGAAGGCTGGTTCCTTACGGGAGAAATGATGGAGCTCATTCATACGGGTGTAAATAACATCGTATGTACCCAGCCCTTTGGCTGTCTTCCTAACCATGTCGTAGGAAAGGGTGTCATAAAGGAGATCAGGAGAAGATATCCCCTTGCCAACATCGTGGCAGTCGACTATGACCCGGGAGCCAGCGAGGTAAACCAGCTCAACCGTATCAGGCTTATGCTTGCCAGTGCCAATAAAAACCTTGAAAAAGCAGCGGCAAAATAAATTCTTAAGAATTATTAAAAATTCGGTATGATTTATGCAATATGTGGTAGAATAAGTCTAACAAACCGGAGGAGTTGATATTATGAAAGAAGAAAGACTGGCAATACTTAGAATGCTTGAAAACGGGACTATATCTGTTGAAGAGGCTGAAAGACTTTTAAATGCCGTTAAAGAGACCGGCGAGAGAAAAGATCTGTCAGAAAGCTTGAACAATATCTTTTCAAAGACCGGTGTAGTTCTTGAAAGCCTTGGAAAGAAAGCGGGAACAGTGGCAAAGACTGTAGGCGAAAAGGCCGAAGAAGCCAAACCCGAAATTATAAAGGCAGCAAAGACCGTAAAGGATATGGTCGGTGAAACTGCTGATTCCATCAAAGAGGACATCAAAAAGAGAAGGGCAGAAAGTGCCGAAAGCGAAGTTTATGAGGCTGAATTTAAGGAAAAAACGGAAGAAGATACAAGTACTGATGAAGCTAAGGCTGAAAGTACAGTTGACAAGGCTGTCCATGCCGAGGATTTTAATGAGGAGCTCCGTGAGGCCGAATATAACAAAATGATGAACCAGATGGGTGGAGAAGATGCAGACGGTGGAGATGCCGTTGAGGAAGATTCTTTTATGAAAGCCCAGAAGGAATGGGAAGAAATGAAAAATACTGAGGACAACGGAGAAGTGAAATGACGGAAAAAGCAAAGCAGGAAATCGTAAGCTGGGTAAAGACCATAATCCTGGCTGTGGCCATAGCGCTTTTCATCAACTTTTGTGTGATAGTAAATGCTGATGTGCCTACGGGTTCCATGGAAAATACGATAATGGCCGGCGACAGGGTAATCGCCCTGAGGCTGAGCTATATGTTTGGCAGTCCCGAAAGAGGCGATGTTGCCATATTTAAGTATCCTGACGCTCCCGAGGGAGAGACGATACTTTATGTAAAAAGAGTTATAGGGCTCCCCGGAGAGACCGTTGAGGTAAAGGACGGGGAAGTCTACATAGACGGGGAAGTACTGGAAGAAGATTATATCAAGGAAACTACCATAGGTGACTTTGGCCCCTATGAGGTGCCTGAGGGCTGTTACTTTATGATGGGTGACAACCGAAACAATTCCCTTGACTCCAGGTTCTGGGAAAACAAATTCGTTGAAGAAGACGATATGCTCGGAAAAGTACTTTTCAAATATTATAAAAAACCCGCCATTGTCAGATGAGTTCAATGGCGGCTCTGGCCGGGGCGGCTTCCGCTCCGGTTATTTTTATGGGGAAACAGTAGAGAGTATATATACCTGGAGATACTTTAGACAGGTCTATGTTTTCAAGTATAGGTATGCCTGCCTTAAGCAGGGCAAGATGTACGGGAAATTTTTCTCCATCTTCCCTGTCAGGGCTTAAGGAGTCTATGCCGACGAGCTTTACCTTTTTAGATACAAGTAAACTTGCGGCCTCACCGGTAAGAAATGAGTCCCTTTCCAAGGGTGTTTTGCCGTCAAAGGCTGACCAGGGTGTTTTAAAGAGGACTATCATGCCTTCGTCTATATCTTCTATCCGGCCTATGGTCTCAGAAGTTATCTCATACCCATCACATTCTATGACAATGGCCCTTCCGCAAAGATCATCCAGGGAATAGGTGTCAATGGTCCTTCCTCCCTTTAAAAAATGGGCAGGAGAGTCTATATGGGTGCCGGTATGGGTGCCAAGGGACAGGGCAGTAACGGTGCATATATCTCCGTTTTCAGTGCTGCATATTTTCTCAGCGGAAAATATAGGGTCTCCCGGGTAGACATAAATATCCTTTTCCAGTTTTCTTGTTATGTCTATAAGCATAAAAAGTCTCCTTTTAGTATAAAATATATGATTGGAAGCAAAAATGGTTTGTAATATTCTGTATCTTGGTTTATAATATAGTGTAACGTTTTAAACGGACTCTAAACTGTTTTCAATATAAGGAGGAATCCATAATGGAAAAGAAAGTAACAAAAGA
>JAHZAW010000047.1:24864-53878 GCA_019423725.1 Clostridiales bacterium
ATATGCTCGTTCTTGACAGAGGCATCGGAGTTATTCTTATGCAGTCAGGTATGCACTGTGTAGGCTGCCCTTCATCAGCTGGTGAAACTCTTGATGAGGCTTGTGCTGTACACGGTATGGACTGCGACAAAGTTCTTGCTGATATCAACGAATATCTTGCAAATAAGTAAGATCCTGCTATATACAGACTGTTTGTCTATATAAAGTAATTTATCCAGTCTTACAGAGCTAATTTAGGGTGTCGATTATTTCGACACCCTTTTTCACTGCCCATTATATTTTGCTCTTGATATTTTTAAGATCATGTCTTTTTATGACTGTGCTGTCACTGTATTTCTTCCCATTTTTCGTAAAGCTCCTCAAGTTTTTCCTCAAGGGCTGTCTTTTCCTCATAAAGCTCACGAAGACGCATGGAATCGGCGCTTATCTCCGGGTCGAACATAAGCTCGTCCAGCTCCTTGACACGGTTTTCAGCCTTTTCTATCTCAGCTTCCACCTTCTTTATCTCATTGGCCTTTTTCCTGGCCTTGGCCTGTTCTTCCTTCTGCATGAGCCAGTCTGCCTTGGAATCGGAAATGACTGACTGCTCCTTTTTGATAACGGGAGACTCCGCTGCCTCAAGTTTGGCTATACGCTCCTTCTCCTCCTTTTTCTCTATGCAGTAGGTGTAATTGCCAAGGTATTTTGTAACTCCCTCCCTGGATAGGTCAAGGGTCATCTCAGCGGTCTTGTCGATAAAGTATCGGTCATGGGAAATATATAATACTGTGCCGTCATAGCTGTTTATGGCATCCTCAAGTATTTCCTTGGAATACATGTCTAAATGGTTTGTAGGCTCGTCCAGTATGAGAAAGTTGGACTTTGAAAGCATTATCTTGGCAAGGGATACCCTGCCTTTTTCTCCACCCGACAGGGAGCCGATGGTCTTGAATACGTCATCTCCAGTAAATACAAAGGCCGCCAGAACATTTCTTATCTCGCCATTTGTCATATTGGGATAGGCGTTGTGTATCTCGTCAAATATCGTATTCCTGTCGTCCAGTTCATGGTGTTCCTGGTCGTAGTAGCCGGGAAATACGTTCACTCCAAGGGTGGCTTTACCGGACACGGGGCTTATCTCACCAAGTATTATCTTAAATAGTGTGCTCTTGCCAATACCGTTGGGGCCTATGAGAGCAGCCTTCTGACCCCTCTTTATCTCAAAAGATACATCTGAAAACAGTTTGTTGTCTCCAAAGGCCATGGAAAGGTTTTGAACGGAAAGCACATCGTTTCCGCTCTGTATCCTGGGAGTAAGACGGAAGTGCATCTTTTCCGGCAGGTTTTCAGGCCTTTCTATCCTGTCCATTTTTTCCAGGGCCTTTTCGCGGCTTTCTGCACGTTTGATGGATTTTTCCCTGTTGAACTGGCGGAGGGTCTTTATGACTTCCTCCTGATGTTTTATTTCCTTTTGCTGCTCAGTGTACTGCTTGAGAAGGGATGCCCTCATAGCTTCCTTCTGGCTTATGAAAAATGAATAATTTCCATTATAAACTGTAGATTTTTTATTTTCGATGTCTATTATTTTTGTAACGGTCCTGTCCAGAAAATATCTGTCATGGGATATGATAAGGACTGAACCGGTATAGCCCCTCAAAAAGTCTTCCAGCCACTGTATGGACTCTATATCCAGGTGGTTGGTGGGCTCGTCCAGAAGAAGAAGGTCTGGACGCATAAGCAGGAGCCTGCCTAAAAATACACGGGTCTTCTGTCCGCCGGAAAGGGTGTATACCTGCTGGGAGTACTCATCTTCCGTAAATCCAAGGCCCTTAAGTACTCCGTTTATACGGCTTTTACAGCTGTAGCCGTCCATTTCTTCAAATTCCTGCTGGAGACGGGCATACTGTTCCATAAATGGTGCATACTCCTCATCGGAAAGGGATGACATTTTCTGTTCCATTTCCCTGAGACGCTTTTCAAGACTGAAAACTGAGTCAAAAACCGAAAGCATTTCTTCATATATGGTCTTTTCGGAACGGATATCTATATTCTGTTCAAGGTATCCCACGGTGATATCCTTGGGGATGAATATCTGGCCGTCATCATAGGATATTTTATCTGTGATTATTTTAAAAAGCGTCGTTTTTCCAGCGCCGTTTACGCCGACGATGGCGGCTTTTTCTTTCTCCTCCAGGTTGAAAGTTATTTTTTCAAGGACTACATCAGTGCCGTAGCTTTTAGATATGTCCTTACATGAAAGTATCATAATTTATTCACTCCGATAAATGATATTGTTAAAAAAATTATAACAGATTGCGTCCTGAATGAAAAGGGTTATCGTTGACAATAGACAATCTTAAGTGATATACTATAAACAATAAGTTGATAAGGGGTCTTGTTTTATGGATGGCGAAAAGAAAATATCAAGCGCTGTAATCAACAGATTGCCGCGTTATTACAGATATTTGGGCGATCTGCTTGAGAATGATATAACCAGAATTTCATCTAAGGAACTTAGTGAAAAAATGAACATAACTGCCAGTCAAATTCGTCAGGATCTTAACAATTTCGGCGGATTCGGACAGCAGGGCTACGGATATAATGTAGAGTACTTATATAATGAAATAAAGAAAATACTCGGTCTTGACAGGGTATATAATCTTATAGTTGTCGGCGGCGGTAACATCGGACAAGCTCTTGTAAATTATACGAGCTTTGAAAAAAGAGGATTTGTGATCACTGCCGTATTTGATGTCAACCCCAGACTTATTGGAATGTCCATAAGGGGAGTTGAGATATACGACGTTGATACCATGGAGGAATATGTAAGAAACAACAAAGTTGACGTTGCCATTCTTACCCTTCCCAGATCACAGGCTGCAAAAGCTGCCACAGACCTGGCTTCATGGGGCGTAAAGGGAATATGGAACTTCTCCCATGTAGACCTTGCTCTTCCCAAGGATGTAATGGTCGAAAACGTACATCTTACAGACAGCCTTATGACACTTCTGTACAAGATCAATGAAGTGAATAACGAATCTGAATCAAACTGATGATATAAGGAGCCTTAAGGCTCCTTTTTTATATGCAGGCTCCTTTAAATATTGGTCATATATTCGTAAAACTGCATAATAAGGGTCTAAAACCATAAATTTCTTTAAGAAATGCTTAAAAAAATGAATAAAAATTACTAAAGCCATTTACTATTGACAAAAAAGGATATAAAATAGAACATACAGATGATATGCAAGCTTTTTAAGTGGCTGCATCAGGAGGAGGACGAGTTTATGGGCAAATTTTCGGTTGTAAAAGGTGACATAGTAAAGTCAAAAACGGATGCAATTGTTAATGCCGCAAATACGTCTCTTTTGGGCGGCGGCGGTGTAGACGGAGCCATCCACAGGGCAGCGGGCAAAGAACTGCTGGCCGAATGTGAAAAGCTCAATGGCTGCATGACAGGTGAGGCCAAGATCACGAAGGGATATAAGCTTCATGCCAAGTATGTGATCCATACTCCAGGCCCCATATGGAGGGGCGGTATGAGGGGAGAGGCTGAGCTTCTTGCTTCATGTTACAGGAATTCCCTTAAGCTTGCCCTTGAAAACGGCATAAAGACCATAGCATTCCCATCCATAAGTACAGGAGTTTACCGCTATCCCGTGGAACAGGCAGCTGAGATAGCTGTAAGGGAAATACTTGCTTTCCTCAGTGAGCATAGTGAGATCGAGCAGGTAAACATGGTATGCTATGATGACAATACTTATAAGGCATATAAAAAGGCCTATGAAAAGGCTGTCGAAAACAAGTAAAAATAAATATGAACTTTTTTAGCTCCAGAGAGGAAAGGGGATGCTGCCCCGGCACTTTTAGGAGCTTTTTTGTTATATTTATCATATTTAAAAAAACAGCAGCTTTTTTGTTAATAAATTTATCGTATATAATATGAGTGCAGAGAGTAATGTTTTATAAAATTATTTAAAAATATATATGGATAAAGTTTTGTAATATTTTTATAGGTTTTGGAGTTATGTAAACTATTATGCAGATTAATGATTTTTTTACCAACAGCTTGTACCCAGATATATTAACAGCGAAAAATATGGTAAATCAGGGTTATACACAGAGTTATTCACATTATCCACAAAATTTTATTGTTAATTTACTGTATACAGAAAGTTTTAACAGGTAAAAACGATACCCGGATAAGCCCTTAAAAACGGTGTTTTTAAATTTGTCCAGAATAACAAGAAAAAATTTCAAATACGTTAAATGGAGTTATGTAAAGTTATATAAAAAATTTTTATAATCCTCAAAAAAATAAATATATATAACTTGAAAATAAAAAAGAGGATTTTAGGGAAATTTATAGAATATATATATTATAAAGATGTTAAGGACAGGTTATATGTAAGTCCTGACTCTTTAGTGGACAATGGTAATATCAGAAGGGCAGCAAATGCTCTCTGTTTTATCATATACAGTATCACCCGAAGGGAGTTGTTATTATGCGTTACAACATTAAAGGTAAAAACATGGAGATCGGCGACAGAACGAGAGAGAAGGTAAGCGCTAAGCTGGACAGAGTTAAAAAACTTTTTCCTGAAGACGCTGAAGCTGTAGTTTTGATAAAAAACGAAAAGCTTGAATATGTTGTCGAAGTAACAATACCTATGTCAAAGAGGGTAGTAAGGGCTGAAGTCTCAGCCGATGATATGAT
Organism: Clostridiales bacterium; assembly: GCA_019423725.1. Lineage (GTDB taxonomy): Bacteria > Bacillota > Clostridia > Lachnospirales > Anaerotignaceae > Metalachnospira. The sequence continues at coordinate 29,561 of JAHZAW010000047.1, forward strand.
GGCAGCGGTAGATAAAGCCGTTGACATTATCGAAAGACAGATAGTAAGATACAAAAAACGCCTTAAGGCACAGATCAGAAAGAATGCGGCTTATGCGGCTGAATATGACTCTATCCCCGTTGCCGAAGACGCAATGGATGAAGAGCCTTTATATAAAATCGAAAGGAGCAAACGCTTTGAAGTCAGACCCATGTCGGCTGAAGAAGCAGTTATGCAGATGGAACTTCTGGATCATAGTTTCTTTGTATTCAGAAATGATTCTACGGAACTTATTAATGTTGTATATAAGAGAAAAGACGGTTCCTTCGGTCTTATTGAACCCGAATAATGCAGTATCATCTGGGAGAGGCAAAGCCTCTCCCTTATTTTTTGCTTAAAATACGGCGTTTTTTGAATAAAAATCGTGATTTGGCAAAAAATGCTGTTATAATATGATTTATGTATGAGAGCATATGCATTTTTGGATGTGCGCTTTCCGCTTATATTTTCCCATGGGCATAAAATGCGGAGTTTTCCACATTATTTTAGTTTTAAAATTTTCTTAATATAAAAATTTTTGTTGCTACCTCTTTATAAATCTGATAAACTATTGTATTGTGGATGGACTATGTAGAAATACAATAGTAAATATAAAAGAGGTGCACGTTTAATGAGTTTTCTTGAAAAGATATTTGGAAACTACAGCGAAAAAGAATTAAAGAAGATCAATCCTATTGTAGATAAAATCGAAAGTTATGACAGCGCTATGCAGGCGCTTTCCGATGAAGAGCTTAAGGCTAAGACAGAAGAATTTAAAAACAGGCTCGCACAGGGAGAAACTCTGGATGACCTTCTTCCCGAGGCTTTTGCCGCAGTAAGAGAGGCAGCATGGAGAGTAAGACAGATGAAACCCTTCAGAGTTCAGCTCATCGGAGGCATCGTCCTTCATCAGGGACGTATCGCCGAGATGAAAACTGGTGAAGGTAAAACACTTGTTGCTGTTATGCCCGCATACCTCAATGCCCTTGAGGGAAAGGGAGTTCATATAGTCACAGTCAACGATTACCTGGCAAAGCGTGACGCGGAATGGATGGGCGAGATATTCAGATTTATGGGACTTACCGTAGGTGTAATACTCAACAGCCTTACAAGTTCCGAAAGACAGGCAGCCTATGCCTGTGACATCACATATGCCACAAACAACGAACTTGGATTTGACTACCTGAGAGATAACATGGTCGTACGTATTGAAAACCTCGTTCAGAGAGGCCTTCATTACGCCATCATCGACGAGGTGGACTCTATCCTTATCGATGAGGCCAGGACACCCCTTATCATTTCCGGAAGCGGCAGCTTTATGAGATCGCCGACGGATTTGTTAAAAGGCTTGAAAAGGGACGTATCCTCAATGAGGACGACGCTCTCAATCCTCTTATAAAGGAAGATATCCAGGAGGAAGGAGACTTTGTTGTTGATGAAAAAGCAAAAACAGTTACACTCACACAGCAGGGTGTTGAAAAAGCAGAAAAATTCTTTAACATCGAAAACCTCTCGGATCCGGAAAATATCGAAATTCTCCATCATATTAATAATGCTCTTAAGGCAAACTATAATATGTTTAAAGACCAGAACTATGTTGTACAAAATGATGAGATCCTGATCGTTGACGAATTCACAGGACGTATCATGCCCGGAAGAAGATATTCAGACGGTCTCCATCAGGCCATCGAGGCCAAGGAGCATGTAAAGGTAAAGAGAGAGAGCAAGACCCTTGCTACTATCACATTCCAGAACTTCTTCAATAAATATGAGAAGAAGGCTGGTATGACTGGTACAGCCCAGACAGAGGAAGACGAGTTCAGAAACATCTACAACATGGACGTTGTATGTATACCTACGAATAAACCTGTAATAAGGGTAGATAAGACAGATGTTGTATACACAACAGAAGCCGGAAAATTCCGTGCGGTAGTAAATGACATAAAGGAAGCCCATGAAAAGGGACAGCCTGTACTTGTCGGCACGATCACCATTGAGAAATCAGAACTTTTAAGCTCTATGCTTAAAAAAGAGGGTATACCCCATCAGGTGCTCAATGCCAAGTACCATGAGAAAGAGGCTGAGATAATCGCCCTTGCCGGACAGAAGGGTGCCGTTACCATTGCCACGAACATGGCAGGACGTGGTACCGATATCCAGCTTGGAGAAGGCGTAAAAGAACTGGGCGGACTTAAGATAATCGGTACAGAAAGACATGAGTCAAGACGTATCGACAATCAGCTTAGAGGACGTGCCGGACGTCAGGGAGACCCCGGTGAGTCAAGATTCTTTATTTCCATGGAAGATGACCTTATGCGTCTGTTTGGTTCAGACAGGACTAAGGAAATGGTAGAGAAAATGGGTATCGGAGAAGACGAGCCCATCGAGCACAGCATGCTTGCGAAGGCCATTGAAAGCGCTCAGAAGAAGGTAGAGGGCAACAACTTTGCAACTCGTAAACGCCTCCTTGAGTATGATGAGGTAATGAATGAGCAGCGTGAGATCATCTATGGCGAGAGAAAACGTGTGCTTATGGGAGAAAACCTCCGCGACAGCATACAGAATATGATCGACCAGATCATCGACAGGACCGTTGACAGATACATTGCCGATGAAACACCTGTTGACCAGTGGGATATGATCGGATTCAACGAAGGAATCCATGAGATAATCCCCCTTAAGGGAAGTTTCCTTATCCCTGAGGATAAAAAGGCTACTGTTACAAAACAGAGCTTCAGGGATGATATTAAAAAGATCGCCCATAGGCTTTATGAGCTTAAGGAACAGGAGATCAACGATGAAGAGAAGATGCGTGAGCTTGAGCGTGTCGTACTTCTTAAGGTCATCGACTCAAGATGGATGGACCATATCGATGATATGGACCAGATGCGCCAGGGCATAAGCCTTCAGTCATACGCACAGAAAGATCCTCTCATCGAGTATAAATATGTAAGTTATGATATGTTTGAGGAAATGAGCAACAGCATACAGATGGATACGGTCAAGACTCTTTATAGAGTAAGGGTCGTAACAGAGGCTAAGCGTGAGGAAGTGGCAAAGCCTATGTTTACAAACAAGGATGATTCAGCCGTTGCCAAACCCAAACAGAGAACGACCGCTAAGGTAGGAAGAAATGACCCCTGCCCCTGCGGAAGTGGAAAGAAGTATAAAAACTGCTGCGGCAGAAATGCGTGATGTATAGTTGAAGTAATGTAAGGAGTTAGTGTTATGTTTGAACTTGACCAAATAGGAAATGATTTGTCACCTTATGAAGATAAGCTCAAGGATATGGGCAGTCTGCTGGGAGTTGAGGAAGCTAAGGAAAAGATAGCCGAGCTCGAGGAGATTTCAGCTGACCCTGATTTCTGGAACGATATGGCTAAGAGCCAGAAGACCATGCAGGTCATAAAGGGCCTGAAGGATAAGGTCAATGGCTATGAGTCCCTTCTTTCCAAATATGAGGATATTTATACCCTCATCGAGATGGGAAAAGAGGAAGAGGACGAGGAGCTTCTTGAAGAGGTGAAGAAGGAAGCCGAAGAGTTTAAGGAAGGTTACGAAAAACTCAGGATATCCACACTCCTTGACGGCGAGTACGACAGAAATAACGCTATAGTTACCCTGCATGCCGGCGAGGGCGGAACAGAGGCCTGTGACTGGGTCAGCATGCTTTACAGGATGTACACAAGGTGGGCAAATAAAAAGGGATTCTCCGTTGAGACCCTGGACTACCTTGATGGTGATGAAGCGGGAATAAAATCCGTTACATTCCAGGTTAACGGCGAGAATGCCTATGGATATCTCAAGAGTGAAAAGGGAGTCCACAGACTTGTAAGGATATCACCCTTTGACTCATCGGGAAGAAGACATACTTCATTTGCCAGCTGCGACGTTATGCCTGAGATAGATGATGATGTTGAAATAGAGATACGTCCTGAGGACATAAGGGTAGATACGTTCCGTGCCAGCGGTGCCGGCGGACAGCATGTCAATAAGACATCATCAGCCATACGAATCACCCATTATCCCACGGGCATCGTTGTTCAGTGCCAGAACGAAAGAAGCCAGTTCAGCAATAAGGATATGGCCATGAAGATGCTCAAATCAAAACTCCTTGAACTTAAGATCGAGGAGAACATGAAAAAACTTGCCGAGATCAGAGGAGATATCAAGGAAAATGCCTGGGGCAGCCAGATACGTTCCTATGTATTTATGCCCTATAACCTTGTAAAGGACGTAAGGACCGGAGAGGAAACTGCCAATGTTTCGGCGGTCATGGACGGCGAGATAGACAGATTTATAAATGCTTATTTGAGCTGGATACATTGATGATAAGACCCTCCGTAAAGGATACTTCCTTGCCGGAGGGTTTTTGCGGTGATTTATATGAAAGAGATAATTATAACAAAAAATGACAGCGGACAGAGAGCTGACAAATTTCTTATGAAATATTTTTCCAGGGCACCCAAGGGATTTGTCTATAAGATGCTCAGGAAAAAAAGGATAAAACTTAACGGAGCCAGGGCCGAGGGAGCGGAGATGCTCGCCGAGGGCGACAGCATACAGATGTATCTTTCCGATGAGACCATGGAAGGTTTCATGGAGGAGAGGACCATAAAAAAAGCCTCATCAGACATTGAAGTCGTGTATGAGGACGAAAATATTATTGCTGTCAATAAGCCCGCCGGGGTATTGTCCCATGCTGAAAAGGCCGGGGACAGTGACACCCTCATAGACAGGATACTTAAATTCCTCAATGAAAAGGGAGAATAAGACCCCAACAAGGAACTGTCATGTGTTCCGGCACTGTGCAACAGACTGGACAGGAACACCAGCGGCATAGTCATTGCCGGAAAAAATGCTGAGGCCCTGAGACAGATAAATGAGGCTGTGAAGCTGAAGGATATAAAAAAGTATTATAAGACACTGGTATGCGGCAGGATGGATAAGGGCGGAAAACTGGAAAGCCTTTATGAAAAGGACTCAAAGACCAATAAGGCAAGGGTCGGCGGAAATGAGGGCAAAAGGATAACGACCATTTACCGTCCGCTTAAGACAAACGGAAGGTATACCCTGGCTGAGGTTGAGCTCATCACTGGAAAATCCCATCAGATAAGGGTGCATATGGCTTCCACCGGATTTCCCATAATCGGGGATATTAAATATGGAAATGCCGCAGAAAATGAATATTTCAGAAAAAAGGCCGGAGTAAAGAGACAGATGCTCCATGCATGGAGGATGAGCTTTGGAGGCCTTAAGGGAGAGCTGGAATATCTCAATGGAAAGGCCATAGAGGCGGATGTGCCGGAAGATTTTAAAAGGGCCGAAGAAGTGATATTCAGGCCCAGATGATTTAAGAAAATAGACAGGTCCGGGCGGTTGTAAAAAAAGCAGGTATTTAGTATAATTAAACAAAGATTTTGTGTTTGGAGGGATAATATGGCGCAGACAGTACTTATCGTTGATGATGAGAAAAATATAGTTAACATTATCGCTTTTAACCTCAAAAAAGAGGGTTACGAAGTGCTTACGGCAGGGGACGGAGAAGAAGCGGTGGCCATTGCCGATGAGAAAAAGCCGGATCTTATACTTCTGGATATTATGATGCCCAAAATGGACGGTTACGAAGCCTGCAGAAAAATAAGGGAAAAGCACAATATGCCCATAATAATGCTCACTGCCAGGGCTGAGGAACTGGATAAGGTGCTGGGTCTTGAGATGGGAGCCGATGATTATGTGACAAAACCCTTTGGAACAAGGGAGCTCATAGCCAGGGTAAAGGCCAACTTAAGACGTTCGGTCATAAAATCCCAGAAGGAGCAGAAGTCAACCAATGTCCTTGAGTTTGACGGACTTACCATCGATCTGGATAAGTTTGAGGCAAGAAAGGGCGATAAAGTCCTGGAGCTTACATTCAGGGAATTTGAGCTGCTTAAATTTTTGGCCCAGAACCTCACACAGGTATTTTCCAGGGAAACACTGCTGGAGAGGGTATGGGGATATGAATATTACGGTGATGTAAGAACAGTTGATGTAACAGTAAGAAGATTAAGGGAAAAACTTGAGGATAATCCCGGAAAACCCGTATACATACTTACAAAACGTGGAGTTGGCTACTATTTCGGGGGAAATTAGGGTGATTTGATTGAAAAGCATTAAGTGGAGACTTATTGCGATGTATCTTGGACTTGTGCTCATAGTAATGATAGTCACAGGTTCATATATATTGCTCAGCATGCAGAAAACTGAAATAGATAAAGCTAAGAACCAGCTCATGCTCTATGCCCAGAAGGTGAGCGAGCAGGTAGTAGAGAGCTATGACGAGGCGGATTTCCAGACCGGACTTGAACAGTTCACCAGGACCAGTTCTTCCGACAGCCAGATACAGGGAAATATCATAAACGAGTACTGTGAGACCGTGGCTTCAACCACTGTTTCCCAGCCACCTTTTCCCCAGTACAATAATTCTGTTGTAATGATGGCCATATCAGGAGAAACGGGATTTGATGAAGACAGAAAAGATCCTGAGACGGATACCACCTGGATATGCTACGCATCCCCGGCCATGACCATAAACGGCCAGGTGAAATATGTCATATATGCCAGGATGAACGCCTCGACCATGCAGGAGAGCCTTACCCAGACCACAAAGACCATCATAGTGGCTGTATTCCTTGCGCTCATCCTTGCGGTGCTCATGGCCTATGTGTTTGCAAAGACCCTTACGGGACCCATACATCAGCTTACGGTAAAGGCCAAGCTGCTGGCTGAAGGTGACCTTAAACAGACCGTTGAGGTATTTTCAGAGGATGAGATCGGACAGCTGGCGGAGAGTTTCAACTATATGGCGTCGGAGCTCAATAAGACCGTAGGCGAGGCCTTCAGGGAGAAAAATAAACTTGAGGCCATCCTCCATAACATGACCGATGGTGTCATATCATTCGACAAAAACGGAGATATAACCCATGCCAATACCGTGGCTGCGGAAATGCTGGAAGTGGATAAACTGGATTTCAATCTTGATATGTTCACAAGAAAATATGACCTTGAACTGGATGACCAGGGCAGGGACATAGAGGATGGAATGGCGGTACAGCTGCAGTACACATTCCCCGTGGGGGAGAAATTTATAAATGCCAGTTTTTCACCCTATTTCAATGAAACGGAAGAGATAGAAGGCATTGTGGTCGTTTTACAGGATATAACCAAGCAGAAAAAACTTGATAATATGCGTAAGGAATTCGTGGCTAATGTATCCCATGAGATGAGGACCCCCCTTACCACCATCAAGAGCTATACGGAGACACTTATGTATGGAGCCCTTGAGGAAAAGGAAATGGCCATGGACTTCCTCAACATAATAAATACGGAAGCGGACAGGATGTCATTCCTTGTAAGGGATCTTCTCCAGCTTTCAAGATTTGATAATAAACAGGTGCAGTTCCATTTTACTAAGGTTTATATAAATGAGCTCATCAGTGAAAACGTAAGGCAGAATAAAATACATGCCGAAAATAAAAAACAGAATCTCATACTGGAGTTATGGCCTGATAATAACGCCTATGTTGTTGCCGACAGGGACAGGGTCAACCAGGTAATAAACAACATAACGACCAACGCCATCAAATACAGTCCTGAGGGAGCTACCATAAGGATATATGTGACTGAGGATAAGAATTATTATAAGATCAATGTATCCGATACGGGCATGGGCATATCCAAAGAAGATCTTCCAAGGATCTTTGAAAGATTTTACAGGGTGGATAAGGCAAGGAGCCGTGCCATGGGAGGCACAGGCCTTGGACTGGCCATCGCCAAGGAGATCATGGAAGGCCATGACGGAAAACTTACGGCTGAAAGCGAGTATGGCAAGGGCACTACCATGACCATGTGGTTTATGAAAAACCAGGATAATAAGATAAACTGCAGCCAGGATGATTTTGAGTAACTGTAACTTAAAGGTAAGCTGTGTGTAATATAACTGTAACATTGCAAATATATAATATATTTGCAAAGGTTATATCACACGGCGGTGTTTTCTCCGCTGTGAAATATAAATTTTTAAGCGGAGGAGGCGCGTTTTATGAGAAAAATTAAATTACTTGTGATTCTCACAGTTATGTTAACAATGCTTATCTCTGTTAACGCGTTCGCTGCTGCGTATGACGGAAAACCTGGTGTCATTGAGATAACAGGCGGAATAGATATGGACAAGGAGTATGAATCCACATTTGACAGTACACGAACCATCACTGGCAAGGCTGAGAAAGGCTCTGTGATAGTTATAAACGTGTGTATAGAAAATAATGAGGGTGTACTTTATGTTGCTGACTCCCGTGAAATAAAGGTAGGACTGAGCGGATATTTTTCCACCAGTGTGAACCTGTATGAAGGAGAAAATATAATTGTCATAAGCAATGAAGACAACAGCGCAAGCGTTGTAGCGCTTATTAAGAGAAAAAGCGAGGAAATAAAGGCAAGACTTGAACGGGGAGTATACTCATCCGGAACGGTGTTTATGCCTTATGTTCCGTTTTCTATGGACTGAATAATATAAAATAAGCGGTGATGGTATGAAATATAACAAACTGACGGATTTCGCCATATTTATACTTGTTGCCGCAGCTGTGTTTCAGACTGGAAAGTTATGGCTTGGGAATACTGATAGCCATAACTTTTTTTATTCTCTTTATTCTTCCTCAGCGGGGGAGGTCAGCGAGACTGACAAGAACTATGATATCATAGAGCCTGAAAAAACAGTTGTGGGATATGGCAACAGAAAATTCAATATGCTTTATTCTGATGATGACCAGTCATCGGTAACGGAACTCAGCGAAAAGGTAATAGGCGATGTATTCAGAAACGGTGAGTTTGCGGAGGCTTCTGCCATCGACTGGAGCAGTTATATCGAAGGCAAGGTAGTTATAATGAAGTATTCCTTTTTTATGTCTTCCAGGGAATATATAAAAGGGTACGGCCTTAACAATGAGTCATTTTTGAATAATGTAAAAAGCATAAATTATATAGTGGTAGTACCCGGAAGCGGAAGTTCCGAGACTACATACTGCTATTTTATCGACAGCACGACTTCCGAGGCTTACCAGTTCAATCTTACCGGAGCGGAATCTTCATCGGAGCTGTATAATGCCATACAGAATATGCAGTATTCCAGTGGAGATACCATAGATTATATTTCCACGGTACAGAGCGGACTTAATATATTTGACAGTACCTATGTGCCTCAGTGGTCAAATGGCGAGTATACATATCATGCACTGAATGTGTCAAATCCCTTCAGCGGGGAGGACGGAAGTGTTGACAGCGATAAACTTGGCGACTGCGTCAATAAATTCTTTGACAACTATGTTTCTGGGGCGGACGCCACGGTCGTAAATGACGTATATACATTCACCAATGACAATACAGTCGTAAAATATTATGAGAATGGTGTTTTAGAGTATTATGATTATGGTACAGGAACATCATCCACGGAGCAGACCCTTTCATCTGCCTATACCATAAGCCAGAACTTCCTTCAGAAGGATATGTATATAACAAATGATATTTATCTTTCGGGAGCTGAGACAAGAAATGATGGTCTTGCCCTTTATTATGATTACGCCGTTGACGATGTGCCGGTGGAATTTTCGGAAGATTTGACGGAAGAAACGGGTATGAGCCATGCCATAGAAATAGTGGTGAGCAATGACGGCGTAAAGAGGTATAAGAGGTATGTGGCAGAATTCGCGAAGGACGATACGGTCACGGCCAAGATAAACGTGGATATGATATCAGCCTGGGATAATGCCATAATGAACTATAAGGGAACAGATGTGGTCACATCGGTTGAGGATATGGCCATAGGCTACTATATGGACGGAGAAAGCGATATATTTATCAAATGGTTTACGACTGTGAACGGTACAGTTATAGTCGGAGATACTTATAATTGAGGTGAGAGCGTTGGACTGGAGAAAAGCTAAGGAAATAATAGTTTTTGTGCTTATCATAGTAAACGCGGCTCTGTTTCTTGTAAACAGGTATTACAATAATGACTATAGGGTGACACAGGCTGAGGAAGAAGCCATATACCGCCTCCTGTCACAAAACGGCATTGGAATATATACAGACCTTATTAATGAATACCAGCCCATGAGGCAGCTGGATGTCACCGTATCATCGCCAAATATCGAAGAACTGAAGGATATGTTCTTTGATGAGGATGAAAATGTGGAGACGGAAGTTGAATTTGAGCAGTCCATACTTAAGAGCTATTCGGCGGAACTCATAGCCGAGGACAGTAGACTGAGATACAGCTGCCCCACCGGAAAGGGAGAAGTCGAGGGCTTTGGAAGGGACGCGGCCAAAAAACTGGCTTCGGACTTCATAAAGAAAATGGGATCGGATTATTCCGGATATGTCCTTGACAGGATCACGTATAAAAACGGCGGCTATCAGCTGGAATACTATGAGTATTATAAGGGCATAAAGGTATTCTGCAACTACTGTATATTTTTCATAGATGATAACGGCATAAAGACCATAGAGGCTGAAAACTACGAGATAAACGGTTTCGTGGGCACCAGCCAGGAAATATGCGCTTCATCTGAAGCTGTTCTTACATATATATACAGCAATAAGGAAGAAGACAAGACAGGAAGTTTCATAGAGGATATGGAGATCGGTTATGACTTCAAAGATTCAGAGGCAGTGGTGGACGGCTCCAAGATAAGACTGGTCCCCTGCTACTATATATATCTGATAAATGTGGATGAGCCATTTGTGGTCTATGCCTACAGCAATACGGCCAAAGTGCAGGAAACAGAAAACCCTGCCCTGGAAGGCAGCCAGATGGAGCAGACGGGAAATATATAAAACGTAAATTTCAGGCATTGCATTAAAACCATAGGATTTGATGTAATGCCCTGTTTTATTTTGGAAGCATTAAAATTTTTGAGTAGAGTAGCTGTAAAAGCGGGACAGTAAGGGGAATATAATAGTAATATCGCTTATTGCCATAATAAAAAAGCGGTGATATAATAAAACAGATTAAGCTTGTATATGCTTTAAATTTTGATTTTTATACATATTGTTCAGATATATTGCTAAATTACTAATTTTATGGAATGGGCTTAAAAGCCTTTTTGGAGAGGATATTGATTTATGGGGAAATTATTTGGTACTGACGGTGTCAGGGGAGTAGCCAATACCGAACTGACAGGAAGACTTGCCTATGAGCTTGGAAGAGCTGGGGCATATGTCTTAACTAAGGAAACATACCATACACCTAAAATACTTGTGGGAATGGATACAAGGATCTCCGGTGATATGCTTGAATCAGCACTTACCGCCGGAATATGCTCCATGGGAGCGCATGCTGTGCTGGCGGGCATAGTACCCACACCGGCTGTGGCATATCTTGTCAGAAAATATAAACTTGATGCTGGAATAGTTATATCAGCGTCACATAATCCTGTGGAATATAATGGTATAAAATTCTTCAATAATGAAGGATATAAGCTCAGAGATGAGCTGGAGGACATGATAGAGGAGATAGTTCTTTCCGATAAGGATGAACTTCCCAAGCCCACAGGAGAATTTATAGGAACAAAGAGCATCGCTGAAGATGCCCTTGATGATTATATCGACTTTCTCACATCCACGGGAAGCGTAAATTTCAAGGGCATAAAGGTGGCCATCGACTGTGCTAACGGTGCGTCATATAAGGCTGCGCCCATAGCGCTCCTTAATCTTGGGGCTGAGCTTTGCATAATCCATAATGAGCCCAATGGCAACAACATAAACAGAAACTGCGGCTCTACCCATATAGAGTCACTCTGTGAGCTTGTAAAGGAAAACAAAGCTGATATAGGCTTTGCCTTTGATGGTGATGCGGACAGATGTCTTGCGGTGGATGAAAACGGCGAAATAATCGACGGAGATAAAATACTTGCCATCTGTGGACTTTATCTCAAGGAGAAAAACAGACTGCCCGGCAATACCGTTGTAGGAACGGTCATGAGCAACATGGGTCTTTCGGTCATGGGAAATAAACATGGCATAACAATAGAACAGGCAGGCGTAGGAGACAGGTATGTAATAGAAAAGATGCTTGAGGGAGGATATTCCCTTGGCGGAGAACAGTCAGGACATATAATCTTCCACGACTACAACACCACAGGAGACGGCATAATAACCGCCATCCAGATGCTTACGGTGCTCAAGGAAAGAGGATGTAAGGCCAGTGAACTGGCAAAGATCATGGACGTATATCCCCAGGTACTTGTCAACGCCAAAATAAAAAATGAAAATAAGGATAAATATATGGAAGTTCCTGAAGTCAGAGACGCTGTATACGAACTTGAAAAGAAATTCGAGGGAGAGGGACGTGTGCTCATAAGACCCAGCGGAACGGAACCCCTTGTGCGCGTTATGATAGAGGGAAAAGATATTGAACAGATGCAGAAAGACGCCGAAAGGCTGGCAGCGATAATCGAACGCAATCTGCAGTAAAAGGAGGTATCCGAAAATGTGCGGTATCGTAGGATATATTGGTAAAAATCAGGCACCTTCAATACTGATCGACGGCCTGAGCAAACTCGAATACAGAGGATATGACTCCGCCGGAGTGGCTGTCCATGACGGTGAGAATATAAATGTACTTAAGACCAAGGGAAGGCTTTCAAATCTTGTTAAGCTCATAATTGAAAATCCCCTTTCAGGAAATGTGGGCATAGGACATACAAGATGGGCTACCCATGGTGCGCCTTCAGACATAAATTCCCATCCTCATATGAGTGAGGATAAGATGATAGCTGTTGTACATAATGGCATCATCGAGAATTATATGGACATCAAGGAAAAACTTATGGCAGAGGGCTGTAAATTCGTTTCTGAGACCGATACAGAGGTCATAGCCCACCTTATAGACAAATACTATAAGGAATGCGGCGACTTTGAGGATGCTGTATTCAAGGCTGTAGACTGCCTTGAGGGAGCATACGCCATCGGTATCATATGCAAAGACTGCCCTGAAAAGCTCATAGCCGTAAGAAAGGGCTCACCCTTAGTAGTAGGCAAGGGTGATGGAGAAAACTTCATAGCAAGTGATATACCGGCTCTTCTCAGCTATACAAGGGAAGTAGATGTCCTTGAGGAAGATGAGGTAGCTGTACTTACAAAGGATAACATTACAATATATGATAAAAACAGGAATGTGGTCAACCGTGACATATACCATGTTACATGGGATATCGAGGCGGCTGAAAAGAGCGGATATGCGCACTTTATGCTCAAGGAGATACACGAGCAGCCCAAGATCGTAAGAGAAACTATCCTTAAACGTGTTCCTGAAAACGGAAACGGCATAGAGCTTGAGAATATCAAGCTGGATAAGGAAGATCTTGAGAACATAGACAGGATATATGTCGTTGCCTGCGGAACGGCTTACTATGCCGGACTTATAGGAAAGCACCTTATTGAGAAAATATGCCGTATACCCGTAATAAGCGAGGTAGCCAGCGAGTTCAGATATAAGGACCCCATACTTGATGACAGGACGCTCCTTATAGTCGTATCACAGTCAGGAGAGACAGCTGATACCCTTGAGGCCCTTAGGATAGCAAAGAAAAACGGAGCCAGGGTGCTTGCCATAGTAAATGCTGTGGGAAGCTCCATAGCCAGGGAAGCGGACGATGTATTTTATATACTTGCCGGACCTGAGATAGCCGTTGCCTCCACAAAGGCATACTCTGCCCAGGTAGCAGCCATGTATATACTCACCTGCCATATAGCCCTTGCCCTTGGAAAGATGAGCAGTGAGGAATTTAAAGAGGTAAAAGACCAGCTTTATATGCTTCCTTCAAAGATAGAGCTCATACTCCAGAAGGAAAACGTAGAAAAGAAACTGGCGGCAAAATATAAAGATGTTAAAAATGTATTCTTCATAGGAAGGGGACTTGATTATCTTGTTTCCCAGGAGGGCTCACTCAAGCTCAAGGAGATAGCATATCTCCACAGCGAGGCATATGCTGCCGGAGAGCTGAAACATGGCCCCATAGCTATGATAGATGAAAATACACTGGTAGTAGCCATAGCGACCCAGGAAGAGCTTATTGAAAAGACCATAAGCAATATAAAGGAAGTAAAGGCCAGGGGAGCCAAGACAATGGCCATAGCCATGAAGGGCAACACAAAGATAGCCGATGTGGCTGATGATGTTATTTATATACCCAGGACCATGGATATACTGGCACCAATACTTGCCAATATCCCCGATCAGCTTTTCGCCTATTATATGGCCCTCAACCTTGGCACAGACATCGATAAGCCCAGGAACCTGGCAAAGAGCGTCACAGTTGAATAAACCGCTGTATAAGCCATATAAGGGCTGTAACGGCCTATACAGGCCATATAGTCATTTAAAGGCTTGTACATTGATGTTTTGACTTAAAAGAATATAAAAAGAAGAAGGCCCCGAAGCAGATAACTGCTGCGGGGCCTTTTTATGGGAATAGATTGATTTTAAGCGTGTTTATCAGTCAAGGGAAAGGGAATGTTTTACTCTGTCGTGTTCCTCTGCTGTCTTAGCGTCGTTCCATCTGTCCATGGTACCTACAAGGTATCCTGTGATACGTCTGATCCTCTCGAAGTTAACGGGTTTGAAAGTATATTTCATATTTACGAAATCTCCGTCTATGGTAAGCTCAAGGGTATCTATCTTCCTTGAAGGATTCTCCTTTTCGATTATATCTATATATCCATTGATTTCTTTATCATCCATTGTTCCATTTAATACTGTTACGTTTGTCATTGTTATCCCTCCAAAAATCAATATATTGTTCTTATGGGTATAATAATACTACATATAGTTAGAAAAATCAATCCCTATTTTGCACAAATAATAATGACTTTTATTAGAAAATAAATGTTAAAAAGCGCCCGTTTACACGAGCGCTTTTTTGTGATTGTGTTTTATTGAAGAATGTAAACCGTTACTGTACGCCTGCCCCAATCGAAGGCCTCATTAACGGAATTGTAACAAAGGTCGATTCTGTTTCCATTGATGGCTCCTCCGGTATCCTCGGCAGAAGCTATTCCGTAACCGGGAATATAAAGCTTCGTACCAAGGGGGATCACGCTCGGATCGACCGCCACGACGCCTCTGACAGCTGCCGCACCGGTCGCGGTGGTCGAATTACAGCCCTCATCGTACTGTGTATAGCCCGTTGCCACTACCGTAAGCGTTTTTTCATATTTAAAGTCTCCAGCCGGAGTTGAGACCATGCTTGTGGTACCCCTTTCCACAATGGTGTTTACAGGTTCAGTAATAACTGAACGGCTTATTTCTTTTGTATCAGTGAGAACACCCCCGACATAAGTCTCCTCGCTCACAACCTCCACAAGACCGTCAGCACCTTCCTGTACAACTCTCTCGGTACCCTTTGCAAGTTCTTTTGTATCTCTGTATTCAATTGATTTTTCAACTTTTTCATAAGTTGTGACCTCTCTGACAAGGGTAGATGACAGTTCGATGGTCATGCCTTCTGTCAAGGCTGTATCTTCTGTCATATCATCTGAAAGATAATACTGGAGATTTTCGTAATCTCCTGAGAGGTCGTCAAGAAGTTCTCCTACTGTAAGGGAAGTGGTACGGACCATTCGGGGAACTCCGTCATAATCGATCACAATGTCCATGGCGGGTTTGATCTGGATAACATCTCCGTCCTGAACAACATAATCAAGGGCATAGTTTAGTTCATCATCTTCTGAAATTGTAATTTCCTGAAGTGCAAGAAGTTTTTTAGCCGAAACAGGTTCAGTTAAGTTGGCTGTTGTTTCATTGGTTCCTTCAATAATTGTTACATTCAAACTATCTTCGCTGTATGCGGATACTGTTCCGCTACACATTGCCAATAACCCAATCACGATAGCGATTACTCTAAGTCGTTTTGTCATAGTCTCCTCCTTAATGGCATTTCCCTTAAAAAAGAGGGAAATACTGATTATTCCGCTGTTATGAAAACCAGCGGTATTTCCGAAACGGTTTAGATCGTCTTCTGCCTGCGGGGCGCCGGCTGAAGATAAGCGCTTGAGCACTGGGCTCATCTGCTTTAGATCTGCTTATTTCGGTGGTTTCTTTCTGACTAACTCTCCTTGATTAATGCATTTGCATGAAAAAATCTGGCGATGAACTTTAAAGGAGCCCGAGGCCCCTTTGTCTATACACGGCTATTATATTAACACAAATGTAACAACTATGCAACAATTATTTTATAAATAGGTCTATGGCGTTGTTTTTGGTAATATTGCATATATCGATTTCGGGGATATTTTTTATTTCACTTATTTTTTCGACCACATATTTCAAAAGACGGGAATCATTTCTGCGGCCCCTGTAGGGAACAGGAGCGAGGTAGGGGGAATCTGTCTCGATAAGTATTTTTTCGAGGGGGAGTTTTTCCACCACTTCCACGGTCTTTTTATTGTTTTTGAAAGTAAGGCTCCCGCCGACACCTATATAAAATCCCATATCAGCATAATCCTCAGCCATGGGAGCGCTGCCGCTGTAACAATGGATAACGCCCTTTCTTACCTTGGACTGGGATATTATATCGAAACATTCCTGCGCTGCGTCCCTGGAATGTACGATTATGGGCATATCCAGTTCCTCAGCCAGTTCAAGCTGGCGTTTGAACCAGTATCTCTGGCTGTCCCTGGGTGATAGGTCATAATAAAAGTCCAGCCCCATCTCTCCAAGGGCAACTACCTTGGGATGCTTTGACATTTCCCTCAGGGTGTCGATGTCAGCCTCAGTCATTTTAGATACTTCGTGGGGATGCACTCCGACGGAGGCATAAAAATATGGATATTTCTCCGCAAGAGCTATGGATGCCCTGGAAGATGCAATATCCGAAGATGAATTTACGACGGTCTCTATGCCGTCTGCAGGCAGTTCAGCTAAAAGTTCGTCCCTGTCGTCATCAAATCTTTCGTCGTCATAATGGGCATGGGATTCAAAATACATAAAGATCCTCCTATTCATAAAGCCATAAGCCGCCGTTTTAATGCGGCGGCTCAAAATGATCCGTAATATCTATAATATCCGTTATAAACACCAAAAGCCTGATAAATCAGGCTTTTGACTAAATTTTTATATCGTCCCAAAGGGGGATATCAGCTTATTGAAGAACCATCAGCAAAATCTGACTTGTCCACGGAAGCGATGGAAAGCTCGCCGTTTTCGTCTTCAGCCACAAGTATCATTCCGTAGCTCATCTCACCCATCATCTTTCTGGGAGGAAGGTTAGTAAGGACGATTACCTTCTTGCCTACCATTTCTTCAGGTGTGTAGTGGGTAGCTATTCCGGAAAGTATCTGTCTTGTCTCGTTTCCGATATTTATCTGGTTTTTCAGAAGTTTTTTGGAACCAGGCATCTTTTCTGAAGCAACTACAGTACCTACCTTAAGGCATACTTTATCAAAATCATCTATGGTTATCTCGGGTACCTTCTCTTCAGCAGCTTCAGCGGCCTCAGCTTTACATTCAGCCTTTTTCTCCTCAGCCTGTTTTTCCTGGTTTGCCACAGAAGCGGCCTGGGTAGCCTTCATGGCAGCCTCAAGTTCAGCTAGCTCTTTTTTCATATCTATCCTGGGGAAGATGACATTTCCCTTTGTGATAGTTACCTCTGCGGGAAGTTCTCCCCAAGTCTTAGCGCTGTCCCAAACCTTAAGGGCGTCATCCTTAACACCGATCTGTTCCCAGATGAGCTTAGGTGTGTTGGGCATGAAAGGCTGGATAAGAACTGATACTATCCTTATGGCTTCTGCCAGGTTGTAAAGAGCATTGGCAAGTTTAGCTCTCTGAGTTTCATCCTTGGCAAGTATCCAGGGCTGAGTCTCATCAACATATTTGTTTGCTCTTCTTATGAGTGTCCATATCTCTGTAAGGGCGTCTGAGAAGAGCATCTTGTCCAGAAGTTCATCTGTCTTTAAAGCAACTGCCTTAGCTGTCTCCTTAAGAGACTCGTCAAATTCAGTGGCTTCTCTTTCAGCGGGAAGTTTTCCGCCGAAATATTTGTCTATCATACCGACCGTTCTGGAAACAAGGTTTCCGAGGTCATTGGCTAAGTCTGAGTTTATCCTCTGGATGAGTGCCTCGTTTGTGAAGTTTCCGTCCTGTCCAAAGGCGATCTCACGGAGAAGGAAATAACGTATGGAGTCAACTCCGTATCTGTCTACGAGGACCTTGGGATCAACGACATTTCCCTTAGATTTAGACATCTTTCCACCGTCGATGATGAGCCAGCCATGGCCAAATACCTGTTTAGGAAGGGGAAGGTTGAGAGCCATGAGCATTGCGGGCCATATTATAGTATGGAAACGAACGATCTCTTTTCCAACGACGTGGATGTCAGCGGGCCAGTATTTCTTGAATTCTGAATCATCATCGGAGCCATATCCAAGGGCGGTGATGTAGTTTGAAAGGGCGTCTACCCATACATAAACGATGTGTTTATCATCGAATGTAACGGGGATACCCCAGTTGAATGTTGTACGGCTTACGCAGAGGTCCTCAAGACCGGGTTTGAGGAAGTTGTTGATCATCTCGTTCTGCCTTGTCTGGGGCTGGATAAATTCGGGATGTTCCTCAATATGCTTGATAAGCCTGTCCTGATATTTTGAAAGCCTGAAGAAGTAGCTTTCCTCTTTAAGTCTTTCTACCTCACGGCCGCAGTCGGGGCATTTTCCGTCCACGAGCTGTACATCGGTATAGAATGACTCACAGGGAGTACAGTACCATCCTTCGTACTCGCTTTTATATATATCGCCCTGGTCATAGAGCTGTTTGAATATCTTCTGAACTGCCTTTACATGATAGTCATCGGTCGTACGGATGAACTGGTCATAGGATATATCGAGTTCTTTCCAGAGTTCTTTTACACCGGCTACGATCTTATCAACATACTGTTTGGGAGTAACTCCCTGTTTTTCGGCGATTCTCTCTATTTTCTGGCCATGTTCGTCGGTTCCTGTAAGGAATTTAACGTCATAGCCTCTAAGTCTTTTATAACGAGCCATGGTATCAGTGGCAACTGTACAGTAGGAATGACCTATATGGAGTTTGTCACTGGGGTAATAAATTGGCGTAGTTATGTAGAATTTTTCTGCCATTTTTGTTTCCTCCTAAATTTTTCTGATGGATATATTATATCCGTTTTATGATAAAAAATAAAGTATTTATCATAATTTTGAGGCATATTAAGGAAGAAGGGCCAAATTGGAGCGTAAACCATATAATTTGAGCATAAAAAAGGGCATATGTTTAACATATGCCCTAAATTATTGATATTGGTATAAATCGAAAGATCAGGCCATTTCAAGAGCTGCCTGGAAGTTCTTTCTCATGTTCTCGCATGACTGTCCGAAGAGTTTAAGTTCTTCCTCGTTCATCTCAAGTTCAACTACGCCTTCAACGCCGTCACGGCCGATGATGGCGGGAACACTGGCATAAACGTCCTTCTGGCCGTATTCGCCATGGAGCATTACTGCCACTGTGCATACTTTCTTCTCATCAGCAAAGATGGTCTTGATTATCTCAACGCAGGAAGCACCGATACCAAATTCTGTTGATCCCTTTCCTTTATAAACGAGCCATCCGCCGTAACGTGCGTCAGCTGCTATCTTATCAAGGTCAAGTTTTCCGTATGTATCGGGATATTCCTTCATAAGGCTGTAGAGAGGTTTGCCAAATACTGTAGCGCATGACCAGGGAACCATCTGGCTTTCACCATGTTCTCCGAGGGCATAGGCATAGATGGATTTCTGATCTACATTGATCTCCCTTGCCAGTGTCTTTCTAAGACGTGCAGAGTCAAGGGTAGTACTTGTTGAGATAACTCTCTTTTCAGGATATCCTGTCTTGTACTGGATGTATCTTGCGATAACGTCTGCAGGATTTGAGATGCTTATGATTATTCCTTTGAATTTAGAATTTTTGATACCTTCAACGACTGAACCCATGCAGCTGAGGGTAGTTGCCATGGAGCCTACTCTGTCTTCGCCCTTGCTGAGGTCGGGAAGGGGGCCTGCTGATATAACAGCTATGTCAGCGTCATCAAGGTCACTGTAATCTCCTGCCTTTACATCAACATGATGGGGACAGTAAACAGTTGCGTCCATTGTATCTTCTGCCTGAGCGACAGCTTTATCATGATCTATATCGATATAAACTAGTTCTTCACATACGCCCTGAGTTACAAGGCTGAATCCAACGTGGGATCCTACATGTCCGGCACCGATAACTACTACTTTTCTTCTTTCAATGCTCATAGATTTTACCTCCATTATCTGTCTTTATTTTAATACAAAATATTATAAATATAAATTAATTGTTTTGCAAATAAAAATTCAATAAGTTAACAAAGCGTTGTATGACAAAAAGATAAAAGTAGAATTATGAAACTTTCTGGATTTTATAGTAAAAAATCCCCCTGAATTTTTTTACCAAATTTTAATTTGCGGGGGTTAAAGTTTATTCTGTTTGAAATATATAAAAATGTTTAAATTTAATAAAAATAATTGTGCAAAAATGGTCCAAATATATAAGAATTGATGGTAAAGTTGTGGTATAAATTGTGAAAAACACATTTTATTTTAAAAAATCAACAATGAAATTGTATCAAAATGAGACGCAGAGAAAATACGCCAGAGACTTATTATGGGAGATAATAAGTCTCTGGCGTATATCAGGCTGAAATTATTTCAGGTTTTCAGGGTTCAGGACTTCAAGTTCAGGAACAACAAATCTTCCGTCTTTTCTTATGAGACGTCCGTCAAAGTATATTTCTCCTCCGCCGTATTCGGGGGTCTGTATAAGGACAAGATCCCAGTGGATGGCTGATTTATTTCCGTTATAGGCGTCCTCGTAGCAGTTGCCGGGAGTGAAATGTATGCTTCCCATGATCTTCTCGTCAAAAAGTATGTTGTTCATGGGTGTTGTGATATAGGGATTAACACCAATGGCGAATTCTCCCACATACCTTGCTCCTTCATCGGTGTTGAATACATCATTGAGCCTCTTGCTGTCATTTCCGCTGCATTCAACTATCTTTCCATCCTTGAATGTAAGGCTCACATTCTCGAATTTAAAGCTGTTGTATTCAGAAGGAGTATTATAAGTTATCTTTCCGTTGATGGAATCCCTTACGGGAGCCGTGTATACTTCACCATCGGGAATATTGCAGCTTCCGGCACATTTGATGGCGGGTATGTCCTTTATGGAGAAGGTTATATCCGTATCCTTTGCCGTAAGACGTACTTTGTCGGTCTTGTTCATAAGCTCCACAAGGGCATCCATTGCCTTTGACATTTTTCCGTAGTCAAGGTTGCATACATTATAGTAATAGTCCTCAAAGGCTTCAAGGCTCTGGTGTGCGCTCTGTGCCATTGAGGGTGAAGGATAACGGAGAACTACCCATTTTGTCTTGGGCACCCTTATGTCATGGTGTACGGGGCTTGTATAAAGTCTGTCATACATGGCCAGTTTTTCAGGAGGGACATCGCTCATTTCAGAAATGTTGTCTTCTCCCCTTACTCCGATGTACGCGTCCATCTGTTTCATCCTCTGGCAGTCACATTCAGCCATTATTTTGAGCTGTTCCTCTGTGATGTTCATAAGGAGCTCCCTGTCGATGGAATTGGTGGTAAAATTCATAAAAGGCAGACCGCCGGCGTTGTATACTTCCTTGATTATCTGTTTAACAAGGGGAAGCGGGTGTACACCGCTGCAGCTTATAAGAACTTTTTCTCCCTTCTGTACACGGCAGGAGTAATTAACAAGATTATATGCAAGTTTTTTTATTCTTTCGTCCATAAAAATACCTCCCTGATGATATTGATAATATTGTTTCATATCAGTTGAAACAATATTACAACTTTTAATAAGAATTTTGAATATTAATTTGAGAAAAAAATAAAAAAATGTTAAAATATAATATCATAATTTAGGAAGTGATAAAGATGAGGATAGCAGTCCCTTCGCACAATGGAGATATATATAAAAGCTGTTCAAACAGCAGACAGTTCACCATATTTGAGGTGGAGGACGAGAGGGTAGTGAGCATCGAGAGAAGATACTCATTCATCAAAAAGCCCGAAGCCGTCGCAGACCTGCTGGATGAATATAATGTCAGCGTTCTCATCTGCAACGATATAGGAAGCAGAACGAGAAAGGCCATAAGGGAACACCATATCGAGCTTATACCCGGTGTGGTCGGCGAGGTCAATGATGCCATCGTCCGTTACCTGAGCGGCGAAAAAATAGGCGTGCCTGAGTATATGTATACATGTTTTAATGATGAGGATTAAAAAACCTGCCGTATTTTATACGGCAGGCTTTTTTTATGCCTTTGAGGATGCGTTTTCCACCGAGGAGTAGATATATACTCCACATATGATAACAGCTGCACCGATTATCTGCTGTAAATTAGGTATCTCTCTGAAAAATAATATGCCAAGAAGGGTGGCAAACACCGGCTCGCAAAGTTTGACTGCTGACACATAGGCAGGGGTAAGATATTTAAGTGACCAGCTTACGATGCTGTGTCCAAGAAGGTTGCAGAATACAGCAAGACCAAGACCGATGAGCACTTCCTTTATGCCGTATCCGGTGATAGGTGTGCCTGTGGCAAAATCGAGTATCAAAAGCATCACCAGGCAGGAAGGATATGTTATGAGGGTGTAGGCCGATGTGCTTATGTTCCTGCTCCTGGCAAACCTTCCTAAAAGGGTGTATCCGGCGATAAGTACGGCGGCGCTTAAGGCCAGCATATTTCCAAAAAGGGATGATGTGCCTTCTCCTCCTCCGGCAAGGGCGGTTATGACTCCTCCGCAGATGGTTATGGCTATGGCAAGTATTCCTTTTTTAGGTATACTTCCGTGCATGAATATGCAGAAACCTATGGCCGCAAATATAACATCGGTATCCACCAGCACTGTGGAAGATGTTATGGTCGTATGCTTAAGTGACTCGAACCAGAGGGTAAAGTGAAAGGCAAAAAGTATGCCGGCAATGATACCCGCAAATACCTCTTTTTTAGTAAAACGCTTTATTTCCGGCAGGGATCTTTTCAGGGACAGGGGCACCAGTATGGCTACTGTCCAGGCCAGCCTGTAGGTGGCAGTTATAAGAGAGGGAGCACTTGAGTATTTAACAAATATGGCCGAAACCGATACCCCAAGTACTCCCAGAAAGAGCAGGATCTTTGGATTTATTTTATTTAAACTGTTCATATCGGACCTCACAAAAACACATATTAAAACAAATTATATACGCCCCTTAAATGGGTGTCAATAATTAACCATTTTGTCAAATTTCCTTTTAAATGCGGCAGCTATTGACAAGAACGCCTGGTATCAATAAACTTTAAAAAGGAGGTTTTGATGATGAATAATAGAAATATGACCATACTTACCGGTGTGGTTTGTCTGCTTCCGGCAGCAGCCGGACTTATAGTATATGGTTCCCTTCCTGCGGAGCTCCCTGTGCAGTGGAGTTTCAGCGGAGAGGCCAACAGCTACGCTCCAAAATGGTTTGCGGCCTTTGGAATGCCTGTGTTTTTGTTTTTATTTAATATTTTCTGCCACTGGAAGGTAAACAGCGCTGATGCCGAACTCAGTTACCCTGAAACCGCAAAGGTTTTTATAAAATGGGCAATGCCATTCATATCCGCAGGAATAACATCCTTTTCCCTGGCCTCAGCTTTAGAGGTATCGGCCTGGATGGCACTTATCATATCAGTCATATCGGTGGTGCTTGTATTGTTTGGATGTCTTGTATATGAAGGCAATGCCGACGGCATGGGAAACAGGGATTTTCCATGGAGCAGATCCGTGGGGGCTGCTAAAAAAGCAGGAAAGGTAATGATGGCAGCGGGGATGATCGCTGTGGTAGTATCGGTCATCGGAAAGACTACTGCTGGTCTTGTTATAATCGTTGTCGGTGTCATAGCAGCTTCTGGTCTGGCAGTCAGGTCAGATTCATAATTTAAGGATATAAAGAACTTTCTTAAAATTGTCATATGAACTTTGCTAAAGGTCATATTCATATTTTAATGAAGGTTCTTTTTGTATATATCCGGTCTTTTATGGGAATACTCTGCTCAGAGGTGATATTTATGGGCAGAGCGGTCGGAAAGATATTAGCTTTTGCCGGTATGGCTGCGGTGGCCGCCGGGACCATAGCAGGATATGTATTTTCTGAGCAGGCGATTCCTGGTGTAACGGCTGAAAACAGCCAGG
>JAHZAW010000047.1:53888-79472 GCA_019423725.1 Clostridiales bacterium
ATATGGAATTGGAGAAAGACGCATCAGCGGATACGGATGAAGTTATCCGTGAGGCTGCTAAGGAGGCTTCAACCGTTGATGGACTGGATGAAGGGGCTGTATTTACCTATGAGATATATAATGATATAACAAATATGTCAGACTCAATAAAGGGCAGCTGCCCATACGAACTCATAGGTAAAAGTATGTCTGATGTAAAGGATTTTTATCCTGACTGGCAGGTGACGGAGTTTTCTTCCGGGGCAGTCACTTTGAGGAAAAATCTTGGCTCAGAAAATGATGAAAGATATGTTGTGGGAGTTTATGAAGGATATGTAGCCGTATTTTACGAAAGCAGTGAAGAAGGAATATATATGCTGACGGAAATACCGGTCAATACTCTGGAAGAAGATAAGCAGAAAATGCTCGAGGAAGGAATATATGTGGAACGCCGGGAAAGACTGAACCGTATTCCTGAGGATTATAGCAGCTGATGTATGAACAATATAATAGCATGAAGTGTAAAATTTTCTAGACAATTCATTTTGATGATGATATAATAAAACTCGTGAATTTCCCCAATTATATTCACACAAAGCCCGGTTTTATCAATAAAAACGGGCTTAAACAAAAGAAGCAGTCTTCCGCCAATGACTGCTTCTTTTTTTATCTGGACACAAAATGAACTAAATTTTTAAAGAGAAATTTAAGTGGAATGTCATACAATATGTAATGCATATCATAGTTTACTATTCTATTGACCGGACAGTATAAAAAATATATACTTTTATTGTATAAAAACGTGATGGGGAGTAAATATGAGGATAGGCGAGCAGATAATTCTTGATGATAAGATATTGGACGGCATGATAAATGAAGATGCCGTTTTCAGTGATGAAACAAAAAACTATCTGTATCCCTTTGAGCCCGATGAAACCGATGAGGTCAAAATAAGGATAAGGGCCGGAGCAGGGGAAACGGATAGCATTTATTTTTGTTCTGAAAATAAAAGGATAAAAATGACCCTTGAAAAGATAAAGGGCATTTTTGAATATTATTATACATTGATACCACCTGAAGCAAATGACCGCAGATACCATTTTGAAATAGAAAGCGGAAGCAGAAAATATTATTATAATGCCATGGGACTGGCAGATAAACTTGATGAAAACGGAGAGTTTACCATCAACAGGCATTATAAAACACCGGACTGGGCAAAGGGAGCCGTTGGATACCAGATATTTGTGGACAGATTTTTCAATGGAGACGAAACTAATGATGTCGTGGACGGGGAATATGAGTATCTGGGCCAGAAGGTAAGGCATGTGGCTGACTGGTATGCACTGCCTGAGGAAAGCGATATATGCAACTTCTATGGCGGAGACCTTCAGGGAGTTATTGACAAACTGGATTATCTTGAGGGCCTTGGTGTTGAGATGATATATCTCAATCCCGTATTCGTTTCACCAAGCAACCATAAATATGATATACAGGATTATGAACATATAGATCCCCACTTTGGAAAAATAGTTGCTGACAGCGAAGAAAATAAATATATCATAAGGACCACCGACAGACATAATCTGGAGGCGGGGGATTATCTCTTTGCTGAGCTTGCCCAGCAGGCCCATAACAGGGGGATGAAGGTAATAATCGACGGTGTGTTCAACCACTGCGGTTCATTCAATAAGTGGCTGGACGCCGAAAAAATATATGAAAATGCCGATGGCTACGAAAAGGGAGCCTATATAAGTGAGGACAGTCCATACCATGACTTTTTCAAGTGGAACGGCGGCACCTGGCCTGACAATGATTCCTATGACTGCTGGTGGGGACATAAAAACCACCCGAAGCTCAATTATGAACAGTCTGATAAACTTTTCGAATATATAATGAAGATAGCCGAAAAATGGATATCACCTCCCTTTAACGCCGACGGCTGGAGGATAGATGTGGCGGCTGATCTGGGATTTTCCGAGGAATACAACCATAAATTCTGGAAGGCGTTCAGAAAAAGGGTAAAAGCTGCCAACCCGGAGGCTGTCATCATAGCTGAGCACTATGGAAGCGCAGCAAAATGGCTCAAGGGTGATGAATGGGATTCCGTAATGAACTATGATGCCTTTATGGAGCCGGTCTCCTGGTTTTTCACGGGAATGGAAAAGCACAGCGATAATTTCGACTGGGGAAAATATGCCAATGCCAAGGCATTTGAATACAGTATGAATGCCAACAGCAGGGATATGGGAGTCCATGCCCTCTTTATGGGGATGAATGAACTTTCAAACCATGACCATTCCAGGTTTTTGACAAGGACCAATATGAGGATAGGCCGTCTTGCCAGCGCTGGAAGCCAGGCTGCTGGGGAGAATATAAATAAGGCACTTATGATGTGTGCCGTGGCGTTTCAGTTCATTTGGCCGGGCATTCCTACATTATATTATGGTGATGAGGCAGGCCTTGTGGGCTGGACCGATCCCGACAACAGGAGGACATACCCCTGGGGTAAAGAGGACCAGGAGCTTATGGCCTTCCATAAAAAGATGATCGAACTTAGAAAAAGATACGGCATATTAAGGGACGGTTCCTACAAATTTATATATGCCGATGACGGAGTTGCCTCCGTGGCCAGATTTGACGATAACGAAAGTATAATATCCGTATTTAACAGCACAGAACATATAAAAAATGTATCTATACCAGTATGGCTTGCGGGAGCGGAATTAAAGGGAAGTGCTGTGACCCTCCTTAGAAGCGGGGCAAAGGGATATAAGACCGGCGGAAAGGTATATGCCATAAATAACGGATATATAAGTATGACCCTGGAACCCTTTGGATGTATTATATTGAAGAGTGAATGAGAGTTATGGAATTAAATATCATATATAGTGACAAAAGCATAGTTATAGTAGAAAAGCCTGCGGGAGTTCCTTCACAGCCGGATAAGACCGGCAGTGAGGATCTGCTTACGGCCCTTGAACAGAAATTTGGTTTTGCTGGCCTTGTCCATAGGCTGGACAGACCAGTGGGAGGGCTTATGGTTTTTGCCCTCAATAAAAGGGCAGAGGCTTTTTTGTCAAAGCAGATGAACGGCGGAGGTTTTGGGAAAAATTATGCCGCCGTATGCTGCGGTGTTCCTGAGAAGGAAAGGGGAGAGATGAGGGACTGGCTTGTAAAAAACCAGAGGCTCAATATTTCCACCGTATCAAATAAGGGAAATAAAAATGCAAAGGAAGCTGTCCTTGACTACACCCTCATAAAAACCATAGAAGATGAAAAATACGGCCCCCTTTCGCTGCTTGATATAGTGCTGCATACGGGAAGACACCATCAGATAAGGGTGCAGACTTCCCATGCCAGCATACCTCTGTGGGGAGATACGAAATATAATCCTGCTTTCAAAAGAGGATATTATAATGTAAGCCCAGCTTTATACTCCAGAAGGCTGGAATTTATCCATCCGGATACTTCTAAGAAGGTAGTTTTTGAAAAAAAGCCCGAATTTGAGCCATTTTCTTTGTTCACATAAAGTTTACATAATTTTTTGAAAAAATTTTAAAAAAACTATTGCATTTCAAAAATTGTGTGCTATAATAAGTGCAAATGAAAAAAGAAGTTGAATAGAAAACCTTAACAGGTTTTTTATTTTAGACTGATTTTAGCACTCGCCACCGTAGGTGGCTAACAACAAATAAAAGTAATATTTATCTTAGAACAGGATAATAATTTATTTGAAGGAATTCAAATATCCATATAGTTGGGAGGCATGAGATATGCTTTGTGAAAGATGTCATAAAAATGAAGCGACTGTCCATACGGTACAGGTTGTAAATGGAGAAAAAACAGAACATTATTACTGCGAACACTGCGCAAGGGAAGCAGGTATGGAAAAACCTATTTCATTTGAAGATATATTCCAGGGCCTTCTTAATTTTGGCTCACCTAAACAGGAAGAATACGAGAACCCCTATAAAAGATCAGCGGCCAGATGTCCTTCCTGCGGAATGACCTATGATGAACTTAGAAGGAGCGGAAAATTCGGATGCAGCTCATGTTATGAGGCATTTGAACCATATATAACAGGCTCACTCAAGAGCATACACGGCGACAACGTCCATAAAGGAAAGGTGCCTAAAAGAAATGGAGGGGATCTCCTTAAAAAGCATGAGCTTGAGGATCTGAAACGCAGACTTGTGGACGCCATATCCAAAGAGGAATATGAGGAAGCAGCGGTTTTGCGTGACAGGATAAAATCTCTTGAAGGAGATGAGAAGAATGAGTAAGTGGTATGAAAGTGAAAAATGTTCAGAAGGCATCATCATTTCCAGCCGAGTAAGACTTGCAAGGAACCTTAAAAAATATAGTTTCCACAACAAACTTTCAAATACTGATGCTGAAAAGATGATAAATGAAGTTAAAGATTCCATTATGGGAAGCAGGACTGTTTTTGGTGAACAGTTTAAATATATTCCGGTAAACACCTTGAGCGAAAATGAAAAATTCGCCCTGGTAGAAAAACATGTCATAAGTCCGGAACTTATGAGATCATCAAAACCCTGTGGGGTCCTTGTAAAGGACGATGAGACCATAAGCGTGATGCTCAATGAGGAAGACCACATAAGGATCCAGGCCATAGCACCTGGAGATGACATTGACACCGCTTTTGATCTGGCAGATAAAATAGATGACCTAATCGAGGAAAGTGTTGAATATGCTTTCAGCGAGAAATATGGTTATCTTACCAGCTGTCCCACAAACGTAGGTACAGGTCTTAGGGCATCATATATGATGCACCTGCCTGAACTTGAAAGAACAGGACAGATCAAAAATGTTATGCAGGCCATTTCCAAATTCGGTATAACCGTAAGAGGAATATATGGCGAGGGCAGCGATGCCATGGGAAGCATTTACCAGGTATCAAACCAGGTGACCCTTGGACAGAGCGAGCATGACATTATAAACAATCTTAAAAAGGTTGCGGCAATAATAGTCCAGAGAGAGCAGGAACTCAGAAAGAGGGCCTACACATCATCGAAGGACGATATTGATGATAAAGTATGGAGATCCTATGGTATACTTAAAAATGCCAGAAAGATTTCCGGAAAAGAAGCTATGCAGCTCATATCCCTTCTTATGGAGGGAAAAAATATGGGAGTAAGCGGACTGCCTAAATGCTCAGTAGGCCTTGCCGAACTGATGATAAACATTCAGCCGGCGACCATACAGGTATCAGGCAGGGGCGATATGACCCCCATGGAAAGAGACAAATACAGAGCCGATTATCTGCGAAAGGTATTTGAATAAGCAGACGCGGCTGTAAAGGAGTGATATATATGCAGGGTAATTTTACTGAAAAAGCTAGAGAAGCTATCACAAAGGCTCAACAGTACGCAGTTCATCTCGGACATAACTATGTCGGAACAGAACATATCCTTCTTGGACTTGTTGGAGTAAAAGACAGTGTTGCCTCAAAGGCCATCGAAGCCCAGGGCGTAACTGAAGAAGCTATTACTGAAAAAATAGAGGAACTTGTAGGCATCAATAACGGCGGCGGATACTATCCCCAGGATTTCACACCCAGGTCAAAGAGAGTTATTGATATGAGTGTTCAGGAAGCCATTAAGATGGGTACAGGTTATGTTGGAACAGAACATATCCTTCTTGCCCTTATGCAGGAACAGGACTGCATCGCCGTAAGGATACTTGCATCCCTCGGAGTAAATGGACAGAAACTTTATGAAGATGTAATGACTATGCTTGGAGAGGGCGGAACAAGTGGAAGTGCTTCAGGTGACGGCAAGAGTGCTACACCTACCCTTGATAAATACAGCAGAGACTTTACAAAAATGGCATCTGAGAGCAAGTTTGACCCCATTGTCGGACGTGACAAAGAAATCGAGCGTGTGATCCAGATACTTAGCCGAAGGACAAAGAACAACCCTTGTCTTGTTGGTGATCCCGGTGTCGGCAAATCAGCTATCGTAGAAGGACTTGCTCAGGAGATATATGAAGGCAATGTACCTTCGACCCTCAAGGATAAGAGGATCGTATCCCTTGACCTTTCATCTATGATCGCCGGATCAAAATACAGAGGCGAATTTGAGGAAAGGATCAAAAAAGTAATCGACGAAGTTAAGGATGCCGGAAACGTAATCCTTTTCATCGATGAGATCCATACAATAATCGGAGCCGGCGGAGCAGAAGGCGCCATCGATGCATCTAACATCCTTAAACCTTCACTGGCCAGAGGCGAACTTCAGCTTATCGGTGCGACGACCCTTGAAGAATACAGAAAGTATATCGAAAAGGATGCCGCCCTTGAAAGACGTTTCCAGCAGGTAATGGTCAATGAGCCTAATGAGGAAGAGGCCATTGCAATGCTTAAAGGTCTTCGTGACAAGTATGAGGCCCACCATAAAGTAAAAATCACTGATGAAGCCATCGAAGCAGCAGTTAAGATGTCTTCAAGATATATAACAGACAGGTACCT
Source organism: Clostridiales bacterium (assembly GCA_019423725.1). Lineage (GTDB taxonomy): Bacteria > Bacillota > Clostridia > Lachnospirales > Anaerotignaceae > Metalachnospira. Next base: position 60,358 of record JAHZAW010000047.1, read on the forward strand.
TCCCGATAAGGCCATCGACCTTATGGATGAGGCAGCGTCTAAAGTAAGACTTAAATCATATACTGCTCCTACAAATGTCAAAGAGCTTGAGGATAAGATCACTTCCCTTGAAAAGGAGAAGGAAGCTGCCATCAAGACTGAGGAATTTGAGAAGGCCGCAAAGGTCAAAAAAGAGCAGAATGAACTTAAGAAAAAACTGGAAGACGCTAAGAAAGAATGGGATGAAAAGAACACTAAGACAGAACAGGTCGTCACTGAAGAAGAGATCGCCGATGTTGTATCAAAGTGGACAGGAGTTCCCGTTCAGTCTATCAGACAGGAAGAGAGCGAAAGACTTATCAACCTGGAAAAAATACTGCATGAGCGTGTTATCGGCCAGGAAGAGGCTGTTTCAGCAGTCGCTAAGGCCATTAGACGTGGCAGGGTAGGACTTAAGGACCCTAAACGTCCCATCGGTTCATTCCTGTTCCTTGGACCCACTGGTGTAGGTAAAACAGAGCTTTCTAAGGCTCTTGCGGAAGCACTTTTCGGTGACGAGGACGCAATGATAAGGATCGATATGTCCGAATACATGGAGAAACATACGGTGTCTAAAATGATCGGTTCACCTCCGGGATATGTAGGATATGAAGAAGGCGGACAGCTTACTGAGAAGATCAGGAGAAAACCTTACAGTGTAGTACTTTTCGATGAGATCGAGAAGGCTTCACCTGACGTATTCAACATAATGCTGCAGATCCTTGATGATGGCCATATCACAGATGGCCAGGGCAGAAAGGTCGACTTCAAGAACACTGTAATCATAATGACTTCAAACGCAGGCGCAAAGAATATCCTTGCACCTAAGAAACTTGGATTCAATGCCGATAACAGCGAAGAAAAATCCTATGAGGCTATGAAAGAAACGGTTATGGAAGAGGTTAAACATACGTTCAAACCTGAATTCATCAACCGTATCGATGATATCATCGTATTCCATCCTCTGAATGAAGAAAATGTCAAAGAGATCGTAAAACTCATGACAAAACAGATCATCAGCAGGGTAAAGGAAAACATGGACATCGACATCAGCTTCACAGACGATGCTGTTACACTCATTGCCAAGGAAGGCTTTGACCCCGCTTACGGCGCAAGACCTTTAAGACGTGAGCTTCAGTCTAAAGTCGAAGACAGATTCGCTGAAGAATTCCTGAAGAATACAATTCAGAAGGGTGACAGTGTAACTGTTGACGCAAAAGACGGTGAGCTCGTCTTTAATGCAGCTAAGGGTGAGAAAGACGAAAAAGCACCTGAGGAAAATAAACCTGAGGGTGAAGAAAAATAAATTAGGATAAATTAATGGCAGCGTCCCTGACTGCTTTATGACTAAACATAAGGCGGCCGGAGGGCGCTGCTTTTTTATTTATTTATTGTTAGGATACGAAAACTTTTTCTTGACTGTAGTGCAGATTGATGGTATATTATTAGTGGCTAAAGCCTAGTATTTAAGTAGGTGATTAAAATGGATAAAAAATTTGATGTAACCGGAATGACCTGCAGTGCATGTTCATCCCATGTAGAAAAAAGTGTGTGTAAGCTCGTGGGAGAAGGAAATGTCAGCGTGAGCCTGCTGACAAACAGCATGCAGGTAAAGTATGATGAAAGCAAAGTAAGTGAAGATGACATAATAAAGGCCGTTGAGGACGCTGGATATGGAGCCAGTGTGGCAGGGGGCTCATCTGTCAAAAAGGCTGAAAAGAAGGAGTCAGTGGTAGACAATGAGCTTAAAGAAATGAAAATAAGGCTCATTGTATCCTTTGTATTTTTGATACCCCTTATGTATATATCCATGGGTTCCATGGCGGGACTTCCCCAGCCGGGATTTCTGTCAGGACACGGCAATGCTGTATCCTTTGCCTTTACCCAGTTTTTATTCTGCCTGCCTATTTTGTATGTAAACAGGAAGTACTTCCAGGTGGGATTTAAGACACTGTGGCATAGGGCTCCTAATATGGACAGTCTTATAGCCGTAGGTTCCACAGCTGCCCTTGTATACGGAATATTTGCCATATACAGGATGAGCTATGGACTTGGAGCCGGCGATGATGCCCTTGTTATGAAGTATCATATGGATCTGTACTTTGAGTCTTCAGTGATGATACTTACTCTCATAACCCTTGGAAAATATCTGGAGACACGTTCAAGAAGAAAGACCAGTGAAGCCATATCCAGACTTACGGAGCTGGCGCCGGAAACAGCTGTCATTGAGAAAAAAGGCGCTGAAGTTGAAATACCCATCGAGGAACTTCAGGCTGGCGATATAGTTATAGTAAAACCCGGAGCAAGGATACCCGCTGATGGCACCATAGTTGAGGGAAGTTCGTCAGTGGATGAATCGGCACTCACGGGAGAGAGCATACCAGTGGAAAAGACAGCCGGAGATAAGATAATCGCCGCATCCATAAATAAAAATGGATTTATGAAATTCAGGGCTGAAAAGGTCGGCAGTGAGACAACCCTTGCCCAGATAATAAGGCTTGTGGAGGATGCCAGTGCATCAAAGGCACCCATAGCTAAACTTGCCGATAAGATAGCCGGAGTATTTGTGCCGGTGGTAATGACCATTGCGCTGGCCACGGCCATAATATGGCTGGCTGTTGGAGCAGATTTTGAGTTTGCCCTTTCATGTGCCATAGCTGTTCTTGTAATATCATGTCCCTGCGCTCTGGGACTTGCGACTCCTGTGGCCATAATGGTCGGAACAGGAAAGGGAGCTGAAAACGGAATACTTATTAAATCCGCAGAGGCTCTGGAAACACTGCATCTTGTTAAAACAGCGATAATGGATAAGACGGGGACCCTTACAGAGGGCAAACCGGTGGTAACTGATATTTATACCACGGGAATAGATGAAAAGGAACTGCTTGCTTTAGCGGCATCTGCAGAAAAACCTTCAGAGCATCCCCTTGCTTCAGCGCTGATCGAGAAAGCAGAGGAAATGGGTATTACCATCTATGACGCAGGAGAGTTCAAGGCTGTATCAGGAAGAGGTGTAGAGGCAGCGGTTAACGGCAGGAAGATATATGCCGGAAATAAGCATTTTATGACAGAAAACGGCATAGATATTTCCCTGTTTGAGGATAAGGAAAAACAATATTCTGATATGGGGAAGACTGTGCTTTATTTTGCCGATGAAAAGGCGCCCCTTGGACTTATAGCCGTTCAGGACGTACCTAAGAAGACCAGCAGGGCAGCTGTAAAATGCCTGAGAGATCTCGGCGTAGATGTAATAATGCTTACGGGTGATAATAAGCGTACGGCAGAGGCGGTGGCAAGGAGCCTTGGCATCACCAATGTTGTATCTGAGGTAATGCCCCAGGATAAGGAAGCGGTCGTACGTTCCGTACAGGAAAAGGGCCAGAAGACAGCAATGATCGGCGATGGAATAAACGACGCACCTGCCCTTGCAAGAGCTGATGTTGGTATCGCCATTGGAGCTGGTACCGATGTGGCCATAGAATCAGCGGACATCGTTCTTATGAAGAGCGACCTTATGGACGCTGTAACTGCCATCAAACTTTCCAGGGCGACCATAAAAAATGTAAAAGAAAACCTTTTCTGGGCGTTTTTCTACAATATTATATGTATACCTCTGGCAGCTGGTGTATGGTATCCGCTATTTGGCATAAAGCTCAGCCCCATGATAGGTGCCGCTGCCATGAGCTTGAGTTCTGTATGTGTCGTTACCAATGCTTTGAGACTTAAGCTCTTTAAGGCGGATAACAGCTGTGATACAGGCGGAAATGGCGGAAAAACTCTTGATAGTAACGTAAATGACGAGATCAATATGATCTCTGAAAATGAATATAAAGAAATTAAAGATAGCAAAGAAAGTAATGAAATCAAAGAAACTAAAGAAATCAATGGAGACAAAGGAGAGATAAATATGAAAAAGGAAATGCTTATCGAAGGAATGTCATGTATGCACTGCTCAGGAAGGGTAGAAAAAGCTCTTAACGGCATTGACGGAGTAAACGCAAAAGTTGATCTGGAAAAGAAAACAGCTTACATCGACCTCAGCAAGGATGTAAGTGATGCTGAACTTACAAAGGCCGTAACTGATGCCGGATATGACGTAGTATCCGTTAAATAATATGGGACATTTGGCGGCTTAAGAAAAACCAGCGTAAAATTCGTTGTGGTAAATGTTTCTTAAAGCCGCCTTTTTCATTTTCTTTTTATGTACATTTTAATGATTACATGTTATAATTAATCAACTGTAAGAATTAATATGCTTCGATAAATTAGGAGGAAATAAAATGGCAGTTATAGAGGAATTAATAAGACTGGAGAATGATGGCAGCATAAGTTTCGGAAATTATCTTATGGATGAAAAGAAGAAAGTTCTTGATTTCGAAGTATGCGGCAATCTTTATAAGGTTAAAACATATAAAGATATAACGAAACTTGAAAAGAACGGAAAAATGCTTCTTGAGGCAGTTCCGGGAGCTACAGTACATAACTTTACGATGGATGCAAAGACAGTGTCCTTCGCTGTGGAAAGCAGCGACGATGTGCAGATAACCATGGAGCTTGAGCCTGAGAAGGAATATAAGCTTATCGTTGATGATATGCTTGTTGGCAAAATAAATTCAAACATCGGCGGAAAGATCAATTTCAGTCTTGAACTTAATAACAGCTGTTCAAAGGTAAAAATTGAAAAGATGTAATAACGCATAATTAAACCGCGGATACCATTTAAGGTTCCGCGGTTTTTTGCAGTGAGGAACTTATTATGAAGGAAAAGAAAAGTTTTGTATGCTCTGAATGTGGATATGCCACACCCAAGTGGATGGGCAAATGTCCTGAGTGCGGTAAATGGAATACATTTGTGGAAGAGACTCAAAAGGTCTCATCCTTCCGGCCGGGAGCAGCGGCTGTTAAGGGAGATACGCCCTTAAGAAGCATCAGCGCTGACAGGTTAAAAAGCATAAAAACCAATTCCAGTGAGAGGATAGTTACCGGCATATCCGAATATGACAGGGTCATGGGCGGAGGAATAGTAAAGGATTCTGTCTCCATAATTACATCACCTCCCGGAGGAGGAAAATCTACCCTGGCTCTTACCATAGCCAATAAAACGGCTAAACAGGGATTAAAGGTGCTCTATGCCAGCGGCGAGGAAAGTGAAGGCCAGATAAAAAACAGGGCTGACAGGATACTTGATAATATCGACGAAAATATTTGGATACTTTCATCTGTGAGTATGAATTTTGTACTAGATGAGATTGCAAGAATAGATCCGGATATAGTAATAATTGATAGTATACAGACCTTTGCTTTGGAAGAATTTTATCCATCCAGAGCTGGAAATCCTACCCAGACCATGGAGTGTGCCGGAGCCCTTGTGCAGACTGCAAAGGGTGGAAAAAGGCCAAGGGCTGTCATAATAATAGGCCAGATGAATAAGAGCGATGAACTGGCAGGACTAAGGGCCCTTGAGCATCTTGTGGATACGGTGCTTATAATGGAGGGAGACTCTCAGGATGAGCTGAGGATGCTTTATTCGTCTAAAAACCGTTTCGGAAGTACTGGAGAAATGGGCTTTTTCTCAATGACGGAAAAGGGATTGATTTCCATTGAAAACCCCAGTGAATTTTTTATGACTAAAAGAGCCAATGGAGAATCAGTGTCAGGCAGTGCGCTGACTGTGGTAAGGGAAGGTTCAAGGCCTATCATATGTGAGATAGAAAGTCTTGTCTCAAAAACATTCATGGCCTATCCGTCCAGGATATGTGAAGCCTTAAGGAGAGAACAGCTGAATACTCTGGTGTCCATCCTTGAGGTAAGATGCGGCATAAGGTTGTATGACAAGGATATAGTCATAAAAATAACCGGAGGATTGAAGCCTAAGGAACAGTCAGTGAACTTAGCGGTACTTATGAGCATAGTTTCTTCAGTCACCAATAAACCAATACCAAACGACACTGCATTCATAGCCGATGTGGGTCTTACGGGAGAGCTTAAAAAAGTCCCGGCCGTTGAATCCAGGATAAAAGAGCTGGCAAGGATGGGATTTTCAAATGTTTATATAGCCTGTTCTGAAGGAAGCATAAAAAAGCCTGAGGGGATAAATGTATATGAGATGAAGAGCCTTAAAGAAGTAATAATTTCTCTTTTTGGGCTCATATAAGAAGGGACGCGGCATATGCCGCGTCCTGATTTTTTTTGATGTGTTTTAGCTGCATCTCATTCTGCAGGATGTGTTCTGGCATCCTGAGCAGTATGAGCAGGAATTGGATGAGTTGGAGCATCCGCATGAATTACAGCATCCACAGGAATTGCAGCATCCGCATGAGCTGCATGAGTTGCAGCAGTTAGAGCAGCTGTTGCATCCTGAACAGCAGCTGTTTCCACTGTTTCCGCTGTTAGATGAGCATCCGCATCCAGATGAGGCAGCTCTGGCGTTCTGTGAGTTTGAGCATGATGAGCATGAGCTGCTGTTTGATGAGCATCCTCCCGTACATCCGCAGTTATTGTTCTGGTTAGAGTTACAACAAGCCATTTAAATTTCTCCTTAATTTTAATGTACTATATACTATGCGGACAAACAGAATTGGTTACAGTGAAGAAAGTTTTAAATAAAATGAACCTTATCAGGTATAGGATCATCTAATAGGTGTAAAACAAAGATAAGTAATTAAAAACTTATTAAGGCGCCGTTGTTTTGCTTAAGGAGACAGGAATATGAACAAAGAGGAATTTACACAGCGTGTACTGGAAGCTGAGTCTTCTCTGTACCGGGTCGCCAGGTCCATATCAGTCAGCGAAAGTGACTGTGAAGATGCTGTTCAGGAGGCGGTACTCACGGCCTACGAAAAACTTGGCACTCTAAAAGAGGAAAAATATTTTAAAACATGGCTGACCAGGATATTGATAAATATTTGTTTTAGGACAGCTAAGAAAAGAAAAAATATTATTTCCTTTGAGGAATATATGCCGGATAGAGCCTCCGAGGATAAGGGTGAACTTTCGGAGGTAAGGGAGGCAGTGATGTCGCTTCCGCTTAAGATAAGAACGGTTATAGTTCTTTACTATATTGAAGGATACAGCGTTGAAGAGGCGGGGTATATGATGAAGATACCAGCTGGAACAGTAAAGAGCAGGCTTCATAAGGGCAGGAAGATGCTCAAGGAGATGCTCAAAGATGTGGAACTGTAGAAAAGAGGGGTCAAATATGAAAAAAGAAGAATGGAGCAGTATCTTTGGAGAAACTCCCGAAGGATTCCATAACAGTGTAAATTCCGCACTGAGTAAGATATCTGATAGGGAGGAAACGAAAATGTCAAAGTCAGCTAATATAAGAAAAATAGTTGTCGCAGCTGCGGTGGTAGCGGCCTTTGGAGTAACAGCAGCGGCTGCCATGATGGCCGGCGGATTTGAGAGCCACACTGATCTCAGGGATGCGGTAAGCAGTATCGAAGATATCCAGAAGATGAGTGACGATGAAAATTTGGGTGTTAAATATCCTGCTGAGTTCACAAACGGATATAAGTTTGATAAGGGATATAAGAGCGATGAAACAGCTATGGATGATGAAGGAAATGTAATAAGAGAGTATGATTCTTTCAGTCTGGAATATGTCAATGGAGGAAAGACGATCAGTCTTTTTGCAGATCCCAGTGCTGATATAACCAAGATTCCTGAAAACTGCGAAACAGAGGATGTGGATGGAACGACTGTGTATAAGGTCGAAACTGTGTTCAAATTTGTTCCGCCCGATTATGAAATGACCGAGCAGGACAAAGAAGATGAGGCTTCCGGAAAATATGTTTTCAGTTATGGAACAGATGAAGTTGAGGTCCAGACCATGAGACAGGTCATGTGGAAAGATGGAAATATTATGTTTACACTTCTGGATTCAGAGGGCACCATGGATATGGACGAAATGGTATCCATGGCTGGAGAAATTTTAAATTTATGAAAATTTTAAGAAAAAATGACGGGAATTTTATTCCTGTCATTTTTTTTTAATTGAAATTTTTTCCGCTTTGACTATAATTAAGCCAGACGGTTGTGTAAAACTTGTGTAGAAAAATACGACCTGAATTAATGAAAAAATGATTATGGAGAGGTGAAGTGAATGAGCTCTAAGGGACTGCCAAAGGGGATAAGCCAGAGACCTGATGGCCGATATATGGCAAGGTTTCAGTATAAAGGGGAAAAATACTGTCTTTATGACTATAATATAGAACGTCTTCAAGAGAAAATGTCGGATTTAAAGTATGAAGTACGACATGGAGTTTATGCAAAAGAAGGAAACGTTACGGTTAATGAATGGTTTAATGTATGGATGGACGAATATAAGCGAAATGTGGTAAAAGAAGCCACACTTTTCAGATATGAGTCTGCCTATAATAAGCATATCAAAAATGTCTTGGGAGATAAAAAAATGAAAGACATAAGACCGGAAAACATACAGAAACTCTATAATGCCTATAAGGGTACAGAGACTGTTGTTATTGCGGCGACCATACTTTCAGGAATGTTTGAACAGGCTTATAAAAACCAGATAATAAACAAAAACCCTATCCCTTTGACAACCATCCCGAAAACCAGAAATTCTCAAAAAGAGAGGAGAGTACTTACTCTCAATGAGCAGGAAATTCTGCTTAAATACTCTAAAGGTGCTTTGAGAGATCTGGTGGAAGTATCCTTGAGCACAGGAATGAGAACAGGTGAGATTAGAGCTCTTGAGTGGAGCGATATAGATTTTGAAAATAAGGTAATACATATAACGGGGACCCTGGCGGAACTGGGGGGCAAGGTGTTTAAAGAAACGCCAAAAACAAAAACCAGTGCAAGGGATATCCCGATGCTTGAAAATGTGGAAAAAATATTTATGCGGATAAAGGAAGATCAGGAGATAAAGAAGGCTAAACTTGGGGATAAGTATCAAAGCAAAGAGGGGCTGGAAAACCTTGTTTTCAGGTCAAGGAGAGGTACACCTGTATCTAACTCGTGCTATGTGAGGATGATAAACAGAACTGTTGATAAAATCAATAATGACGGAATTGAGTTTGAACATGTACATCCCCATACCCTTAGGCATACGTTTGCCACAAGGTGTATTGAAAGCGGTATACCGCCTCAGGTATTAAAGACGATACTGGGACATTCGAGTCTTGCCATGACCATGGATTTGTACGCGCATGTTCTTCCAGATACGAAGGCTGAGGAAATGAAAAAAATTGCAGACCTTTTTTAAATAACAGCAAAAACAGCTGTCAGAATTTTCATTCTGGCAGCTGTTTTTTTATCGAAAATATGTTCTGGTGCTGTGTAAAAAACTGTGTCACATCTATTAGTAATTGTAATAGTTTATACTGTTAACTGCCGAAAGTCTGGCGTTAAAATTTTAATGTTTTGTGCAATTTACATAGAATATGCATTTCTATTGACTTAAAAACTAGTAATTGTTACAATTCATTTTGTAAAGGGAAAAATACCCAAAAAATAGAAGGAGGACAACAAAATGAAAAAGAAATTAGCTTTATTAATGGCTGCGATCATGACTGTTGCTATGGTTCCCATGACAGCGTTCGCATCCACAAAGTTAACAGCTGTTGATGAGATCTCAACTGCAGCTGGAGACAAACATCCTTTTACATCTACTGTTGAGCTCTCAAAAAATGACGACCAGGTTGATGTAACAAATGTTTATGAACTTGATGGCACAAAAGTTTTTGATGTACAGCTCAAACTTACAAACGGTAAGTTCGCAAAGAGTGATAAGGATGGCGTAGATTATAAAATGGAGGAGGAAGGCAAATTCCCCAACAACAGAGGTGTTAAAGCTGTAGACGTTACAAGTGATACAACAGCTGTCGTTTCATTAAATGCGGCTATGTTCAACAAAAAGAGCGATACAAAAGATAACCCCGCTGGTTTAAAGGCTTGTGTACTTGATATCGAAGCATACGCTGTTGAAACAGGCGACGTAATTGCTGAGTTCTCAAGCAACGTTACACAGTTCAAAAAAGCTTCTGAAGTAATCGCAACAGCTTACGCTGGAGATGTTACAATCGAAACTGAAGGCGTTAAGACTTTCGTTGAAGATGAATCAGTTACAACAAAAGAGATCAAAGCTATCACTATCAATGGCTTAGTTAATGGTGCGGTTAAAGACAATAAGATCACACTTAAACTTAAAGGTAACTGGGAATATGCTTCAAGCACTTACGATGGAAGCGATGTTAAAGTAAGTTTACTTAATGATGAAGATGCAAAGGTAAAAGTCAACACAGATGAAAGCAGCAAGGATACACTTGTACTCGATTTAAGCAATGTTTCTAGCGAACAGCTTACTAAGATGACTATTTCCGGCATCAAACTTAAGGCTACAAAGAGCTGCAATGCTGGCGATGTAGCTAAGATCACAGTATCAAGCAAAGACTTTGATTCAGTTACACTTGAAGTAGCTAAGATGGTAGCAGAGGCTGTTACATACACAGTTGAAGACAAAACTCTTCCTACAATCTGGGCTGGTAAAAACTACGCTAAAGATATGGAGAAAAATACTCTTGAGTTAGCTATTGAAGAAAACACAGGAGATATCCTTAATACATCAAGAAAAGCAACATTTACATTCCCTGAAGGAATTGAAGTTGTAAATGCGCTGTTTGATGGTGTAGAAAAAACTGGCAGCGATGGCTATAAATTCAAATATCAGATCGATGGAAACGTTGTAACGATCTGGAACTATGGCAAAAAAGCTGAATCATCTGCTACTGACATGAAGGTTAAATTTATCCTTAATGCAGCTCCCACATTCAGCGGAGATGTTAAAGTAAAACTTGGCGGCGAGTTTGATGATGTTGAACTTAAGCTTGCTACAGTAAAAGCTCCCTACACAGTAGAGGCTAAGACAAGCGAAGTACTTATCGACTACAGATATGTACCCGTAAATGAGATCGTTATCACAGAAGCTGAAGAAGGTATCCTTGCAGACGATGATGAAATCTTCCTTCAGGTAGAAAAGATGGATTTTGAAGACGCTGGAACATACGAAGTAACATCAGGCGATATCGAAGTTGATGTTGCAATCGAAGACGGTGTTAATGATAGAGCACAGCTCAAAGTAACAGTAAAAGATGAATCAACAGAGGCATCAACAATCACAATCAGCGGCCTTGAGCTCTACCTTGACAGAACTCTCCCCGTTGGTGGATACGCTCTTAAAAACATAATGAATGAAAACGGCAAAAGTAATATCCTTTGGGAAAACTCTACAACCAAAAAAGGAAGTTCAGATGAGAACGCATATGACTATGTTCCCGATGAAGACACAAAATCTAACGGACTTTTCAAATACAGCGCTGTAACAGTAAACGACAGCTATGTAGATGTAATCACAGCAGCTCGTGACCAGGATGACTCTACAACAACAAGAAAGATCGTCATCACAATCGGTGCTACAACAATGGCTGTAGGAACAGACACAGTTACACTTGACACACCCGCATACATCAATGCTGAGAACTATACAGAGCTTCCTTTAAGAGCTGTATCAGAAGCATTCGGCGCAACAGTAGGCTGGGATGATGCATCAAGAACAGTAACAATCATGATGGGCCAGAGAATCGTATCAATGACAATCGGTTCAAAGACAATGTACATCAATGGTACACCCGTAGCTATGAACACAGCTCCTGAAATCACAAACGACAGAACATTCGTACCTGTAAGAGACCTTGCTAACGCACTTGGAATCACAAAGATCGACTGGAATGAAGCTTCAGCTACAGTTACTCTTAACTAAGAGTGACCCAGTTATATACTAACTGAATAAACTTAAGACCTCCGAGTAATCGGAGGTCTTTTTTGTTTTGTGTAAAGGCAAAAAGATATCAGATAAACTGTTACAGAAGATGGACTTAAGGAAACGTATAGTTAACAGTTAAAAAAGTACACAGTTTTTACACAATTACACAACTAAAATTTGTGTAAAATTTTTAGTTTATTTTAATAACGGTTAATATGAAGAAAAGTTATATTTCTATATAAAATAAATTTTATTTTTATTAAAATCTGGATTTATTTTGAGTAATGATATATAATGGGGAAAAATAATGGAAAATTAATATGGATTCTTCCAGAAGGATGTGCTCGATCATTAGAAAGCGTAAAGAAAATAAATGTGTAATAATTATTTTTATCGTACTTATGGTTTTTGTTGCTTTTCACTGGTATACTTATAATCATAGGGAAAATGGTGACAGAATAAATGACAGCAGAGTAAATATAAGTGCTGGTGAAAATAACAGCATTTATCAGGAAGGATATAAAACTGAAGATAAATTAAACCTTAATACGGCAAGTGTCGATGAACTGGCCTCGCTTATGTATATCGGAAAAGATGAGGCTCAGAAAATAGTTGATTACAGAGAAAAATATGGAGAATTTAAAAGTATTGAGGATATATATAATGTCAGTGGACTTACTTCAAGAATTCGAAAGGTGATACTTGACTATACATATATTTAATTTTGATGCACTGGCGGAGGGTTATCAAATGGCGTATAAAATATTGGTTGTTGATGATGAAAAATTGATCGTAAAAGGAATAAAATTTTCGCTTGAACAGGACGGAATGGAAATAGATGTTGCTTATGACGGTGAGGAAGCTTTAAATCTTATCAAAAAGAATGATTATGATCTTGCTGTCCTCGATGTAATGCTTCCTAAGATGGACGGCCTTCAGGTATGCAGGGAAGTAAGAGAATTTTCCCAGATGCCCATAATCATGGTCACGGCAAAGGGAGAAGACATGGATAAAATAATGGGTCTTGAGTATGGCGCCGATGACTATATGACAAAGCCTTTCAATATACTCGAGCTTAAAGCAAGGATAAAAGCTGTTTTAAGAAGGACTACGGCTGCTAAGACTGAAAAAGCTCCCGTTAAAAACCAGATACAGATAAGGGACCTTCTTATAGACCTGGACAGCAGAAGAGTATTTGTGGACGGCAAGGAGGCCTTCCTTACGGCAAAGGAGTTTGATCTTCTGGAACTTTTGATGAAAACTCCAGGAAAGGTATACAGCCGTGAAAAACTTCTGGATACAGTATGGGGATTTGATTATCCCGGAGATGTGCGTACCGTTGACGTACACGTAAGAAGACTTAGGGAAAAAATAGAAAAGAAACCAAGCGCACCTGAATACATCTTTACAAAGTGGGGATTTGGCTAATACTTTGGTTAAAAGGAATATTAAGTTAAAATGGACACTGTTTATAACCTATGCGCTGATAGGCATATGTCCGCTTTTTATAGTCGCCCAGCTCACGCTCAATTCAGTTCAGGGATACTTTGTTGAGGAAAGGAAAAAGGAGCTGCTGCTGCAGGCCAATGTCGTTTCGGGACATATCGGCATATCCGATTATATGTATGATGACAGCAAGGCGCTTCTTTTTGACTATGATATAAACCAGACAAGCAAACAGAGCGGCTATAGGATAATAGTCCTTGACCGTTCAGGCGTTGTTGTAAATGACTCCAATAAGACCGAGGAAGGCAAGGTCTATTTCCTGCCTGAGGTGGTAGAGGCGCTCAATAACAAGGACGTGGCCAGGGTCCAGAACAATGATACTATACATGCGGCCGTATCCATAGTTGATGACAGGTCAAACTGTATAGGAGTAGTGCTGGTATGCGGCTCCATAACTGATATAGGAGTTACTGTAGATGCCATAAGACAGAAAATATACAGCATAATAATAATGCTTATGGTGATCGTATTTATGATAATAACATTCCTTGCGTGGTGGTTCACCAACCCTCTTAACCGAAGCATAGAGGTAATCAAAAAGATGGCTGAGGGACATTTCGACCAGAGGATAGAGGTAAATGATTTCCTGCATACTGAGCTGGCCGAACTGGCGGAGTCCAGCAACAATATGGCGGAAAAACTGGACCAGGTGGAGACAAGCAGACAGGAATTTGTATCAAACGTATCCCATGAATTAAAAACGCCATTAAGTTCCATAAAGGTTTTGAGTGATTCCATACTCATTCAGGACCCGGATGCCGTTCCCAAGGAGATGTATGTGGAATTTTTAAGGGACATAAATTCTGAAGTGGACAGAATGACGGATATAATAAATGACCTGCTGACCCTTGTCAGGATGAATAGACAGGAAGTAGCTCTTAAACCCATGCTTATAAATCTGACGGACATGGTCGGGGATGTGGTAAAGAGACTTGAGCCCATAGCAAAGGCTAAAAATATAACTGTGGCGTATAACCGTGTAAAAGATGTTACAGCTGAGATAGAAGAAACAAAACTTTCTTTGGCTGTATCGAATCTTATAGAAAACGGGATTAAATACAATAACGAAGGCGGCAGGGTGGAAGTGACGGTTGACGCTGACCATCAGAATGCCTTTATAACCGTTGCTGATACAGGGATCGGCATAGCTGAAGATGAGATTGGAAAAATATTTGACAGATTTTACAGAGTCGATAAAAACCGAGACAGGGAGACCGGAGGAACAGGCCTTGGACTATCAATAGTACGTTCCGCTGTCCTTATGCACAATGGAAGCATAAAAGTCTCGAGCAAGGAAAATGAGGGAACGACTTTTGTTATCATAATCCCCCTCAAACAGAAATGAGGTCAGAGATGAATAGAAAAATCTTTAATCTGATTGCGCTTATGGTCATGGCCATCACAGTTTTATCAGGATGCAGGCCGGAGCAGGCAGAACACGTTCCTGGAAATGATGGGGCGGCTCATTGCGAGATATATTATATCGATACCGCCAGCCAGAGCCTTAAATGCGAGGTCACGGCCATTGATGGAAAAAACCAGGAGGAGCAGGTATTTGACGCCTATGAAAAACTAAGCAGCGTACAGCAGACTGATGAAAGAAGATCAGCTGTACCCGAAGGCCTGGATATAAATTCCGTGTCCATTGACAGTGGGAGCCTGAGCGTGGATTTTAATGCCATATATAATACCATGGGCCTTGGAGATGAACTTATTTTCAAGACAGCTGTGGTATATACGTTTACATCATTTCAGTTTGTAGACTATGTGTATATAACCGTTGACGGGCAGCCTTTGGAGATGACCAGCGGCCAGACTGTAGGAAAGCTTGGAAGAGACGATTTTGTTATGGATGGAAATATTTCCGCTGAGCCGACTAACTATGAGATACTGAATCTGTATTTTAAGAGTTCGGACGGTACAAGACTTGGCACGGAAATCAGGGAGGTCGAAGTAAATCCCAACCAGCCTATAGAAAGATATATTATCGAGCAGCTCATAGCTGGGCCTGAAAACAGCAGTCTTAAGAGCGTCATACCGGCAGAAACTAAAATAAGAGATATAAGTACAGCCGATGGAGTGTGCTATGTAGACTTAAGCTCTGAATTTGTGACAAAACAGAGCGGCTCAGAAAAGGACGCACTGGCGGCTGTCTACAGCATAGTAAATTCACTTGCTGAAATTGAGAGCATAAGTAAGGTGCAGTTCCTGGTGGAAGGAGAAAAATACGATAAATACGGGCATATAGTTGATCTTACAAAGCCTATTGAACCGAATTACGATATTACGTTTGAGTGAGCAGTGATGTTATGAAAAGGCCGTTTGTGTGGTTTGTCTGCGGACTGATGTCGGGAATAGTGTCCGCGGAATATATTGATACAGCTGGTTTTGCCGCTGTACTGGTCTTAGTTGTGGCGGCTTCTGTATTATTTGGCGTAAAAAACAGGGTCAGGGAATATTTTTATATACCGATTTTTGCTGTAATTGGATTTATACTCTGTCCTGCCATATCCGGGATCTATAAAGGTCCTGGGGATATCCTTGACGGAAAGGATGTATATGCCACCGGAACAGTCAGGTCAAGTTATACTACAGACAGTGGAAATACTGCCATAAGCCTTGAGACGGACAGGGTCATATATGATGAGGATGTATATGATAAAAGGATAAAAATATTTGTGACCTGTGAGAGGACAGATGTAAAGGCTGGCAATGTCATAAGAGTCAAGGGCAGGATATATGGATATGAAAAGCCTGATAATCCATATCAGACTGACTATGGCATGTATATGTTCTCAAACGGTTACAGCTGCAATATGTGGGCTGAAGAACTGGAAAAGACAGGCGCCATGAACGGTTCTCTGATCTACCGCATAGAGGCAGCCAGAGAGAAAGTAAATGAATTTTTCGACGGAATTATGCCTGAAAACGTATCTTCCGTAATGAAGGCTCTTACAACGGGATATAAGTACGATATAGATGATAATACAAGAGAAAATTATAAAAACATGGGTGTCAGCCATCTGCTGGCGGTATCAGGACTGCATGTTTCTGTAATAGCAGGAGCAGTGTTTTTGGTGCTTACAAAAATATTCAGAGGAAGCAGGAGAAAAGCCATGCCCTTTGCGGCAGCTTTCCTTGTCTTGTATCTTTTCTTTACCGGAGTTTCACCGTCGGCGGTAAGGGCAGTTTTTATGACGATAACCATGTATTTTGGATATATAATAAGCCGTGGCACGGACAGGCTCAATATTACCGCATTCAGTGCCTTTGTGATGCTGCTGGCAAATCCTCTCTATCTCTGGAATATTTCCTTTCAGTTATCCTATGCCGGCATAACCGCAGTTGCCCTGACTGAGGATATGATAAAAGACCATAAGGATATTGGGCCAGTTTCAAAGGTGCTGATGTTTTCACTGGGCGTATGGATAATGACATCGCCTTTGACAATGTATTATTTTGGCGGCATATCTCTCATTGCTCCTCTGTCCAATATTATTTTTGTTCCCTATCTCAGTTTTTCCACAGGACTTGGTCTTCTGGCTTCTCTATTGTCGATTTTTGACGTAAAAACTATGGGGACACTTATGGCAAAGACAGCCGGAGGAATGGTATGGTTATATAATACGATCGTAGACAGGGCCGGAACAGACGGCTTTTATTTAGATACACTTAAACCGTCTGCTGCCGCAGTAATAGGTATCTATGCTTTTATGCTGAGTGTCATATATTTTAGAAATAATAAAAAAGTACTGATGAGAACGATGACGGTTTTTATGGCCGCGGCAGCCATATATATGACAGTCTGGATAAATAGGCCTTCTGAGATAGTGTTTTTCGACGCGGGACAGGGTGATGCCTCAGCAGTATTTGTGCCGGGTGAATTTACGGCGGTCATAGATGGAGGTCCGGAAGGCGGGGCGGAGAGCTCCGTAATACCATATCTGGAATCAAAATCGGGAAAGGCAGATATACTTTTTATAACCCATACGGATTCAGACCATGCGGCGGGAGCCATGGAGATAATAAACCAGGAGCTCACAAGAACCGTTGTTTTGTCAAAATACGCCGATGGTAAAAGGGCAAAAGAAATATCTAATGCAGCAAAAGATAAGGGCATAGATGTGGTATATGCTTCAGCAGGCGACAGCTTTGGCACGGATGAATGCAGGATAGAATGTCTCTATCCCATGGGAGATACCGCTGAAGATGAAAATGAGACGTCACTTGTTTTAAAATTTACGGTTGGAAAAACTGAGGCTCTTTTTACCGGAGATATAGATTCTGATAATGAGGATGAACTTTTGAAAAGTGATATAGACTGTGATATAATTAAAATAGCGCACCATGGCTCAGATACTTCATCTTCTGAGGAATTTCTCAGAAGGACAGGAGCAGACGCGGCGGTGATAGAGGCAGATGAGGATAATATTTATGGATTTCCCAGCAGTGAAGTGGTCCAGAGACTGAACAGACTGGGATTTGATACATATATCACCGGACGTGACGGAGCAGTTGTGTTTTATCTGGATCAGAAAGGAAGTATTGAAGATATAAAAACCTTCAAAGAATAAGGAGAGAAACAAGATGAAGAAATTTGCTTTTTTTGTGGCATCGCTGATGCTTCTTTCAGGATGCTCTGCTGTCGGTGATAAGGTGAAAACGGAAGAAAAAAACGAAACAACTACAGAGCAGGACATGCCTGAAGAAAATACCGGTGACAATCAGGGCAAAACAGACGAAACATCTTCCGAAATGTATATAGAGCAGGCTCAGCTTAATGATGACGAGAAAAACATACTTAGTTTGATGGATGTAAAGAACAACGGTGTGATATGTGATTTTGTTGTGGATGAGAATGTGGAAAGCGTATACATAACAGTGTATAAATATAAAGACGGAGCCTGGAAAGAATATACGAGGGACAGCAGACTTTTTGCCGATACGGAAGGCAGGATAGGTCTTGCCTATGAGGACATGGGAAATGGCATGAAGACATCATTCCAGGGTGAACACGACAATGGAAGCACAGAGTTTTATCCTGATACGGAAGATATATATAACACAGGACGTATGCAGTCGACGCTCAATACAAGAGAAACCGTTGAATACAATAAGGAAATACCCGTTGCCATTCAGGTATATACAGGCGATAATGGTCCCTCATCCGTCAGCCTTGACAGCTTTTTTGAGCCGGATACATTAACTGGCTGTGCAGATGCCTATGTGGTGACCGTTGAATTCAGTGATCTTAGTCTGGATGAACATAGAAAGATGGAAGAGTCTGAAGAGAAAATGAAAGAAGAACCGGTCGATAAAATGAAAAAAGAAGATACTGAAGAAAACCAGGAAAAACAGGGAGAACAGAGCGAACAGAAAGAACAAAACGAACAAAGCGGACAAAGCGGACAAAACGGGCAGAACGAACAAGAAAAAACGACAGAAGATCAGATGCAGAGGGCATTATAATGGCTAAATTGGATTTGAAAAAGGAAATAAAGAAGTGTTATTTTCTGTGGGGAGAAGACAGCTTTACCAGGAGGGCTGCGGAGGAAAAGATAAAAAAGGCTGTGATCGATGAGGCTGCGGAGATGATGAACATGTCCGTGTTCAATGACATGAAGACCACCGCTGGACAGATCATTGAGGCTGCGGAGACTACTCCTTTTCTCAGTGAAAAGAGATTCATACTGGTCAAGGACTGTGGATTTTTCTCAGAGGGAAAGAAAAGTGAAAGCGATCTTCTGGCGGAATATATACAAAATATCCCGGATACGGCCTGTGTTGTCTTTTCTGAGGAAAAGGG
>JAHZAW010000047.1:79482-79947 GCA_019423725.1 Clostridiales bacterium
GGCCGATAAAAGGCTCAAGCTCTATAAAGCCATCGAGAAAAATGGTATGACGGCTGAATTCAGCAAGTTAAAGGACAATGACCTGGCATCACTGGCGGAAAAGAAGCTTACAAAAAGCGGGCTCAAAATACCAAAAAACCTATGTGTATATATGGTCAGAAACTGTGTGGACGCTGAGATGCTCAGGGGAGAGTGTGAAAAGCTCATAGCATATATGGATGGCAGGAGCGAAGTTACTTCAGAAGATATAGACGCTGTTTGTGTAAAAAATTCTGAGACCAGGGTATTTGACCTGGTAGATGCCATGGTTGCCGGAAAGACGGAAAAGGCACTGGAGATATACAGGAACCTTCTGGCACTCAATGAGTCGCCGTTTATGGTATTGTCCCTCATAACAAGACAGTTCAGGATAATACTTAAGTGTAAGAGCCTTTCTGAAAATGGATATTCAGGAAACGATATAGC
>JAHZAW010000048.1 GCA_019423725.1 Clostridiales bacterium
GGTCTTCCACAGTAATGATACTGTTTGAATGAACCGTCAGCATTATAGATTACTGAAAGTGTAGTTGTGGGCGCGCAGTTTGAAGCGATTGTAGGAAAATCAAATACGGGCTTATCCATTTCCACTGCCAGTACCTTTACTGTATCTACGGCACGTCCGCCGCCTACTCCAAATAATATATCAGCCTTTTTTACTGATTCATTGGCCTTGAGCATTTCTACGTTTTCGTATGTTGAATCTCCGCCGTACCATACGAAGTCGATTATTTCCATATCAGAACCTTTAAGAGCATCAAGAAGAGGCTGTTTTGCCTTTTCCATGGCTGTCTTTCCTCCTATGACAACGGCTTTTTTTCCAAATCGTCTTGCCCAGTAGGGAATTGTTTTGTAGCAGTCAGGTCCAACACTGTAATTAGGTAATATCATGTCATAGTTTGTGAAATACATAAAAATTCCTCCTTCTTAATAACTCTTTAAAATTTTATATTCAAACATCCGTTTGCCGAATGTTTCATTGACTATTTTAATCAGGCAAGCATGCTCAATAATGCATAGGCTGCCGTTCCAACAACGCCTGAGCCAAATATTATGGAAATGGCGCTGGTCTTATATTTTCTGAGTATGAAAAGTGCTCCAAGGAAAAGTACGACTTCTACGGGTCTGATATTTCCAAGGGATATGGCTGTCTCACTTCCGAAAATACCAAGAAGCAGTATTGAAAGTCCGGCTGAGGCAATGAGGGCTACAACAGCGGGCCTGAGGGCCGCAAGCACTGTCTGTACTCCGCCGAAGTTTCTGTATTTATAGTAAAAATGAGCCAGTGTAAGGCAGATTATGAATGATGGGATTATACATCCAAGTGTACATATTACAGCTCCGCCTACTCCTGAAAGCCTTGTTCCAACAAATGTAGCTGAATTTATGGATATGGGGCCGGGCGTCATTTCCGCTATGGTTATGAGGTCTGTAAACTCACTCATGGTCATAAGACCGTGTATATTAACTATCTGATCCTGTATAAGAGGGATAGCGGCATAGCCGCCTCCCACACTGAAAAGTCCAACCTGTATGAATGCTGCGAACAGCTGCATAAGTATACTCATTATTCATTCCCCCTGTCTGAACCGCTTACCATATTTCCTGCCTTGATCTTATCTGAAAAAGCATCAGCCAGACCTATTACAAGGAATATGAGTATAAGCATCATCGCTTCCATTCCAAATACTATCTTAGCGATAAAGGCAGCTGCCATAAGAACTATATATAAGACTCTTTTTGCAGCTATTATGTTTTTAGCCAGATTGATAACAACATCAAAAATTACCGCTGCCACACCTGCTCTCATTACCATAAGGGCTGTGGCGATTATCTGATTGCTCCTGAACTGAACATAGAAATAGGAGATAAGTGAAATTATTATCATCGGAGGAAGTATAGTTCCAAGTACTGCCACCAGGGAGCCGATGACTCCATTTATTCGGTAGCCGAGTATTACCGATGCATTTACGGGTATGGGTCCAGGTGATGACTGAGCTATTGCTGTTATATCCAGCATCTCGTCCTCATCCAGCCATCCAAGTTCTTCTACAAATTTTTTCTTCATAAGTGAAACTATTACAAATCCGCCTCCGAAGGTGAAAGCGCTGAGCATAAATGTTGCCTTGAACAGTTTCCATAACATATGCTTATCGTTTTCCATGTTTGTTCTCCTTTTCTTGGTTTTTTTCGTTTCTTCATTTCTTGTAGCAAAGTATACCATGACTTTTTGATAAAGAAAAATTATTTATATTTATTTCACAATAAAAATATGTTATGATTAAATCAAAGGAGATGATACTTAAAATGCTTGATTTTCGTATTATGACATTTCTTGAAGTATGCAAAACCATGAACTACACCAAGGCCGCTGAAAACCTGAATCTTACCCAGCCCGCCGTATCCCAGCATATACACTGGCTGGAAGAACAGTACGGTGTAAAGGTATTTTCATATATAAATAAAAACCTATATCTGACCGAGGAAGGAAAACAGCTCCAAAGCGCCTTTAAGACCATGGCCCTTGATATAAGCTATCTTTCCGACAGTGTAAAACATAAAAAGAGGGTCCTGACCTTCGGCACCACACCCACCGTTGGCACCTACCTCATACCAGGACCACTGAAACGCTATAAAGAAAAATTTCCTGACACCAATATATTCATGCACGTCAGAAACACAGCTACTTTGTGCCGTATGATAGACGACAACGAAATAGATTTTGCCATAGTTGAGGGCTATGTGCAGAAAAGCGATTATTCCTCACTTTTATACAGGTCTGAAAAATATCTTCCTGTCTGCTCCCCTTCTCTGAACCTGGATGGAAAGATCAAAAAGATGTCAGATCTGCTTGTATTTCCCCTTCTCATTAGGGAAAAGGGCTCAGGAAACAGGGACATCATCGTGCGCAGCTTAAGCAGATATAATCTCTCACCGTCCGATTTCCAAAGCATAATAGAAATAAACGATATACAGGCCATAAAAGCTATGATAGCCCAGGGTATCGGCATAGGATTTTTATATCATTCGGCGGTAAAGGATGATATCGCTTCAGGAAAATTAAAGGAGATACCCCTTGAAGATTTCAATGAATACCACGAATTTACGTTTATATGGAGAAAAAACAGCATTTATTCAGAACAGTTTGAAAAACTGTTTGAACTGCTGAAACCAGTGGAAAACAATAAAAAAGGGAAGGCCTGAGGCCTTCCCAAGGTTATTATAAACTTTTTTCAGCTTAAAATATATCCTGGTTCTTAGGATATACAACTATTTATATCAAATAATGTTGGTAATAATGGGGCTTATGCCCATCAATATTTTTGTTACAGCTCTAAAATGATCCTGGCCATCATAGATATCCGCTTTAACTTTATTTTCTGTTTCATCTTTGGCAGCTTCATTGTACTCAGATGTAAGTTTCAATTCCTGATTCGTATATTTAGAATATTCTAAAACATCATCAAAAGTATATGTGATT
>JAHZAW010000049.1:0-15565 GCA_019423725.1 Clostridiales bacterium
TGACGGTATAAATAATATACTTATATCAATTTCCGGAAATGACTGTAAAAGTATGGCTGAGGCAGCCGACTGCCTTCATAGGTATTCAAGATTTTTTGCCTGTCATAAATTTTACGATGACAATAATATGGAACTGCTTACAACGCCGCAGGAACTTGAATCAGCTGAAGATTTTACAAATTCTTTTGTATTCTATATTCCTTATGAGGAATGTTCGGACAAGACCTGTTCTAATATGAAAGAAAGAATAAGAAATCTAAGGGACAGCCAGAAATACGCATATATTCCGATAGATATAAGGGGCGATCTTCCTGAAATAGATGATACAATATGTAAAAATTCATACTATCTGTGCTACAGAAAGGATAAGAGAGTATCCCTTTCAAATGGACACGTAAGCGATAAGGCCTATGATATTACGAACTGCAGCCTTGTTGATATATTGAAAAATCTATATATGGAATATAAATAAATAAAAAGCAGCGATTTTAATTATCGCTGCTTTTTTCAAGTTCATTAACAAGAACCTTCGCAAAATCGATTAAACAAGATTTCAATAAAACAGTATATTCATCCGGTTTTTTACAGTTTTTGTCCGTCAGCCATCTGACAATGGAAGCGACAAAAGCATCTGCATAGAAAGTTACATAAAAATCAGCATTTTTACATTCGTCAAAAACATCTTTTATGTAATCAGTTAACAATATTTTAAGTATTTCCCTGAAATAGTCATAAAATGAGTTCTGACCTTCTATCTGCAGAGCTTTTCTGTAAAAATCCCTGTTATCATAAAAGTATATACACATATCTTCCAACAGGTCCCACTCACTATCGTATATCCTGTTTTGTATCCTTACGATAAATTCAGATGTGTATATCCAGTTTATCAAATCATATTTATCTTTAAAATGATAATAAAAGCTTTTTCTGTTCATCTCACACAGATCGCAAATATCCCCTATGCTTATTTTGGAGAAAGGAACAGTTTTCATCAGTTCTTTAAGAGCTGATGCCAGAGCTTTTTTTGTCATATTTGAGTCTGCCATAAATATCTACCCGCTTTAATTTACATAAATTTGCGTATACAAATTTATTATAGCAAAGTAGTTAAAAAAATTAAAGTATTATTTTTAAATTTATAGATATGATTAAAAATAGAAATTGCATAATTTATAAAAGGTTATTAAACATATTTTTTCATCCTGTTAAGTGCGCCCTTCTCCAGCCTGCTGACCTGAGCCTGAGATATACCTATTTCATCTGATACCTCCATCTGGGTCTTTCCCTCAAAAAATCTCAGAGTCAATATTTTTTTCTCCCTGTCAGTTAGCTTTTCCATTGCCTCATTAAGCGATATATTATCCAGCCAGCTGTTATCAGACTCTTTATCATCGCTCATCTGGTCCATAACATACAGTGTATCACCATCATTGTGGTAAACGGGTTCATACAGCGATACAGGCTCCTGTACGGCCTCAAGAGCCTCAGCAACATCTTCCGGACTCATATCCAGTTCCTTTGCTATTCCTTGGAGTTGGCTGATGTCAGTTTTTCCTTGGCCTGCAGAGCTTTATAGGCTGTATCCCTCAGTGAGCGGCTCACCCTTATGAAATTATTATCCCTTAAATATCTTCTTATCTCGCCTATTATCATAGGTACCAGATAGGTAGATGGAAGTACATTTAAAGATATATCAAAGTTATCTATTCCTTTTATAAGACCGATGCATCCCACCTGGAAAAGATCATCAATAGACTCATTTTTATAATCAAATCTTTTTATTATGCTCAGCACCAGTCTTAAGTTTCCGTTTATAAGCCTTTGGCGCGCTTCCTTATCGCCGCTTTTAGCTTTTTTAAATAATTCCATAGCTTCATCTTTTTTAAGAACTTCTATTTTTGCGGTATTAACACCGGTTATTTCAACCTTGCCTTTATATCCCAAATCGGTTCACTCCTGTAAAACGCATTTTTGATACATCAAACAGCAGTCAGACATATTTAAAAAAATACCTCCCGAAGCTGATAGTCTAATTTTGCCCAGAGAGGTATTTTTTATACCGCATATTAAGTTCTATATTATTCCAAATTATCTTTCATAGGGTGTTATTACCCATTTTACGCAGTTATCGATCTTATTTTCAAATACTTCGTATCCGCGCATTACATCATTAAGAGGTGCTTTATGGGTGATAAGGCAGCTTGTGTCGATCTGTTTTGTCTGAACGAGCTTCATTATTGCCTCAGCATAGTTTGAATTTCCATCTACGCCGCCAGTTTTGAAAATAAGGTTCTTACCATACATAAGCTGAAGAGGTATCTCCTGAGGCTCAGCATAGAGAGCTACGATGACAACTATGGCATTGGGTCTTGCAGCCTGCCATGCCAGCTGGAAAGTTGACTTAAGTCCTGCTACCTCAAATACTCTGTCTGCTCCCCTGCCGTCTGTTTCCCTCATAATTACTTCAAGGGGATCTTCCTTAGATGAATTTACGATTATATCTGCAAGGCCATGTTCCTTGGCAAGATTGAGCCTATAGTCATTTACGTCAACAAGTATTACCTTTGAAGGGCTGTAAAGTTTAACGCTCATAAGTGTACAGAGTCCTGTGGGGCCGGCTCCGATAACTACTACAGTATCAGCTGGTTTAAGTTCTCCGATGGATGCTGCCCAGTATCCTGTGGCAAGTATATCACCGTTAAAAAGTGCGTCCTCGTCTTTAACGTCATCGGGAATAAGTGTCATGCCCATATCGGCAATGGGAACACGTACATATTCAGCCTGGCATCCGTCGATCCTGCATCCAAGTTCCCAGCCGCCTTCTACACAGTTGTTTACAAATCCATTCCTGCAGAAAAAGCATGTGCCGCAGAATGTCTCAACACTTACAGATACTCTGTCGCCCTTTTTGAATTTCTTAACAGCGCTTCCGACCTCAACGACTTCTCCAACGAATTCGTGTCCAAGGATAGTATTTTCCTTTGCTCTGGGTACTGTTCCATGTTTGATATGGAGGTCACTTGAGCAGATCGTGGAAAGAGTTACTCTTACGATGGCATCCCTCTCGTCCTTTATGACCGGTACCGGTCTGTCTTCAAGAGCGACTTCACCGTGTCCCTTATATACTACAGCTTTCATCATTTCTCCCATTTATATCATTCCTTTCTTAAAGATCCAAAGCAGCTTTTTCTGCTTTTTCATAGGCTTTTTCAAGAACGCTTTCAGCATCTACCCCGACAATGTCTATGCCCTCAGCGCATATACACTCAAATTTATCTATTCCGAAAAATTCACACATAGCTTCTATGTATCTGGCTCCCATTTCCAGGGGTGAGTCAGCATAAAATCCTCCTCTAGAGGTTATGTAAACAAGTTTGTCCGCAGCACAGGTGCCAAAACATCCGCTTTCATTGCATCCAAATGTTATGCCTTCCACACAGAGGTTTTCGATATAAACCTTGAGAAGCGCAGGAAAGCTGAGATCCCAGAATGGCGCAGCAATAACTATTTTATCCGCATTTTTGAACTGCCAGGCATATCTAAACCTGGGATGGTCGAACTTTTTATCTTCCAGTAGACGCTGTCTCTGATTAAAGAAACTGTCCTTAAAATATTCAAGGGGTTCATCCATCAGGCAGAGTTCTTCAACCTCATATTTTTCAGGATCAAGGGAATCAATGAATTTTTTTGCTATTTTGAATGACCTTGATTCCTCACGTCTTATGCAGCAGTTGACAAATAAAACTTTTTTCATAACCACACCTCACATTTCTTTTACACTGACCTCAAGACTGCCGTATTTATTATTTTTAATAATGCTGTCGACCTCTTCCTTAAGAGGAACTGAGTCAGATGCGCCGTTTCTTCCAACGCATACGGCACTGGCTGTGGTAGCCATCTTAAGACTGTCGGCAACGGAATAATCGTTCAATATGCCATAGAGAAAATATCCTGTGAATGTATCACCAGCAGCTGTCGTATCCACAACATCGACTTTGTGGCAGCCGATAGTATATAATTTACCGTCAGAAAGACAGCAGGCTCCCCTTGAACCAAGGGTAAGAAGTATTTTGCATGAAGGATATTTTTCTCTCAAAATATCAATTATATCATCATCATTTTCGCATCCGGCTATCTGTTTTCCCTCAACTTCGTTCACAATAAGCCATGACAGCTTATCTATAGGATACTCCAGCACAGCATCATTCATTGGCGCCGCGTTTAAAGCCACCTGAAGGCCTTTTTTCGCAGCCTGCTCAATTATATATCCTACAAGATTTGTTTCGTTCTGGAGGAGCACAAGGCCGTTATTTCCGAACTTATCAAGGACGTCATCTATAAATTCCTTTGTAAGTGTCCTGTTGGTGCCGCCATAAAGAAGTATGCAGTTCTGGCCTTTCTCGTCGACCTGGATTATGGCATGCCCGCAGGTCTCATCACTGTCCTGGATCATATCAACATTGACTCCATTATCCATAAGAGCCTTTTTGAGCATTTCTCCGCCCTTTCCAAGGATGGCGGCATGAAATACCTCATTACCGGCCTTAGCTGCGGCTATGGACTGATTAAGCCCTTTTCCTCCGCAGTAAGTGTTGAGTGAAAGAGAGCTTTTAGTCTCGCCAGGAAGCAGAAACTTGTCTACTTTATATACATAGTCCACATTAAGAGAACCTAGATTCAAAATTTTCATATTTACCGCACTCCTTTTTTATTTTGGGAAACTTATCCTTCCGTATGTTCAGAATGTTCAGATTTTTTGATTATTTTTTCTCTGAATGCCATTCCGGCTATTACAAAGAAAATGCCAAGAACTTTTATGGGGCTGAAATCTTCTTTAAAGAATATGCAGTCCAGCACTATGGATGTGGCCAGCTGTCCTATAAGAACGACTACAGTCGATATCATGACCGTGGATTTTTTTGTTCCGATCACAAGGAAAATAAGGGCTATAAGTCCCGTTACGCTTCCGAGATAAAGATATGAAGGAACATTTTTTATATAATCTAATGTAAGTTCGTTCGTGTTTCCAAGGATTATAAGGACTATTATCGAAATAATTGAAGCCTCAAAGTAGTTTATAAGAGTTCCATTGGTATTTCCAAGGTACTCTGATGCCTTAACATTTACCATTTTATTAAAGACGTTCAAAACGCCAAGAAAAACTGCCATTATTATGTAAACTGCCATATATCCCGCCCCCTTAACCGTTAATAACAAGCATAATACCAACTAAAACAAGTATATAGGCAGGTATCTGCTCTTTTTTAAAGGGAATCTTCTTTACGCCAAAAGTTCCATAATGGTCGAATATGGCTGAGCATACCATCTGTCCGATAACGGATAAAGATAATACGGCAGTTGCACCGATAGTTTTAGTACACCAGCTGCTTCCGGCAACTATCGTTACACCTAAAAAACCTACAGTATAGACATACAGTGGGACACCTTTAAAGGTTATCTTTTTATGCTGTATGAGAGGTATGTATATGAAAAGTATTATTGCCGCAATAACATGGACAAAAAAAGTAACGGCAAAAAGTGAATGATAAATTCCCAATTGGCCATTAAATGATACCATTATACTGTTAAAAATTCCTGATAAAAATAAATAAATAATACCCATAAAAACTTTACTCCCCAATAATTAATATCACTTCTATTATTATCCTTCCTCCATCAAAGTTTGTCAATCAATGTATTGATATAACAATAAATTTGTTATATGCTATTTATAACAAATCTCAAGGAGGGAATAATATGAGCGAATTACAGGCACACATCAGATTAAGCAGTGATTTAAAGGTTAAATACGCTATTATGCCGGGAGATCCGGCAAGGCTTGACAGGATAGCACCATACATGGAAGATGTCAAGGAAATAGGATTTAACAGAGAATACAGATGTATGACCGGCATATATAAAGGTGTTAAGATACTCGCCATTTCAACAGGAATGGGCGGAGCATCAACTGCCATCGCCATTGAAGAACTTAAAAATATAGGCGTTGAGGCTATGATAAGAATAGGAAGCTGTGGAGCTGTCCAGCCCTTTGTAAAGGTCGGTGACCTTGTTCTTGTCAATGGAGCCGTAAGGGATGACGGTGCTTCTCAGACCTATATAAATTTAAAATATCCTGCTGTACCTGATACTTTTCTTTTCAATTACTGCATTGAAGCTGCCGAAGAAAATGCCTTCCCCTACCATATTGGTTTTGCCAGAAGCCATGACAGCTTCTATATCGACAACGAAGACGAGATAAACGACTTCTGGGCTAAAAGAGGCATTCTCGGAAGCGATATGGAAACATCTACCCTCTTTACCGTAGGAAGATTGAGAGGCGTTAAAACAGCATCCATATTAAATAATGTCGTAGCCTGCGGAGAGGATACAGCTGACAGCATCGGAAACTACGCAGATGGCGAAAACCTTGCCATGAAAGGCGAAAAAAACGAGATAATCGTTGCTCTTGAGGCCTTTGTAAAGCTTGAAAACTCAAAAAAATAAATACATAAGGGAAGCGTAATACGCTTCCCTCTTTTATTTTAGTATCTTCCGATGATCTCCATTATTTTTTCAACAAATGCTTCCCTGTTAAGGTCCATCATAACCATTGCATTTTCAAATCCGAACTTGACATCGGTGAACATATCACATACTGTCTTGCCTCTGGTTATCTTTCCCTTAGTCTCTACACATATGCCGGCGCGTTTACCCTCAAAAAGCTCCGGATAGGCCAGATAAATAACTGCGCATGGATCATGCATACAGTTGCCAGGCTGTCCTGACTTAAGATAAAACGGCATAGTATTTTTAAGAAGTTTATAGCTGAATTTTGCCTGCGGTGATGTCATTTCGCCGATTTTTTCAACTTCTTCAGGAAGAAGGTAGGCTTTTTCAGTTACATCAAGGCCAAACATACATATATCTGCACCTGATTTAAACAGTATTTCAGCTGCTTCAGGATCGACATAAATATTAAATTCAGCCGCAGGGGTAACATTTCCATAGGTAGCTGAACCGCCCATTATAACTACTTTTTTAAGCAATTTAGGGAGTTCTTTATATTTTCCAAAGGCTATGCCAATATCAGTCATGGGGCCGATAGCTACAAGGACCAGCTCTCCATTGTATTTTTTAGCCTCATTGTATATGGCATCCCAAGCCCTCATCTTCTGCTCTGCTGCCTCAGGTGCAGGAAGTTCAGAGGAAAGTCCGCCCATTCCATCTTCTCCATGAACATACTTTCCAGTAACGAGCTCACGCATCATGGGGCTTTCGGCTCCTTTATATACAGGTATATCCTTACCCATAAGGGAAACGGTCTTTAATGCGTTAACATATGTCTTGGATGTTTCCACGTTACCACAGACAGCCCCTATTCCGACAACGTCGATCTCAGGCATATTTCCAGCCAGAAGAAGTGCCATAATATCGTCAGAACCCGGATCACAATCTATAAATACAGGTATTTTGCCCATTATTTTGACACCTCCCCATAGCTTGCACAAGCATCAATAAGAAGCTTCGCAAAAGCATCTCTGTCTAAGTTCCATAAAACATGTACATTAGGTTCTTTTCCATAGCGGTTTTTAATGTCGCCTATGGTCGCTCCAGGGCAGTAATCCCCTTCTGTCTCGACCTCAACATACATATCCTTTGCCTCGAAAATTTCAGGATTTGTGATGGCAGCTACCGCAACAGCATCATGAACAGCGGCTCCACGATAGCCTTTGGATTTATGATACTGGAAGAAGAAATCAAACCACTCCGCAACTGTCTTTGCAACAGGATTTCCGAGATTTCTTATTATATCAAATTCCTCAGGATATATCTGGGCCTTTTCTGTAACATCAAGGCCTGCCATAGTAATAGGCACTCCTCCCCTGAATACTATATCAGCAGCTTCAGGGTCTACCTGGATATTAAATTCCGCAGCGGGAGCCCAGTTTCCATGGTGTATTCCTCCGCCCATTATGTATATGTGCTCTATTTTGCTCTTAAGTTCAGGATGAGCAAGGAAAAGAACAGCTATATTTGTAAGCGGGCCTGTGGGAATAAGAGTAACAGGCTCATCGCTTTCTTCTATGACTTTTGCCATAAGTGTTACTGCATCCATATCAGATACTTCAAAGGCAGGCTCAGGAAGTTTAGGACCGTCAAGTCCTGACTGGCCATGCACATTAGGTGCGACCATGGGATCTTTTATAAGCGGGGTCACTCTTCCTTTAGCAACCGGGACATTAAGACCGATAAGTGTGCAGATTCTCAATGCGTTGTATGTAGTTTTTTCCATAGTCTGGTTACCACAGACAGATGTAACAGCTTTAATATCAAGCATGGGGCTGGCATTTGCCAGCACCCATGCTATCGCGTCATCATGTCCGGGATCGCCGTCAAGAATAACAGGTATTCTTCTCATCTAAGCAACCTCCAAACTTAAATTATTTATTTTTATAGGTTTATGATTTTTTTCTGCTCTTCTTAAGCTGAGTAAGAGCATAAATAGCAAGACCAATGATTGTAACAATATAAGGTATTGATGAAACGAGATATGAAGAAAATCCGGGAAGACCTTCCATCTTGTTTCCAAGAGCACTTGCAAAACCAAAAAGGATAGATGCAAGCATTGCTCCAAGGGGTTCGCCCTGACCGATGGCCTGAGCAGCAAGAGCTATGAAACCACGTCCGGCAACGATACCTGTGTTCCAGCTCTGTGAATAGTACATTGACATATAAGCGCCGCCAAGACCAGCAAGGGCACCAGATATCATAATGGCAATATACTGTGTCTTAAGTACGCTGACACCTACGGAATCGGCTGCGTTCTTATTTTCGCCAACGGCTCTTATTCTAAGGCCAAGGGCTGTTTTATAAAGCAGTACCCATACCAAAAATACGAGTATGAAAGAAACATATGTAAGTACTGAATGTCCTGAGAAAATACTTCCTATAACAGGTATGTCCTTTATTAAAGGAATATCGATTTTAGGAGTAAGCATCTGAGGAGTTGTAAGGCTGGCTGTGTTTCCTCTAAGTCCTGTGAAAAGATAGAGGAAGAAAATCGTTCCGCCCGAACCAGCGATATTTACCGCAGTACCGGCAAGGATTATGTTTGTTTTAAGCTTAAGAGCGAAAACACCAATCAATAATCCAATAAGGATTCCAATAACAACAGCGCCTATAACACCGACAAACCAGTTGTTTGTCCAGTATGCGAAAAGTACACCAAAAAGTGATGAGAACATCATTGTTCCCTCAAGACCTATATTAGTTACACCTGCTTTTTCAGCAACAACTGAAGCAAGAGCCGCAAACAGAATAGGAGATGTGATTCGAATTATTGCATAGCCAAAACTGGCAGTAAAAATCATACTGAATATCTGATCTAACATTATGCATTCTCTCCTTTCATCTGCGGTTTAGACTTCTGAATCATTTCGTTCTTTGCGTCTTTTACAACGAGCTTCTGACGATAGCCGGCAAGGAACTGTTCTGCAGCAAAGAAGAGGAATATTACAGCCTGGATGATATCGATCATTTCGGCGGGAACTCCTGCATATATAGCCATAAGCTCACATCCTCTATTGAGGTATGCTATGAATATAGCCGCAAGGGGAACGAGCAGAGGGTTATTTTTCGCAAGGATAGCAACTGTAACGCCTGTCCATCCATATCCGGGAAGGTCAAGCCAGCGGAATGTAGTATCACGGCCGAGGACCTCAATGGCACCGCCGGCACCTGAAAGTATACCGCCTATTACCTGAGAAGCTATTATAATGGCACCAACTTTGATACCTGAATATTTTGAGAATGATTCATTAATACCGATCATTCTTATGGCATAACCCCAGCGTGTACGGTACATGAATATTCCGATTAAAACTGTAGCTATAAGTGCTATAAAGAAACCATATGTAAGTTCTGTTCCCTGTACTACTGTTCCGACTTTTGAAGTAAGCTCAAAGGGGAAAGTCTGTGTTGAACCTTTGGATCTGTCTGCAAAAACGTTGTTAAGGAAATGAAGAACAACGTAAAGGATAACATAGTTCAACATAAGCGAAATAACCATTTCACTTGCTTTTAGTTTTACCTTGACGATGGCGGGAATGAGCATTACAAGTCCGCCGCAAATAGATGCTACAAGAATAGCAACAACTGAATGGATACCTGCTGCCATGGGAACATATATACCAACAAGTGCTCCAATAAATCCACCGAGCATAGTTACACCTTCAGCACCAAGGTTGAACTGGTTAGCTGAGAACATAACACATACAGCAAGACCTGTAAATATGATAGGTGTAGTTCTGCCAAGTATTGTAAAAATAGACTTTGTATTTAATGCACCGTTGCTTACAATGGGTTTAATAAGCAGACAGTTAAGCGCTTCACCGGGATCGTCAGCACATATAAAAATAAATATAAATGCAACCGCAACGGCGATCAAAATGGCAACAAGTCCACGAATCAGCTCAAAAGCTAATAAATGCTTATTCTCCATGCTGAACCCTCCTTATTTCTTCTTCGGACTGCTGTTTAAGTCCGAGCATATATTCGCCCATTATCGTATCATTAAGGACTGAAGTATCTTCAAAATATGCTGCTATTTTACCGTTAACCATAACGATAAGGCTGTCGGCAAGTTCCATAACCTCGTTCAGATCAGCTGAAACAAGGAGGACTGCTGCGCCTTCACGGCTGAGCTCAACAAGTTTTTTACGGATAAATTCCGTTGCACCTACGTCGATTCCTCGTGTAGGCTGGTCTGCGATTATAAGTCCGGGATCACTGGAGAATTCTCTTGCAACAACGACCTTCTGGATATTACCGCCTGAAAGCATTCCGACCTGCTGGTTTCTTGATTTACATAAAACCGCATAATCCTTTATCAGCTGGTCACTGTCGGCATGCATATTTTTCATATTGAAGAGAGGACCATTATTGTATTTTTTCTGTGCGCATCTGTCGCTCATAAGGTTATCCTCGATTGAGCCAGAACCAGCAATACCAAAGGTCATACGGTCTTCAGGTATGAGAGAAACACCCATATCACGGATCTTCCTCTGGGGAACTCCAAGGATATTCTGTCCGTTTACCGTTGCTGTGCCGCTGTCAGGGATATTAAGATTAAAGAGCATATCAACAAGCTCTCTCTGTCCGTTGCCTTCTACACCGGCTACTCCGAGTATTTCGCCCTTTCTTACGTCAAAGGAAAGATTGTCAAGCATCTTTTTGTTCCATCCGTTTGTATAATCAAGATTGCGGACTTTCAAAACTACATCTGTAGGCTTAGCTTTTTCTTTCTGGACTGTAAGGACAACGTCTCGGCCTACCATAAGCCTTGATATTTCCTCTTTTGTAGTATCAGCGGTGTTATAAACGCCCATAGATTTTCCGGCACGCATGATCGTAAGTCTGTCAGTGATCTGCATTATCTCATTAAGCTTATGAGAAATGAAAATAACTGTATGCCCCTGATTTTTAAGATTGATAAGTTCTCTGAAAAGCTCTGCTGTCTCCTGAGTTGTCAATACGGCTGTAGGCTCATCAAGTATCAGGATTTTTGCTCCTCGAACAAGAGCCTTAAGTATTTCAACCTTTTGTTTCATACCTACTGGTATGTCTCTGACTTTAGCGTTAGGATCGACGGGAAGATTATACTTCTTGGAATATTCCTCTGTGATCTCAACCGCTTTTTTGTAGTCAATGAAGCCTTTACTTTTGGGCTCCATTCCTAAAACCATATTCTCGGCAACTGTAAGACTTGGAACAAGCATAAAGTGCTGGTGAACCATACCGATTCCCTTGGAAATAGCAACTGTAGGCGAAGTGAGATTGACCTTCTCACCATTTACATAAATCTCGCCTTCTGTAGGCTGTTCAAGTCCAAACAGCATTTTCATAAGTGTTGATTTAC
This sequence comes from Clostridiales bacterium, assembly GCA_019423725.1. GTDB lineage: Bacteria > Bacillota > Clostridia > Lachnospirales > Anaerotignaceae > Metalachnospira. The sequence goes on from JAHZAW010000049.1 coordinate 11,918, forward strand.
CGGCGCCGTTTTCGCCCATAAGAGCATGAATCTCGCCTTTTTTAATATTGAAGTCAACACCCTGATTGGCCGCGATTCCATTTGGATAAACTTTTGTTATCCCTTTCATTTGAACAACATATTCGATGTCCGGCATAGACAAAGACCTCCTACCTCCCATAGTTTTTAACTGCAGCAAAAAATAACTTGTATAAACAATTCTTTAATGCGATACCATATACCCGGCCTGATGCGCAGAAAGCCCGGCTGACGGTATTTTGCAGTAAGTTTTATGTTGAAAGACCATCGTTTGACTGATCGTACCTTCAAACGGTCCATTAAAATAAATGGATCGTTTCAGGATACGATAAAAAGTACATAAAAATATGGATAATGTTCAATATTTCTAATGAGCTGACAGCGATTTTCGCAAAATTTAGTCCGAAAAAAATAAAAAAAGACTAATAAATAGCTATAATCTAAAAAATTAAGGGGAGCTTTTGCTCCCCTTATTCTGTTCTAATTAAATCAATTAGGGTTTAACTGATTCTCTTAACTGCTCAACAGCACCTGACTCATCGCCGATAGCTGTGGGAACAGTAACAGCACCTGAAGATACATCTTCGATAGCTTTGTTTACAGCGTCCTGAACAGCCTGAGGAGTTGTTGTGAAGTTTTTATCTGTAACGATACCAACACCGCCTTCGTTGATACCAAGTGTTACATGTTCGCCCCAATGCTCGTTTCCAGCATCGAGTTCATCAAATACCCATACAAGTGACTGGCCAACATTCTTAAGACCTGATGTTAATGTGATAGCAGCAAGTTCTGATGAGAATGTTTCTTCCTGGTCAGAGTCAACACCGATGAAGTAAGCTTTTCCTGTTTCCTGAGCAGCCTCAGCAGCTCCGTTTCCTGAGTTACCAGCAACACCCCAAACGATATCACAGTTGTTATCGTTGATCATAGACTCAGCAAGCTCTTTTCCTTTAGCGGGGTCAATGTAGTTGCCTACATATCTTGTGTCAACCTTGATATCAGGGTTAACTGACTGAGCGCCTAAGATATAGCCATATAAGAAGTCATTGATAACGGGGCTGTCAACGCCGCCAACGAAACCGATTACGTTGTCTGCGTTGATCTTGTCAAATGATGTATCCTTTGTTAATGATCCTGCGAATACACCTACAAGGTAACCTAAGTCGTTCTGTTTGTAGCTTAAGTTAAGAACGTTGTCGAGTGTATAAGTTGTGTCATCGTAAATTACGTATTTCTGATCGGGATATGCTTCTGCAACATTTTTGAGGTAGTCAGGCATCTGATATGTACCACAGATAATAACATCATATTCGCCTGATGCAGAAACTTCCTCAAGGTAGCTCTGCCATTTAGCCTGGTCTTCAGTAGAACCGCCCATTTCAATTGTTGTGTAAGTGATACGGCCGGCATCCTGAAGTTCTTTAAGTCCTGACTCAGCAGAGTCAAAGAATGATTTGTCACCAAGGTTACCATTTACCAGGTTACATACATTGTAAACTTTTCCTGTTTCGCCTGAGCCTTCTTCTGTTGTCTGATCCTGCTCTGTTGTTTCTGTACTAGATGATGAGCATCCAGCTGCCATAGCAACAACCATAACAGAAGCAAGGGCTACTGAAATAAATTTCTTCATATCATTTCTCCCTTTCTTTTAGTTGTTAACAACAATGTGTTTTTTAAGCCGGGCAAAAGTATTTTTATCCCTGACTATGAGTATATTTTATAGTAAATACTATAAAATGTCAACATTTTTAGCCATATATAACAGACAGCGTTTTAATTGTATATTTTATTTGTACAAAAATCTAAGCAATTAAAACTTTACAACAAAAATATTGCATATATCAAGTTTGTTCTGTCTATATTATTATGCAAGTTACATATTGCAATGTTTATGCATTGTCAATTTTAACCTAACGCTATTGTATATCTAATCTAAATTTAATTTATGCACTTTATGTGAAATGCACATCATTAAAGTCGTTATTTTGTATAAAATACCCGCTTATACATATTTTATGAAGAAAACTGTCTTTTGCGGTTTTATACTGGCAGTTTTATTATTTCGGCCGTTGTCATACATTCTAGTAAACTTTTGTCGTATACTCCTATGAAAATTTATTCATTTCTTTTTTTAATCTTGAAATAATTTTCTTTTCCAGCCTTGAAATATAGGATTGTGATATTCCGAGCATGTCAGCAACTTCCTTCTGGGTCTTTTCCTTCCCGCTTCCATTTATGCCAAATCTCAGACTTATTATACGCTGTTCCCTTTCCGTCAGCTTTGTAAGAGCCTTTTTGAGCAGAGATTTGTCAACCTCATCTTCAATATCCTTGTATATCACATCCGCATCTGTTCCCAGTATATCTGATAGAAGCAGTTCATTGCCTTCCCAGTCCACATTTAGCGGCTCATCGATCGATACTTCTGTCCTTGTTTTGTTATTTCTTCTCAAATACATCAGTATCTCGTTTTCAATGCACCTGGAAGCATAGGTCGCCAGTTTTATCTTTTTTTCCGGCTTAAAAGTGTTTATTGCCTTTATAAGGCCGATGGTGCCTATGGATATGAGATCCTCTATGTTTATCCCTGTATTTTCAAACTTTCTCGCTATGTATACCACAAGTCTTAAGTTTCTTTCTATGAGTATGGATTTAGCTTCTATATCCTTTTCTCCACCAAGTTCATCCAAAACCGTCTGCTCCTCGTTCTGGCTCAGCGGAGGAGGAAATGTATCGCTTCCTCCTATGTAATAGATGGTGTTTTTCTGAGGCTCCTTACAGAGCCTGAACAGCAGGTAATTTTTAACTCTGAAGATAAAAAACTTTAAACTTAACATCACTACACTTCCTTATAATAAAATTTCATAATTGATAATGGCGTTGAACCTGCCATCAATGTCAAGTTTTCCTCCAAAAAGACAGAGTATAACTCCGCCCTTCTCTATTTTTTTGCTGCCAGGTCCGTATACATCGGTCTTATCTGTTTTTATTCCCAGCAGTATGCCGTTTTTATTTCCTACACTTTTAAATGGTATAAGTCTGAGACGATTTTTAAAATCTGTTTCTGACAGTATCTTAAACATCTCAACACTGTCTTCCTGCAGTTCACCAACAGCAGGAAGCATTTCTTTTACGGCTAGATAATCGGCAACTATTATGTCACATCCGGTAAGTTCATCTCTAAGGGAATTCCCTGTATCAGCCAATGCCCTCGGCTCAGCTTTTCTATTATCTATGTAAACAGTTATATCATAATACTCTTTAGGATCAGATGCGGTTTTTACTATTTGTTTTCTTAAGGTCCTAATAATAATATAGAATAATATTGACGTTATTATGAGAAGCCTGTAGGAAAAAGCATCAAATATTCCTTTTAAAGCTCTATACGGACTACTGTATATCCTGATCATCATAAGAGAAAGTATGATGCCCGATGCGATAAAAGCCAGTACAACGGTAAGAATTGTCATTTTTATCAATCTGGTGAAAGTTTTAGGTCTGTAGGCCGCCGTTATAGAGAGCGATATGGAAAAAAACGTAAGAAGTATCTGTCCAATTGTTCCCCTGTATGGAAAATACAGCGATATAATATACAAAGCAGCTCCACAAGCAGCCCCGGCAGCCAACCTT
>JAHZAW010000049.1:15575-53588 GCA_019423725.1 Clostridiales bacterium
CAAATCAGAGTCAGATCCATAAGAAAATTTATTAAAAACAATATGTCAGCATATACTATCAAAAAAATTCCCCCATAAGATATATCTGATGATAAATCTTACAGAGGAATTTTTATGTCATTTTATGTATTTATAAATCCGCATTTATTTACATAAAAGCTCATCCTTAAAATGTCCGTTTTCATATATGACTATACCGTCAGCAATGACTTTTCCGCATTCAGTCATATCGTTTATCATATCCCAGTGGATTGCTGAATCATTTTTGCTTCCGGCTTCAGGAAATCCGGCTCCAAGGGCCATATGCATGGTGCCTCCTATTTTTTCGTCAAAAAGTATGTTCCTGCTGAATGTTTTTATACCGTAGTTGGTGCCAAAGGCCACCTCACCTAAAAATCTTGAGCCTTCATCGGTATCTATATATGTGAGTAGTTTTTCATTCATATCCTTTTCTTCGCAGGATGCGTTTTTGATCTTTCCGTTTTCAAATTCAAGCCTGACGTTTTTAAATTCATTGCCGTTCATAAGGGCAGGATAGCTGAAAGTCACATATCCATTGACTGAATCTTCCACGGGAGAAGTAAATATTTCGCCATCAGGGAAGTTTTCATTGCCGCAGCAGTTGATCCATTTTCTGCCCTTTACTGATAATGTGATATGGGTATCCTTTGATATTATCTCCATATTCGATACACCATTCAAATAATCAGCCCATTTCTGCTGGTATTCCGACATTTTCTTCCATTCTGCCACGGGATCGTCCTTATCAATGAATCCTGCTTTATATACGAAGTTTTCGTACTCATCAAGGCTCATTCCGGCGTACTGGGCATCACCATTTACAGGAAACTGGGTGCCGCACCACCTCAGCTCACCGTTTCCGGAACGCTCATTGTATATCTTCCTGTTTTCGGAATTTGCCAGACGTCTTCTTTTAAGTGTCTCACCATCGATGGAAGAAAGTGTGCTTATATTGTCTGTGCCCCAGGCGCTTATCCATACATCAGCCCTGGCACATTCGCCGAATCTGTAATTGGGCTGTTCTATCTGATCCTTTGTGCCGTTTTTAAGTAAGAACTCATCCAGGTCAGGCATATCAACGAACCATTTTACGTTGCCGCCTGCAAGTATCGCCTGTTTAACCACTTCTTTTATAAAAGGCATGGCGCTTTCTTCTCCGGATACACATACATTGTCTCCGGGCTTTACAGCCGTGGAATACTCCACAAGCACCTTAGCCAGCTTTTCAAGTCTGTAATCTTTCATATATACCTCCTGATTTATTTAAATTACTTGACATTTCATCTTACAATGGATTATTATATCACTTGTATAAAGACTATGACAGGGATTAGTAAATATTATTTTGTTTTTCAGAGAAAAGGCGGATGGTGAAAGCCTCAAACAGAAGATATCGAACCTGCCCCTTGAGTTCTGCGGAGTAAAAAGCCGCGGCGTGTATCTGCGTTAAGGATATCGAGCGGACGCATCTGCGTCAAATTGGGTGGCACCGCCAGTTAACCTTGGTCCCTTTATTTGTGGGACGAAGGCTTTTTTTATAATTGAAAGGAGAAATAAAATGGCAAAGGATAAGAAGTTTGTTGAATCCATCACGGATATGGAAGTGGATTTTCCCCAGTGGTATACCGATGTTGTAATCAAAGCTGACCTTGTTGACTATTCAAGCGTAAGAGGATGTATGATAATAAGACCCTATGGTTATGCGATCTGGGAGCTTATGCAGAAACAGATGGACGCTATATTTAAGGCAACAGGACACGAAAATGTATATATGCCAATTTTCATTCCCGAAAGCCTGCTTCAGAAGGAAAAGGACCATGTAGAAGGATTTGCTCCTGAGGTTGCATGGGTCACCCACGGCGGAGACCAGGAACTTACAGAGCGTCTCTGTGTAAGGCCTACTTCCGAAACACTTTTCTGTGACCATTATAAAAATATAATACATTCATACAGAGACCTTCCCAAACTCTACAATCAGTGGTGTTCTGTAGTAAGATGGGAAAAGACAACAAGGCCCTTCTTAAGAACCACAGAGTTCCTCTGGCAGGAAGGCCATACTGCCCATGCCACAGCTGAAGAAGCCGAGGCAGAAACAATAAAGATGCTCAATGTTTATGCTGATTTCTGCGAAAACATCCTTGCTATCCCCGTAATCAAGGGACAGAAGACAGAAAAGGAGCGTTTTGCAGGAGCTAAAGCAACATATACGATCGAAAGCCTTATGCATGATGGAAAGGCACTCCAGTCCGGAACATCCCATAACTTTGGCGATGGATTTGCCCGTGCATTTGGTATCCAGTATACTGATAAAAATAATGAACTTCAGTATGTTCACCAGACATCATGGGGAACAACAACACGTCTTATCGGAGCCATCATAATGGTTCATGGCGATAACAGCGGACTTGTGCTTCCTCCAAGGATTGCACCCATCCAGGTAATAATCGTACCTATAGCAATGAAGAAGGAAGGAGTTCTTGAAAAGGCCAATGAGCTTAAGGACAGACTTTCAAACTTCCGTGTTAAAGTTGATGACAGCGACAAATCACCCGGATGGAAGTTCAGCGAATATGAGATGAAGGGTGTTCCCGTTCGTCTTGAGGTAGGACCCAAGGATATCGAAAATAACCAGGTAGTCCTTGCCCGCCGTGATACAGGAGAAAAGGTCGTTGTATCAATGGATAACCTTGAGGAAGAGATCGGAAAGCTTCTTGATGATATCCAGAAGAACCTTCTTGAAAAAGCAAGAGCCAGAAGAGACTCAAAAACATATTCAGCTACAGATATGGAAACATTTGAGAAGGAACTCAACGAGACTCCCGGTTTCATCAAAGCTATGTGGTGTGGCGACCAGGCTTGTGAAGATGCCATCAAGGAAAAAACAGGAGCTACATCAAGATGTATCCCCTTTGAGCAGGAGCATATTTCAGATACATGTGTATGCTGTGGCAAAAAGGCAAAATATATGGTTTACTGGGGCAGAGCATATTAATAAAATAAGTATATATAAATATAGGACTTCCAATGTGGAAGTCCTTATTTATTTTCTTCTTTTACAAACCTCTGTTATTTTATCAGCCGCACCGGAAGCCCCTGGACATCTTTTAAAATCTTCAGATATTTTCTGTGCGTTTTCCCTATAGCTGACATCAGAAAATATTTTCTTTACTGCCCTTAGAATGTTTTCTGGTGATGTGTCTTTCAGTATGAGCCCTGCACCCAGTTCCGCTGTCCTAGAAGCAACACCATACTGCTCCCCTGTCTGAGGCAGCATAATGAGAGGCACACCAAAATACAGGCTTTCATTTACGCTGTTCATTCCGCAGTGTGAAATAAATACATCAGCCTTTTCAAGTACTGCTATCTGATCCACCCTCTCAAATACCTCTATGTTTTCTTTGATCTCTCCAAGGTTTTCCTTGTTTGTCATTTTCCCTACCGACATTATTACTTGATATTCAGTGGAATTAAAGGCTCTTATGCAGTTCTGATATAAAGGAACCATATCATTATTTACCGTGCCCATGGAAACATATATGAGTTTTTTGCAAGTCTTTTCAATAACATTTTTTGTTGGACGTATAGAAGGACCAACAAAGGCGTATTTATCAGAAAATGTCTCAGAGCAGGGCTGAAACGAAGGAGATGTATATACTATGGTATCAGTTTCATTGTCGTTGCTTATTAAATCAAGTATTGTTTTTACATTATATCCCCTATCTCTAAGGCGGTTTATCTGCTTCTGAGCTTTAGGAAGTGACAAAAGCATTGAAGCTGTTTCCTTAAGCCCCTGTTTCATTATCTTGCTGGAATAGCGGTTAAAGGCAAATGTCGTGGTAGAAGATACAAATGGTATACCCAGCTTTATGGCAGCCGCCCTTCCCCAGAATGCCATTGAATCAGCCACTATGCAGTCCGGCTTTATTTTCTCCATATCCTGGCATATTGTTCATCCAGCGCAAGGGTCGTATCAACTATTATCTTTGAAGAAAGTCCTATATCATGGCTTATTTTTACTCCATCCTCAGGCGTAAGATAAGATTCTGCGTACTTATCACAGGAAGTAAATTCCGCTCCAGTTTCCTCTATTTTTTCCCTCATCATGTCAAAGGAATAGTACCATACTCTATTTCCTCTTTTTATTAATTCCCTTACAACACCCAAAGTCGGATTAGTGTGTCCATGGGCCGGTATACAGAAAAAGACTATTTTATACACTTATATCCCTTCCCTCTAATTCTTTACTCATCAAAACCTTCAGGAAAGAGCTTAGATATATATTCGCTCTGGACATCACGAGGCAAAATGGCTATACCTCGTTTTTTATCACCCAGCACGAGTATTTCCTCTCCCGGCTGAAGGTCAAACATTTCCCTTGCCTCCTTTGGTATTACGAACTGTCCCTTTTCTCCTATCTTAACCATCCAGGCATATTTATCATCAGGAAATTTCATATATACCCCTCCTTATTTTAGTATGATTAGTTATACTAATCATACTACTTGCGTTATATAACGTCAATACATCGAAAATATATTAAGAATAATTTATATACGAAAAACGGGCTAAAAAAAGCTGAGCCATACTAGCTCAGGCTTTCAGCCCGTTTTTATAAAAACATCTAAAACCGTTATAGCAGCAGTTAAAAAATGACCTGCCTTTTATATTCCGAAATCATACCTCAGCGCAGTTATAGCTGCATATTAGTTCTTAATAAGATACAAATTGGGCAGTATATGGTAGACCGATATAACTCCTCAGAAAGCCCATTTATAGGCGAAAATATCAGTTATGGAAATAAAAAAACACACCATATCTCTATGGTGTGTTTCAAGCTAATGAGCGGACTCGAACCGCCGACCTACGCCTTACCAAGGCGTTGCGCTACCTACTGTGCCACATTAGCATGCAGTAGATATTATACTAAATAAGCGGCTCCATGTCAATATTATTCTTGAAGATACTTTTCAAGTTTTTTCTTAACTCTCTGAAGCGCATTATCTATGGATTTTTCAGACTTTCCGGTGATTTTTGATATCTCAGCATAGCTCTTATTATCAAGATAAAGGCATAAAACCGAGTTTTCAAAGTTGCTCAGATTTTTTTCAAGGTGCTCCTCGATACCTGCCCTTGCCTCACGTCCGATGAACATGGTCTCAGGATTTGAAAAATCAGTACCCTTTATGTTGTCCATAAAAGTTTCCTGGGAATCATCATTGAAAGCCGGCTTATTGAGGGAAACATAGTTATTGAGCGGCTGGTGTTTCTGCCTTGTTGCAGCCTTTACAGCAGTAATTATCTGTCTGTTTACACAAAGCTCCGCGAAGGCTTTAAATGAGGCGTGCTTGTCCGGATTAAAGTCCCTGACAGCCTTATAAAGGCCGATCATCCCTTCCTGGATTATATCTTCATTATCGGCTCCTATGAGGAAATAAGCCCTTGATTTCGATCTTACAAGGGGCTTGTATTTATCAAGGATAAAATCCATGGCAGATATATCTCCTTTTTTAACAAGTTCGATTATATCCTCGTCTTTCATACTTTTATATGTTCCGTCCTTATTAACATAAAGGACGGTCTTCTGCTTTATACCCTTTTCAGCATCCAAAAAAGGTCACTCCTTTTTCCTGCGCATCATTTCAAGCCATTTTAATGTTTCCTCATCAACATTATCCATGAGCATGTTATTTTTCGCGGGACGTTTTTCGGTATAGTTCTGTCTTATAAGTTTTTCTTCCTGTTCAATTATCATCTTAAGCTCTCTTGCAGTTATTCTTGTGGCACCCTTACCCATTATTATAGTCTGTTCCAGTCCATCATTGGTGGCTACTTTGACTCTATAATCCTTAGGTATATTGGTGACTGTTTTTTCGATATAATGGTCGGCTGTCTCGGCTTCTTTGGTATATACAACAAAAATATTGTTATATTCCTGCACAGAACCTTCGCTGCCTCTCACCAGATAGCCGTCAAATACAAGAATAACTGTCTCACCGCTAACCCCCTGGTAGTTGCACAAAATATCCATTAATTTAACCCTTGCGCTTTCCAGGCTGACAGAAGTGAGATCCTCAAGTTCAGGCCAGGCATGGATAATATTATATCCGTCTACTATAAGAAAAGTTTTAAGCGGCATAACAACACCCCTTAATCCTTATAATTTCTCTGTCTTACTACTTCGTACATAAGAAGAGCAGCTGCCACTGAGGCGTTAAGGGAAGATATTCTTCCGTACATGGGTATGGATACAACAAAGTCGCATTTCTCCTTAACAAGTCTGCTGACACCCTCTCCCTCTGAACCTATTACAAGGGCAATAGCTCCATCAAGACTGGCATCAAAACATTCATCTCCGCCCATATCTGCACAGGCCACCCATATACCCTTTTCTTGAAGTTCTTCAATAGTCCTGGCAATATTAGTTACCCTTGCCACGGGCATATACTCAAGGGCGCCTGCTGATGTTTTTCCTACGACGGCCGTAAGTCCCACGCTTCTCCTCTTAGGGATAATGACACCATGGGCTCCCGCACACTCAGCCGTACGGATTATGGCGCCAAGATTGTGGGGGTCTGTTATATTATCAAGTATTATAATAAAAGGCTTCTCACCCTTTTTCTCAGCTGATGCCAATATATCATCAACGCTGGCATATTCATGCTCAGACACGATGGCGATAACGCCCTGATGATTTTTAGTCTGGCTCATTTCATCGAGTTTTTGTCTTACGACTTCCTGTACTACGATGCCTCTTTCCCTGGCCATGCCTACTATACGACGTATCGTTCCTTCCACATTGCCCTTAAGCACAATGATCTTTTCCACGTCTCTGCCGCTTTTTAAAACTTCAAGAACGGCGTTGCGGCCCTCAAGCTGATTTTCATTAAATTGTCGTTCCATGTCAAGCTCTCCTTAAATCTCGTTTTTGAGCGGATATATCAGCTCAAAAAGTTCAACAATTCGTTCATTCTGGCCAGAAAGATATAAATACCCAAATACAGCCTCAAGTCCTGTGGCATGTCTGTAGTCATTTATATCCATATTTTTCGGATGGGTATATGAATTGGCGTTTCTGCCCCTCCTGAATACCGCTGCTTCATCATCAGTCAGTGCCTCCTGTATTTTAAAATAGGCATCACACTGGCTTTTTGCATTTACTATTTTTTTTGCCTTGGCATTCATCTTATTTACAGGGCAGTTTCCAAGGGAAACTACCCTTGTTCTTGCCAGTATCTCATAGACAGCGTCTCCCACATAGGCTAGAACAAGGGGTGACAGTTCCCTTGGTGAAACTCCGTTATATTCCCTTTCAAGTACTTTTGCAAAATATTCATCCGTCATAATTATCCTCTGAACCACTGTACACCCTGACGTGTATCCTTGATAGTAATTCCCATGGCTGCAAGTTCATCTCTGATGGCGTCAGCCGTTGCAAAATCCTTTGCCTTTTTAGCCTCAGCACGTTTTGCTATGAGTTCTTCTATTTTTTCTTTTTCAGGGTCCTGATCTTCCTCTTCTTTATGCTGAAGTATTCCAAGCACCTTGCAGAGCTCATCTATCATATTTTTAGCTTCAATGGCTGATTTTTTAGAAAATCCCTCTTTAACTTTAACATTTATGAATTTTACAAGCTCATAAATAGCTGTGATAGCATCGGCTGTATTAAAGTCATCATCCATTGCTGTCTCAAACTGTGTAAGGAATCCCTGGACAGCTTTTGAGTTTTCCTCATCATCTTCCTTAGTTTCAACTGTGCAGTTATCGATATAGTAATTAAGTGATTTAACACTGTTTTTAATTCTTTCAAGACCATTCTGGCTTGCCTGCATAAGCGTATCACTGAAGTTAAGAGGCATTCTGTAATGTCCGCTTAATATAAAGAATCTTATTACTTCATAGGGGAATTTTTCTGATATTTCCCTAACAGTAAAGAAGTTTCCGGCTGATTTTGACATCTTTTCGTTGTCGATGGTTATAAATCCATTATGCATCCAGTATCTTGCAAAAATCTTTCCGCTGCATGCCTCACTCTGAGCTATCTCATTTTCATGGTGAGGGAAAATAAGGTCCTCGCCGCCGGCATGGATATCTATGGTCTCACCAAGATATTTTTTAGACATAACTGAACATTCAATATGCCATCCAGGTCTGCCGTCTCCCCAGGGTGATGACCACTTGGGTTCACCGGGTTTCTGGGGCTTCCAGAGAACGAAGTCAGTGGGATTTTTCTTAGCGTCATCGGCTTCTACCCTTTCACTGGCTCCGGCAATGAGCTCATCGAGATTTTTCTTTGAAAGCTTGCCATACTCAGGGAAAGCTTTTGTATCATAATAAACGGTTCCATTGTTCTCATAGGCATATCCCTTATCGATGAGTTCCTGTATCATCTCGATGATCTCAGGCATTTCCTGAGTAACTCTGGGATGTACAGTTGCTCTTTTTACATTAAGGCCGTCTGCATCATGGAATGCTTCAGCAATATATTTTTCAGATACCTTTTCCATTGTGGAATGTTCTTCGTTTGCTCTTTTTATTATTTTGTCATCAACGTCTGTAAAGTTCTGAACATAAGTTACCTCATAACCCTTATGTTCCATATATCTTCTTACTGTGTCAAAAACAACATAGGGACGGGCATTTCCTATATGGATGTAGTTATATACAGTAGGTCCGCATACATACATCTTTACCTTTCCCGGCTCCATGGGTACGAAGTCTTCTTTTTTGCGTGTAAGCGTATTATAAATCTTCATTACAATTCTCCTTTATTTTATCTTATCGATCAGGCATACAGCCTGAGCTGCGATTCCTTCTCCGCTTCCTGTAAATCCAAGTCCTTCCTCAGTTGTAGCCTTAACATTTATACTGTCATAAGGAAGTTCAAGCACATCAGCCATATTTTTAACCATCTGCTCTATATAAGGTGACAGTTTAGGCCTTTGAGCTATTACAGTCGCATCAATATTTATTGTAGTATATCCTCTATCTTTAAGCAAGAGGGAAACCTTCTTCAACAGCAATAAACTGGAAATATTTTTATACTTATCATCGTTGTCCGGAAAATGCTTTCCGATATCACCCATTGCCGCCGCTCCGAGGAGAGCATCCATAACGGCATGAATCAGAACATCCGCATCAGAATGGCCAAGAAGTCCCTTTTCATAAGGAATATCTACACCGCCAAGAATAAGTTTTCTTCCCTCTACAAGCCTATGGACATCATATCCAGAACCAATACGCATAGTTTTATCCCCTTTATAAATCAAGAAAAATTAAAAGACCGTTTTATGACGGCCTTTCATCTGCAAATATCATACAGTTCCATCAGTGAGTGTATCTCATAATCACTTTTTATATCCGTATCATTAGTCTTACCATTTAAAGATACAAGACAGGTATCTATACCTGCATTTATACCGCCCAAAATATCACTTACGGGAGAATCCCCGATTATAAGAGCCTTTTTTATATCAAAGTCCTTTATTTTGGACATTACATAATTAAAAAATCCTATGGAAGGCTTTTGAAATCCGATCACCTGAGATACGAATATATCCTCAAAATAATCCAGCAGACCCGCGAGCCTGAGTCTGTTTACCTGAGTATCTCCAACTCCGTTGGTGACTGCAAAGATCCTACGGTCCTTTGAAAGTTCTTTAAGTACATCTTCAGCTCCGTCGATAACAAAGGCATATTCTCCTAAATAGCCTCTGTATTCTTTTTCCCAGGCTGCTCCATCTATATCATAGCCCAGTTTTTCCATGGTTTTATGAAACCTTGTTTCCAGAAGGGTCGTCATATTTATTTCACCCTTTTCATAGGCACGCCATAAGCCTCTGTTGATCTCGTTATAAAGATCATACATTTCCTGCCTATAGTCTATGCCCTTTACGGAAAGAAGTTTTTTAAAGGCCATTATTTCGCTTTTATCAAAGTCAAGAAGAGTTCCGTCAAGATCAAATAAAAGTATGCTGTATTTCATATCACTTCATTTTATCCTTTCTCACTCATAAATTTAAGGAAATGAGCTTTAATGCACTCAAAAGTTTCGTCGCTCAAGTCGTGTTCAATCTTGCAGGCATCGGAATACGCCGTTTCTTCGCTGACGCCTATACCTATAAGCATAGCTGCTATGACATTATGTCTTTCATATATCCTTTCAGCGACTTTTAAGCCTGATTCCGTCAGAGTTATATGGTTTTCACCGCTGACACTTATAAGGCCGTCTTCTTTCATCTGTTTTATGGCCACGGATAAAGTCGGCCTGGAATAGCCCAAATGATTGCATACATCAACAGCATGCACATCAGGCTGTCTGCGGCTGAGAACAAGTATTGCCTCCAGGTAATTTTCAACAGCTTCAGTAACCGCCATCTGCTCACCTTCTTCTTTCAATATATATTCTATAGCGATCGCACCGTATATATAAGTATATCCTAACTTGCGCTATTTTTCAACAATAATTGGGGCATTAATGAACACAGACAAATGCATGTATATTTCAAGAACATAAAAAAGCAGCAGAAATATATTCTGCTGCATAAATAGTTTTATTTGCTGTTTGATGAATTTCCGATCAGCTTAAGTACTTTTTCCTCAGATGACTGTATCTGTCCGTTATCAATATGGATATTTACAGTTCTTATTATTTCACCTGTATCATATACATACTTGGTAAGATATATCATACTGTCATTATTGCCATAATTTTTCCACTGGGTCTCATAAACATATCTAACATTATTCTCGATTTTTTCTGTTGTACCCAGCCAGTCTGGATATTCCCAGTATCTGTCGAAGACTGTTTTAACTATTTCATCTGAAACCTTAGGATACTCTAAAGTAATATCTGAATAATCACCAATGGAAGCGGACCTTCCAATGGAATCAAGATATTTCTTAGCAGCTCTTCTTTCATTGGCACTTAAGGCTGTTCTGTCATTGTCGGAAACAGGCACTATCCTGCTGTACAAATTCTGAGGGAAAAGCTCCTTGACCGATGTAACATACTTAGAACCATCTTCAGGTTCCTGATAGTTTATAAGAGTATAAGAGTTATCCTTATCCTCCTGGAAACTCATTACAACGGGGATTGCTCCGGTTCCGCTTATTTTAATAAACATATCATTTATAAAGCTGTATTCACCATACATGGTCAGTGCATATACTTTTACATTTGAATTTTCGTTGACTACATCAAGTATTAAATGACCTTCCGCTTCACTTTCGCCCTCCTGATAGCTTCCGTTGTTATAATCAAGTATGGCATCGCTGACTGCTTTATCGAGGCTGTCAGATACCTTAGCATTAGCGGAGCCTGCAGAGGCTGATGAAGATCTCAATTTCGGTGAAACTGAATTACTGGTCTGACTGTCTGAATTACTGAAAGTTTCAGTTTCAGCACTATCTGAATATACACTGCTTTCCTCAGAATACTGGCTTGAATCTCCGCCATTGCCAGTAATATTTCCGCCGCCTGCGGCGCTGCTTTCAGTCACAGTGCTGTTTTCTTCGGAAGGTGCCATCTGCTGTGCGTTTTGCGAGGAGCAGGCACATAAAGAAACAGCAACAGCAGTCATTATTATAGCAGATAAAATTTTTTTCATAATTTTATCACCGTCTTTCACTCCTATTAAACCTTTTATCTTTTTATGTCTATATTATATATTCCTATGGTTATCCATGCAATTACGTTTTTCTTAATTATTGCATAAAAAGATCAAAAATATATAAAAAATGGCGTAAAAGTGGCGGATAAATCATATTTTTAAATATTACAAAAAGGGTTAGTGGTGACTGAAAGGCAGAGGACCGCATTATAAGCGGTCCCCGTGATTTATATATTCATTTGTTTTTTTAATTTCTCAAGATCGTCCCTTGTGTCTATATCAATAAAAGGCAGTTCGTTTTCAAATAAGACTTCATATGAGTCGTCTAAAAAACGTCTGTAGATACGTTTTCCTCCCTCATCTCCACGAAGCGTGAGAAGATGCGCCTTGTAACGAGCAGGAAAAATCACAGGATTTCTTGGAATACCATTATAAAACGGTATAACTATTTTATCTGTCTTTATAAAGGCATCAGTCAAAGCATTTATGGTCGAAATATCAAGATAAGGCTGGTCTGCGGTAAAAAACATCAAACCGTCACATTCGCCGCTGTTTTCCACCCCAAGACGTATCGATGACGATATGCCCTCAGCATTATTTTTATTTATTATAACATCTACTCTGTCATACAGCCCTTGATATTTTTTTGCGATCTCATCATAGGAAGTTACAACATTGACTCTGTAAAATCCGGATTTTATAACAGTGTCCAATGTATGTTGATACATTTTTTTGCCGTTAAATGGGATAGAAAGTTTATTTTCACCCATTCTTCTGCTCAGTCCGGAACACATAACAACAGCTGTTATTTTCTTCATCTTCTTATATATCTTCCTTCGCTTCCGACATATTCACCATCTTTTACGGCAATTTTTCCTGAAAGGAAAACAGATACTATCCTTCCCTTTACAGCCCTGCCGTTATAGAGGCTGGTATTATCTTTTATGACACCTTTAGCGCGGTCATCGAATATAACTATATCCGCATCAGCTCCGGGAAGCAGTGTTCCCTTCTGGGGATACATATTGTAGGCCCTGGCAACATTTGAAGTAAATTTTTTGATTATTTTGTCGCCGAAAATCGTGTACATATTGAGGAATGAGTACTTTATTCCTCCAATACCCATGGGTGTCTCACTTGTAAATTTATGCTTTTTCATCTCATCGGTAAAGGGGCAGTGGTCAGTACCGATGGTAGATATATAATCTATATTATCACAGAGCAGCACCCTGTCTTCCTCAGGCCTTAATGGCGGAGTCATAGTATAAAGGTAACCGTTTCTTTTGCTGTAGCATGAACTGTTAAAAATAAAATAATGAGGGCAGCTCTCCATTATTATATTTCCGTTTTCCAGTTCCTTTCTATATTCCCTCGCTATTATGTCAGCGGTGGTTCCAGCACTGACATGGACGATATAAAGATTTCCGCCAGTCACCCTTGCCATCTGTGCAAGTTTGAGCACTTCCGTAGTCTCGCAGAGGGTATCTCTGCTTTTTTCATGATTTTTAATGGGTATATTATCGCTGTAATCTACCAGAGCATCATTTTCAGAATGGATCACTATGCGGGCATTATAGGCTTTTGACTCCTTTAAAAGCTCCAGTATGTAATTATCATAGGTCCTTCTGTCCGTGTTTGAATATGTGGTAAAGAGCTTTATGGATGTTATGCCATACTTAAGCCCCTCTCTGATTATGTCCTTTGCGCTGTCTGAAGGGTTTGCAACACAGCTGTGGAAAGCATAGTCAGAAGCTGAGTTTTTAGCCAGCTCTGCTCTCTCATCAAAGGCGTCCTTGAACTGGGATACCTTTTTTACCGGGTCTAAAAAGTCTATATATGTGGTCACACCGCCTAAAAGTCCATTTATTGAACCGCTCTCAAAATCATCGGTAGATGTGTTTTCTCCTACAGTTAAAGAAAAGTGTACATGCGGATCGATAAGTCCGGGGAGGATCTTTGCACCTTCGGCATCGTAGGTTTCCCTGCACTGGTGCTTATCAGCTGTCAATGCCGCTATTTTATTTCCATTTATATATACATTGGCGTTTATAAACCCATTTTCCGTATATACCCTTCCATTGATTATTCCAATATCGTACATACTTTTCACCTGCCTAATATCATTTTATTATCAAAATATTTTTACACCGGAAACATATTTAGAAACTATATTGCTGTTGTCTCCCATATATATCAGCCTTTCAAGCCTCTCCTTAAGATCAAATTCAACGGTTGTCTTTATGTTCTCATCATCAAGGACAAGGGCGTCAAATTCATAGCCGGGCTTAAATGAACCAGCCTTTCCAAAAAACTCTCCGCCGCCTTCCGTAGCCATATAGAACACATTTTCAAGATCAAGGGGAGCATATTCGCTGCTTATATATCTCCAGTATATTTTTGAGTTCTGGATAGCCAGAGACATAGCTTTTGGTATGGAAAGTGTAGTTCCTCCAGCTACATCTGAACCTAATCCGACCCTTATGCCCTCTGAAAGCAGTCGTGACACAGGAGATATTCCTGATGCCAGATTCATATTAGATTCAGGGCAGTGGGCAGCGAATGTTCCTGTCTTCTTTAAAAGTTCGATCTCTCTTTCAGGAAGATGAACACAGTGTGCCATTATGGCAGAGCCTGAGAGCATATCATATTTATCATATACATCAGCATAGGTCTCACAGTCCGGACAGAGGCTTTTGACCAGCTTGATCTCTTCAGGATTTTCTGAAAGATGGGACTGTACGGGCAGGCCTGTTTCATCTATTATTTCCTTAAGGCCTTCCATAAGCTCATCGGTACAGGAAGGAACGAATCTGGGCGTTATTATGGGCCTTACATTTTTAAAGCCTTTAAGATCATTAATGAATTGTTTTGTCTCGGAGATTGAGCTTTCCCATGACTGTTCTCTCAGATAATCAGGACTGTTCCTATCCATATTTACCTTACCGACCATTGCCTTAAGACCGTTTTTTTCTATCATTTCAGAGAGTATGACAGTTGCCTCTCTATGGAGAGTTCCAAAGATACATGCTCTTGTGGTAAATCCGGCGGCAAGGTCTTTGACAAATATGCTGTATGCTCTTTTAGCATACTCATTGTCAGCATACTTGCTTTCTTCCGGGAATGCATGCCTGTTGAGCCACTCAAGAAGCTCACAGTCCATGCCAACACTTCTAAAGCCATACTGGGGCGCATGAACATGCAGGTCAGTAAATCCAGGAATGACCAGCCTGTCTCCACATTCAATGACCTCAAAATCTTTATATTCATCGGGTATGCTGTCATATACCCCGGCTGATATACCGTCTTTACATACTGCATATCCGCCTTCATTTATTATAAGTTTATCTTTATTCTCAGAATAGATTATATTTCCGTGTAAAATAAAATCTGACACTTTATTTCAGCTCCTATAATTTTATTATCAAAAGAATTATAAAACTAAAAAGCAGCACAGGTCAACATACATATTTTTAAGTACTATCTATTTATCCTATAACATTATTTGCCTATAACAGCTCTGGATATAACTACCTTCTGTACTTCGCTCGTTCCCTCATAAAGAGGTGTTATCCTTGCATCCCTGTACATTCTTTCTATGGGATAATCCTTCATGTATCCGTATCCTCCGTGTATCTGTACCGCCCTGTCTGTGACATATACAGCATTTTCGGAGGCGTAATATTTTGCCATGGCTGCCTCCTTCGTAACATTTTCTCCTCTGGAGCGCATATCAGCAGCCTGAAGTATAAGCAGCTTTGCGGCCTCGGTACGGGTGGCCATATCTGCAAGATACCACTGTATACCTTGAAGGGCTGAAACAGGTTTGCCAAACTGGCTGCGCTGTTTTGAATATTCTATGGAAGCCTCTATGGCAGCCTCAGCTATGCCAAGGGCCTGGGCTGCTATTCCTATCCTTCCTCCGTCAAGGGCTGACATGGCTATTTTGAAGCCCTCGCCCTCTTTTCCAACTAGATTTGACTTAGGAACGATACAGTCCTCAAATATAAGTTCTGATACTGCCGCTCCCCTTATGCCCATCTTATCTTCTACTTTTCCGATGGAAAATCCAGGGGTGCCTCTATTAACGATTATGGCACTCATACCCTTCATTCCAGCTGATGGATCAGTAAGGGCTATAAGAACAACAAAATCTCCTTCTTCGGGCCCCATATTGCTGATGAAGCATTTTGAGCCATTGATAATGTAATTATCTCCATCTGAAACAGCTTTTGTCCTGACAGCTCCTGCATCTGAGCCTGCTCCGGCTTCTGTAAGGGCAAAAGCGCCTATTTTTCCTTCTGAAACCATAGGAAGATACTTTTTCTTCTGTTCTTCTGTGCCTTTTCTTATTATTATGTCATTTACAAGGGACTGGACAGCCAGTATCTCAGCCGTAGAAGCACAGCACTTTGCTATTTCTCTTACGACCAATACCTTATATACATCATCAAGTCCAGCTCCGCCGTATTCTTCAGGAATATTTATGCCCATATAGCCAAGTTCCGCCATTTTTTTGATTATTTCCGCCGGAAATCTTGATTCAGAATCTATTTCCGCAGCATAAGGCGCGATCTCTTTTTTTGCAAATGCTCTTATGTCGGCAATGATAGCTTCGTGGTCTTCTGTAAGCTTAAAATTCATAGTTATCCCTCCCATATATATTACCAGTTTATCACTTTAATTTAATCATAAATGTATTGATTATCAATGTCAACGGAATACGGTATTTCAAGGTTTTTTCAAATATCTAAATATTTTTTTGATATTCTAAAAAATCTATTGATTTTCAGTTTCAATATGTTATTATAATTATAAGCAACCAGAGAGGAATGATGGTCTATGGACAAAAAAATGCTGGATTTTTTGACTCGTCTGAGTCATGGATTGGCTGCTCAGTTTGGAGAAAACTGTGAAATCGTTATTCACGATATAAAACCCGGGGATGAAATGATAAGCTCCATTTCTGCCATTGAAAACGGACATGTTACCGGCAGAAAAATCGGAGACGGCCCAACACAGGCTGTTATCGATGCGGTCATGAGCGGTGATTCAACTGAGGATCACTTATCATATTTTACAAAGACTGCAGATGGTAAAATACTCCGTTCATCCACCATATATATAAAGGATGATGATGGCAAAATAGATGGTGTATTTTCCATTAATTTTGATGTGACATATCTTGCCATGGCTGAAAATGCCCTAAGGTCCTTTACCGGCATAGTTGATTCCAAAAAGGATGCTCCAAAGATCACTTCTAATGTGGAAAGCCTTCTGGATGACCTCATTGAACATTCCGTAAGACTTATAGGTAAACCGGTTGCTCTTATGACCAAGGACGATAAGATAAAGGCAATACACTTTCTCAACGAATCCGGTGCATTTCTCATAACCAGATCCGGCGATAAGGTTGCCTCTTATTTTAACATATCAAAGTTCACACTTTACAACTATATTGACATGGGCAAAAAAATGACTGGAGGAATTTAAAATGGATTTTGAAAAAATAAAGGAAGCATCTAAGGGATATCTTCCTCAAATGACAAAGTTTTTAAGAGACCTTATTGCTATTCCCGGCGAGAGCTGCGGAGAGGAACTTGTTATCAAAAGAATCGAGCAGGAAATGAACGCTGTAGGATTTGATAAAGTTGTCATTGATCCCATGGGCAATATTCTGGGATATATGGGAAAAGGCGAAAAAATAATCGCTTTTGACGCTCATATCGACACCGTTGGTATAGGTGAGATCGTAAACTGGAAGTTCGATCCCTATAAGGGATATGAAACCGAAGAAGAGATTGGAGGAAGAGGCGCTTCTGACCAGCTTGGCGGAATCGTAAGCTCAGTTTACGGAGCAAAGATCATGAAAGACTTTGGCCTTATTCCCGATGATGTCACAGTTCTTGTAACAGGAACCGTTCAGGAAGAGGACTGTGATGGTCTCTGCTGGCAGTACATAATCAATGAAGATAAGATCAAACCTGAATTCGTTGTTATAACAGAGCCCACAGACAATAAGATCTATAGAGGCCACAGAGGACGTATGGAGATCCGTGTTCAGGTACAGGGTGTAAGCTGTCATGGTTCTGCCCCTGAAAGAGGCGACAATGCTATTTACAAGATGGCTGAAATCATCAACGAAGTTAAAGCCCTTAATGACAAACTTCATTATGATGAATTCCTTGGAAAAGGAACACTTACTATCTCTGAGATATTCTTCAACTCACCTTCAAGATGTGCAGTTGCTGATATGTGTGCGATTTCCATCGACAGAAGACTTACAAACGGAGAGACATATATTTCAGCCCTTGATGAAATAAAGGCTCTTCCTTCAGTTAAGAAGTATAATGCAGAAGTTACAATGTATGACTATGCAAGACCCAGCTGGAAAGGTCTTTCATATCCTACAGAAGCATACTTCCCTACTTGGGTAATTCCTGAAGACCACCCTGCCTGCAAAGCACTTGTTGAGGCACATACAAACCTTCTTGGCAAACCCGTTGTAGATAAATGGACATTCTCAACAAACGGTGTATCTATCATGGGACGTTTTGGAATCCCCTGCATAGGATTTGGACCCGGAAAAGAAAAGGAAGCACATGCTCCCAACGAAAAGACATGGAAACAGGATCTTATCAACTGTGCTGCGGTTTACGCTGCTGTACCTATGACATATAAAGGCTGATATTCGGAGGACAAAAAATGAGCGATTTTGAAAAATATGTAGAGAAACTTGAAAAACTTGATTTTAAAAATATGTATATGAACGACTTTTTCCTTACATGGGAAAAGACAGATGATGAAATAGCTGCTGTATTTGCCGTTGCTGACGCATTAAGAGAACTTAGAAAACAGAATAAATCAACAAAGATATTCGACAGTGGACTTGGCATATCTATATTCCGTGATAATTCCACAAGAACACGTTTTTCCTATGCTTCAGCCTGCAACCTTCTTGGTCTTGAGGTACAGGACCTTGATGAGGGCAAATCACAGATCGCCCATGGTGAGACTTTAAGAGAGACAGCGAACATGGTTTCATTCATGGCTGATACAGTCGGCATAAGAGACGATATGTATATCGGAAAAGGAAATAAATATATGCATGACTTTGCAAACGCCGTAAAAGAAGGATATGAGACAGGCGTCCTTGAGCAGCGCCCCACCCTTGTAAACCTTCAGTGCGATATCGACCATCCCACACAGGTAATGGCTGATACACTTCACCTTATCCATGAGTTTGGCGGTGTTGAAAATCTTAAGGGTAAAAAAGTAGCTATGACTTGGGCATACTCACCTTCATATGGAAAACCTCTTTCAGTTCCCCAGGGTGTTATCGGACTTATGACAAGATTCGGTATGGACGTTGTACTTGCTCATCCTGAAGGATATGAGGTAATGGAGGACGTTGAGAAGGTAGCTAGAGAAAACGCAGCTAAATCAGGTGGAAGCTTCAAGGTAACAAACAGCATGGAAGAGGCTTTCAAAGATGCTGATGTCGTATATCCTAAGAGCTGGGCACCTTTTAAAGCCATGGAAGAAAGAACAGATCTTTACGCTAAGGGAGATATGGATGGAATCAATGCCCTTGAGCAGAGACTTCTTGCCCAGAACGCAGAGCATAAGGACTGGGAATGCACAGAAGAAATGATGAAGCTTACAAAGGATGGCAAAGCACTTTATCTTCACTGTCTGCCCGCTGACATCACTGGTGTAAGCTGTGAAGCCGGTGAAGTTGCTGACACTGTATTTGACAGATACAGAGTTCCCCTTTATAAGGAAGCAAGCTTCAAGCCCTATATCATCGCAGCTATGATCTTCCTTGCTAAGGTAGAGAATCCCGTTGAAATGCTCAAAAAACTTAACTCAGCACCTGAGCGTTTAAAAAAGTGATACAGTAATTTATCGTACCATATAAAATTAATACCGGAGTGCCCGTTACAGGCACTCCGTTGTCATTAAAAGAGGTGATACCATGAAAAAGATAGTTATAGCCCTTGGGGGAAATGCCCTTGGAGATACCCTTCCCGAGCAGATGGTAAATGTTAAAAAAACAGTTAAGGTCATCGCTGACCTTATTGAGGACGGTAACACCGTTATAATTTCCCACGGCAACGGTCCCCAGGTAGGAATGATAAATATAGCGATGGGTGAGCTCCATAAGGCTCAGCCCGATCTTCCCGTTATTCCCATGTCAGTATGCGATGCCATGAGCCAGGGATATATAGGATATGATATTCAGAATGCCCTCCGTGAGGAACTACTCGACAGAGGAATCAAAAAAGGTGTATGCACCCTCATCACCCAGGTAGTAGTTGACAGAAACGACCCTGCCTTTAAGACACCATCCAAACCCATAGGACGTTTTATGTCTAAAGATGAGGCGGATGAGCTTGTAAAACTGGGATATACCGTTACAGAAGACGCTGGCAGAGGATACAGAAGGACCATTGCCTCCCCTAAGCCCGTTGAAATAGTTGAAATCGATGTTATAAGATCACTTGTTGACGCGGACAATATCGTTATTGCTGCCGGTGGAGGCGGAATACCCGTTGCCCGTGAAAACGGAAACCATCTCAGGGGCGTTGGAGCTGTTATAGATAAGGATTTCGCCAGCTGCCTTATGGCAAAGGAACTTGATGCTGACTGTCTTGTCATCCTTACCGCAGTTGAAAACGTAGCCATTAATTTCAATAAGCCCGATCAGAAAGAACTTCATAATGTGACAGTTGATGAGATGAAAGAATATGTAAAAGAGGGACATTTTGCCGCTGGTTCAATGCTTCCCAAGGTCGAAGCTGCCATTGATTTTGCCCAGAGCAAAGAAGGCCGCACGGCCATAATAACCCATCTTAACACAGCAAGAGACGGCATTAATGGAAAAACAGGTACAAGAGTAAGTAAATAAATACATGATAAAAAGGTCTGAGCATAATGATCAGACCTTTTATAATTCTAAGAGAAAAGGTCTAACTGATTTTTGTTAATCAGTTAGACCTTTTTGATTTGACAATTTAATTTTAAGCAAACATACCGCTGTCTTTTATTGCCTTAGCGGCTTCTTTTATTTCGTCTGTTGTATGTGTAAGGGCAATTCTTATGTATCCTTCACCCTCTGCACCAAAGGCTGAACCAGGTGTAACAATAACGCCTGTTTTCTCCATAAGCTCCACAACAAAATCATTTGAGTTTTTGAATTTTTCAGGTATCCTTGTCCACATAAACATACTGCCTGTGCTGAGTTTAACGGGAAGTCCAGCTTTTCCGAATTCCTCGCTGAGTACTTCACGGCGGCGTCTGTATTCTTCCCTGTTTTTCTCGATGTTGTCCATGGGGCTGTTAAGAGCAGCAATGGCAGCATACTGAATGGGAAGGAAAATACCGTAATCTATCTGAGAACGAAGTTTTTTGAATTCAGATATTATCTTACTGTTTCCAAGGCAGAATGATATCCTGGCACCTGTAAGGTTGTATGCCTTTGAAAGTGAGTTGAACTCAACTCCCACTTCCTTTGCACCCTCAAAGCAGAGGAATGATGTACCTTCAAAACCTTCAAATGTGATCTCTGAGTAAGCATTATCATGAATAACGATGACATTATACTTCTTAGCCCAGGCAATGAGTTTAGGATAAAACTCAGGTCTTACAGATGCAGATACAGGGTTTGCGGGATATGATACGATTATGGCCTTTGCTTTATATGCCAGCTCCTCAGGTATGCTGTCAAGGTCAAGCTCATAGTCATTTTCTTCCTTGAGCTGATAATATTCTATCTTTGCGCCTGAAAGATAGGGTCCGATCTCAAATATGGGATAGCAGGGTGTAGGAACAAGACATATATCGCCAGGATTGAATAATACAAGTCCTATATGGGCAAGTCCTTCCTGTGAACCGCTTACGGACATTATTTCGTCCTTTTCAAGATCGACATTATAACGGCGTTTATACCATCCCTGTACAGCTTCTGTGAGTTCAGGCATATCTGCTATGGCATATTTGAATTTCTCGGGATCCTTTGCTGCTTCCATAAGAGCTTTCATGGAAGATTCCTCAGGCTTAAAGTCCGGTGTACCTACAGAAAAGTCATATACCTTTCTGCCCTCGCTTATAAGCTTCATTTTCTTCTCATTAAGGACAGAAAAAATACCGTCTTTAAAATGACCCATTCTGTCAGCAAAATTTATATCCATTGAAAATAACCTCCCTTTTTTGTGTTTCATTTAATAAATATTCTACCACGAATGTTCATAAAAAAACAGAACATTTTGAAAAAAAGGATAGTTTATTTCAATAAATAAACTTTTTAATGGATATTTTGCTAAAATATCATACACCACTTTTCAGCGTGATAATGACAAGCTCCGGCGGGTCATTTACCCTCAGAGGTATGATGCTGTTTCCCAGTCCCCTGCTTACGATCATGGAAGTACCGCCATTTTCGTAAAGCCCCTCTGTATATTTAGGGAAAAATCCCTGATTTGGTGCCGCGAGTCCTCCTATGAATGGTATGCGTACCTGTCCTCCATGGGCGTGGCCGCTCAATACCAGGTCAACTCCGGTCTGGCTGTACATGCCAAACAGCTCCGGCCTATGGGATAAAAGAATGTTATAGCTGTCACCCTTTAAAACAGTTATTGTATCATACATTTCATCAGAAGAATATCCAAATGCCGGATCATCCACTCCAATGATGTTTATATATGAACCATCTATCTCTATACTTTGATTTTTGTTTCGTAATACATTTACGCCATTTTCAACGAGTTTTTCCTCAAGTTCTGAGTACTCACTTACCCTGCTTTCATGGTTTCCTGTGACATAATATATGGGTATCTCTCCTCCAAGGCCCTCTACAAGTTCAACCGCCTTTTCTACATCTGTCCTCCTTGAATCTATCATATCACCGGTTATTACTATTATATCAGGGTCTGCTTCCCTTATTTTTTCAATCAGTTTACTCTGGCCTTCTCCAAATTCAGCATTGTGAAGGTCAGATATATGGGCTATCTTAAATCCATTGAATGCCGATGGGATGTTTTCGCTGTCGACGGTTACATATGTTGTCCCTATATGAGTATT
Organism: Clostridiales bacterium; assembly: GCA_019423725.1. GTDB lineage: Bacteria > Bacillota > Clostridia > Lachnospirales > Anaerotignaceae > Metalachnospira. The sequence goes on from JAHZAW010000049.1 coordinate 38,285, forward strand.
GCCAATATAGAGAAGCACTGCCGCTGCAGCTGCAACAGCCGCTCCGATGCATTTTGTTCTGAAAGATATCTTTTTTAGCAATGATTTCCCTCCTGTCTGCTACAAGTATAGCCTACACAGGAATAAACATCCATTAAATTTTTCAGAACATTTATTTAATTTTCCAGTTCCTTTATCCAGTAGCCATCTCGGCCGCTTTCATTTACAGTTAAAAAGTCGTAATATCCATTTTTTTCAGCAGTAGTCCTCTGGTCCTCACTGCCAGGAACACCTATGTAATATTTATCCTTATTTTTTCCAGCAATTATATGGTTACCATTCCTAGCTCCATTTTTAACAAATGCTTTCCTTAACTCAATTATGGCTGATGGAATAAAATACATTTCTCTATAGTCTGCCTTGACCCACAATGTTCCACCGCCAACATTCAGCTTTTCATTCTGTTTGAACAGCATTTCCTGTTCTGATACCACATCTTGTTCCTCTTTAACTCCATTATTCTTATTGTATACCACATCTTTATTATTTTTTTTACCGTCCTTAACTGCAGCCGCTGTTATTTTTTCAGTCCAGCTCTTTTTACCGTAGTTTTGCTCTTTTTTTGTTGAAGTTTCAGTGCTTTCTCTGTTTTCTTTTTCAGCTGTTTCGCCCAATATTACGGATTTATCTATGATCCCCATTTCATCAAGCATATCCAGTTCATGCCTGAATTTTTCGGCTATCATTCTAAAGGTGTCATGGGGAGATATCTTATCTTCAATGGCTGCTTCTGCCGCCTGAAGCTCTCTAGTGTCATCAGCACTTTCCAGCGGGATGTCCTCATTCTCATTATTTTCACTTACTTCAGCGTTTACAATTTTTTCAATTTTTTCATCCTCGTTATTTACCTCAGATATAATATCTTCATTTTTATCTTCATACTTTTCAGGTTTCTCAGCTGTCTGTTCAGTTTCCATATTTTTTTCAAATTCCAGAATTTTGTTCTCCATCTCATCTGCCGTTAAATCACTGCTTTTCTTATTATTTATAATTACCGGTTTTTCTTCTCCGTAAATTTCAAGGTTTTTAAGCCAGACTATTTTGTGGGAAACAAATCCCTCCAAAACTGACCTTGCCGGACCATCTGCCCTGTTCCATACAGCCGCAGTATTTATATCTTCAACGGCTACGCCGCTTCCAAACATATCATCAGGATCAAATGAAGTCTCTAAAACGGCATTCGTACCTTTCATCTCAAGATTTCCGGCCGGTACAGCCAATGAACCTTTTATCCCAGCTGATATAAGGTAAAGTGTTCTTTCTTTCTCTTTAAGGCGTCCCATTCCTCCCACATAGGCATATAGTCTGCCCTTTCCGTTGATTATTTCGATGTCACAGCTTCCGTTGATGTTTTCACTTAATCCTTCATTGATACCATTAAGTAAAATAAAAATTCTGTTGTATTTCCTTTTGAGCATATTTATCCCTCCTTACTGGAATATATGCGTCAATTGGATTTTTATAACAAAAAAACAGCGGCCATTAAGGCCGCCGCATATTTGATCTTTATTTATAATATTCAACTGCTGACTTGAACATGCCAATGTCATAATTTCCAGGTACGTTTTTATAAAGTCCCTCATTCCATCTTTCTGAATGTCCCATCTTACCGATGACCCTTCCATCAGGAGATGTGATGCCCTCAATGGCAAAGGCTGAATTATTGGGATTATATCTAATATCATCAGTAGGGTCACCGTTAAGGTCAACATACTGTGTTGCTATCTGTCCGTTTTTAGCAAGTTCCATGATAACTTCATCAGAAGCAAGGAATCTTCCTTCACCATGGGAGATAGGTACATTATATACCTCATCTACTTTTGTTTTCATAAGCCAGGGTGATTTATTTGACGCTATCCTTGTCCTTACTATTTTGGACTGATGTCTGCCTATGGTATTAAATGTAAGTGTAGGACAGTTTTCATCAGTATCGATTATTTTTCCATAAGGAACAAGTCCAAGCTTGATGAGAGCCTGGAAGCCGTTGCATATACCGCACATAAGTCCGTCTCTTTCTTCGAGGAGCTTTGTAACTTCCTCCTTTATGGCACCGTTTCTGAAAAATGCAGTTATGAATTTTCCAGATCCGTCGGGTTCATCACCACCGGAAAATCCTCCGGGAATGAATATAATCTGTGACTGCTTTATCTCATCAGCGAACTTTCTTACTGATTCTGTTATTCCCTGGGGAGTAAGGTTATTTACTACGAATATTTCTGCCTCAGCTCCTGCTCTTTCAACTGCCCTTGCTGAATCATATTCGCAGTTTGTTCCAGGAAATACGGGTATAAGCACTTTGGGCTTAGCTGCCTTTATGACAGGCATGGGATAAGATGATGCTTTATACTCAAACTTCTGGATTTTCTTGTTTTCAGAAGGTATATTGCAGGGATATACGCTCTCAAGTTTATCCTCATAATCCTGAATAAGGTTCTTAAGAAGCACTGTGTCACATTTATAATCGATCTCTTCTTCTGTAGTTGTATAACCAAGCTTGATTCCGATATCTGTATCATCCTTGAGCTCAAGGACAAATGCTCCATAATTATACTCAAAAATGAGGTTCTTAGGAACTATGCTTTCAAATCTAAAGCCTATCATATTTCCCATGGCCATTTTAAGTATGGCCTCAGCTGCACCGCCAAAACCAAGGGCATAGGCTGCATTTACCTTTCCTTCAGAGATAAGTGTGCTTACATCATCATATACCTTAAGAAGCGATTCAGTAACAGGGAGTCCATGCTCATCCGTATCAGGTTTTACAAGTACGACCTTTCTTCCAGCTTCTTTAAACTCATTGGATATGATATATTTTATATCGCTTGTTGTTACAGCAAATGATATCAGTGTGGGCGGAACATGAATGTGTTCAAATGTACCACTCATTGAGTCCTTGCCGCCAATGGCAGCGATTCCAAGGTCTTTCTGTGCCTTATATGCGCCAAGAAGAGATGCAAATGGTTTGCCCCATTTTTCGGGGTCTTCTCCAAGTCTTTCAAAGTATTCCTGGAAGCTTAAATATACATCTTTAAATTTAGCGCCACAGGCAATAAGCTTTGAAACTGACTCAACTACTGCAAGATAAGCTCCATGATAAGGGCTTCTTTCAGATATATAAGGGTTGAATCCCCAGCTCATAAGTGAGCAGGTAGTTGTTTCACCATCAAGTACAGGTATCTTCTGTACCATTGCCTGTACAGGTGTCATCTGATATTTGCCTCCAAAGGGCATTAGTACTCCACCGGCACCTATGGTAGAATCAAATCTTTCTGAAAGTCCTCTTTTTGAACAAATATTGAGGTTTTTTGCGAGGGATTGATATATCTCAGGGAATGCCCCTGCTGTATCCTTTTCCCATTCAACGGGAGCTGTATTTTTAACTGTTGTATGTTTTTCAGCTCCGTTTGTATCAAGAAATTCTCTTGATATATTTACAATATTTTTTCCGTTCCACTTGATTATAAGTCTGGGATTTTCCTTCACTTCAGCCACGACTGAAGCCTCAAGGTTTTCAGATTCAGCAAGGGAAAGGAATTTTTCTACATCTTCTTTAGCTACTACAACAGCCATTCTTTCCTGAGACTCACTTATGGCAAGTTCAGTACCGTCAAGGCCTTCGTATTTTTTAAGGACAGCATTGAGGTTTATTTCAAGGCCGTCAGCAAGTTCTCCAATGGCAACGGATACGCCGCCGGCACCAAAGTCATTGCAGCGTTTGATCATACGTGCTGCGTCAGGATTTCTGAAAAGTCTCTGAAGTTTTCTTTCCTCAGGAGCATTTCCCTTCTGTACCTCTGCTCCGCAGCTTTCAAGGGAATTTACATCATGTGCCTTTGATGATCCTGTGGCTCCGCCACAGCCATCACGGCCTGTCCTTCCTCCTAAAAGAATAACTATATCACTGTCTACAGGTCTTTCCCTTCTTACGTTCTCAATGGGAGCTGCAGCTATAACAGCTCCAACTTCCATCCTCTTAGCCACATATCCAGGATGGTATATCTCATCAACAATACCAGTTGCAAGACCTATCTGGTTTCCATATGAGGAATATCCAGCAGCAGCCGTTGTAACGATCTTACGCTGAGGGAGCTTTCCTTCTATGGTTTCATTGACAGGTTTAAGGGGATCTCCTGCACCAGTGAGCCTCATGGCACCATAAACATATGAACGGCCTGAAAGAGGGTCTCTTATGGCGCCTCCGATACATGTTGCAGCTCCACCAAAGGGCTCTATTTCAGTAGGATGGTTATGGGTCTCATTCTTGAACATAAGCAGCCATTTTTCTGTTTTGCCGTCAACATTAACGTCCATCTTTATGGAGCATGCATTTATCTCCTCGGATTTATCCAGTTTATCAAGTTTTCCTTCTTTTCCAAGGACCTTAACAGCCACTGTGGCTATATCCATAAGACATACAGGCTTTTTATCGCCTATGGCCTCTCTGTCTGACATATATTCATCATAGGCAGCCTTTACCAGCTGATCCTCGAATTCGACACTGTCTATGGTCGTAAGGAATGTTGTATGTCTGCAGTGGTCTGACCAGTATGTATCTATTACCTTTATTTCAGTTATTGTAGGATTTCTTTTTTCTCCCTTAAAATAATCCTGTACAAAAGCTATATCTCCAAAGTCCATGGCAAGACCATTATCAGCTATGAACTTTTTAAGTCCATCCTCATCAAGATCATTGAACCCATCAAGTACAGCTACTTCTGTGGGAATATCATATTTTATGGCAAGGGTATCGGGCTTTTCAATGGCTGCCTCCCTGGCTTCCACGGGGTTGATGACATATTTCTTTATTTTTTCGATATCATCCTTACTGATGTCTCCATAAAGAGCATATATCTTCATGGTCTTTATGAGAGGCTTTTCCTTCTGGGATATTATCTGTATGCACTGGGCAGCTGAATCAGCCCTTTGATCGAATTGTCCGGGAAGATATTCGACAGCAAAAACTACAGCATTGCCAAAGTCCATATTTTCATAGATATTATCAAGCTGAGGTTCGGAAAATACAGTTTTTTTGCAGTAATCAAAAAGCTCAGCGTCAATATTTTCCGCATCATAACAGTTGACTACTCTGACATCATCTATAGAACTGATGCCAAGAAAGGTCTTTATATCACTTAAAAGAGATTTTGCCTCATTGGCAAGCTCTTTTTTCTTCTCCACATATATTCTGTATACCATAGCGAATCCTCACTTTCTCATAAGTGCACGTCTGCCTATGTCTTTTCTGCAAAAACCATTATCAAACTTAACTCTGTCCGTAAGAGCATAAGCCTTGTCAATGGCTTCTTTAAGAGTATCACCAGTTGCGGTAACACCAAGGACACGTCCTCCTGATGAAAGGAGCTTATCTCCGTCTTTTTTGGCTCCCGCAACATATATGACCTCATCTTCCTTTGTTTCAGGAAGCACTATTTCATATCCGCTCTCATATTTTACCGGGTATCCCTTTGAAGCAAGGATAACACAGCAGGCACTCTTATCACTGAATTTAACTTCAGTCTCAGCAAGTTTACCATTTGTCACTGCCTGCATTATCGTAAGAAGGTCACTTTCAAGGAGAGGAAGGACTACCTGGGTCTCAGGGTCACCGAAACGGCAGTTATATTCTATTACCTTGGGACCGTCCTCTGTTATCATAAGTCCAAAATAGAGACATCCTTTGAATGTCCTGCCCTCAGCATTCATGGCCTTGATTGTAGGGATAAATATTTTTTCCATGCATTCATCGGCTACTTCCTTTGTATAGTAAGGATTTGGAGCGACTGTTCCCATTCCTCCGGTATTAAGTCCCTCATCATTATCAAGGGCACGTTTATGATCCATGGATGATATCATGGGAACGACCACATTTCCATCGGTAAATGAAAGTACCGATACTTCGGGACCTGTTAAAAATTCCTCAATAACTATCCTTGTTCCGCTTTTGCCAAATACCATATCTTCCATCATGGAATGAACGGCAGCAAATGCTTCATCCTTATTCTGGGCGATTATTACTCCCTTACCAAGGGCAAGTCCATCTGCCTTTATTACTGTGGGATATTTACAGTCCTCAAGATATTTCATAGCATCCTCAGCGTTGTCAAAAACTTCATAGGCTGCTGTAGGTATGCCATATTTCTTCATAAGATTTTTTGAGAATATCTTACTGCCTTCGATAATGGCAGCCTTAGCCTCAGGTCCAAAACAGGGTATGCCTGCTGCCTGAAGGCTGTCTACAGCTCCCAGAACAAGGGGATCATCAGGGGCAACAATGGCATAATCTATTTTATTTTCCTTTGCGAATTCGGTTATTTTTTCTATATTCTTTGCTCCGATGTCAACGCAGACAGCGTCAGCTGCTATTCCGCCGTTGCCGGGAAGAGCATATATTTCGCTTACATTCTTGTTTTCTTTTATTTTTTTAATTATGGCGTGTTCTCTTCCGCCACCGCCTACAACCATTATTTTCATATATCCTATCCTCCGTTATATCAGTGGTGGAACAGTCTCATTCCTGTAAATGCCATGGCTATGCCGTATTTATCACAGCAGTCGATAACAATATCGTCACGCACTGAACCGCCGGGCTCTGCGATATAGTCTGTGCCGCTCTTTCTTGCTCTTTCGATATTGTCATCGAAGGGGAAGAAAGCATCACTGGCGAGGGCAACACCCCTTATTTTTCCAAGGTATTCTTTCTTTTCTTCCTTAGTAAGGGGTTCGGGTTTATATTCGAAGTATTTTTCCCAGTTTTCAAGGAGTTCGTCCCTATCATCCTCTGATATGTACTGGTCGATGACATTGTCTCTGTCAGGTCTTCCCAATGTTGATTTAAAGGGAAGTCCAAGGACTTTGTCATGCTGTCTTAAATGCCATATATCAGCTTTATTTCCAGCAAGTCTTGTACAGTGTATCCTTGACTGCTGGCCAGCACCTACTCCTATTGCCTGTCCATCAACGGCAAAGCATACTGAATTTGACTGTGTATATTTAAGTGTTATTAGTGCTACTATAAGGTCCCTTACTGCACTTTCAGGTATTTCTTTATTTTTAGTAACAACATTCTTTAAAAGTTCTCTGTCGATCTTGAAGTTGTTTCTCTTCTGTTCAAATGTAACTCCAAAAACCTGTTTTTTCTCTATTTCATCGGGAACATAGTCAGGGTCGATCTTTATTATATTGTATGAACCCTTTCTCTTTGATTTAAGAATTTCAAGAGCTTCATCGGTATATCCGGGAGCAATGATTCCATCAGATACCTCTCTTTTGATGATAGATGCTGTGATCTTATCGCAGACATTACTGAGGGCTATGAAATCACCAAATGATGACATTCTGTCTGTACCTCTGGCTCTGGCATATGCGCAGGCAAGGGGTGAATCGTCAAGGCCTTCAATATCGTCTACAAAGCAGGCTTTTTTGAGCTTATCGCTCATTTTGATTCCAACTGCAGCGGATGTGGGACTGACATGCTTGAAAGATGCAGCAGCGCATACTCCAAGAGCTTCCTTTATCTCCTTTACCAGCTGCCAGCTGTTGAACGCATCAAGAAAGTTGATATAACCGGGTTTGCCGTTCAATATCTCTATGGGAAGGTCTTTTCCGCCTTCCATATATATTCTTGAAGGTTTCTGATTTGGATTGCATCCATATTTAAGCTCAAATTCTTTCATAATCGTTCTCCTTTTTTATGACACATTACATAAGGTTTTTATTATACATTACGCTCTGAACAGCTCCATCGCCCAGATCTATATATCTGACATAAAGTGAGATTTTATTATCATCATTGAGATTATTCCATAAGTTTTCAGCAAACTCATCTATATCATTTGGTACCTCCACCCTTTCAGGCTCGCCCTGGAATGTGGGGATGGGGTTACCGTTACATTCATAGGTATGGATAAAATGGCCAAGGCCTTTCATAGGTTTATAATCAAATGTATATCTGGCACATTCAGTTCCATCAGCGTCCAAAGACTTGAGTATGCTCATGGAATATTTAAAGTCTCCTCCATCAAAGGTCAGCATACCGCTTATCCTTGGTGTATAGTTTGGAGCATCAGGCTCAAACTGCCTTGTTTCAAGAGCTTCTTTAAATGTTTTTCCCTCTTTGACATAATCATAAATCGTGTCGGTCTGGTCGCCGTTTGTAACGATGAGTTTATTATCGATCACTCTTATGGGATGGTATATTATAAGGCTGGGGTCCTCGACTTTAGACTCATCAAAGGGATATATTGTTATATCTTCGTCCTCTTCCTTAAATATACGGTTCCTGCTGTTTTCGCTTCTTCCCATTATAAAATAAGCTACGGCAGCCTTTGTACCATCGGAAGTCTTTCCGATGACTATTCCTCTGCCAACATATTCATTGTCTTTTATAAGTTCGCCAATATTATTTATCTTATAAATGTCCATAGCTTTCTCCTTTTTCAGCTATTTCCCCGGCAACTTTTTCAGCCGCAGCGGGAAGCAGTATCCATTCTGCCTGTTCCATTACCCTTTTCTGTAATATTTCAGGCGTGTCTCCATCTTCAATATAAACAGCCTTCTGGCTTATTATCCTGCCGCCATCAGGTATCTCATTAACAAAATGAACTGTTGCGCCGGTGACTTTTACCCCATAGGCCAAAGCCTTTTCATGCACATGAAGCCCATAACAGCCCTTGCCGCAGAATGATGGTATAAGCGAAGGATGGATATTGATTATCCTTTCCGGCCATTTTGATGTGAAATCAGCACTTAATATGCACATAAATCCCGCAAGGATTATCATTTCGATTTTGTTTTCCTCAAGGATATTTGATATCTCCTGCTCAAATTCCTTCTGGCAGCCCTTTTTCTTTACAACTACAGCGGTTTTGATACCGTTGTTTTCTGCTCTTTCAAGGGCATAGGCCTCAGGATTGTCTGAGATTACAAGAACTATTTTTCCGCTTTTTATTATCCCTGTTTTTTCGGCATTTATAAGTGCCTGAAGGTTCGTTCCTCCTCCGGAGACAAAGACAGCTATTTTAGTTTTTTTATCCATTTTCTGCCTCCGTTAAGCGATTATAACACCTTCATCACTCTTAACAACTTCGCCTATAACATAAGCATCTTCGCCATTAGCCTTAAGTATTTCAAGGGCTTTATCCCTGTCGGCGCTGTTTACGATAATGCTCATGCCAACACCCATATTGAATGTATTGAACATATCTCTTTCAGGGATATTTCCTGTCTTAGCTATAAGGTCAAATATGGGAAGTATCTTAAGGGCTGACTTATCGATCTTAGCGCTGTAGCCCTTAGGTATGCTTCTGGGAATATTCTCATAGAATCCGCCACCAGTTATATGGGAAACAGCCTTTATCGTTACCTGCTCTGAAAGGGCAAGCACAGGCTTAACATATATCTTTGTGGGTGTAAGGAGAACTTCTCCAAGGGATCTTCCTCCAAGCTCTTCAACGGGAGCTTTAATATCTTTGTTTTCTATATCAAAAACCTTTCTGACAAGAGAAAATCCGTTTGAGTGAACTCCACTGGAAGGAAGTCCGATTATAATATCGCCCTCTGTTACAGTGCTGTTATCAAATACCTTTTTCTTATCAACTACACCAACGGAAAATCCAGCCAGGTCATATTCATCTATGCCATAAAAACCGGGCATTTCAGCTGTTTCTCCGCCAATAAGCGCTGCCCCTGACTGTACACAGCCTTCAGCTACGCCCTTAACGATCTCAGCGATCTTTTCAGGCACGTTTTTTCCGCAGGCAATGTAGTCAAGGAAGAATAAGGGCTTTGCTCCGCAGCAGATGATGTCATTGACGCACATGGCAACACAGTCGATGCCGATGGTATCGTGCTTGTCCATAATAAATGCAAGCTTAAGCTTTGTTCCCACACCGTCTGTACCGCTTACAAGAACAGGTCTTTCCATTCCTGTTATGTCCAGCTCAAAAAGTCCGCCAAATCCACCGATATCAGATGCCGCACCTGCTGTGATAGTTCTTGCTATATGCTGTTTCATAAGTTCTACAGCCTTGTAGCCGGCTGTGATGTCAACACCAGCTGCCTTATAGCTCTCACTCATGCTCTTCATTTTCTCTCGCCTTCTTTCCCTCTGTTATTTTCTGTTCAAATCTGCTCTTAGACGCTGTCTTGGGCACTTCTGTGGGATACTTGCCGTCAAAGCAGGCTGCACAGAATCCGCCGCAGTGGCTTCCACCCGCAAGCAGGCTCACATATTCAGTGTTAAGGTAACCAAGACTGTCAACACCTATGATCTCCGCTATTTCTTCAACTGTATGATGATTTGCGATAAGGTTTTCCCTTGAATCTATGTCCGTTCCATAGTAGCAGGGATTGGTAAAAGGAGGAGCTGAAACTCTCATATGTACTTCCTTTGCTCCAGCGTTTCTTAAAAGCTGAACTATCCTTTTACTTGTTGTTCCCCTTACGATGGAATCATCGATAAGTACTACTCTCTTTCCCTTAACTGTTTCAGAAACAGGATTGAGTTTTATTTTTACTTTATCTTCTCTTGATTTCTGACCGGCAGCTATGAATGTTCTGCCGATATATTTATTCTTTATAAAGCCTATTCCATAGGGTATTCCTGACTGCCTTGAATATCCTATGGCCGCATCTATTCCTGAATCAGGTACGCCGATTACTATATCTGCCTGTACAGGATGCTCAAGGGCAAGGAATGTGCCCGCTCTGAGCCTTGCGTTATGAACTGAATGTCCATCGATGACTGAGTCAGGACGTGCGAAATAAATATATTCAAATACACACATAGAAGGTTCAGCCTTTCCGCAGTGGTCTTCTATGGTGCGTACTCCGTCTTTATCAAATACAACTATCTCGCCGGGTTTAAGGTCCCTTATGAGTGTAGCTCCTACGGCGTCAAGGGCGCAGCTTTCGCTGGCTACCACATATTTGCCGTCATCTGTAATACCATAACAGAGGGGTCTGAAACCTCTTTCATCTCTTGCAGCGATAAGCTTTGAGGGTGACATGATAACAAGAGAATAAGCACCCTTTATCTTATACATAGCCCTGTTTACCGCTTCTTCAATTGATGAACAGTTTATTCTTTCTCTTATGATTATGTATGAAATTACTTCTGTGTCGCTGGTCGTATGGAAAATGGAACCGTTCATCTCAAGTTCTTCTCTAAGTTCCATTGAATTTACAAGGTTTCCATTGTGTGCAAGGGCCATTCTGCCTTTGATATGGTTTACGACTATGGGCTGAGCATTGGCTCTGTCATTGCTTCCTGTTGTGCCATATCTTACATGTCCAACGGCCATATTTCCCTGGCCAAGTTTTTCAATGACCGGCTTTGTAAATACATCGTTTACAAGGCCGATATCCTTATGTGAACTGAACAGTCCGTCATCATTTATTACGATACCACAGCTTTCCTGTCCCCTATGCTGAAGGGCAAACAGTCCGTAATATGTCATTGGTGCAAGGTCGCATGTCTCATTTGCGAAAATTCCAAATACACCACATTCTTCTCTTAATGAACTCATCTGATTATTCCCCCATTAAACGGCGCATAACTTCCTGGTAAGCCTCCTCAGTACCGCCTAAGTCTCTTCTAAAACGATCCTTATCCAGTTTTTCATTGGTATCCTTATCCCAAAGTCTGCATGTGTCAGGTGAAATTTCATCAGCAAGAACTATAGTTCCATCAGCAAGTCTTCCAAACTCGATCTTGAAGTCTACAAGTTTAATGTTGAGTCCTAAGAAATATGCCTTAAGGGTGTCATTAACTGTAAATGCCATTTTCTTTATTGTCTCGATCTCTTCTCTTGTGGCAAGCTTAAGGGCTATTGCATGATAAGCGTTCATAAGAGGATCGCCAAGTTCATCATTTTGATATGAAAATTCAATTGTAGGCTCATCAAAAACGATTCCTTCCTCAACGCCGAAACGTTTAGCAAAAGAGCCTGCTGAAATATTTCTGATAATTACCTCAAGGGGTACGATGCTTACTTTTTTAACTACTGTTTCTCTGTCGTTAAGTTCTTCTACAAAGTGTGTAGGCACACCTTTTTTCTCAAGGACCTGCATAAGCATATTTGTCATTCTATTGTTGATGGAGCCCTTGCCTACGATAGTGCCCTTTTTCTCTCCATTGAATGCTGTAGCGTCCTCTTTATATGAGACGATACATCAATCCGGATTTTCAGTAGCGTAAACTTTCTTTGCCTTGCCTTCGTATAACTGTTCCTTTTTTTCCATTTTTATTTTCTCCTTTTATTCTTTTTAAAAATTAGTTTTACTGTATTTAGCTGTTACATCTGCATTTTTCGCAAGAATCTTTTCTCTATTTGCTGCTCTGTCAGCCTTAAGCTTATCAGCAAGATCCTTTTCAGTTAAAGCAAGGATCTGTACAGAAAGCAAAGCGGCATTGGCAGCTCCATTTATGGCTACAGTTGCTACAGGTATGCCTGATGGCATCTGAACCGTTGAAAGAAGAGCGTCCATGCCGCTTAATGTATCATTTTTTACGGGTATTCCAATAACAGGGAGTGTCGTATTTGCTGCGATTGCTCCCGCAAGGTGCGCCGCCATACCGGCTGCCGCAATTATAACTCCAAATCCGTTATCAGCTGCACTTTCAGAAAATGCTTTTGCTTCCTCAGGCGTTCTGTGCGCTGAATAAACGTGCACCTCATAAGGCACGCCATATTCGTCAAGCTTGTCAAACGCTTTTGCTACTACAGGAAGATCACTATCGCTGCCCATAATAATAGCTACCTTTTTCATAAAAAAATACCTCCGGATATAAATTGTAAAATGGAAAGTGATTTGCGTATAACGCAAATAAAAAAGGACAGTCCTATCCCTTGTGTATTGATAAAAACTGCCCAGACGGTCGACAAAAACCTTATTCCTTCCGCTCCCCTATGGTAAACCCCATAATTCCGTCAGTTACGGAAGGCCTCTTTACTTTTTTATTTTAACATCCAACTCAATTTAATCCAATATGCCCATTAAACAAATTAAATAATGAGTTTAAACAAAATCTATCAAAAACCAACAAAAATATTTTTTTGACAGAATTATAAATTATTAGATTAATTTTCCATATCACACTATCTGGAAAATATAAAACTTAAGATAATCCGTTTCAGGAACATTCCAAAGTATGGGGTGGTCCGGTGCCTGCTGTCTAGCCTCTATCTGTCTAAGTTCGACCCCGGCATCAGCTGCCGCTGACCAGAGCATCTTCCTGAAAAGCTCATCCTTCATAAAATGTGAACAAGAACATGTTGAGAGATATCCGCCCCTTGGCAGTATCTTCATGGCCTTCATATTTATTTCCTTATATCCCCTCTCAGCATTTTTGACCGTTGCAGAACTCTTTGTAAACGCAGGAGGATCAAGGATTATATAGTCATAGGGCTTTTTACCGCTCTCAGCTATTTCAGTAAGCAGATCAAAAACATCGGCGCATACGAAGTCCATATTTTTAAATCCATTAAGTTCAGCATTTTTTCTTGTCATCTCGACGGCATCCTTTGACACATCCACCGCTGTCACCATTTCAGCCCCAGCAGCTGCACAGTTAAGGGCAAAGGCTCCAGTGTGGGTAAAACAGTCAAGGACCTTTTTTCCGGGAGCTATTTTAGCTGCCGCAAGCCTGTTATATTTCTGGTCAAGGAAAAATCCTGTTTTCTGGCCATTTATATAATCCACGTTATATTTGATACCGTTTTCCTCAATTATGGTCTTTCCGTCGGTATCTGTTAAAAGGCCGTCGCCCTCAAAGAATGCTTTATACTCTTCCATTCCTTCTTTTTCACGGATCTTTACATCGTTTCTCTCATATAAAACATCTATTTTTTCACCCATATCCCTAAGGGTCTTGACAATGATAGGAAAGAGCATATGTTTTATATTGTCTATCCCAAGGCTTAAACACTGGGTCACAAGGACATTTCCAAACCTGTCCACTGTAAGTCCAGGAAATCTGTCAGCCTCTCCGAATATGAGCCTGCAGCAGTTAAAATCTTTTCCCATTACAGTTTTTCTATATTCAAGGGCGTATTTTACCCTTCTTTCCCAAAAAGCCTCATCAAACTTATCGTTGGCATTATTGGAGATAACCCTGACCCTTATTTTTGAATTATCATTTATAAATCCGGATCCCATATATCTGTTTTTTGTAGATAATACGTCAACTATATCTCCGTTTTCATATCCGCCCTCTATGGCAAGTATCTCATCGGAAAACACCCAGGGGTGTCCAGCCTTTAACGCTCTGACCGCTTTATCCGTAACTGTGACTGATGTATATTTTCGTTCTGTTTTCATTTTATTCTTCCTTTATTTTTTATTTATTTAATAATTTTACCACAATACGCCAAAACCAACAATAAAAATACTTGTTTGCCATAAATTCTTATTGTATAATATAGAACATAATTCTAAAAAAGGAGTATGATAAATGAAAAGCATTAATTCACAGTTCATCAAGCGTATAGTAGTTTACCTTATCGGTGTATATTTTACAGCGGTAGCCATTGCCATTTCTAAAATGACTCCCCTGGGTATTTCACCTAACTCATCTCTGCCTAATGAGATCAGCCTTATTCTTGACGCCAATCTGGGGCTTATCACAGCTATAGTTTTTGCCTGTTTTGTTTTTATACAGTGGTTTCTCCTTGGCAAAAATTTTAAGGTCATTAATTTTGTGCAGGTACTGCTTTCTATAATATACGGAGTTTTCGTGAACTCAGCTGTTGCCCTTGTCAATGCTGTGCTCCCTCCCTGTGATACATATCTGCTTCAGATAATTTATACGCTTGTAAGTGCTGTACTTCTTGGTGCTGCCGTTAAGGTATATCTTGCTCCAAAGGTAATGGCTCTTCCTGCTGAGGGACTTGCCCAGGCCGTTGCCCAGAGATTCAATATTCCCTTTCCAACGGCTAAAAACGTATGCGATATAACCATAGTTACCATATCTGTTATCCTTTCATTTATCTACTTTGGTACGTTATATGGAATAAGAGAAGGTACTGTCATCCACGCAATACTTGTTGGAAGATCAGTTAAGTGGGCAGATAGATTATTTGGCAGAAAACTCGAAGGCTTTATATGGGGAAACTCAGCTGGAGCCACAGACGAATGTGCTTAATAATGTTTTGAATTTTATTTTGAAAAAATATAGTTTTAAATATACTGGCATCTGTTCTATGGACAGATGCTTTTTGTTTACAGAAAAACCCCCAGATAGTCTGGGGGTGAGAAAAAGCTTTAG
>JAHZAW010000005.1:0-5076 GCA_019423725.1 Clostridiales bacterium
CTGCTCTTAATCCTCAGTTCATCTCAGTTGATGACGTTCCCGCTGAGTTCCTTGCAAAAGAGAGAGAGATCCTTACACAGCAGGCTATGAACGACGAAAAGAACGCTAAGAAACCTGCTAACATCATCGAAAAGATGATCGAGGGAAGACTTAATAAGGAAATGAAAGAGATCTGCCTTATCGAGCAGCCCTATGTAAAAGACGGAGATCTTACTGTTAAGAAATATATCGAAACAGTTGCAAAAGAAGTTGGAGCACCTATCACAATCAAGAGAATGGTACGTTTCGAGACTGGCGAAGGTCTTGAGAAGAAAGAAGAAAACTTCGCTGAAGAAGTTGCAAAAGCTGCAAGATAATTTCTATTCAATATGAATTTGTGGCACATTATCATATGATAGTGTGCCATTTTGTTTTTGATGTATATTGTTGAATTTGATACATGGCGGCATGTGGCCAAGCAGGCTTTATTCGCTTAGTAACTAACAAAAAACTTAAAATTTGATTAATTATTGGCAATAAATTCACGAAGTTTGGATATTTGGTTGTTTTTTTATTACAAATGTATTAAAATATAAACAGTATAATCGGTGAAGGTGATAGAGATGAAAAACAGAACTCAATTAGAAGTCAGCGCTGCTGATGCAGCTGAAACAGCTGATATGTCCGCGCCTGAACAAAGCAAAGATAAAGCTTACGAAAAAGTTGTACTGTATGTCAAGGAAAAGATAAGAAACGGAGAGATCAAGGTGGGGGACAAGCTCCCCACGGAAAGAGAACTGTCTGAAAAGCTGGAGCTGAGCAGAAATTCAGTCAGAGAGGCCTTAAGGACCATGGATAATATGGGACTTATATCCTGCAGACAGGGATCAGGAAATTATCTTACGGGAGACCTTCAGAGAATAATTGAAGAATCCATGTGCATGATGTTTATGCTCAAGCAGATCGATGACCTGGCAGTGAGCCAGCTGAGGAGGGCTTTGGATAAGCAGGCCATTGTTCTGGCAATAAGTAATTTTACTAAGGATAACATGGAAGAAATTGAGGAAATGATCGAGCGCCTCAAGGAATGTGAAGCTAATAGAGCTGTATTTCTGGATAAGGAGATACATATGCTCATATCCAAATATGCCGATAATAAACTTATGGAAATAATAAATGACTCCCTTTCAAGAACAATGGAGAAATTTATTTCAATGGCCAGGGAATGTGTCATTGCCAATGAGGGTGACGTCCTTTCGGAGCTCCATAAGGATATGCTTATGAGCATCGTTGAGGGAAACGTCGAGAGAGGCGTATTTGCCGTAAACAGACATTATGATGTAATAGACAAATATATATCTAAAAAATAAAGCCGGTTGTGCCGGCTTTTTATTTTTTCCATTTCTTAATTATTATGTAATAATTTTTTATTAATTTATAATTGACAAATGATACTTTTGAAACTATTATATTGATAAATGGTACTACCATATTAGATGTTTTATGTTTCCCCATTTTGCATATAACATTTATGAGTAATTCCTTCTGCCGCCGCATTTAAATGCGGCGGTTTTTGTATATGTTGATTTAAGATTGTATTGACAAAAAAACAATCGTGCATTATAATAAATACATAGCTAGCAGACGCAAGATCAACTGTCATAGTAAATTTTCTGATGATTAGTTCTCCCAGACAGAAATAATTTGACAGAAAACAGAATCCCCTCTTATTAAGGAACTCGATTTGAGTTCCTTATTTTATTGTTTGCAGCCTGACCAGTGAAAGCAGGGGAACAAAAAAATAAAACCCGTTTGAACGGGTTTTATTTTTGATCTGTAAGTATTTGAATAATTTAGTAAGGGAAATAAAAAATTATTTTTCTAAAAGATTTTCAACATCGAACATTGCTTCGTTGTTGAATCCTCTTTTGTGGTTGTTTTTGTGTGCTTTTTCTTCTTTTCCATTTAATAAGTAGTTAACGTCGAATGTTGTTGATTTTGTAAAATGTCTCATAGTAATTTCCACCTTTCAGTTACTTGATATATAAATTTTTATAATTAACTAATTAAAATCTATCTGAACGTCTTTCCTTAGGCTGTTCTGTGAAGTCTGTGGAACGGCGGATCATATTCAAAACCATGGGGTTTAAAGAAATATTAGCTTTGTTTAGATTTCCTAGTGCTATGTCCATTTTTAATACCTCTTATTATCTGATTGGTTGTACCAATCTCTTTTCTTGATGATATGGTACTACCAATAAAGGAAAATGTCAATAGTTTTTGCTAAAAAAATTAAAAAAATACCTTAAAAAACATAGGTCTTTGAGACATATAGAACAAAGGCTGTTTTTGTGCATAATGTCATAATACAACTTAAGTTTGGTAATATGTATTGTATTTATTTTAATGTAATTATGTAATAATAGGACATTAAGATAAAAAAAGCAGGATAACTAAGTATCCTGCTTTAAGATTTTTATTCTAATTTACTGTTATTCGCTGTAGAGTTCCTTTTCAATGTCTTCGCGTTTGATGCCTTTGGAACGGCTGCTGTGTTTTCTGTCATCGGGTGAATTGTCCAGTAAATAAGCTACATCAAATGTTGTTGAGTCTGTAAAAAACCTTCTTCTTTTTTTCATAGCGAATCCTCCTCACAAATCAATTTTAATTATATTAAAGGGTACGTCCTAATAAATTTATGCTGCGGTATATCGTCTTTCCTTAGGCTGTTCAGTTAAGTCTGTTGACCTTCTGACCGTTATGAGGACAGAGGGGTTTGAGTTTGTTTTCCTTTCCTGCAGATCGATTATATTGGTGTTTTTCATATTGATCCCTCCTATCCTTAGCTATTGGTACTACCAATCTTTTATCTACTTAAATGGTACTACCAATTTGTTCTTTTGTCAATAGGTTTTTGGAAAGTTTCAAAAGTTTTTATTAAAGATATACCTATTAATATTTTTGCCCGTAAACAGAAAAAAACCGGACATTTTATGTCCAGCTTTTCTAAAGATTTGGATAAATGTTTCCCTTTGGGGATAAGGGAAAATTATTCATGGATATATATAAATTCTGTTTAAAATAGGGATGTGAATTTATACACAGCTACTGCGGCTATGCATAATAGAAGAGAAAGGTATATGTATGCTGCCATTCGATCTGTAGTGTTGTATTGATTAAAATTTTTATTTATCATAATGCCTTCCTCCTTTATAAGAATTTATATATTTGGTTCTACCAATCTTTGTATAATAATGGTACTACCAATTTGCGTATTTGTCAATACCATATTCAATATTTATTAAAAAATTTATCTAATATAAATTTGCAGCCAATAAAAAGGTATATACTTGGCTTTAGGTTTAAATGGGAGTATAATTAAAAAGATTAGTCATTGTTTTGAAAATTGAAGGATTGGGGTATTTTATGTCGTCATTATCAAAAAATATAAGTAAAGATGAACTTATGTTCAAAAATTCTGATCTAAGAAAACTTATTTTTCCGCTAATAATAGAGCAGCTGCTTTCAATAATGGTCGGAATGGCTGATTCGATAATGGTGGCGTCTGTGGGGGAGGCGGCCGTTTCAGCGGTATCTCTGGTGGATTCAATAAATATACTGTTGTTTTTTATATTTTCATCAGTGGCCACTGGAGGAGCGGTTGTGGCCGGACAGTATTTAGGAAATAAACGTCCTGAAAAGGCCTGCGAAAGCTGTGACCAGCTTTTTACCCTAATAATACTTATGTCCATTGTGGTTACAGTAATTATGTATTTAGGAAGGGGCTTTATACTGAATGTGCTTTTTGGAAAGATAGAAGCCGATGTAAAAGCCTATGCCAATACATATCTTTTGATAGTGTTTGCGGCCATACCTTTTTTGGCCATATATAACTGTGGTGCCGCCATGTTCAGAGCCATGGGAAATACTAAAATATCCATGAATACATCACTGCTTATGAATTCCATAAATGTAATAGGTAATGCCATACTCATTTATGGTTTCCACAGAGGCGTGGAAGGTGTAGCCATACCAACCCTCGTATCCAGGATAGTGGCTGCGGTAGTAATAATAGTGCTTCTTAAAAATCCTAAGCTGACCGTACACCTCGGCAAAAAAATACGGCTCAAGCCGGATAAGCTGATGGTTGAGAGAATATTGATGATAGGAATACCAAATGGTATAGAAAACAGCCTTTTCCAGCTGGGCAAAATAATGCTTATGAGTTTTATTTCCGGCCTGGGGACCATGGCTGTTGCGGCAAACGCTGTGGGAAATGTGGTGTCCATGTTCCAGCTTATGCCTGGACTTGCCATTGGAGTGGCGGTGGTCACTGTGGTAAGCCGGTGTGTAGGAGCCGGGAATTATGACCAGGCAAGATATTATACTAAAAAACTTATAAAGCTTACATATATCATGCATCTTATACTTAATATAGCCATTATTCTGGCCCTTCCTCTCATAATAAGGGCATATAATCTTTCCAGCGGTACAGGTATGCTTGCGGAGGAGCTGCTTACCATGCATGGATTTTTTGCCGTGGTAATATGGCCCATAGCCTTTACTCTGCCCAATACCCTTAGAGCATCCAATGACGCTAAGTTCACCATGATAATAAGCGTTGTGTCCATGTGGATATTCAGGATAGGCTTTGGAATACTTATGGGAAGCTATTTTGAAATGGGAGTAATGGGCGTATGGATAGCCATGATAATAGACTGGTTCGTTAGGGCCGCACTTTTTGTATACAGGTATAGGAGCGGCAAATGGACCACCATAAAAATAATATGATTTTTAACGGAGAGATCTTATGAAAAGAGCAAGTGGAATAATAATGCCGGTATTTTCCCTGCCGGGCGCCTATGGCATAGGCAACTTTGGGAAAGAGGCATATGATTTTATAGATTTTTTGAATGATGCCGGACAAAAATACTGGCAGGTCCTTCCCATGGGACCAACGGACTGCGGCAATTCGCCATATTCCAGCCTGTCGGTATTTGCCGGAAATCCTAACTTTATCGATCCTGGCCAGCTGGCAGAAGAAGGACTGGTGGATAAAAAGGAATTGGATTTACTGGACTGGGGAACCGGTGATGT
>JAHZAW010000005.1:5086-24442 GCA_019423725.1 Clostridiales bacterium
GTGGACTATGAAAAGGTCATAGCAAATAAGACAAAAATACTCAAAAAAGCCTATTTGAAAGGATATAAAAAGGCTGAGGAGGAAGTTGAGGCCTTTGCTGAAGAAAACGTATCCTGGATATATGACTACGGTCTATATAGAGCCCTTAAGGAGCATTTTGGCGGACAGCCCTGGTATGAATGGGAGAGGGATATAAGGCTCAGGAAGAAAGAGGCCGTTGAAAAATATAGAAAAGAGCTTAAGGATGACATAAATTACCATATATATGTGCAGTATCTGTTCTTCAAACAGTGGGACAGGCTCAAAAAATATGCTGAAGAGAAGGACGTTAAATTTATAGGGGACATACCCATTTATGCGGCTATGGATTCGGCTGATGTTTGGGCGTCACCGGAAAATTTCCTTCTGGATGAGGAAAATATGCCCGTCGATGTGGCTGGTGTGCCGCCGGACTATTTTTCGGAGGACGGACAGCTGTGGGGAAATCCTCTCTATGACTGGGAAAGCATGAAAAATGACGGCTACGGCTGGTGGATAAGAAGGATCGGAGCAGCTGAGAAGCTCTATGATGTCATAAGGATAGACCATTTCAGAGGCCTTGAAAGCTATTGGGCAGTTCCCGCCGGAGAGAAAACAGCGGTCAATGGAGAATGGCGTAAAGGACCGGGAATAGATTTTATCAACAGGATAAAGGGATGGTTCCCGGGAATTGAAATAATCGCGGAGGATCTTGGCATACTTACGGACGAAGTAAGGCAGCTGCTGAAGGATTCAGGATTTCCCGGGATGAAGGTGCTGCAGTTTGCCTTTGACGAAAGCGGAAACAGCGATTATCTTCCCCATAAATATGATAGAAACTGCGTCTGCTATGGAGGCACCCATGATAATGCCACCATAATGGAATGGGAAGAAGAAGGCGGCAGGAAGGAAATAGAATTTGCCAAAGAATACTTTGGCCTTAATAAATATGATAACTTCAATTTCGGCATAATCAGAGGTGGAATGGCCTCGGTGGCTGACATGTTCATCACCCAGATGCAGGATTATCTGGAACTAGGAAAGGACGCTAGGACCAATATACCAGGCACAGCCTTTGGAAACTGGAAATGGAGAATGGAAAAAGGTGCTGCCACCGATGAGCTGGCGGAAAAAATATTGAGAATGACAAAATTATACGGCAGATATTGAAAGGATGATGATTTATGAAACTGGCCGAAAGACTTTACAGGACGACGGAAGACCTTTGGAAAAGCTATCTGGAGCATCCGTTTGTAAAGGGCATAGCCGATGGAAGTCTTGATATAGACAGATTTAGATTTTATATGATACAGGATTACCGTTACCTTCTGGAATACTCCAAGGTATTTGCCTTTGGTATACTTAAGAGCAGGAGAGAGGACATAATGCGCAGATTTGCCCTTATGGTGAAAGAGACCCTGGACGGCGAGATGGAAATACACAAAAAATATATGGCCAGACTTGGCATAACTCCTGAAGAGGTGGCTGAGGCTAAAACATCCCTTTTGAACCAGTCATATACATCATATATGCTGGATGTGGCCAATAAAGGCGGAGAACTGGAAGTGCTTGTGGCTGTTTTGAGCTGCGCCTGGAGCTATCAGTTCATAGGAGAGCATCACGCCAAGATACCTGGAGCCCTTGAAAATGAGACATTTGGAGAATGGATAGAGGGCTATTCCAGTAAGGAATACATAGACAGCACACAGGATATAATCGACCTGGTAAATGAGCTGGGCGAAAATATTTCCGAAGAAAGGGCCGAATATCTGGAAGAAGTATTCAAAAACTGTGGAAGATACGAATACGGATTCTGGGATATGGCCTACAATAAGGAGATGTGAACATGCTGGAATTTCGTAATGTGACATTCAAATATGATGAGGACGAGGAACCCATGATGAGGGATCTTTCCTTCAGCATAGGGGATGGAGAGTTTGTTTCCATAATAGGTGCCAGCGGATGTGGAAAGAGTACCATATTCAGGCTCATAAATGGTCTTGAAAAGCCCCAGAGCGGAGAAATAATGGTAAATGGAAAATCCATAGAGACACAGAAAAACTATAGTTCATTCATGCCCCAGAAGGATCTTCTTCTTCCCTGGAGGACCATTGAAAAAAATGTATGCCTTCCCATGGAGATAATGAATGTGCCTTCTGACAAACAGAAGGAAGCATGCAGGGAAGCACTTGAACAGGTTGGACTTTCGGGATACGCTGATAAATACCCCAAGGATCTGTCAGGAGGAATGAAACAGAGGGTAGCCTTTGCCAGGACACTGCTTGCGGGAGCCGATATGCTCCTTCTGGACGAGCCTTTTTCGGCCCTTGACTATCTTACGAGGGTGGACATGCAGGAATGGCTTTTGAGCCAGTGGCAGGATTCCGGTAAGACCATAATATTCATAACCCACGATGTCGAGGAAGCGGTATTCCTTTCAAAGAGGATATTTGTAATACAGGACAGGCCTTTTTCGTCCATTGACTGTGTGGAAGTGCCCATGGATTATCCCAGAAAGAGGGAAGAACTCAAAAGAGCGGACATAGCTGACCTGAAGGAAACGCTCATATCAAAACTCAGAAAGAAGGGTGTAAAATGAAAAATAAACTGAATTTACCTTCTTTGATACTGACATTCATACTTCTTATCATATGGCAGGCAGCGGCCATGGGCATAAATGCCGCCTACATACTTCCTTCACCCATAGAGGTAATCAAAAAGCTTTGGGAGCTTAGGGTAACGCTTTTTACGGTACATCTGCCGGCGACCATGGGAGTAACGGCCATTGGACTTATCATATCAGTGGTGCTTGGAGTTGCCCTTGCGGTCCTAATGGACCTTTTCCCCAGGGCTGAAAAGGCGCTTTATCCCATAATAATCGCATCACAGACCATACCCACAACAGCCATTGCTCCTCTTTTCATACTGTGGTTTGGGTATTCCATATGGAGCAAGGTATTAGTTACAATACTTATGACCTTCTTCCCCATAACAATAACTGTATTTGACGGCTTTAAGGCTTCAAAGAGGGAGATAGAGGAGATGCTCATTACCTATGGAGCTTCAAAGAAGGACATATTTTTTATCCTTAAGCTGCCCACGGCTCTGCCGAATTTCTTTTCAGCCATAAAGATGGCCGTGCCCTTAAGCGTCATCGGAGCTGCCATAGCCGAATGGCTTGGAGCCCAGAGCGGACTTGGATATTTCAGCAAGAGAATGATGACACAGCTGGATGGTGCGGGGGTATTCGCGCCGATTGTTCTGCTTTCAGCTGTGGCTATGATAGTAGTTGCTGTCATAAACATACTTGAAAAACGTATAATTAAGTGGAGAAGAGAAATATAAGTGATAGTATTGTATAATTTATATAAATTTCTCCCCATAAGGGGTCTGTAATATTTGTTTGACATAGATTTTTGACAGTTTTATAATAAGGTACAAATTTTAGTTGAGGCATTTATGGAAGGGCGACCACGGTATGCATAAGATAATAGTAGCATTCGGAAATGACAATAACAGAAACCGAATTGCCGAAATTCTTGAAACAGGAGGATATTCACCGTATAAGCTTTGTAAAACGGGTAAAGAAGCCATAAGAGCGGCGAGAAATATCGGAGGGGCTATAATCGTATGCGGTTATAAGCTTATAGATATGACAGCCGATGATCTTGCTTACGATATTGGAGATTCGGGAATGGTACTGGCGGTAGGAAAGCCGGCTATGCTCGATATGTGCGAGAATGACAGCGTATGCAAGCTTCCGACACCGCTTAAAAAACAGGATCTTTATTCTTCGATAGAAATGCTTGGTGATCTGCAGCATAAAAAGGTTTCCTCGGTGATAACTCAGAGGAGCGATTCGGAAAAGGAGATCATCCAGCAGGCGAAACTTATCCTCATGGACAAATGCAGTATGACAGAGCCAGAGGCTCACAGATTCATACAGAAAAAAAGCATGGATTCAGGCTTTAAGATGAGCACTACAGCATGGCTCATACTTAATTCCTATAATTAAATATAAAATCATAACTCCCGGTATGAGGATAGGCATACCGGGAGTTTTGTTTTGGAGGGGGATGATGACCGCCTTTATTAAGAAACGATAAAATCGCTGCTTACTTATTTAATTATTTAAGCATGTTTTTTATCGGAGTTCATCATATTCTGGATATATGATAATGCACCTGTTTTCTGCATGCCTAAAAGGATTATGAGAGCTATTATGGAGCCGCCCACTGTACTTACTAAGAAGGGCATAACATATGTAAATAACGCTGCCTCATTTCCCATAATGAGTGTCGCAATGGGATAGCAGAGCATACCGCCTAAAATACCTGTGCCAAATACTTCTCCGATGCAGGTGGGGATGATGCTTTTTGTTTTCTTATATACCATTCCGGCAAGGAAAGCTCCGACCATACTTCCGGGGAAGGCAAGGAGGCTTCCGGTTGCGGCGATATTCCTTATGAGAGATGTGCAGAATGCCGCAAGCACTCCATAGGAAGGACCAAGTGTAACTGCTGCCACCACATTGATAAGATGCTGGATGGGGAAACATTTTGATGCACCTACGGGAATGGCAAAGGCTGAAAGAGCAACTCCCACTGCCGTAAGCATTGCGGCAGCAACTAATTTCTTCATACTTCTTTTCATAATAAGATCTCCTTTTTTAGAAAAAATAAAGGACATACGAAAGCAGACACCCGCGGTGGTGTCCCCCTTCGTACGTCCTTAGTACTCTGCTCCATAGTATATATCAGCAATAACAAAAAGTCAATAAGATGTAGGAAAAACGTATTAATAACAAAAATATGTCAAAAATATTCCAGCCTGAAAGCCTCAAAGTGTTTAAAGGGCTAAACGTGGGGCAGTCATTGCAATTGCCATAGGTGTATGATAAAATTGTTAACTGTAATTTAATGCATATAAACAGGATAAAGGTGGATAATGGATAAAACAGTTTGATCAGGGGAGTTTTTATGAAGACTGAAAACAATTTTTACAGGAATATTTTTGCCATTGCCATACCCATTGCCCTACAGAACCTTATAACTCTTGGGACAAGCCTTATGGATACGGTAATGCTTGGAAGAGCTGATACAACAGGTGTGCTGCTTTCAGCCTCAGCACTGGCCAATCAGCCGTTTTTTATACTTCAGGTGCTGACCTTTGGAATAGCCAGCGGTTCATCTGTGCTGTGCGCCCAGTACTGGGGAAAGGGAGAACTTAAACCCATAAGGGATATTTTCTCCTTTGTGCTGAAGCTGGCCATAGCTGTTGGCATAATTTTTGGAGTCACGGTCTTGACGGTGCCGGAAAGGGTAATGGGCTTATACTCAAATAATGAGGAAATAATAATGAGGGGCTCTCAGTATTTGAGGATACTTGGATATGCCTATTTTACATTTGCCATAAGCAACACTCTGCTTTCGGCCTTAAGGAGCATACAGGTATTAAGGGTTTCAGTAATAAGCTCAGTGGTATCGTTTTGTACAAACGTATTTCTTAACTGGGTGCTCATATTCGGAAATCTGGGAGCACCGGCTCTGGGTATACAGGGAGCAGCCATCGCAACCCTTACGGCAAGGCTTTTTGAGTTTATAATAACCGTTACATATGTCCTTGTCATAGATAAAAGATTGAAATTCAAAATAAGCTGTCTTTTAGGCCATAATAAGGTGCTTGCGGGAGATGTGGTAAAAAACGGTACTCCCGTGGTAATAAATGAGCTTATGTGGTCCCTGGCAACTTCGGCACAGGCAGCTATCCTCGGGCATATTACCTATTCCATCGGCGATCCTGTGGCAGCAAACTCCATAGCTGGTGTGGTACAGCAGCTTTCGACGGTAATAATAATGGGTGTTGCCAATGCGGCGGCGGTGCTGGTCGGAATGGCCATAGGTGAAAATAACATGGAAAAGGCGGAAAACAGGGCAAGAGCCTTCAGGAACCTTTCCTTTATAATGGGACTTATCGCCTGCATATTCATATTGGCAGTGAAAAAAGCATTTATCGGATTTTACAATGTTCCCGATGAAACGAAGATGCTGGCGGACCAGATAATGACCGTATTTGCCTTTATAACGATCTGCTGTTCAGTGAATATGACACTTATTATGGGAGCGCTCAGGGGAGCGGGAGACACAAAGTTCTGTATGAGGACGGAAGTTGGATGCCTCTGGCTCTTAGCAATACCCCTTGCCCTCGTCATGGCCTTTGTGTTTAAGGCCCCCGTACTGGTGGTTTTCTTCTTTATGAAAATAGATGAGATGACAAAGGCGGTCATATGCCTCATAAGGATGAGAGGCACAAAATGGCTAAATTCCCTTACAAGGGATTTTAGTGAAATATCAGAATAAAAATAAAAGCTTATTCCATACTGGAATAAGCTTTTTTATGTTTAATATAGACCTGCCATTATAGGTGCAATAACAACGGTCAGTACTCCGGCTATGACGATGGCCAGTGAACCCATGGCTCCTACGAGCTCATCAAGCTGAATGGCTCTTGATGTTCCTATGGCGTGGGATGCAGTACCGACTGAAAGACCAAGGGCAATGGGATTTGTTATTTTGAATACCCTTGAGAATACCGTTACAAATGCTGCTCCGATTATTCCTGAAACGACCACGGCAACACAGGTTACACCGGTTATGCCTCCCAGCTCCTCGGTTATTCCAAGGGCTATGGCGAGGGTAACGGATTTAGACGTAAGGCCGAAATATACTTCGTCAGATATGTGGAACAGCTTTGCAAGAACGAACATGGTTATGGCACAGGATATGGAGCCGGACAAAATGGCGCATATGATAGCCTTAAAGTTTTTCTTGAGCACTTCCATCTGTCTGTAAAGGGGGACAGCCAGTGCAATGGTGGCAGGGGTCAGCAAAAACTGTACCATGGAGCCGCCAACATTATATGTATCATAGCTTATGCCGGTAACAGTAAGAAATATTATTACCAGTATTATGGATATCAAAAGAGGATTACATATTACCATCCTTGTTTTCTGATTTATTATCATTCCGATTTTAAAGGCGGCTATGGTAAGAGCTATTCCGAAAAATGCCGTTCCAAATAGGCCTGCATAGAGATTTTCCAGCATTTTCATTCCCCCTTCTTATTTTTTTCACTGCTGTCAATGATTTTTTGCGCTACCTTGCCGGTGATGAAGAAACAAACCACCGTTGAAACGATTATTATGGCGAATATTCCGAATATTTCGTCTTTGATCGCGGGGAAGCTGGTTATAAGGCTGGCTCCTACGGGTACGAAGGTTATGGTCATGATGCTGAGAAGAAAGTCAGCGGTCTCTTCTATCTGGTCCAGTTTTATGACCTTGAGACACAGAAGAACAAAAAGAAGGACCATGCCCCAGACACTTGAGGGGACCGGCAGAGGGATCACTGCATGTAATACCTCACCAATGAGGGACAGTCCGATGATAATACCAAACTGCATAATATATTTCATAATAATGCCTCCTATACATAATACTAAAGCATTACTTAAGGGGCATTGCCATCTGCCCTGATAAAGTGTTGCCCTACCAATTATTATATAGTATTGAACAAAAAAAACAACTTTTTTTTATAAAAACACAGCAAAGAGGCAGATTAAATTTATATTAAAAGGAATTTATATATAAATAATTGTGTAAAAAATACAGCGTTATCCTGCATAAATATGGATGATTTCGGGCTTTTCCCAGCATGATGACAGAATAAAAGCCGGAAATATATGTATATTTTTTTATTGTCATACAAGAGTGGCTCTGATATATGATGAACAAGACAGTAAAAAAGAGCTCCGGTGCTGGCCACACCGGAGCATTTATCAAAGTTCAGTCTCGATTCCATTTATGACGGCGGTCTCGTCACCCTCTATTGGTATAACGATAAACCTTCTGCCATCTATTATTTTTGTTTCTATCTCCTCAGCCTTTTCAGCGCTCACATTAAGTACTATGCTGTCCCTTCCTTCATCGGTATCCCATGGCAGGGAAAGATCCGCAGACTTCGATTCCGCCTCTTCCAGCTTGGATTTTAATTCCACAACTTCTTTCTGAAGCTCAGCCTCACGCTGTTTTCTGGCATGATTTTCGAGGGCCTTTGTATCAACGATGTTTTCCACAACGGGAGGTTCGTCTCCAAATTCATCCTCGCAGGCCTTTTCTATTTTGTCGGCTGTTTCCTGGGATATAAATCCGTTTATCTTCATATTTTCAATGGTGTTCTTATCCAGGAGGACAGGTTCAGTGGAAAGGGAAGTGTCCTGTTCTGCTGCTATCTCACTTAGTGCCTGATGTATTCCTATGGCTATATCATCTGAATCATCCTCAGCCGCGATGGCTTTTACTATGGAAGAAAATGCTGTTTTTTCCTCGGCTGCCGTACGCTTTACTTTACAGCCGAATGTTTTTTCAGCAAAATCCCTATGGGGCTCCTTGGGTGTTTTGGTATAGAACATAAGGGAGTGGATGTCACTGCTCCTGTCGGTGAAGGCTGGGAATATGAATCCGTTTTCCGGCATTGATACTACCCAGTCCCTTATCCTGGGGCCTATCCTGTGTTCATCTTCTCTGTATCCAAGGGCAGCTTTTGTAAGTTCCACAGGACAGATGGAGCATATGAGATAATCATAAACTTCTTCGGACTCGTCAAGTTTATTGTTGTCATTGGTCTTAACTATAACGTCATAGGCATCATGGAAAAGAAGTATAAGATAGTTTCCGTCATAGTCATAGTTTTCGATTATGAGCTCGAAAAGTCTGTCGGCCAGGGCGTCGCTTTTAAGTTTGCTGTCCCTGAGGCCTAAAAGAAAGTTCTGGCGTCCTCCGGGGTTTTCTTCTTCGGGATTGAATTCCAGTTCCAGAAGGTTGTTTCCTATGGTGCCGGAAAGGGTCTTTTTTGCTATTTCAAGATATTTATAAAATTCATCGTCAGCAAGATTCAAAAAAGTTTCATTTATATTTACAAGTATTTCCTTATGGGAATCCACATAACATCCACGCATTTTTGTAAAGGTACATTCACCCTTTTTCATCCTGCGTTTTAGTTCGAGGGTATCTTTTCTGTTCATATTTATTTTCCTTTCATAAAATCTGTTCTTTTATAAAAAATATTATTAAATATTATAAATTTAAAAGAGGATTACCGCAAGTGATATTATTTTTACATAATATTCCATAATCAATAATAAAAAAATCTCCAAAAGCCCCATAAATACTTGATATCCTTAAATGTATGAGCATTTTAATCATTCCCAGTATATCTTTATGTCCCAAAGGTTAAATTAAATTTTGCGGAAGATGTTTTTTCGCAAAAGCAGGTGTTCAGGGAAGTGAGATCTTTGAAAAAAGCTGGGAAAATTTGTTTATTTTCTGTATTTACAGCGGCAGTAATGTCTTTCTTTCCGGTCTCTCTGAACGGGCAGGAAAGCGAGGCCGCTCCTGCTGCTGCCGTCACTGGGGAGGAAAGGATGCTCATACCTGGAGGCCAGGCTGTGGGCATAACTCTGGAAAGTGACGGAGTTCTGGTACTGGGGACTGGAAATGTTACAGGAAGCGATAAACACATATATTCTCCGGCACAGCAGCTTTTAAAGGAAGGAGATATAATCCTTGAGGCTGATGGAGTATATGTAAATGACAAGGAAGCCCTTGAGGCAGCCATAAGAAACAGCGATGATACCCTCGAACTTACGGTAGTAAGGGATGATGATAAGGTAGATGTCACGCTGAATCCGGTCAGATGCCTGGAGGACGGGAGCAACAAAATAGGAGTATGGGTAAGGGACAGCACACAGGGCATAGGAACACTGACATATATAGATCCTGAAGACTCAAGCTTTGGAGCT
This sequence comes from Clostridiales bacterium, assembly GCA_019423725.1. Lineage (GTDB taxonomy): Bacteria > Bacillota > Clostridia > Lachnospirales > Anaerotignaceae > Metalachnospira. Next base: position 14,963 of record JAHZAW010000005.1, read on the forward strand.
CTTGGACATGGTGTATATGACACTGACACAGGAAAGCTTATGGCTTTAAAAAGCGGAAATCTGGTAGAGAGCAATATAACAGGCGTTAAAAGAAGTGAGAAAGGTTCGCCGGGAGAACTTACGGGAGTACTGGATAAATCAACAGTGCTTGGAGACATAGCGGAAAACAACGAGTGCGGCATATACGGCACGATCAATGAGGAAACCGCGGAATGTCTTGATGATGAGTATGATATTTACGGCGAATATGGCGAAGCTCTTCCTGTGGCTTCAGCTGAAGAAGTAAAAACAGGAGATGCTGTCATACTGTGTACTGACAGCGAAGGAAACAGGGGCCAGTATGAAATACAGATAGAAAGCGTTGATCTGGACCATACCGACGATGATAAAGGCCTTGTCATAAGGATAACCGATGACAGGCTCAAGGACACTGCAGGAGGTATAGTACAGGGCATGAGCGGCTCGCCGATTATACAGGATGGAAAGATAGTTGGTGCAGTGACCCATGTATTCATAAAGGAGCCTGATAAGGGATATGGCATATTTATAGAAAATATGCTTAAGAACGATCTTTAAAAACACATTAAAAAGGGGCGGTAAAACCGCCCTTACATATATAAACCTCTTGTGGGATGCTATAAGATTTATTATAATCTAATAAAACGGGAGGGGTGAGTAAAGTGACAAAAGATCTGTATACCATAGGTGAGACCGCAAAACTTCTGGGAGTGTCTACCCAGACGTTGAGATTTTATGATAAAAAGAAAATACTCAGTCCCGTTTACATAGATGCTGAAACAGGCTACCGTTATTATTCCTATAAGCAGTTTCATATTATAGACAGGATAAAATATCTACAGAGTTTTGGACTGTCCCTTGATGAGATAGCCGCCATAATAAGGGAGGGTACGGTAGATGGACTCATGCCGTTTTTATATAAGCAGAAAAAGAATCTTTTTGACGAGATACAGAAGGCCCAGGAAAAGATAAGGGATATCGACTGGTACATAAATTATTTTTCTTATTTGAAAAATGACGGCTCAGAGATGTTTATTTACCGCATACATCAGGAGAAGAGATATCTGCTAAAGGTGCCGGTATATAAAAATGATGAGCTTTCGGATATGGAGATAAGGCTTGCGGCGGTAAAGGCTATGCCGGAGTATTCAAATCTGCATTACAGAAGACTATACGGATATAAAATAGAATATGATGGTTTGATAAACAGAAAATTTGAGCCTTATTCATATTTTATATATTTAAGGAAGGACCCGGGATTCAGGTCGGAAAAATTTGACCTGCTGCCGGAGGGTGACTATATATGTTTCAGAACTCCTATACTTAAAGAAGAATGGGAGACTGATATATTGAAAAATTATTTTTCAGGGCTCCCCAAACCAAGACTGGCTGTGGCGCTTGAATTTGAGGATAATCTTGTCGACTGGTCAGACGCCATGTATGAAGTACAGATACTTATATAAAATATAAATTGAAAATATAAATCTAAAAATACGAAAAGACCGATCTAACCGGTCTTTTTTTAATTTTGTTAACAAAAAATATTGACATTATTCTTAGTATAACGTTTAGGATTAAATACAAGAAAAGAATAGAAGCTTTTATATCTTTTGTGTTTATATCTCAAATCATCATTTTTAACATTGCCGTTTAGAAAAGGCCAAGTCTGAACAGCGGTATAACACAGGCGCTTTTGGACCACCGGACTGGGCGGTAAAATTCAGCTTATTTATTCGGAGGTGTTTAAATTGTATAGTGAAGATACAGAGATATTATATAAGGGTGCGGAGCTTAAAAAGGAGATAATAAACCCGGACTGTCCGCCCATATATTTTTCTACTGCCTGTGCTGTCAGAGACATGGACGATTATGATTTTGCCAATGGCGGCGGAAAGTATTTTTATAACAGGACGGCCGCACCAAACAGAGATATGCTTGCCGAGGCTGTAAGCTACCTGGAAGGCGGAGAAGATACCATAATCACTTCATCGGGTATGGCTGCCATTTCCACCACTATACTTTCTCTTTTAAGTAAAGGTGACAGGATACTTATCAGCAAGGCTGTATATGGAGAGACCATAGAACTTCTTGAAAATCTGCTATCAAAATTCGGGATCACAGCGGATTTCGTTGATTTTACGGATATTGAAAGCGTAAAGAAGGCCGTTACTCCTCAGACAAAAATACTTTATACAGAAATAATAAGCAATCCCCTTATCAATGTGGTGGATATAGACGCCATAACAGAGATAGCTAAGAAAAATGGAGCTCTCACTGTGGTCGACAGTACGTTTACAACACCCTTTGCCATAAAGCCCCTGGAACATGGAGCTGATATAGTTATCCACTCTATGACAAAGTTCTTTGGAGGCCACAGTGATATAACAGCGGGAGCCATAACATCATCAAAGGAGATTATCAAAAAAATAACCCCCAATTTCCTGCTCCTTGGATGCTGTCTTGACCCTAACAGTGCATGGCTGGCCTTAAGGAGCATTAGGACCATGAAGCTCAGAGTTGAGAGACAGATGGAAAATGCCGATAAGATCGCCCATGCACTGGCTGCTGATCCCAGGGTAAAATATGTAAACTATCCTTCTCTTGAGTATCATCCCCAGCATGAGCTGGCTGAGAGGCTGCTTACAAAGGGCTGCGGTCCCATGCTAAGCTTCAGGGTAGAGGATGACAGAGAAAAGGTAAACGAGTTTATCAGAAGTCTTAAAATAATCAAATATCTTGGAACATTAGGCGGATACAGGACATCTCTTGCCCATCCTGCCACAGCTTTCAGAAATGAGTTCACTCCTGAAAAACTTAAAGAAATGGGCATGGAGGAAGGACTTATAAGAATTTCAACGGGAATTGAAGACGCTGATGATATAATAAACGATATCAAAACAGCCCTTGATGTTTTCGGAAAATCATAAAGCAGCAGTTTTAGCTTAAAATGGAGGAAGGAAAATGGATACTATACTTAATAATATACTGATAGTTATTCAGGCCATATCGGAATTTATGTGGGGCACTCCTATGACAATAGCCCTTGTTGGTACTGGTCTTTATCTTACAATAAAATTTAAAGGAAGATACATAACAAAAATCAAATTTCACTTCCAGAACACATATGGAAAGATGTTTAAAAAGGGCGAAGGAGAAGGAAGCGTTTCCGGTTTCGCCGCAGCCTGTACGGCCATGGCTAATACCATCGGTGTAGGAAACATCGGAGGTGTTGCCACAGCTATAACCATGGGAGGTCCCGGAGCAGTATTCTGGATGTGGATATCAGGACTTCTTGGTATGTCAACAAAGGCCTGTGAGATAATCCTTGGCCAGAGATACAGGGTAAAATTCGATAAATCCAAGGACGAGTATTTATGTGACCGTTCATTCGTTATGAAAAATGCCCTTGGCTGGAAAACAGGAGCTGTAATACTTGCTGTGTTCTGCTTTATGTTTGGACCCTGGACATGCTGTGTTCAGACAGAGTCTCTTACAAGCTCACTTTATGAAGGATTTGGCATCGACCCTAAGATCTCCATCATCATAATGGGTATAACATGCTTTGTAACAATAGCTGGAGGTCTTAAGAGGATATCAGCAGTTATGGAAAAAACAGTACCTTTTATGGCAATGGCATATATCATTGCTGGTATCGGCATTCTCATAATGTTTATTGATAAAGTTCCCTATGCTTTTGCATTAATATTCAAGAGCGCATTCACACCCATGGCTGGTGTTGGAGGATTTGCAGGAGCAACAGTAAGAGATGCCTTAAGATATGGTATCGCCAGAGGACTTTACTCTAACGACGCCGGAACAGGATACGGTATCGTTGCCCACGCATCAGGCAAAACAGACCATCCTGTACGCCAGTCATCATGGGGATGGGGAGAAGTTTTCCTTGATACTATCGCTGTATGTTCAGTTACAGCAGTTTCAATAATCATCACAAACGTATACATTGATTACCCTGATGTTACAAGTGCTCAGCTTACAACAGTGGCATTCAAGGTTGCCTACGGCAGATTTGGCGGATACTTTATGGCCATAGCAACTACAATATTTGTATGGACAACTATCGTAGGTATGTATTATTCTTGTACTAAGTCTATAGACTATGCTTTTGGCGATACAAAGGCAAATAAGATAGCTACACCTATATATATGGTATACTATATGCTTCCCTGCCTGTTCTTCTATAACATTGAGGCAGACCTTCTCTGGGCGGCAACAGACCTTATAAGCGCAATGTATGTAGTTATAACGCTCATATTCATCTACGCCAAGAGAAAAGAAATATTCAGGCTTTACAATGACTTCTGGGATAGATTCATACCCGCTATAAAGAGGGGAGAACATCCTGAACCAGTTGCATACGAGACCATTGAAAAATGAAAGGAAATATGATATGGACAAATTTTCTGAACTTTTGAACAAAAATAAGATTGTTGTTATAGACGGAGCTATGGCTACCCAGCTTGAGGCAAGGGGATGCGATATCAATGATGAGCTCTGGTCTGCCAAAATGATAGAGGAAAGACCTGACCTTATCGAAGATGTTCATTACGTTTATTTTGAAGTCGGCGCTGACGTTGGCATATCAGCCAGCTATCAGGCAACCGTTCCCGGCTTTATGAAAAAGGGCTTTTCCAGGGAGGAAAGCGAAAACCTTATCAAAAAATCCATGACTCTTCTTTTGAATGCCAGGGACAGGTATCAGAAAGAACACCCCGAAAGAAAAGACCTGGTGGCAGCGGCAGCCATTGGACCCTATGGCGCATATCTTGCCGATGGTTCAGAATACAGAGGGGATTATAAGGTCGACCCTCAGGTCATAGAAGATTTCCACAGGGAGAGGATGCAGCTCCTTAAGGATGCAGGCGCGGAAATTTTTGCCTGCGAGACACTGCCCTGTCTTTGGGAGGCTGAGATAATACTGAAAGTCGCAAAGGATCTGGATGTACCCTGCTGGTTCAGTTTCAGCTGCAGGGACTATGAGCATATAAGCGACGGAACTCCCATCGCTGAATGTGCCGCCAGACTTGACAAAGAAGATATCGTCAAAGCTGTAGGTGTAAACTGCACATATCCGGAATATATTTCCGAACTTATACACCATATTAAATCCAAGACAACAAAGCCCATCATCGTATACCCTAACAGGGGAGAGGAATATGACCCTGTAAAGAAGGTATGGCTTGGAACACAGAATGGAAAGAGTTTTGGCTGCTGGGCTGAAAAATGGTATGAAGACGGCGCTTCAGCCATAGGCGGATGCTGCAGGACAACTCCTGATGACATCAAAGAAGTGGCTGCCTTCAGAGACAAACTGATGAAATAATATAAAGCTGAAACAGTTAAATATTGTCAAATGTTAAATCGTTAAATCATAGAAACCGGACGCATAGCTGCATGCGTCCGGTTTTTGTTAATTCAAGGTTAAATAATCTTAATATTTTAATTATTTAACAGAGATTTAACAAAAATTTGGTTGGGGATTTAACCAATACTTTATATACTGTACCCGTACCTCAAAGAGGGGCACAAAATAAAGAAAGTTTGTAAAGACATTTTTATTTAAAGGAGTATTTGAAAATGAAAAAGAAAATTTTAGCTTTACTTATGGCATCATTAATGGTATGTGGCGTTGCAGCCTGCTCATCTTCAACATCTGAAGAAACAACAGACGGCGAACAGACAGAAGAAACAACTGAAGCAGGCGGAATGACAGGCCCCATCTCAGTTATCTCCCGTGAGGAAGGTTCAGGAACAAGAGGAGCTTTCGTAGAACTTATGGGCGTTGTTGATGAGAATGACAACGATATCACAACAGTAAACGCTGAGATCACAAACTCAACATCTGTTATGCTTACAACAGTAGCTGGCAACCCTGCATCAATCGGTTATGTTTCACTTGGATCACTTTCAGATGAAGTAAAAGCCCTTAAGGTAGACGGAGTTGAAGCTACAGTAGACAACGTAAAAGCTGGAACATATAAAGTAGCAAGACCTTTCCTTCTTGCATATAAAGATGGCAGCCTTTCAGATTTAGCTCAGGATTTCCTCAACTTCATTATGAGTGATGATGGACAGAAGATCATCAATGACGAAGGATATATCAGCGTAGAAGAAGGCAATACATATGAAGCAAGCGGACTTTCAGGAAAAATCGTTCTTGCAGGTTCAACATCAGTTTCACCTGTAATGGAAGTACTTGCAGACGCTTACAAAGCTCTTAACCCTGGTGTAACAATCGAGATCCAGCAGACAGGTTCAGGCGCAGGTATCACATCAGCAATCGAAGGTGTATGTGACTTTGGTATGTCATCTCGTGAACTTAAAGACAGCGAGGCTGCTGAGCTTGCAAGCACACAGATCGCAATGGATGGTATCGCAGTAATCGTTAACAACGAAAACACTCTTGATGACATCACATCAGAACAGATCAAGAGCATCTACCTTGGAGAAACAACAGACTGGGCAGACATTAAGTAAGATACACAAAACTGAAGATCTATGATAATTAAACCGCCTGCTCATCCGGCGGTTTAATTTGCAAAAGGAGAAGTTTTGTGTCTTGTAATAGGAGGACTATATGAAAGCAAAAGAACTAATAATGAAAATAGTGTTCCTGATCTGTGCCTGTGTTTCGATCGTGGCGGTCATCGCCATATGTGCGTTCATGTTCGCCAACGGATTCCCGGCCATCGCCGAGATAGGACCGGCCAACTTCCTTCTGGGAACGGAATGGAGACCCGGACAGAATCTGTTCGGAATATTCCCGATGATAATCGGAAGTATTTATGTAACAGCCGGAGCTATAATAGTCGGAGTTCCCATTGGTATATTATGTGCTGTATTCTTAGCTTACTACTTCCCCAAAAGGCTTTATTCACTTTTAAAGCCGGCGGTGGATCTGCTTGCCGGAATACCTTCCATCGTATATGGATTTTTCGGACTCGTAGTAATAGTACCGGTGGTACAGCAGGTGTTCCATACAGGCGGAAAGGGAATACTCACAGCATCTATCCTTTTAGGAATTATGATCCTGCCCACCATTATCGGTGTTACAGAATCATCTTTAAGGGCTGTGCCTGAAGCCTACTATGAAGGCTCCCTTGCCCTTGGAGCTACAAAGGAAAGAACGATATTCAGATCCGTAATGGTAGCTGCTAAATCAGGTGTTATGAGCGGCGTTATCCTTGGTATAGGACGTGCCATTGGTGAGACTATGGCGGTTATAATGGTCGCAGGAAACCAGGCAGCCATACCAAACAGCCTGCTCTCCGGAGTAAGGACCCTTACGGCAAACATCGTTCTTGAGATGGCCTATGCCGCTGACCTTCACAGAGAAGCGCTCATAGCCACAGCAGTAGTACTTTTCGTATTCATACTTATAATAAATGTTTGTTTTTCACTGGTTAAAAGGAGGAACGGTTAATGCAGAAACTTAAAGAATATACAAAACATCCCGGTTCCTTCATTGTATTCATACTTATAATACTTGCCGCCGTGATAACAGTCGGCACCATGGTATTCCTTGTGGCTTACATACTTATAAGAGGTATACCTAATATTACGCCTGAACTGTTTGAGTGGGAATATACATCTGATAACGTATCCATGATGCCGGCCATAATAAACACTATACTTATGACAGCATTCACACTTCTTATGGCTGTGCCCGTCGGAGTGTTCTCAGCGGTGTATCTGGCGGAGTATTCAAAAAAAGGTTCAAAACTTGTAAAACTTATAAGGATCACGGTGGAGACCTTAGCCGGAATACCTTCCATCGTATACGGACTTTTTGGTTTCCTGGCCTTTGTAATCGCCCTTAAATGGGAATATTCATTCCTGGCAGGTTCCATAACCCTTGCCATAATGGTGCTTCCCCTTATCATGAGGACCACTGAAGAGGCGATACTGGCTGTACCCGATTCATATAGAGAAGGAAGCTTCGGTCTTGGCGCCGGAAAGCTCAGAACTGTTTTTAAGATCGTGCTGCCCTCTGCAATGCCCGGTATACTTTCCGGTGTCATACTTGCCATAGGCAGGATCGTAGGAGAAACAGCAGCTCTTATATTTACCGCAGGAACAACACCTTCTGTGCCTGAGAATATGTTCTCATCCACAAGGACCCTTGCAGTCCACATGTACTGCCTCCTTTCAGAAGGACTTTTTACGGATCAGGCTTATGCCACAGCCGTAATACTTCTGGTAATGGTAATAATAATCAATGCTTTATCCGGTTTCTTTGCCAAGAAGCTTACTAAAAACTGACGGAGGAAGATTATGAACAGTAAGATAGAAATTAAAAATATGGAGTTATATTATGGCGATTTCAAAGCCATAAAAGGTATAAATCTTTCCATCCCGCCCAATGAGATAACGGCTTTCATCGGACCGTCCGGATGTGGAAAGTCAACTGTGCTCAGATCTTTGAACAGAATGAACGACCTGATAGAGGGATGCAGGATAACTGGTGAGATCCTTCTTGACGGCAAGGATATATATAAAGGAATGGACGTAAACCTTCTCAGAAAAAGAGTAGGCATGGTATTCCAGAAACCAAATCCGTTCCCGATGAGCATTTATGATAATATCGCCTATGGACCCAGGACCCATGGTATACGTTCAAAGGTAAAACTCGATGATATAGTGGAAAAATCTTTAAGAGATGCCGCTTTGTGGGATGACGTAAAAGACAGACTTAAAAAGAGCGCCCTTGATATGAGCGGCGGCCAGCAGCAGAGGCTTTGCATCGCCAGGGCTTTGGCTGTTGAACCTGAAGTACTTCTTATGGATGAGGCAACAAGTGCCCTTGACCCCATTTCCACATCAAAGATCGAGGACCTTGCTATGGAACTTAAAAACAAGTATACTATAGTCATGGTCACCCATAATATGCAGCAGGCAGCCAGAGTTTCTGACAAAACGGCATTTTTCCTTCTGGGAGAAGTCATTGAGTTCAACGATACTGAGACCCTGTTCTCAATGCCTAGGGATAAAAGAACAGAGGACTATATAACAGGGAGGTTTGGTTAATGAGAAACAAATTCGACGAGCAGCTTGAAAAACTGCATATAGAACTTATAAAAATGGGTGCTTTATGTGAAGAGGCCGTAACAACAGCCATAGGAGCACTGGAAAAAAATGATACTGCGGCCCTTGATAAAGTTTTTGAGACCGACAGTGAAATAGATCAGGCTGAAAGAGACATCGAGAGACTTTGTATGAAGCTTCTCCTTCAGCAGCAGCCCGTGGCTACTGATCTCAGGGTGATATCCTCAGCCCTTAAGATGATAACAGATATGGAGAGGGTAGGCGATCAGGCATCTGATATAGCCGAGATATCCAGGATAATCATCGAAGGCGGCCATGGAATAAATGAGGATATGAAAAAAATGGCACGAGAGGCCGTTAAAATGGTAACTGAAAGTGTAGATTCATTCGTAAGAAAGG
>JAHZAW010000005.1:24459-38047 GCA_019423725.1 Clostridiales bacterium
CAAGATGAAAAAGGATGTTATCGACATCATATCTAAGGACAGTTCACTGGGAGAGTATTCCATTGACCTGCTTATGATAGCAAAATACCTCGAGCGTATAGGTGACCATGCGACAAATATCGCCGAATGGGTCGAATTTTCCATAACAGGAGAAAGAAGCAAGAATAACTGAGGTGAGGAATTTGGTATCTTATGAAGAAGTTAAGAAAAATCCTGCCATAAACATATATATACAGAAGGCTGATGAATCGCTCAGGGCACTGGGGTACACTGAGCATTCATTTGCCCATGTGGTGAATGTGGCTGTGACCGTAGAGTACATATTAAAAACTTTAGGTTACGATGAGCATGATATAGAGATGGCTAAAATAGCGGCATATCTCCACGATATAGGAAACCTTGTAAACAGGGTGGACCATTCCCAGAGCGGAGCTGTAATGGCATTCAGGCTCCTTACTAATCTGGATATGGGCGCAGAGGAGATAGCTACCATAACCACGGCCATCGGAAATCATGATGAAGGCAATGGTGTTCCGGTAAACGCAGTGGCAGCTGCCCTTATACTTGCGGATAAGTCAGACGTAAGACGTTCAAGGGTAAGGAATAAGGATATATCCACCTTTGACATTCACGACAGGGTAAACTATTCTGTTGTCAGCAGCAGACTGGTTATAAACGAGGAAAAAACTACCATAACATTGGTACTTTCCATTGATACGAATTACGGTTCTGTAATGGATTATTTTGAGATATTCCTTGACCGTATGATACTCTGCAGAAAGGCGGCAGAAAGGCTTGGACTTCAGTTTAAGCTTATGATAAACGATCAGCCTTTAATTTGATCAGACAGGAAGGGAAACTATAATGATATATTTGCTTGAAGATGATGAAAGCATCCGCAGCTTTGTGGAATATGCCCTTAATAATTCCGGGCTTGAGTCAAAGGGATTTGAAAAACCTTCAGATTTTTGGAAGGCGATAGGGGAGGAGATACCTTCTCTTGTCATACTTGATGTGATGCTTCCCGAGGAGGACGGACTCGAGGTCCTTAAAAAACTCAGAAACAGGAGCGAAACAAGAAAGGTGCCCGTTATAATGCTTACAGCCAAGGATTCGGAATATGACAAGGTCATAGGACTTGATTCCGGGGCTGATGATTATGTATCCAAACCCTTTGGTATGATGGAACTCATATCCAGGATAAAAGCCCTTATGAGAAGGACAGCCGATGAAACAAAGAAGGATGAATATACGGTCGGAGGACTTTATGTATGCCCCTCAAAGCATATAGTAAGGGCCAATGGAAATGATGTAGTGCTTACGTATAAAGAATTTGAACTGCTCTGCCTTCTTATATCAAACAGGGGAACTGTATTTAACAGAGACCAGATACTCCAGAGGATATGGGGCTTTGAGTTTGACGGTGAAAACAGGACCGTTGACGTTCACATAAGGACACTCAGGACAAAACTTGGAGAATGTGGAAAACTTGTGGAGACTGTAAGGGGTATTGGGTACAAAATAGGAGGTTAAGCGATGACAAAGAAAATATTCCGCAGTATATTATGCGCGTCATTTGTCACCTTACTGGCCTGCTTTGTGTTCATAATGGGTATACTTTATGAATATTTCAACAGCCAGCTGCTGAATGAGTTGAAAAACGAGGCGGTAATGGTTGAGCAGGGAATAGAGCTTTACGGCGAAAAATACCTTGATGATATAGATCCCGCTAACAGGATAACATGGATAGATACAGATGGTTCCGTGCTGTATGACAGCAGGATAGATGCATCTGAGCTTGAAAATCATTCGGAAAGGGAAGAAGTCAGGGAGGCTTTTGAAAACGGAAGCGGCTCCAGCCAGAGATATTCCACCACCTTTGCCGAAAAAAATGTTTATTATGCCAAGCTCATCGATGACGGCACGGTAATAAGGATATCAAGTTCACAGTACACAGTATGGGCCCTGCTGCTGGCCATGATCCAGCCTCTGCTATTTGTGTTTGTGATAGTGATCATAATTTCGGTATTTCTGGCTGTAGCGCTCTCTAAGAAGATAGTAAAGCCGCTTAACAATATGGACTTGGAAAATCCTGATGCCGATGAGAATTATCCCGAAATATCACCGCTGCTGAAGAAGATAAGCAGACAGAATATGCTTATTGACAGGCAGATGAACGCTCTTAAAAAGAGCGAGGAAGAATTTATGACCATAACTTCAAATATGAATGAGGGGCTCATAATTATTGACAAGAATACAGAGGTGCTTTCTGTAAACAAAGGAGCTTTGAAACTTTTGGGAAAGAAAGACGCAGAGATAGGCGAGAGCGTATTTACCCTGAACCGCTCAGAGGGATTCAGAGATGCTGTGGATGAGGCTCTCAAGGGCGTGCATGGAGAGGGAAGCCTTGAAATAAACGGCCGTATATGCCAGATACTTGCCAGCCCTGTATTTGACGGCGGAGATGTAAGGGGCGCTGTGGTGCTCATAATGGACGTTACCGAAAAGGAACAGAGAGAAGCTCTCAGAAGGGAGTTTACATCTAACGTATCCCATGAGCTCAAAACTCCTCTGACATCCATTTACGGCATATCTGAAATAATGATGAACGGCATCGTAAAACCCGAGGATATGAGTAGGTTTGCTGAAAATATCCATAGTGAGAGCGGAAGGCTCATAAACTTGGTAAGTGACATAATAAGACTGTCACAGCTGGATGAATTATCGGATGATGTGGAAAAAGTTCCGGTAGATATATACGCGGCAGCAAAGTGCGTGGCCGAAAGACTTAAATCCCTGGCTCAGAACAATGACATAACAATAAATGTGTCTGGAGAAAGCACTTCCGTAAACGCTGTGGCATCCATGATAGATGAGATAATATATAATCTCTGTGAGAATGCTGTCAAGTATAATAAACCTGGCGGAAAGGTAGACATATTTGCCGGAATGGAAAACGGCAAAAAGATAATAAGGGTCGCTGATACGGGTATCGGAATACCCAAGGAACATTTCAGCAGGATATTTGAGAGGTTTTACAGGGTAGATAAGAGCCACTCCAGAAAGATCGGAGGAACAGGCCTTGGACTTTCCATCGTAAAGCATGGCGCCGCCTATAATGGAGCCAGAGTCGAGGTGGACAGCAAAGAGGGAGAAGGTACGACATTTACGGTCATATTTGATCTCAATGACAATGAATAAAAGTCGAAAACCCTAAAAATATGAACTAATTTGACACACTCTTCTTGGTGTAAAAATATGGATATTATGAAATAATATGCATATACGGCCAAAGGAGTGGTATTATGAAAAAACTATTTGCCGTCATTATGGCGGCATCTTTTATTATAATGGCTTTTCCACAGACGATATATGCTGATTATGTGGGCAGAGGGACTCACAGAGCCTATATATTCGGTTATCCTGACGGTACCGTAAGGCCTGAGGAATATATGACCCGTGAAGAGGCGGCATCGATCCTTTGCGGGGTATTTGGAGATGAGCTTGATAACGATGGATATATAATATCAGCATTTGATGATGTGAGCGCCGACAGATGGTCATTTGAGGCCATAAACTGCCTGTATTCAAACGGCGTTGTTTCCGGTAATGGCGGTTCGTTCAGGCCTGAAGATAAAATAACCAGGGCTGAGATGGCCTCGATGATATACAGACTTTCAGATGAAAAATTCGGAAGCAGGGATTTTAACGATACTGAAGGCCACTGGGCAGAGAAATATATTGAGACCGTGGCGGCTGAAGGATGGATAGCCGGCTACAGCGACGGAAGTTTCAGACCTGATGAGAAAATAACCAGGTCAGAAGCCGTATTCCTCATAAATAAGGTGCTGGACAGAGAGCCTGAAAATAAAGAGGCTCTGCTCAATGACATGAAGGTGTTCAAAGACAATACCGATGAGACAAAGTGGTATTATTTAGCCATTCAGGAGGCCTCAAACAGCCATGAATATTCCAGAAAGGATAATGGCTTTGAGGTATGGAACCTGGTAACAGAAGAAATAAAAAGACCGGTTATATGAGCCGGTCTTTTTTATGTGGGATGTATGTCATTTAAGGGTAAAACTGTTTTTATTAAAATCTATCAGCCCCTCGTCCCGGAGCTTTCCGAGAACGGAAGAAAGGGCGCTCCTGTCAACGGCCAGATAATCAGCCAGCTGGCGTCTGTCGAAGGGTATGGTAAATGTCCTGCTTCCTGTCTTTACGGAAACAGATGACAGATAGGAGAGCACCTTCTCCTTGGTGGACCTTTTTGAAAGGTGTTCAGCTCGGCCTGTGAGAAAAATATTTTTCTGAGCCAGTATTTTTATCATATTTCCGGCTATATCAAAGTGAAAGCCGCAGGCGGCTGGACAGGGGGTGATGGTATGGTCCTTGTCTATAAAAAGCACTGTGCTTTTTTCCGAGGCCAGCACAGAAAGTGGGATCTTTTCTACTCCTCCCAGTACAAAGGCTTCACCAAAGAGCATGCCTTCGGTGAGTTCCGCCAGAATGGTAACACTTCCCCAGGCATCCTCGTTTATGATCTGGATATTGCCTGAAAGAACTATTCCTATTTCATTTATGGCATCGCCGGTATGGTATATATATTCATTTTTTCCATAAAACCTCTCCCTTGCCCTGAGACAGCCCATCATGGGTGTTATGCTGTATTCAGGCACCCCCTTAAATAAGGGGCATTTTTTTAAGGCGTCTATGTTCATAAAAATTTTCCTCCAATAAAAATATAATACGTTGTAAATACAACATACTTTTGTCTGTGATTATATTAGAATACAGATACAAAGTCAATCAAGGAGGAAAATAAAATGATAAGAAAAATAATTAAAATAGACGAAGAAAAATGTAACGGATGCGGACTCTGCGCAGCTGCCTGCCATGAGGGAGCAATAGGAATGGTAAATGGAAAGGCAAAACTTTTAAGGGAGGATTATTGTGACGGCCTTGGGGACTGTCTTCCCGCCTGCCCTGTAAATGCCATCTCATTTGAGGAAAGGGAAGCACCTGCCTATAATGAGGAAGCAGTACTTGCCTCAAAGGCTCAGCAACCTGTTCATGTATGTCCCGGAAGCATGATGAAGACCATAAAGCATGCGCCTGCTCCTGAAACAGAGGCACCCAGGGCAGAGAGCATGGCTTCACAGCTTTCCCAGTGGCCTGTACAGATAAAGCTGGTACCGATCAGGGCTCCTTACTTTGATGGCGCTAACCTTCTCATTGCCGCTGACTGTACAGCCTATGCCTATGGAAACTTCCATAATAAGTTCATTAAAAACAGGATAACTGTAATCGGCTGCCCTAAGCTGGATGAAGGCGATTACACAGAAAAACTTACGGAAATAATAAAGAACAACGATATAAAGAGCATGACCGTTGTAAAGATGGAAGTGCCCTGCTGCGGAGGAATAGAGAGAGCTGCTGTTACGGCCCTTAAAAACAGCGGAAAATTTATTCCCTGGCAGATCTATACCATAACAACAGACGGTATGATAAAAGAATAAAATAGATCAGAAAAATTATTTTTCCTATTAATTTGATAGGGATTGACAAAGCTCACCTAATTAATTACAATTATAAACCGTATAGATTAGTATTATTTAGGTGCGCCGCCGTCTGGCGGAGCAAGGAGGTTTTTATATGCTGGAACTTAAAAATATCCGCTGGAGCCTTCCTGACGGAGGGGAGATCCTTAAAGATATAAGTCTTAAAATACCCGATGGACAGCTTACTGTAATCACAGGTCCTAACGGAGGCGGAAAGACATCACTGGCAAAACTCATAGCCGGAATAGAAAAACCCTCAGGAGGACAGATACTCCTTGACGGTGAAGATATAACAGACTGGGACATCACAAAGAGAGCTAAAAACGGAATTGGCTATGCTTTTCAGCAGCCCGTACGTTTTAAAGGCCTTGCCGTAAGAGACCTTCTGGAGCTTGCCGCAGGCGAGAAACTTCCTGAAGGCGGAATGTGTGATATCCTCGGAGAGGTCGGACTCTGTGCCAAAGACTATATCGACAGGGATGTGGATGCTTCTCTTTCAGGCGGCGAGAGCAAAAGGATAGAGATAGCCACTGTGCTTGCCAGAAGAAACGTAAAAATACTCGTATTTGACGAGCCCGAAGCAGGTATCGACCTTTGGAGCTTTACAGGACTTATCGACGCTTTCCAGAGGATAAAGAGCAAACATGATGAAGCTCTTCTTATCATTTCTCATCAGGAGCGTATACTTGACATTGCCGATAAGATAGTTGTTATCGCCGACGGCAAAATACGTACAGAAGGTCCCAAGGACGAAATACTTCCCGAACTTCTCTCAGGAGAAAAGGGAGCAAGGTGTCCCCTTGGAAAAGACAGAAAGGAAGTGCCTGTAAATGAATAATGTTACACAGTCCCTCCTGAGCATACTTTCGGACTGGAAGGGTGAATTTAAAGGAGCTTTCAACATAAGGGAAGACGGAGGCTGTGCCGGAAGACAGTCTTCAGCCAACATTAAAATAGAGTCCAAGAAAGATCTTCCCGGACTTGACATACACATCAAACCTGGTACAAAGGGAGAAACAGTGTATATCCCTGCATGTGTTACCCATGGTAATGTTGATGACCTCGTATATAATGATTTCTTTGTAGGTGAAGGCGCAGATGTTGTCATTGTTGCCGGTTGCGGAGTCCATACAGATGACGAGGAAGAAGCACGCCACAACGGTATACACAGATTTTTCCTTGAAAAGGGCGCAAAGGTGCTCTATAAGGAAAAACATATCGGAACAGGCAATGGTACAGGATTAAAGAGGATCGACCCTGTAACTGATGTTGACCTGGGTGAGGATTCAGTACTTGAGATGGATACAGTACAGCTTTCAGGCGTAGACAAGACCACAAGAACTACCCGTGGAAAGCTTGGCGCAAGGGCAAAACTCATAATCAGAGAGCGTATCATGACAGATGGAGATGAGACAGCAAAGACTGATTTTGAAGTTTCCATGGATGGAGAAGATTCAGGTGTTGACCTTATCTCACGTTCCGTTGCCAAGGACAATTCATATCAGGAATACCATTCAGTTATCAAGGGCAACTGCCGCTGTACAGGACATTCCGAATGTGATGCCATACTTGTAGGAAATGGAAAGGTAAACGCTGCTCCTGAGCTTTATGCAGGAGACATCGACGCTTCCCTTATCCACGAGGCTGCCATCGGAAAGATCGCGGGAGAACAGATAACAAAACTTCGTACGCTCGGTCTTACTGAGGAAGAAGCTGAAGCTAAAATAATCGAAGGATTCTTAAAGGCGTAAAATATTAGACGGCTGCTTTTTAAAGCAGCCGTTATTTTTTTGTAAAGTCAGTTTTTCTTAAATGTTAATTAATAATGAATGTGAAAGTTTGACGATATCAGCGGGCAATGTTATACTTAAACTCGGAATGTTTTAAGATCTAAGGATTTTATGAAGGCAAAATATTAATAAAAGGTGATACAGATGGATAACGAATTTGAAAAGGACAAAGAGGAAATGACAAACGATATTCCCCAGTCCGAAGGCCCCAATACGGATGAAGCCGCAAAAGAGGCTGAAAATGCAGAAACTCCTGAAGAAAATGCGGCAGAAGCGGCTCCTGAGAATCCCGGAGAAGATGTACAAGAAGATCAGCATACAGAGGGAGAGACAAAGGAAGAGCTTTCAGGTTCAGATGACGCTGCCGAGCAGACAACAGAGGATGCTCCTTCACAAAAAGTTTCCGCAGAAGACAGCGTGGATTCTGATGGTGCAGAAAACGCCGGAAATACTGAGGACATGACAGAGACAGCTGACATGACAGATACTAGTGAGACAAATGGCACAAATGAGACAAATGATACAGAATCTGAGGAAAAAGAAAATTCGGAAAATGGCGGGGCTGTAGAAAATAAAGAGGCAGCTGAGGGCCAGGAGACAGAAGAGGCTCCAAAGGAAGGATCATCTGAAGTTTCTGAAGAAAATGCTGAAGACAGCGGGGCAGCCCTTGCTGAAGTTTCTGAGAAGAAAAAGAATTTCTTCGTTAGATGGAAAGAAAAAGCCCGCGAGAAAGAAAGACAGAAACTTGAAAGATATGAACTCAGCGAACAGAATATGAAACGCATAAGGGAAGAAAGAAAGGCCGAGATGTATGCTGACGGCAAGGACCCCAATTTTATGCAGAAATTCCTTATGTCTGAGGGCAAATATATCAATTATGAGAATAAGCAGCTTATAGCCCTTGTAGTTGCGGCAATAGTGGGTATAGTCATTGTTGTTTTAGCGTGCATGTCGGGTATAATAACAAAGGAAAAATTTGGACTTGGCGGATTAGAGTCAAGGGCCATAGTATACTCAAAGGATAACTCAGTATACTGCTACGACCTTAAACATGAACCGGTCATGATATCAGATAATCTTTCTTCCGGCGGTTCAGCCACATACAGCTATGTGGGAAGCGGAACAACTGTCGCTGAAGATGGAAAGAGCGTATACTTTATCGATAATGTGGCTGCCGATGGAACATTCAGCCTTAATTTCTATATGGCAGGAAAGAGTGCGGATCCTTTACTTATAAGCGATAATGTAATAGATTATGAGATAAGCTATAAAGGCGATGGAGCAGTATATGTGGTTGAAGACCCTGATACAGCAGCAACAGCTCTTTATTCTTACAGCAGAAAGAGTGGAGAATCCACAAAAATAGTAGACGGTATAAACTCAGGCAAATCAAATTATGGTATTTCTTCTGATGGCAAGAAGATAATCTATGCTGCTGACCAGGATGGAACAGTTAACTTTAACATATGCAATTTGGATGGAAGCGGCTTAGAGACGATCGATACTGATGTTGCCCAGTACATAATAACTGAAAAGAGCAACTTTATATATTATATAAAGTCAGTTACAGGCGATGATGGAACAAACAGTTACAGTGTATATGGATATGACATCAAAAAGGGAACAGCTTCACTCATTGATGAAAATGTAATAACAGTTGCTCTTTCATCTGGTGAAAATGCTCTTATCTACTATAAATACAATGGAAATATGATAAAGGCATCTGATATAGTAAATGATGACGGTGATGATTCAGAAGAAATGAAGGCTCTCAGGGCTGAAGTTGCTGAATATGAGTTCAAGGATATCACCTGCTCAGTCTACAGATATGAAAATGGCAAGACTAGTCTCGTAAATGACAAAGTATTTACCGCTATACCTATGGACAGCGAAGGAAAATACATTGCATATACAGTACCTCAGAAACTTGATGAGATAAAAGTAAATCTTTCAGAGATTTCATCTGTGAATGAGATATCAGCTCTCTACTATATGGAGGCAATGCAGGCTGACTGTGATACTTACATTTATGAGCTTGACGGATTCAATGATTATATCGTATTTGAGAATCCTTATATTTACTCATTTACAAGCTCTGGAAATAATGCACAGTTCGCATGCTTTACTAACTATGACCAGAACACTTCAAAGGGTACACTTATGCTGGCTACACTTTCTGAAGACGGTGTCAACTCATATAGTGAACTTGAGGATGATGTTACATCATTCCAGTTCCTCGGTGATGGTTCAAGGATAGTATACTTAAGAGGCGTACAGGATGATGGAGCTGGAACTCTTATGTATATTGAAAGCAATGTTGCCGATGAGATAAGTGACTCAGCTTATTATTATGAAGCAGCCGGCGATTACTATAGAAGGGTATTTTATCTGGATAACTATGACAGCTCTACCTATGGCGGAACATTCCATTATTATCAGCAGGCTGATGATACGGTAGTTGATGATAATGTATATATGTTCGCTTACAGGAATAATAATAACGCGCTTTACATGAAAGATTATAATATCCTGACGGGTACTGGAGACCTTTACTACCTTGATGGAAGCAAATCTGTCCTTGTTGATGAGGATGTATCAAGCATATTTGATTTTTATAGTGTAGCGTAAGATATAATTATGATTGGATGATTGAATATGATCAGGGAAACTTTTTCACAGGAAGAGACCGAAAAATTCGGATATGAGATAGGCTCTAAAGCAGGCCCCGGACAGATATATTGTCTGTCCGGCGACCTTGGAGTAGGAAAGACCGTTTTTACCAGGGGATTTGCCAGGGGACTTGGTATTGAGGAACATATAACAAGCCCCACATTCACCCTTATAAATGAGTATGAGGGAAGACTGCCTCTTTATCATTTTGACGTTTACAGGGTTGCGGATCCTGAGGAAATGGATTATATTGGTAGTGATGAATACTTTTTTGGAAACGGTGTATGCCTGATAGAATGGGCTGAACTGATAAAGGATATCATCCCTGATAATGCGGTATGGATAAAGATAGAAAAGGACCTGGATAAGGGCCTTGACTACAGAAAGATAACGATTGAGGAGGCTTAAAATGAAGATACTGGCTGTTGAGGCTTCAGGGGCTGTGGCTGCCGCTGCGCTGACTGAAGATAATATACTCAGGGCGGAATTTACGCTCAATTATAAGATGACACACTCACAGACGTTAATGCCTCTGATTAATGAGATAAAGGAATATTTGAAACTTGACCTTAAGACCATAGATTATATTGCCTGCTCCGCTGGTCCGGGATCATTCACCGGCCTCAGGATAGGAGCAGCTACGGCAAAGGGCATCGCCATGGGCATCAAAAAGCCCGTAGTACCTGTTTCAACCCTTGCCGGGCTCGCATACAATGTCTATATGGCGGATGCTGTTGTGTGTCCTGTTATAGACGCAAGAAGAGATCAGGTCTATACAGCCTTTTATGACTGGAAGGATGGAAAACTTAATACCATCACTGAAGACAGGATAGCTATGATAGACGATGTTATTAATGAAGCTGCCGCTTTTGGCAGAAAGGTCATATTTGTGGGAGACGGGATATTCGTCCATGGGGATAAGCTCAAAAAAATGGATGGATCTATTCTGGCTCCGGCCTCATGTAATATGCAGAGGGCTGCAAGTATAGCTTCTCTGGCCGCTGAACTTGTAAAAGAGGGCAGATATATGGATGGAAGCGGCTTTGTTCCTGTATATCTGAGAAAATCCCAGGCGGAAAGAGAACTGGAAGAAAAAATGCAGGGAGCGAAAAAGAATGATTGATGTTATCCCCATGACGCTGGATTATGTTGATGATGTGGCTGCCATAGATGAAAACTGTTTCCATGTGCCCTGGACCAGAGACGACTTTGAAAAAGAAATAAGAAAAAATAATATGGCCATATATTTTGTGGCTGTAAATGATGAAGGCAGAGCCGTCGGATATGCTGGAATGTGGCATGTCGTTAATGAGGGACATATTACGAATGTGGCGGTCCTTGAAAAATACAGAAGAGAGGGCATAGGCGATATGCTTATGGATGCCCTGGAGAAAAAGGCTCTGGAGCTTGAGATGATAGGTATAACCCTTGAGGTAAGGATATCAAATTATGGAGCCCAGAAACTTTATACTAAACACGGATATAAGCCGGAAGGCTTCAGAAAAAGATATTATACTGACACAAACGAAGACGCGATAATTATGTGGAAGTACTTTCCCAACTATGAGAATTACAGCGACACGCTGTGAAAGGGAGGTGTCCAATGAGAGAGTTAAGATATGACGAATTAAAAAATGTATGTGATCCGGCGGCGTTCGGATTTAAAACAACGGACGAGGTAGATTCCTTTGAGGGCATAATCGGGCAGGAAAGGGCCATAAAGGCTTTTGAATTCGGACTTAATGTAAAAATGAAGGGATATAACATTTATGTTTCTGGACCTTCAGGATCAGGCAAGACCACATATGCCAGACAGAGCGCTGAGAAGAAGGCAAAGGAAGAAAAGGTGCCCTATGACTGGTGTTATGTATATAATTTTGATGACCCAAGGAGCCCTCTGTCATTAAGGTTCGCGCCCGGAGTAGGAAGACAGTTCAGGGATGATATGAATGAGCTGATCTCGTTTTTTAAGACTGAGCTCTCAAAAGCCTTTGCTTCGGAGGACTATGACAGACAGAAGACAGACCTTTCACGTACATATGATGAAAAAAGAGATGAACTTATAAAGAGACTGGATACAGTTGCTTCTGATAACGGCTTTTCTCTTAAAACATCCACATCAGGCATTATTTTTCAGCCAGTTGTCAATGGACAGCTCATTGACGAAGAAAACTATGACAGCCTTGATGAGGACGTAAAAGAAGGCATCAATAACAGGCTTGAGGCAATGCAGGACGAAGTCAACTCTATAATGAGAGATATCAAAGGTGTTGACAAGGAATACCGTCAGAAGATGGATGACCTGGATTATAAGATAGGTATGTTTGCCATCGGCCATTATGTAAGCTCGCTTCAGGAAAAGTACCAGAACAGTGAAAGGGTAATAAAATATCTTGAGGCTGTCCAGGAGGACGTTCTTGAAAATATAGACCAGTTCGCTGAAAGTGAGCCGGATGAGGAAGACCCCATAGCTGCTCTTATACCTAAAATAGGCGGAGCTAAAAATGAGGATGCCACCCTTAAGTACAGAGTAAATCTTATAGTTGACAACTCCAAGACTGAGGGAGCTCCTGTAATAGTTGATTATAATCCAACCTACTATAACCTGGTGGGTGAAGTGGAATATGATAATGAATACGGCAACCTTACCACGGACTTTATGAAGATAAAGGCAGGACTTATGCATAAGGCCAACGGGGGATATCTTATTATCCAAGCCCAGGACCTTTTGAGCAATGTTCAGGCGTGGGAAGCCTTAAGAAGGATAATAAAGACAAGGGAGATAACCATAGAGAACCTCAGGGACCAGATAGGGGCTATAACGGTCACTACCCTTAAGCCTGAGCCCATACCTGCGGATGTTAAGGTTATACTCATAGGCGGCGCCTATTATTATGAGCTTTTAAGGGGCTATGATGATGATTTTTCAAAGCTGTTCAAAATAAGGGCAGACTTTGATTATGAAATGGACCGCAGTGAGGACAATATTTATAAGATAGCTGGTTTTATAAGCAGATTCAGTAAAAGTGAGAATACAGCGCCCTTTGACAGCTCAGCCGTAGCTGCTGTCATTGAGTATGCGTCTAGGATCGTTGAAAGCCAGAAAAAGATGTCCACAAGATTTAATCTTATAAGTGAAATACTGGCTGAATCGGCTACATGGGCAATGATGGACGGTGCAAAGGTAATAACAGCTGAGTATGTGAAAAAAGCAAGCAGTGAAAGGGAACACCGTCTTGATATGTATCAGGAAAAGATGAATGAACTGCTGGATGATGATACAGTAATGATAGCCACCGACGGCAAATTCGTTGGTAAGATAAACGGCCTGGCAGTCCTGGATATGGGAGACTATGTTTTTGGAAGCCCCACCAGGATAACGGCTACGACCTATATGGGAAAATCGGGCATAGTAAACATTGAAAAAGAGGCTGATATGAGCGGTCCTACCCATAATAAGGGCGTGCAGATAATAACCGGTTATCTGGGAAGCATGTATGCTCAGAATATGCCGCTTTCTTTAAGCTGCAGGATAGCCTTTGAGCAGAACTATAATGGAATAGACGG
>JAHZAW010000005.1:38057-42865 GCA_019423725.1 Clostridiales bacterium
CTCCAGTACGGAGCTTTACTGTATACTGTCAAGCCTTTCAGGCATACACGTTGACCAGTCCCTTGCCGTGACAGGCTCAGTCAACCAGTGCGGCGAGATACAGGCCATAGGAGGCGTTACCTATAAGATAGAGGGCTACTTTGATCTGTGCAGCAGAAGAGGGCTTACAGGGCGTCAGGGAGTTGTTATACCAGTATCCAATATAAAGGACCTGGTGCTCAAGGATGAGGTCATAGAGGCTGTTAAAAACGGAATGTTCCATATATACCCGGTATCTACCATTGATGAGGGTATAGAGATACTTCTTGGCACTGAAGCCGGAGTAAAGGACGAAAATGGAGAGTATCCTCCTGAATCCGTTCATGGCAGAGTTATGGCGAAACTTAAGGAATTTAATGAATTGAACAAAGAAGAATGATATGGTTTCATAAACAGCGCATCTATCCTAAGAGCTTAGGATGATGTGAGGATATGAAAGTATTGTCTAAGTTTATAAAGTTCAGCCGGCTTCAAAGGAAGCCGGCTTTGTGATGTTTATGGTATAATGGGATAAGATCCTGAAAGATTGATGGTTTACAAGAGGTGATGACATGCTGGATGAATACAGTACGATACTTGAAAGGGCTGAAGCTGAGCTCGTTGAAAAAAAGTCAAAATTTATCGCCACGGTCTGTCCGGTGAAGAGTGAGGAGGAGGCCAGGGCGTTCATAGCGGAAATGAGGAAAAAATACTGGGACGCCACCCACAATGTATTTGCCTATCAAATAGGTGAGAGAAATGAGATACAGCGTTCAAGTGATGATGGTGAACCCCAAGGGACAGCGGGAAAGCCGGTACTGGATGTTCTGGCGGGCGGAGATATAAAAAATACCGCAATAGTCGTCACAAGATATTTTGGAGGAACCCTTTTAGGTACAGGGGGACTTGTAAGGGCCTATGGAAGATGTGCAAAACTTGGAATAGAGGAAGCCGGCATAGCCAAGGTAAGGCATTACAGGGAATGTTCCGTTTCTACTGACTATACTACGGCCGGAAAGATTCAGTATGAGATAACTAAGGGAGAATATATACTTAAGGACACCATTTACACGGATAAGGTGGAGTTTATTGTGCTGCTTGACAGGGATAATGAGGAGACTTTCAGAGAGATGGTAAAGGAAGTATCCATGGGAAAGTCAGAGACATCCCAGTTAAGGGAAATATACGGAGCCTGGGTAAAGGGAAGGCTTGTTGAAGTGGAATAATGACACCATAAAGCTGTATGACAGCCTACATATATTTAGTCTGACAAATGAAGCGCCTGATACAATAATCAGGTGTTTTATTTTACTTTTTTTGCAAAAACATATCACATGTATATAAAAATATGCATAAAAAATTATTTATTATATGTGAATAATTTCTATAAGTTGTTATGTCATAACAAAATATATTAGACATAATTTCTTATACATATTGACATTATTAATTCTTAATGGTATATTTTCCACATAAGTGTTTGAAAAAATACATTTATTTTTGGGGCTGTAATGTGTTATCAGACACTAATGTACTTTAATTGACATCTTAGTTTTAAGTTGTATGTTGTATGATTTACTCTTATTAGTATGATGTCAAAACATTAAAGGAAGGGAATTTTAACCAGCCAGACCGGTAATGGGGAAAACCCGGTTTGCAAAAACTGAAAACAAATGATCTGGAAAGGGGAATTGTATTATGTCAAATTCAACAACTAAGGTTGCCAGCTGGACAGCAGCTTTCAGCGTTGCGTCAGTTTGGTTTGGAACACACGTTGGCGGAGGTTTTGCTACAGGTAATCAGGCTATACAGTATTATGTTCAGTATGGCTGGATGGCATCATTCCTTCCTATGGTAGCTATGGGTATACTAGCCCTCGTGCTTAAAGAAGCAATGACTATGGCCACCACAAGAAATATGTATACATATAAAGAAGTATTTACTGAACTCTGGGCACCCTATACTAAACTTGAGATCACAATGGAAGTATTCAACTTCGTAATCATACTTGCAGCTGTAGGCTCAGCCATTGCAGGAGCAGCTACACTGCTTACAAATTACGGAATACCCTATGGCGTTGCTGTATGTATAATCGGCCTGATCCTTGTATTCCTCGTTATTTTTGGTGTAGGTCTCATCATTAAAGCTTCCGCTGTTATGTCGATAGTTATACTTATCGCATCATTCACAATGTATTTCATAGCCATAGCAAACCACAGCGATTCTATTATTGAAGCTGTTACAGCTGGTAATGCCCAGGTTGGCTCAGCTGTCTGGAAGACCTTGGTTTATTCAGGTTTCCAGTGCGTTGCTGTTCCCTCGATGATCGCTGCTTCATCAATGCTTAATGTTAAAGGCGTTAAGAAGGCGTCTCTCCTTGGCTGGTTAATGAATGGTCTTGCCCTTACAGTATCATGTATCATGCTCCTTGGCTGGTACGATGAAGTTCTTGCTGCTGAGGCTACAACTCTTCCTAATCTCTTTGTATGCAATACTCTTGGTATCGGTGCTCTTTCAATATGCTACCAGGTATCACTGTTCTTCGCATTTATTTCTACCTGCGTAACTACCATATTCACAATGGTCCAGAAATTCGAAAATAAAGTGTTCGTACACAGTATCTCAAAACTTATGGTAAGACGTGTTATCGTTGCCATTATCTGTATCATAGTATGTATGTGCGTATCAATGGTAGGTCTTGATAATATCATCAAATACGCTTACGGATACTGCGGATACTTAGGACTTGTCGTTATTACTGTTCCTATGCTTACAATTGGACATAAGAAGAATAAAGAGTACATTGCTGCTCATCCTGAATGTTTAAAATAATATTAGTCTAAAGTGGTTAAAATTCTCAGATATAAAAGGAAAGCCCGGTCATATGACCGGGCTTTTTAGTTTATGCAGCTTTTCTGCTGAAGAGCTTTTTGATGGTGTATTGTGGTGTGCCTCCATATTTTCTCATGGTTATTGCATACGTGATCAGAAGGAAAAGATCGGCAGCTATCCAGGCTATGGGATTTGAAAGACATACACCTGTAAAGCCTATGTATTTTACAAGGATAAATGCCGTTACAGATCTTCCTGCAAGTTCTGTAACTCCTGCTATGGTCGTCACGGCTGATTTTCCTATGCCCTGAAGAGTGTTTCTATACACATAAACAATGGCAAGACAAGGATAGAATATACACTGATAAATAAGGAATTTCATGGAGTAGTTTATCATGTCATTGTATAATGAGGCATCACCGATGGCTGAACTGTCAAGGAATAAGCCCGTCAGCGGTCTGCCAAGGCCAAAACAGAAGGCAATGGTGATGAGCCAGGAAATAAATGAAAATACCATTGCGGCAAATACACCATCTTTTATCCTTCCGAACCGCTGAGCTCCATAATTTTGTCCAGCGTATGTAGCTGATGCTGTTCCGAGGGAGTTGAAGAACTGGCTGGCTATGTTGTCGATTCGGCTGGAGGCGGTATAGCCTGTAACAACGCCGGGCATCGACGAATTTAGTCCGTTGAGAGCTGTCTGCTGGAATATGCAGCCAATGGCGGTTATCGAATACTGCAAAGCCATGGGGAGTCCTACGCATATATGGCCGTAAATTATGTTCCAGTTGAAGCTCCAGTCAGATTTTTTAAGTCTTAAAGAAGGGTAGGCGGCAAACATATATATTATGCATACAGCCCCTGAGATAAACTGGCTTATAACTGTGGCAAATCCTGCTCCTATGTAAGTCATTTTAAAGTAGACGATACATACAAAGTCCAACACAACATTTAATACAGCGGAAAACACGAGGCAGTAAAGGGGTGTCCTGCTGTCACCGACAGCACGCAGAGTATTGGCGGCTATATTATATAGAACTGTGGCTCCTATACCCCAGAAAACGGTTACAAGATAATAGTAAGCATAATCGTAGTAACTTTCGGGGGTTTTCATGGCTTTAAGAAGAGGTCCAGTCATGGGAACTGAAAATGCCATCAAAATGATAGTCATAACAATACATAATTCCAAAGAAACAGCTATGCTTTTTCTAATGCCGCGTTCGTCCTTGGCACCAAAAAACTGGCTGGTCCTTACGGCAAAGCCTGATGTGAGCCCCCATACAAGGCCAAGTATCAAAAATGTTATGGATGCGGTACAGCCTACACCTGACATGGCATCAGAAGAAATCGTGTGGCCTACAATTATCGTATCAGCCATATTATATAACTGCTGAAATACATTTCCTATCAATATAGGCAAGGAAAACTTAAATAAAAGTTTAAACGGACTGCCTTCCGTTAGATCCAGTCTCATTTATATTACCTCCGAAATCAAATATTTATCGACTTTTTATAATATACAGCAACGGTTATTCTATTACAACATAACAAAAAATTCAATAGCAATTTGGCTTATATGCTTAAGTTTCAGGCAGAAAACAAGAAAAAGCATATTATTAAGCCTTGTTAAAACTATTTAAAAAATATGTTGACATATACAAAGAAAAGTGGTAATATAATCTCACCGCAAAAAATGGTGAATATTTCAAGACTTAGTTTGAAATAGTAGAGCCTTGAAAGCCAAATAAAAAAATTAAAAAAACAGTTGACAAATGACTAAAAAGTGTGTATAATAGCTTTTGTTGATTGACAGTGCGGGTGTAGTTCAATGGTAGAACGTCAGCCTTCCAAGCTGAACACGAGAGTTCGATTCTCTTCACCCGCTTTTTGTATGTTTTAAATATGGATCAGTAGCTCAGTTGGATAGAGCAACGGCCTTCTAAGCCGTGGGTCGGGGG
>JAHZAW010000050.1:0-80832 GCA_019423725.1 Clostridiales bacterium
GTGAACTGATGTCCGAAAAGCATTCCTACTATTGTTAAAACAGCAGTAACAAGAAAAATAATCGTTATAAATTTATTTGAAAATTCAAAAGCGGATTTTTTACCCTTTTTCTCAAGGCTTTCATTAAAAATAGGTATGAAGCTTGCGGATATGGCCGATGCAAAAATCGCATCAAAGAAAACCCTTGGTATACGGCTGGCTGTCTGGAAAGCTATGGCCTCCATACCTGAGCCATAGTTTGCTGCAAGCAGCGTATCACGCAAAAGTCCAAGAAATTTTCCGATCAGTGTTATCACCATCATCGTGGTGGCGGCTCTGACTGTTTTTTCGTTATTATCCGACATAGATTCATACCTCATTAAAAGTTTTTTATAAGTACAATTACCCGCCGCTTAAAACGCGGCGGGAAACTGCCTGTTAACTGTCTGATATTGTTCAGGCAGTAATAAATCATAGAATTTTACTGAAATAACGGTTTGATATCATAGCACATACCGTTAGCATCAGCTTTTATTGTAAGTATAGAATAGGCTGTGTTTATGCTTCCATCTGAATTCCAGAGACTGGGAAGATTTATGTATCTTATACCGTCTTTTACTGTGCTCCAGCTTGAACCGCCGCTGGCTGATACCACATAAACATTTTTGCCTGTATTCTTTATGGTGTTAAGGGCGCTCTTGAAAAGATCGCCTTCCAGTGTATCTGAGAAGTTGCTTGGTGTTACGTCCATAACAAATACAACATTGCTATTTCCAGCTGCCGCTATATCAGCTGAGAACCTCTGCCACTGGCTGGCCTGTGTCGTTCTGAGACCTCCATTTTTAGCTGTCAGCTCAACTATGCTCAGATTAGCCGCTGAATAGTTATGGAAAGCATATGTAGAACCATATTTGATCGTTTCAACAGGAGATGCAGCTGATATATCACATCCGCCCGCATATACCATAAGATCACTGTTAACCTGAAGGGCATTATTTACTTTTACCCTTGCATCGGTATATGTAGAAGGTTTTGCTGTTCCTGAGTATACTACATTTCCGCCCATGGTCACATAGAATGAGCCATCCACCTTATTATCGATAGATACGTTCTGCTTATCGATAAGTGAAGGATTTGCGGGAACATTTGATACTCCATCAGCAACTACGGCTCTGATATTATCAAAGGCTGTGCTCTGTGTTGCTGTATTTGTATTTGAAAGTGCAGCCACATATATTGTTTCCAGTTTGATTGGATAGCTTACCTCATCGGGAACTGTTGCAGTTACATCTTTCCATCCGCTCCAGTTGAGAGTTTTTGTAAAGTCAATTGTGTATGTATTTCCGGCAGCATCTGTTATCCTGCCCCTTACCCACTGGTCAGAACCATTGCCCTTTATGGACATTGTGATTGTATCAGGAGTTCCGTTAAATACTATGGGGCTGTTGAGTTTAGCATAAGCAGCCTGTGTCTCATCGGATGCTGCAAAGTTATAGCTCAGTGCCAGTGATCTGCTGCCATCTGATGCGTCATTTGAGAATGAAGCGCTTCCTGTTATGGTCTCAGGATATGATGTAAATGTTACAGCCGGTGAAGACTCAAAGGATTCAACAGTCTTCATGGTTCCTCCGACTGATACAGCTATATGGCATACTGCTGTTCCACATATACATGTTATGTACCCTGTTCCATTTCCGCTGGCAGTAAATGTATTGCCATTCATCGATCCAAGGGAAGGATCTGAAAGTGTATATGAAACTCCCTGTGTTATTGTCGAAGAATATCCTTCAGAATCTGTTCCATTAAATGTAAATGTTACGGATTCTCCAGGATTGAGGCTGACTGCGCTAGTGGATGCTGTCATTGCTGCGGGATATGAATAAATCACATTTGCCACAGCTGTATATCCGCCGTATTCAGCAGTAACCGTTATTACTCCGGGATCATATACCGTAAGATATCCATTGTTTACACTGCCGTTTCCGCCTATTACGTTATATACCACCTGGTCTGCGGGAACATCCAGTTTATTATAGTAGCTGTCATATCCGGTAAGTTTAAGGGCAACGCTCTCGCCTACAAAAGCCCTTTCAGCCGCAGGCTCAAGAGTAAGCTGTGAAAGACTTCCCGGTGTAGATGTATTATATACACCAAGGGCTGTCATTATCCTTCGCTCTGAACCATCTGAAACTACGTTCTTTACCGAAAGGCTGTCCTCGTCAGCTGTCTCCACTACCATGGTACTTGATCCGCCGCCGTCAAGATGCATTGCGTCATAGGCACCATATTCCTTCATAAGAGATGCCATTTCATCATGTGTAGCTCCTATGCTTGTACCTCTGCCGTCAACTACCATAAGTATAAGTGTGTTTCCATCCTGGGATATACCAAGGGCTGTTCTGGGCTGTCTGCCGCTTATTATAGTTCCATCTGCTACCTTCTGTCCGTCAACAAGTATCCTTCCTGCTCCTCCGACTGCTGTTTTAATTGAGTTAAGGTCTATGGAAGAATTTATCCTTGTTGATACATGGTCGCCGACCTTAAAGTTTTCGTTGGCATATGTTGCATACGGACCCTTCACGATTATAACATAACCGTTTCCATCAGGGCAGTTTACTGTTTCTCCCGGCTGGGAGATATATGTAATAGTATCATTCTGAACAACGATCTTTACAAGGTCCGATATCCTTTTATCAATATCGGCTGTGCTTGAAGCCGCTGAAGAATTAAAATACATGGGATATACAAGCTCTGTTATCTTATTTATTGAGGCAAGCTCAAGTTTCGCTCCAGCGTCATTTACAAAGTCAGCTGTAAATACAAGATAATCTATAAAGCTTTTTCCCGAATTGTCCATAAAAAACGCAGCATATTCAGGACCATTAAGGTTCTTATCTGTTCCGACGGATTTCAGCTCTCCGTCAGCTATGACAGGTCCAAAGGATGCTGAATAACTTCCCGTCATTCCGAAGAAGTCAGCGTTTACTCCAGCTACAGCTCCGCTGTCAGTCAGTATCTTACGAGCCGTTTCCTTAAGTCCGTATTCCGTTGAGCTCTCAGCAGGCGCTATTTTTACATTGTCTGAAGTAAGGTCGATAGTAAGCGTGTATATGTTCTGCCATCCGTCAGTTGTGAGACGATGCTCATATCCATACACAACTCCCTTTGTTACAATCTCCTGTGTCTTTTCACTGTAAAGATTGTCGGCAAAGGCTGCTGCAGGTGTACCTGCGGCCAGACACAGCGCCATAAAGGCTGCCGCAAAGGGTTTAAGACATTTTTTCATCATATCACTCCTTATTATTTTCTGTTATTCTATACCCGCCTTTTACAAAGATCTCCGAGTTTTCGTCAGCATACAGTCCATCATCATCTTCTGTTATAACATAAAGATTATACTGGTCTGCTGTCTCTCCGTTTTCCAAGGGGATCCCTTCGGTGATATTGATAAGACTGTCAGCGCACACAGCCGACATTCTCCCCTCTTTAACTAATACGACCGAGCCCTTTGCGAAAGTGACATTCTGACCCTTTTCGACCTCGGCGGAATCATATACCGAAGAGGTATTTAGATTGGTCGAATAGGTATCGATCTGTTCATAAACATTATCCGTCTCGCTCACTATTTCGCCTTCGATGGTAGAATGAAGTACGGATTTATTTTCTTTCGCCTCATCATCTGCAGGGGAGCTTCTGTGCACACCCAGTGAAATAAATGTTGCTGCCGCAATAACAACTATCGTCACCGCAGCAATATCTGTTTTTTTATTTCTCATTTTGATCACCGCATAAATATATTAACATAATATTCTTATGTAAAGATGTCTGAAAACAATAATTAATAAATTTGTAATATTTGCAACATTACATAAACGAAAAATAATCCCGCTTAAATTATTTTCAGCAGGATAATTTTTCCTATTACAACTCTTTTTAGTGGGAAGTTAATCTTTTATAGTCATAGTCAGTGAACCTATGATAATAGCTTCCCATGACGTCAAAGGTAAAACAGTATTTATATTCATCGATGCTGCTGTCCATAAAATAAACAACATAATTGAACTCATCACCAGATGTTTCTATACACCTGTAATTCTCTGACTCCGCCTCAAATATCCTTTTGATGTCGTCAATCGTACAATTCCTGTCCCTGACTTTTTCAATAAGATTTTTAAGGAATCGTCTTTCTGAATTGGTCCTCATTATATAATCGATGCCATCTCTGCCCACACTCAGACCTATCCTTCCGTCATCAGTATATGACACAGATATTTTTCCAAGTTTACCTTCCGCAAAGGAAGGTAAACCTTTAAGTTTATTTTTTATATCGCCGCCGCCAAGGAGATATGTTGTCAGGTCGGGCGTGTAATATATACATATACCACTGCTTTCCTTTTCATCAAGCTTAAGCATCATCTCATAGACCGAATCCATAAGATTTTTTAAGAGATAAGAATATTCTCTTTCCATATTTACACCACCTATTATTCATTGGCCTATGTCTCAGTGGCATCAGGCATATCGGGAGGTATCTGTATCTCACCCTGTCCTGTGCCCAGGATTATAAGGATGTCATCATCTCCGCCAAGGAGAAGGTCATCAACAACGATAACCGCGTTTTCAAAGTAAGGAAGAAGATCCTGTCCCTGTCCCTCTTCTTTAACGACTATCCTTGTGTATTCCGTCTGCTCTCCCTTATAGTCAGAAACTCTGCTTATGGTAAATCCTTCGCTCTCGAGGGTATCCCTTGCTCTTCCGGCAAGTCCTGTTATGTTTCCGCCGTTGGCGATCTCGATGCTCTTATGTTTGCTTGATGTAAGGTATTCATCTCCTGAGTAGAATATCTCATCTACAGCCTTTCCTATGGAACTTGTATCCGCTATATAATAGCTTACTCCGTTTATATACTGAGCATATCCAGGCAGTGTTTCCGTAAGTATTTCACTTGACTTAAGATCCTCGATATACTTGACATAATTGAGCATATCCGTAATTGACATATCTGTCTCAAGATACTCAAACGCTGCCTTTATAAGGCTTGGAGCATTGCTTATTATCGTATCAGTATTCATTACCTGCTTTACAAAGGCTGATATAAACATCTGCTGTACTTCTATACGGCCAAGGTCTCCGTTAACATACTGTCTGTTTCGCACCAGCTGCTCAGCTGTATCTCCATTAAGCAGCTGCTGGCCTTCTTTAAGGTTTATATAAAGCCCCTGTACAGGGTCGCTGTAATACATATCATAGGGAACATACATATCTACTCCGCCGATGATATCCACAACAGCCTTAAATGCATCTATATTAAATAAAACATAATTGTCTATATCTATGCCCAGCAGATCTTCAAGCTGCATTTCCAGACATTCCATACCTACTTCCTTTCCGGCATAGGCATGAACCGCATTGATCTTGACCACATTTGGTATCGATCTTCCAACGCTGCTTACCTTTTCCTTAACAGATGGAAGCACTTCGGTATATGTGTCTCTGGGGACCGAAAGAAGTTTTATCGTTCCGGACTTGCTGTCAAAGTTTACGATAAATATTACGTCAGTTCTTGTTTCGGCTTCGTCAACACCACATACAAGGAAATTAACGTTTATATCATTTTTAAGGACTTTTCCGATAACTTCTGTTACCTTCGGAGCTTCCTCATATCCGTTCTCCGGTGTAAATGTAGCCTTTGTATAGGCATACACAGCCACAAATGACAACCCAAGGAAACATACAAGTATTATCGTTACAGTCTTTAAAAAGGATAATACCGGATTTTTTCTTTTGTTTTTTACCTCATTGTTATTTTTCTTCTTTCCAAACATTACAGATCAATTCTCCTAATTTCAGCTTTCTTTTAATCCAATTACTATCTTGATATCAGTTCCTCCATCAATGGCAGATGGATCAACAACTACTTTAGCGTCGGTGAACAGTCCGACAAGGTCATCCCCTATGCCTTCCTTACCAACATATATTATTGTAGTATCCTGCTGCGTTCCATACCATGTCGTAATTTTTGTCACATTATAACCGAGTCCATTGAGCCTTTCCTGAGTTTTAGCGGCATAACCCATTATATTACCGCCGTTTGAGACTTCGATCGTATACTGTTTGCTGTCCTGTGTCTGTTCAGTCTGTGTCTCTTCGTGAACTATACCTCGGAATACCCGGTCTGATAGCTCAGCTATGCCCTCCTTATCCGGGATGAACATAATTTGGTTTTCTCCATCGCCGGGAATAGTCTCCATACTTATCTTAGTTATGTCCACCATTGACGCGTATTTTACATAACTGAGACAATCCAGAAGTGAAATATCCGTTTTTACATATTTATATACCGCATTGACAAGACTCGTTAAGTCACTGATTACGTTTTCCGAATCGAAAATTTTTCCTATCAGTGCAAGCATAAATTCATGCTGTGTATTTATTCTGTCTAGATCCTGCTGTGCATATCCCTTCCTGAATCTGACAAGCTGTTCCGCCTGGTCTCCGTCAAGATGCTGCTGTCCTTCCTGAAGGTCTATATAAAGTCCCTGTACTGGGTCAGAATATTCCATATCCATGGGAACATACATATCTATTCCGCCTACAGCATTAACGATCTCTTTAAATGCCGTAAGGTCTATGGCTATGTAATGGTCGATATCCACATTCAGAAGATTTTCAAGGGTCTCGACCTGATATTCATTATTTTTCTCCTCACCGGCGTATGCGTAAAGTTCTGTGATTTTACATTCACCTGTGGTTCCGTATTTTGTAGGTATGAAATCTCCTCTGCCGTTATTCTTCATATCAAGCATTATGCTGTCTGACATAAATACCTGTGTATCTCTGGGGACTGAGACAAAATATGTTTCACCTGTATTTGTATCAAAGGATACGACAAAAATAACGTCTGAGTGTATAGCTCCTTCATCAGTTCCGAAAACAGCAATGTTTATCCTATCATCTGAAACAGTAGAGTTAACGTCTCCACCTCCGGAACCATTAAGAGCTTCCATTTTTTCCCTCTGGGATTTAAACGCGGTAGCCGCTAATACAAAAACAGCAGAAAATATAAATACAATGACAAAAACTGTAAGTATAAACCTGCCAACTAACTTTTTCCTTCTTCTTCTTTTTTTATAACTGCTGTTTTCTTTACTGCTCACAGAAATACTCCCCATTTCTATCAATTAACAAAAAATAATTCATCAAACAAAATTAGCTATGTAATTATATCAAAAATTCCCCTTTTTTACAATATAAATGTGATTTTTAAGATTTCTTTAATTTTTTATTTTAATTTTTGTATTAAAATTGTAAAAACTATTTGCAGAATCTCTTTAAAAGTTGTATTGTATATAACGTCAAATAGCTTATTTTGTATATATCTGTTAACGGAGGCTTAACAAATGAACTTTAAATTAAAACGATTTAAACTTGATATAAAAACCTCTATAGCCGTTATATTGGCCGCTTCCATATTTACAGCGTATCTTATGTTCAAAGTTTCGCCTGGATATTCAGCGATATTTTTCACTGTTTCACTTTCAGAGCCTCTTGTGCTTTTTCTTAATTACATACCGATACTGCTGATAATGCTCATTTTTTATTTCATATCTGGAAACTGCATATTTGCGTCAGGATTTTCGGCTATTATATTTACTATCGGCTCCTATGCCAACGAACAAAAATCAAATCTCAGACAAGACCCTCTTATTCCAAGCGATATGAGTGTGATAACTGAAGTAAAATCTATACTTTCCGATTATGATGATAAGTATACCTATCTTGCCATAGCAACTCTCATAGCTATCATATTGGTATGCCTCATAGCCTTTATATTCTTTAAAAGGAGCGAAAAACTTACAGTATTAAAACGTGCTGTTGGAACATTCTGCTGTATTTTCTGTTTTGCCGGATTATTGAATACAGTCTATGCCAGCTCGTCCTTATACGACAGTTTTGAAGTAAACGGAAATATATATTTTAAGGTAAACCAGTATGCCTCAAAGGGATTTTTATATAGTTTTCTCTATGACATAAATAATTTAAAGGTAGAAAAACCTGAAGGCTACAATTCAGCCGAATTTCTGGATTCCGAATCCGAAGTCGATTACGATTCATTTGATGATACTGCTAAGCCAAATATAGTAATGGTCATGAGTGAGGCGTTTTCAGACATAAGCAACTCAGATTTTCTAAGCTTTGATGGATTTGATAATCCCCTGGAGTTTTTTAATGAATTTGTGACCCGTGATGATGTAATATCCGGCCATATCGTTGTACCTAACTTTGGCGGCGGTACATCGGATACGGAATTTGATGTTTTGACAGGATGCTCCACTAGACATATAGAAAGCACCCAGGTATCCTATAACTTCATAAGACAGCCCATTGAGTCCATACCCAGGCTCCTTGAAAACATCGGTTATGATACCCTGGCTATACATCCCGGATATGGATGGTTCTATAACAGGGTCAATGTCTATGACAATATGGGATTTGATGACTTTTTATACCTTGAAGAAGATTTTGACCCCGCGACCCAGAATAAAGGCGGCTATATATCCGATGAGGCCACAGCCCAGTCTATAATAGACAACTTTGAAAAACATACGGAAGAAAGTGATAATCCTCTTTTTGAATTCTGCGTGACCATACAGAACCATGGACCCTATGAGGATAAATATGAGAATCTTGAGACCAATTTTTCTACGGATATATATTTGACAGATGAGGAAAAGAAGATATATTCAGGATATTTTGAGGGAATAGATGATGCCGATGCCCAGATTGAAACCCTGGTCAACTATTTTGAAAACAGTGATGAACCGGTGGTATTCATTTTCTTTGGCGACCATCTTCCCGGATTCTCAAATGGTATGGATTATTTTACGGATTTCAGGCCGGACATAGACCTTAACGGCGATCAGTGGCAGCTGCTCAGAGCCTATGAAACACCTTACTTCATATGGGCCAATGACGCTGCTCTTGAAATGACAAATTTCGAGGAAAATGCAGAAAATATCGAGATGCCTCCCACCAACACCATGAGTTCATTCTATCTTGGCTCAACTCTTCTGGAGCTTCTGGATCTGGACGGTATTTCACCATTCTTTGAGTATGTCAATAATATGCGTACCATGATACCCATCGCCTTTGACAACTTATTTATGTATCAGGACGGAACACTTACAACTGAGCTTCCGGCAGATACCATCCAGGAACTTGATTATTATAAAAAATGGGTATATTACAAGATATTTGATGAAGAAGTAATGTAGCAAATAAAAAACGGTTCATAATGAACCGTTTTTTTATTATTCTGCCATTCCAAGGCTTATTATAAGCGCTTTATTTATTTCGGACATAAGTCCTTTGTCCGTACCGCCTATTTTTTCCCTTAGTCTCTTTTTATCTATGGTACGGATCTGCTCCAGAAGTATGACGGAATCCTTTACAAGCCCGTATTTTTCGGCTGAGATCTCAATATGTGTCGGCAGTTTAGCCTTATTTATCTGTGATGTTATGGCCGCACATATGACCGTGGGACTGTATTTATTTCCTGTATCATTCTGAATTATTATAACCGGTCTAATACCGCCCTGCTCCGATCCGACTACAGGTGAGAGATCCGCATAAAATATGTCTCCTCTTCTGACTGTCATCCTCTTCACGCTCCGCTTAAGATTAAAAATAGTTGAGCGGTATGTAACGATATCAGATTTATGTACCTGCTGTTCAACTATCTTCAGCAGATATTATTTCCTTTAAAAGCAGTATTTATTCCGTTTAATGGACTATTATACATATTTTATAGTCTTAACGACCTTGCCGTCCTGTATGTACTGTCTGGGCACCCTCTTGCTCAGAGTACAGAATACCTCATAATTTATGGTATCAAGCACAGAAGCTATAAAGTCCGCCGTTATTTCCTTATCACCCTGTTTTCCCATAAGTACTACTTCATCATTTACCTCAACGCCGTCTATGTCCGTTACATCTACCATAAACTGGTCCATGCATATCCTTCCGACTATGGGGGCATACTGGCCTCTTACAAGCACCTTTCCGCCGTTAGAATATGCTCTTATAAATCCATCGGCATATCCCACAGGTATGGTCGCTATACGCCTCTTTTCAGGAGCTATGTATTTTCTGCCGTAACTGATGCTGTCACCCTTATTTACATCCTTTACATAGCTTACATGGGTCTTTATGGACATGGCAGGCATTATGGACAGGTTCTCCTTTTTGACATCATCTGAAGGATAGGCGCCATAAAGGATTATTCCTGGCCTTACCATATTGAACATCATATTATCAAAATCGATGATGGCCGCACTGTTAGATGCATGCCTTACAGGTATATGAAGGCCCCTTTCCTCAAGCATATCATTCATCTTCACAAATTTATTGTACTGCTCAAGGGTGTATGTTTTATCG
Organism: Clostridiales bacterium; assembly: GCA_019423725.1. GTDB lineage: Bacteria > Bacillota > Clostridia > Lachnospirales > Anaerotignaceae > Metalachnospira. Next base: position 10,417 of record JAHZAW010000050.1, read on the forward strand.
GCCTCATCTGCCGTTGAGAAATGAGTGAACATTCCATTTACATCGATATTAGGCAGCTTGGATATTTTTAATATCTCATCGGCTGACTCTTCATTTACCCTGTAGCCTATCCTGCCCATTCCTGTATCGATCTTTATATGTATGACCGCCGTCTTTGAAAGTCTTACGGCAGCCTTTGAAAGTTTCTCAGCCGTATCATAGGAGTATACGGTCTGGATAAATCCATTATTTATAACATCGTCAAGACGAAGCTCCGGAGTATAGCCAAGAAGCAGTATGGGAGCATCTATCCCATTCTTCCTCAGGTTGAGTCCCTCGTCTACCACCGCCACAGCAAGCCAGTCTGCTCCGTTATCAAGAAGCACTTTAGCCGTCTCTACGGAACCATGTCCGTAGGCATCAGCCTTTATTATGCCTATTATGCCGGTACCTTCAGCAGTTCTTTTTCTTATGTTTCTGATGTTGTAGGCAATGGCGTCTAAATCAACTATTGCCAGCACTCTTTCTTCGTCTGTCATGATTATCCTCCGTTAATCAGCCTTAAAAACAGAATCATCTATTTCAGGGTTGTATTCAAATTCGTTATATGTAATTATATATCTTTCTTTTCCATCTTCATCATATATGACAAATTTAAGGGGCTTTAATGTCTCATTGTCGATCCACATTTTTTCCGTAGCAGTATACCTGTTGCCGCCTGGTATCACAGCCTCAAGCACTGTGCAGCTGCTCTCATCAAGGCTTACCGCCGTATCCACAGCCACATCCTCTGACTGCATATAGTTCCTTATGAAACTGCAGAAAAACAACTCGTCTCCATTGCTGCCCTCGGGTATATCTATGTTTACCGTTTCCTTTGTCTTTGCGTTATATTGAGCAATGGTATTTCCATCATATACAGTATAATTTCCCGCCATATTCTCAGGAGCAGTTATCTCCATACGGTATTCACCTGTGGTCTTGTTATACTGTTTTGTTTCATAGGTATTTTCGCCTTTATTGGATATTCGTGTAAGAGTTGCGGTACAGTAACAGCTTTCAGTGTCCGCTAACTGCTGCTGTACCTTTTCCATTACCGTCATATCGCTTTTGCCGCAGGATGACACTATGCATACAGCGGCAAGCACCGATACGGCACACAAAAATTTCTTAATAAAAGCTGGCATAAATATGACCTCACTAAATTTTTTATAATTTATATATACTTATGCCGCTCTGAGAAAATTCCTATCTGAACCGGCTGATGGCCAAAGTTATGTTTTCTGCTATATCCCAGGCCATTACTCCGTATGTTCCCATTTTCTCCATACAAATATCTCCGCTGAGTCCATGGATATATGCTCCCACGGCCGCAGCAAAAAACGGTTCTATACCCTGTGCTATGAAAGATGCAATAACTCCTGTAAGCACATCTCCTGAGCCTCCCGTGGACATGGAAGGATTCCCGGTTATATTTATTACAACACGTCCGTCGGGCGCAGCTATGACACTTCTTGCATCTTTTAGAACAACTACAGTATGATACCTCATGGCAAAATCCCTTGCCAGATTTACCGTATCATCAAGTATCTCCCTTACACTGAGTCCCGTGAGCCTGCTCATCTCTCCCGGATGGGGAGTTATTACCGGAGTATGTTTGAGGCTCAAAAGAATGGACGGGTCATCGGCTATGGCGTTAAGTCCGTCAGCATCTATAACAAGGGGAGCGTCCACTTCGGTTATGAGTTTCTTCACGAACTCGCTCACCTCATCGCTCATTCCAAGGCCGGGACCTACGGCAACGGCTGACGCTGCATGTATTTTTTCCTCTATATCGTCCTCATAACATTCATATCTGACTTTGCCGTCAAACTCCGATAGGGGCATAACGACAGCCTCAGGCACAAGCTGCTGGACAACATTTATGCCGCTCTGCACTGTACATGCATATACAAGTCCAGAACCAGCCCTAAAAGCTCCCTTACAGCATAAGGCTACGGCTCCGGTCATATCCTTAGAGCCGGCTATGACAAAAAGCCTTCCATAGGAACCTTTATTAGTCCTCTTTTTGCGTTCGGGCAGTATACCATATATGTCCTTTTTATCCAAAAATGCGGTCTTTAAATTCATCTCAGCTATGGTGGATGGCTGTATGGATATATTTGCTATCCTTATGTCTCCACAGCAGGATGCTCCGGGATAAAGGAGCATGCCTATTTTAGGAAGGGCAAAGGTCACAGTTATATCAGCTTCAACTGCTGTTCCCATTATCCTTCCGTCATCGGAATTTACTCCTGAAGGTATGTCGATGCTTATTACCTTTTTAGCATAGGTATTTATCATCTCGATCACTTCAGCATATATGCCTTCGACGTTTCTTGATATTCCTGTGCCAAATACAGCATCCACAACTATATCCGCCCTGCCGCTTTCTATAACAGCTTCAGTAAAGCCGGTTATTATCTTTATACCGCACTTTAGCGCTATATTATAGTTGATCTCCGCATCAGTACTGAACTTGCTTCCTTCAAAAAGGAATACTATCTTGCAGTCAATTCCCCTGTCCTTAAGCTGTCTGGCAAGGGCGAATCCATCTCCGCCGTTATTTCCCTTACCGGCAAATATGACTACCTTAGGTTCTTTTATATCCTTAAGCTCCTCAAGACATACCTTGCAGACTTCCCTTGCCGCGTTTTCCATCAAAACTATGGACGGTATGCCTATTTCAGAACTAGTAGCACTGTCTATCTTCCTCATCTGTTCCGCTGTTACCGCCTTCATCTGCTATCATCTCCTTCAGCCGTAACAAAAGCCGCCGCATATTCTCTGCAGTGGGTAAGTGATACATACATTTTTGAGATACCGCGCTCCTTTGAAACTTTTTCAGCCCCATTATGAAGTATTATTTCCGGAGCTCCTTTATCGTTATGGATTATTTCTATATCCCTTGGAGAAAATCCGGAAAATCCGCATCCTAAGGCCTTTGCCGCTGCCTCTTTCGCACAGAAAAATGCCGCCGCTGTTTCAGCACGGTTCTTTTTGGCGGATATATATGAGATTTCATTTTCGGTATAATAATCTGACATAAATCTGTTGTTATCGACCTGTCTTTCAAGACGGTATATCTCCAGTATGTCAGTTCCTATCCCCTTTATCATAAAATCACCACCATTTGTCTATTATACCACACTGAGGTGGATTTTTATATAAATAAAAAGACAATACGGTATTAATATGCTGAATTTCATACATACCTTATACCGTATTGTCCAAAAATCTTAGTCCTGTTTTGAAAGTTTTTCTCTCAGCTCATTGAGGCTTTCATTCTCTATAAATTCATCATAGGTCTCACGTCTGTCGATAATGCCGCCGGGAAGTATCTCTATTACTCTGTTGGCTATGGTCTGGACAAACTGGTGGTCATGGGAATCAAAAAGAAGTGTTCCCTTGAAATCCACAAGACCATTATTGAGGGCCTGTATGCTTTCCAGGTCAAGGTGGTTAGTGGGCTCATCAAGGATGAGTACATTTGCTCCTGATATCATCATTTTACAGAGCATACACCTTACCCTCTCTCCTCCTGAAAGGACGTTTGCGGGTTTTAATGATTCCTCGCCTGTAAAGAGCATCCTTCCAAGCCAGCCTCTTATATCGGCATCATACCTTTCTCCTTCTTTAGCATAGGGTCTGAGCCACTCAAGAAGTGAATCCGTGAAGTCATCGAAATATTTTGAGTTATCCTTGGGGAAGTAAGCCCTTGAAGTCGTTACGCCCCATTTATATGAGCCTTCATCAGGCTCCATTTCTCCACATAATATCTGGAAAAGTGTAGTCCTTGCGATCTCATCGGCGCCTACAAAGGCTACCTTATCATTGGGCATGATTATAAAACTAACGTCATTGAGTACCTTCCTGCCGTTTATTGTCTTAGAAAGGTTCTTAACCTCAAGGACATCATTTCCGACTTCCCTGTCCTGTTTGAATGAACAGAAGGGATATCTTCTTGATGATACCCTTATGGTGTCCATCTGAAGGTTATCCAGGAGCTTTTTACGGGATGTGGCCTGCTTTGATTTTGAAGCGTTGGCACTGAATCTCTGTATGAACTCAGTAAGTTCTTTTATCTTCTGTTCAGCTCTCTTGTTCTGGTCCTTTATCTGACGGTCTACCATCTGGGTATATTCATACCAGAAATCATAGTTTCCGACATACATGGTTATCTTTCCATAGTCGATATCAGCTATATGGGTACATACCTTGTTCAGGAAATGACGGTCATGGGATACGACGATGACTGTATTTTCAAAGTCAAGAAGGAAGTCCTCAAGCCACTTTATGGAAGCCAGGTCCAAATGGTTGGTAGGCTCGTCCAAAAGAAGTATATCAGGATTTCCAAAAAGCGCCTGGGCAAGAAGGACCTTTACCTTCTGATTACCTGTGAGTTCATTCATCTTAAGATAGTGGAACTCATTTGTAACACCAAGTCCGTTAAGAAGTATCTCAGCGTCGGACTCAGCGCTCCATCCGTCAAGCTCAGCAAATTCAGCCTCAAGCTCTGAGACCTTTATGCCGTCTTCATCTGAGAAGTCAGCTTTGCTGTAAAGGGCTTCTTTTTCTTCCATAATGTCATATAAACGCTTGTTTCCGTAAAGAACGCACTTGATAACATCAAAATCATCAAAAAGGAAGTGGTCCTGTCTCAGTACGGACATTCTCTCTCCCGGTGTTATTGAAACTGAACCTGTATTAGGCTCTATCTCTCCGGAAAGGATCTTGAGAAATGTGGATTTTCCCGCACCGTTGGCTCCAATAAGACCATAACAGTTTCCCTTTGTGAATGTAACATTTACGTCTTTGAAAAGAACTCTTCCGCCATACTGAAGAGATACGTCATTGGCACTTATCATAATTAAAATTCTCCTAGTCTTTTGTTTATTGATTTTCCATAATATCGTCGTTTGCGGTAATTTCATCGGCAGTCAAGGCTTCCTGGGGTATGGTGTCATCTATTTCCATATCATAGGTGTTGACTATACCCTTCGCTTTAAATGACTCAAAGCGTATATCCTCATAACTGTCTCCTATATCATTTTCCTCATAAAATACATCGACAATATTCTGCATGATATCGGTGATATCAAGTTCATATCCTATTACAATATCATCACTGTTGACAAACATGGTTACAGGAAGATCGCCGATATTTTCATAATATGACTGATCCCAGTCAGTCTTAAATCTAAAGGCAGCACCGGTTATATCTAGAACATCTGGTATCATTATCTCAGGGATTATCCCTTCATAAACCGTTACTTCTTCACCGTTTATTTCAGAGCTTCCCAGTTCCTGAATATTTGTGGATGCCTTCATAAGCATAAGACCGCTTTCCAGAGCATCACACTTTGATATCTCAGTCCTCAGGTCCTCCACTTCCAGCTTTTCTTTGACCCACTGGCCGTCCCTATAAAGATAGCCCATATCAGTGCCATCTTCAGAATCAAGTATCATCCTCGTATCCTGAGTCAATGATTCATCTTTACTGTCGAAGCTCACGCTTTCATTCACATCCGCGAAAAACGGTTCATCTCTCAGAGATATATTTCTTACGGCATTTACAGATATTTCATCATCGCCATAATATCCCTCAATTTCTGTTTCAGTGAAACCTTCATATGTTTCAATGGCAGATGTGGCATCAACGACATCATAAAAATACGATGTATCATCTTTCGGTGAACATCCGGAAACGGACAAAGTTACAGCCGTCAAAATAAAAATAACAGCTTTGACCGTATCCTTCATATTCTACCACCCTTAAACATTTATTTACGCAAACATACCAATTATTATATTTTATAACCCCGCTTATTTCAAGGGTATTTTAAAACAAAAGGCTTTAATTACAGGAAAAACATATTTATATCTTCTTTATTCAGTCCCGGCTGTAGGGCTGAGTTAAGGGCTGTGGATATTATTTCCGCCAGTCTGTCTATCACTGAATCCACTTCCTTGGGTGTGACGAACATATTTTCCGCATAGGGTGTGAGAAGATCATTTATAAGACCATATCTCTCATCGGTCTGGATATTGTCCAGCATATCATAAAAAGCCTTATCCTCAGAAGATGCCTTCATCTCATCAAGTATCCTGTCCATGGTATCATTCACAAGGGTGGCAGCGTCCACCACCGTGGGAACTCCTATGGCAATGACCGGTACTCCCATGGTTTTTTTATTTATTTTTGCCCTTTTGTTTCCAACCCCTGCTCCGGGATTTATTCCGCTGTCGGTCATCTGTATGACGGCGTTTATCCTGCTGAATCTTCTTGCCGCCAGAGCGTCCACGGCAATGACCAGGTCAGGTTTTGATTTCTGGACTATTCCGGATAATACCTCCGCTGTCTCTATACCGGTTATACCCATAACTCCCGGAGATATGGCCGATACTGATGATACCTTATCCCTCATTTTCTTTGGCAGGCTTTCCTTTATATGCCTTGTTACCAGTATTCCGGACACCACCTTGGGCCCCAGGGCATCGGGTGTTATATACCTGTTTCCCAGTCCTGCTATGAGCACATTTCCTGCATCAAATTTTTTAAGCAGCTTTTTTAGTGCTGTTGCCGTCTCCTCTATTATCCTTTCCTTTGTCTCGATATCATTTTCACGGAGAGCAGCATCTTCTATGGTTATATACCTTCCCATGGGCTTTCCAACGGCCTTGCTTCCATTTTCATTGACTATGTCCACACAGGTTATGCTTGTGGTCTTGTTTTTTCTTTCTTTGGTTATTATGCCGTCAAGTTCCGTATCCTCCTTTGCTTTCAGTAATTCGCAGGCTTCCAGTGCCAGATCCGTTCTAATGGCAAATTTCTTTTTCTTCTTTGACATATTTCCTCCTAATATTATGAGATTTTAAGTTTTTGGCTTTTTTATATTTTTCCTCTTAAAACCATATATATTCATATTCTGGAGGCCGCAAAAAGCCCATAATTGAGCCGTATCTTAAATTCTTAAGCAAACTAAGGAATTTTTTTATAAATATTTAAGTATTACATGAGCTGATTCTTAATTATTATGTTTTATACTACTAAAAAATGGAGGTGAAATATATGGAATGGAAAAAAGGAAATTATAACAGAGCATTATTTATTTTGTTTTCGGCTTATCTTGCCGCCCTTACCTGGATAGTGCTTTTCAAGCTTACCATACCAGAAAATATAGGTACTTTAGCAAGGGACAGAGTTTTGAATCTAATACCGTTTTTTGACATCATAGCCGGAAAGTATTTTGATACATTCGATATGTTCGCCAACATCATCGTGTTCATACCCTTTGGTATATACGCCGGTCTGATGCTTAATGGGGTCCAGAATAAATATAGAGCCATGACAGCTGCTCTTTTAAGCATTTGTTATGAGACCATACAGTTCATATTTGCCATAGGTGTTGCTGATATTACGGATGTTATGATGAATACATTTGGTGCTTATATAGGAATAATCCTTTTTGAATATATCAGTTCAAAACTTGAATCCGAACAGAAAACAAGAAAGTTTATCACCATGTGTTCAGCGGTGTCGGTCGTTCCCATGGGAGCGGTGCTGAGCATAGCATCCGTTGTTCACAACGTTATATAAATTTTAAAGGGTGTATGATATTATCATACACCCTTTTCTTATATATTTATTCAGCAAAAAAGCCCTTCAAACGAAGGGCTTTCTATTAATTACATAGCGTTGTAAAGTCTCTGGATTGTTGATTTTCTTCTTGCAGCAGCATTCTTGTGGAAGATTCCCTTTGTGTATGCTCTGTCGATAGCAGCGATAGCTTCTTTGCAAGCAGCAGCAGCTGCTTCTTTGTTTCCAGCTTCGATGGCTGCCATAGCCTTCTTAACTGCTGTCTTTGTAGAAGATTTGATCATTTTATTTCTTAATGTCTTTTTAGAAATTACTTTTATTCTTTTTTTTGCAGATTTGATATTAGCCAATTTCTGTTCCTCCTAAAATTCTCTATTTCAAAACACGGTCATATCAACAAATAAACTATTTAAATTACAGTTTAGCCTTTGCTGTCTCAACAAGTTTAGCGAAAGCTGCTTCATCACTTACTGCAAGGTCAGCAAGCATTTTTCTGTTTACGTTGACCTCAGCAAGCTTTAAGCCGTGCATAAGCTGGCTGTAAGAAATGTCATATTTTCTAGCTACTGCGTTGATCCTTGTGATCCAAAGAGCTCTGTACTCTCTCTTTGTCTGCTTTCTTCCTGCGAAAGCATAGCTCATAGCCTTCATTACAGACTGTTTTGCAACTCTGTACTGTTTTGATCTTGCTCCTCTATATCCTTTAGCTAATTTTAAAACTTTTTTATGTCTTTTTCTTGCGTTTAAAGCGCCTTTAACTCTTGCCATTATTCAAATCCTCCTTATCCTTGGTCAATTATGCGTAGGGAATTAATTTCTTTTTGATTGTCTTTACTACAGTCTTATCAGCAGTTGTTGCTTTTCTAAGATTTCTTTTTCTCTTAGTTGATTTTTTGCCAAGGATATGCTGTGTATTTGATTTATTTCTTTTAACTTTTCCTGTTCCTGTTAATCTGTAGCGTTTTGCTGCAGCTTTTTTTGTTTTTAATTTAGGCATTTCAAATTTCCTCCTTAAATGCGTTTAAAATAATTATGCTTTAGGCGCAAGGAACATAACAAGGCTTCTTGCTTCCATTTTAGCAGGTTTATCAACTACACCGTATTCGGACACAGAGCTTGCGAAATTCTCAAGTATAGCTTCTCCGCTGCTGGTGCGTCCAAGTTCTCTTCCTCTGAAACGGATGCTGACTTTAACTTTGTCTCCGTTTTTAAGAAACTCAATGGCCTTCTTAACCTTAACCTGAATATCATGGTCATCGATACTGGGTGAAAGTCTAAGTTCCTTAGTCTCTATGGTCTTCTGTTTTTTACGGGCTTCCTTTTCCTTCTTAGCCTGATCAAACTTGTACTTGCCATAGTCCATGATTCGGCATACCGGCGGTTTGGCGTTGGGCGCAATCTTTACGAGGTCAAGTTTTCTCTCGTCCGCGAGCTTCTGCGCTTCTTTGCTTGAAACTATGCCGAGCTGTTCGCCCGTATCGCTGATAAGTCTTACTTCCTTATCTCTGATCTGTTCGTTAATCATTAATTCAGTAATGGTTAAGCACCTCCAATACAATAAAAAAAGTGGATAGAGAACTATCCACTTAATACGCAAAACCAGAACGTTTTCCAAGTATTAACCTTATGAACTGACTCGTTATAAGGTGAGAAGCGGATACCTCTACTTTGTTACCTGAAATAGTATACCACCCTCATATACCTTTGTCAACATATTTTATACCTTTTTTTCACTTTTTATATACCTTCATCATATAGGGGACATCTACACCATATTTCTCAGCAAGCCTTATGCCTCCGCCGATTATGGCATCATATTCTGTATCCGGCTTTCCCGTGCTTATATCTCTATAAAGTGATGACATGGATCCCGGAGGATTTTTCATAAACACATCCATATAGTTATCAACTATATCTTCCCTGACCTTTATGCCAGCCTTATCAGCTATCCTTTTTATATCACAATATATCACCCTTAAAAACTCCAGCTTTTCAGGGTCCTTTTGTATCTCACCCGTGGCACAGTCATAATATATGAATGCACAGCTGTTTCCGCACATCATGATATATTTTTCCCAGAGGGCAGCCTTTACCTCAGGTCCGCCATATACAGAGGGCAGTCCGCCTTTATTTAATATTTCCACCAGCTTTTGAGCCTTTTCATCTTTTCTGCCGTCAAAAAATCCTATGCCTATTTTAAGAAGGTCTCCGCTGTTTATTATGACACCAGGCTTTTCTATATTTGAAAAGCAGTATATGTATCCATCGGCCACATATCCCCTGCCCTCCAGAAGCCTCTTTGTCTCATCAGCCGCTGTTACTCCGTTTTGAAGGGGCACGACAAGGGTATTTTCTCCTATTATGTCTCTATAGGCCTCAACTACATTTTCCAAAGAATATGTCTTGCAGCATATGATGGCAGCGTCAACTATACCTATTTCCTTTGGATCATTGGATACAAGACAAGGCCTTACCACCCTGTCGCCCAGCATATCCGAATGGACCGTCAGACCATTTTCTTTTATGGCTTCGGCAGTCTTTCCCCTGCATACAAGTATGAGCTCATCCTCAATGCCCTTGAGTGCCGCTGATACTATACCGCCAACTCCGCCTATGCCTATTACCGCTGTTTTCATATGCCTGCCCCCTTACTATTATTTATAAGTTATAAGGATATGATAACATAGACAGTATATAAATGAAATGATTTTTTATCTACACTATAATAAAATAGGGCATATACAAATGTATATGCCCAGAATTTATATATTAGTTTATAAGGATCAAGCTCTGTCTTTGATCTCTTTTGTTATTCTTGCGATAACGTCTGCAAGATCGAACTGTCCTTCTTCACCGTTAGCTCTTGAACGGAGTGATACTTTTCCAGCTTCCATATCCTTCTCACCAACAACTAACATATAAGGAACTCTTTCATTTCTTGCCTCACGGATCTTATATCCGATCTTTTCATCTCTGTTATCCATCTCAACACGGATGCCAGCTTCATCAAGAGCATCTTTGACCTTTTCAGCATAGTCGATGAACTTCTCTGAAATAGGAAGTACCTTGACCTGTACAGGTGCAAGCCATGTAGGGAACATACCTGCATAATGCTCGATAAGTATACCGATGAATCTTTCGATAGAACCGAAGCATACACGATGGATCATAACAGGACGTTTCTTTGTGCCGTCTTTATCGATATATTCAAGTTCGAAACGCTCAGGCATCTGCATATCCAGCTGGATCGTACCACACTGCCATGTTCTTCCGATGGAGTCCTCAAGATGGAAGTCGATCTTAGGTCCGTAGAATGCTCCGTCACCTTCGTTTACAACATAGTCGATTCCCATATCTTCAAGGGCGCCTCTAAGGCCGTCTGTTGCCTTCTCCCAAGCTTCATCGCTTCCCATGCTGTCCTCAGGACGTGTAGAAAGCTCAACATGATATTTGAATCCGAAAAGTTTATATACGCTGTCGATAAGGTTTACTACACCCTTGATCTCATCTCTTATCTGGTCCTCTGTCATAAAGATATGAGCATCGTCCTGTGTGAAGCATCTAACTCTCATAAGACCATGGAGAGCTCCTGACTTCTCGTGTCTATGAACAAGACCAAGTTCGCCTATTCTTAAGGGAAGGTCTCTATATGAGTGCATCTCCTGTTTGTAGATGAGCATACCGCCGGGGCAGTTCATGGGTTTTACTGCGTAGTCCTGGTCATCTATAACAGTTGTGTACATATTGTCTTTGTAATGATCCCAGTGGCCGCTGTTTTCCCAAAGCTGTCTTGAAAGTATGATGGGTGTTGAAACCTCAACATATCCAGCCTTTTTATGGATCTCACGCCAGTAGTCGATAAGTGTATTCTTGATTATCATACCGTTGGGAAGGAAGAAGGGGAATCCAGGACCCTCATCAAGAAGAGCAAAGAGTTTAAGCTCTTTTCCGAGTTTTCTGTGGTCACGTTTCTTAGCTTCCTCAAGCATATTGAGGTATGCTTCAAGGTCTGATGCCTTTGTATATGCTGTTCCGTAAATACGAGAGAGCATCTTGTTCTTTTCGTTTCCTCTCCAGTATGCGCCGGCAACGCTCATAAGTTTGAATGCCTTAAGGGGCTTTGTGCTCATAAGGTGAGGTCCAGCACAGAGGTCTGTAAAATCTCCCTGTTTGTAGAATGAAATAACAGCGTCTTCAGGAAGGTCTTTGATAAGCTCTACTTTATAGGGCTCACCCTTTTCTTCCATGAATTTGATAGCTTCTTCTCTGGGAAGTTCAAATCTTTCAAGGGGGATATCCTCTTTAACGATCTTTTTCATTTCCTTTTCGATCTCTTCAAGCTCTTCATGTGTGAATGCTTTTTCTCTGTCGAAATCATAGTAGAAACCGTCATCGATTGAAGGTCCGATGGCAAGCTTTGTTTCAGGATAAAGTCTCTTTATAGCCTGTGCCATAACGTGTGAAGCTGTGTGGCGGAAAGCTCTCTTTCCTTCGGGAGTATCAAAAGTACATATCTCGACCTTTGCATCTTCCTTTACAGGATATCTTAAATCCTCTACTTCGCCGTTTACAATACCGCAGCAGGCATTTCTTGCAAGTCCTTCGCTGATATCCTTTGCGATATCAAGGACTGTGATTCCTTCGTTATACTCTTTTACAACATCGTCTTTTAAAGTTACTTTAATCATAGTGTGTTCTCCTTTCAAATCATATTAAGATTTTTGGGGATGGGTATAAAAAAATCCCGTCCCTTAAAATAATAAAGGGACGAGAGTTATCTCCCGCGGTTCCACCCTAATTGCTGTAAAAACCACTTAATTAAAGATTATAACGTAATCAACGGGCCGGATTGGGGCCGCTCCGAGTTAGTTTTCAAAGGTAAGGTCTTACAGCGCTTACAGCCTTGGCGCCGCTCTCTGGAAAAACTTCTTACGATCTACTCGTCTCATCAACGCTTTGAACAATGATTATTATATCACACAATTAAATGATGTCAACTTATTTCGGAAGTTAGTTTATACAAATTTATCCTTCTGGACTATCATTCCCAGTCCACATTTGACGGACATGGGACTGATATTTTCGTTCCACTATGTTCAATTATATCAAAAGCCATTTCATAAACCGACTCAAGACAGTCTTTTGTCATAATTTCCTGTCCACCGTAGGCGAAAATTTTTCCTTCCTTCAAAAACAAAAATCTGTCACAGTACCTCATCGCGAGATTAAGATCATGTATTATGACAATGACCGCTATATTCCTGCCATGGCTTATCCTGCAGATCTGTCTCATAACGCTGTACTGGTTTCTCGGATCAAGGGAGCTTGTCGGCTCATCAAGGAGCAGAAGTTTTGGCTCCTGGGCCAGGGCTCTTGCAAGCATCACCTTTTGAAGCTCTCCACCGCTCAGCTCTGATATATTTCTCATTTCAAAAGCCTGAAGCTCCATGGTTTCAATGGCACGTTTTACGGCTTTGTGGTCATTTTCCGTTACTTTCCACTTTATGTATGGTTTTCTTCCAAGCAGTACTGCGTCATATACCGTACAATCGGATATTTCGTTTTTCTGGGCCACATAGGCCATCTGTTTTGCCAGGGATGTGCTGTCAAGCTCTGACAGATCCTTGAAGTCTATATATACAGCCCCATCCTTTGGCTTCAATATCTTATTTATGCATTTAATCATGGTGCTTTTTCCTGCCCCATTGTTGCCTAAAACAGCCAGAGTCAGTCCTTGTTTGAGCTCGAATGATATTTTATCAAGTATGAGTCTTTCTGAGTATGAAAAGCTCAGATCCTTTATTTCTATCATCTTGAACCAGCTCCTTTAAAAAGAAGATATAAAAACATAGGTGCTCCTAAAAACGACGTTATGGCTCCTATGGGAAGTATGACAGGTGAAACGATAAGCCTTCCAAATGTATCACTTATAAGCAGCAAAAGTGCCCCTGTAAATGCAGACGCCGGGAGAAGATACCTGTGGTCACTGCCAATGAATCTCCTTATTATATGCGGAGCGATAAGCCCAACAAAGCTTATTATCCCTACAAACGCAACTGCCACAGAAGCGGCCAGTGATGCCGCGGCCATACTTATGACCATGATCCTGTCTACATTCACACCAAGACTCTTAGCCGTATCAGCTCCACTTTCCATGGCATTATAATTCCAGCAGTTAAGCATAAAAAATATGAACATCAAAACCGCTGTGGCCAAAAGTATGCAGATTTCCCGCCAGCTGGTCCTGCCAAGGTCGCCAAAGGTCCAGAAAACGACCGCTGATACCTGTACATCATCCGAAAAATACTGTACCAGTGTAGTTCCGCCGCCAAAAAGCGAGCTTAAAGCCACACCTACAAGTACCATAGAACTTGGTTTCAAGGTCCTATACTTTGACAGCGCCAATATAATAAGAGAGGACGTGATGCCTCCAATAAAAGCACAGATAACGACAACCGCCGGATTATAAATGGTAATGGCATTGGCCGATGATAGTGTGCCCTGTACTCCGGCTCCAAGGCATATTATGCCGACGGTTGCTCCAAATGAAGCGCCCTGCGATACACCCAGCGTTGAGGCTGAGGCAAGGGGATTACGCAGAACGCTTTGCATAACGCTTCCTGACATGGCTAGAAGCGACCCCACAATGACTGCTGAAGCTATCCTAGGCAGTCTTATATTTAGGACGATAGAATTCGTCATGGAATCGCCTATTCCCAAAAGCCCGCGGGCCACCTGGCCGATAGTGAGCCTGGATGATCCCGAACAGAGGGAATACATACTAACTGCCAGACATATCAGGAAAATAAGGAGGATAGCGATTTTTTTACGCCTTATATAAGATCTATATTCATTTCCGGCTGCATTTGCCGGAGCCTTGCCGGCTGTCATGACATTTCTCCAATTTTAAGCTGCTCCCATCCAAGTCCATTATCTGTCATTTCTCTGTAGTATGTGGATGCTTTTTCGCCTAAAAGGGCAGTATATATCTCATTAGCCTTTTCCTCCATATCTATATCAGAGAACTGTTCAGGAAAAATTATTTTTCCAGCATAGTAGGCATCTACCACTGCTGTTTCAACATTTGTGGTGTACCAGTTGTAAGCCACCTGCGCATATACCCTGCCTTCTCTGACGGCGCTTAGTGAGTCATAAAAATCTTTATTAACAGCATAGTCCTCATTGACCAGATGCATGTTATTAGGGTCCAGGAATATGTATTCGGGGTCCCAGACAGCTATCTGCTCCAGGTCTACTATTACTCCTCCAGTTTTGTCACTAAGCTCATCGGCAACATTTTTAGCTCCAATTGCTGTAAATGGAGGAAAATTAGTATATGTACCTTCTATGCCATGACCGCCTTTAAATGAGCAGGCCCCTGTAAAGACACGGGGTTTTTCTGAATCAGCTATCCCAGATGTCCTATTTGAGAGATCTTCCTGCCACCCCTTAAGATCATTGATAACTTCACTGCATCTATCCTCTTTATGAAGTATCTGGCCTATGAGTTCCATAGAATCATAGAGTTTTTCATCGAACATGCCTCCATCATAGGTGATGACTACTACAGGTATACCTGTTTTATTTTGGAGGTCATCAGCCAGATCCAGTGGATAAGCAGCAAATATTACATCAGGCGCAAGTTTTAATATCTCCTCTTCGTAAGCCTCATAGCTTCCAGCTCCGCCAGTTCCAACAACGGGAAGTGCCATAAATTTATCGTTGTTTATGTAATTATATCCCTTTGCCAGATTCGATTCCTGTTCTCCCTTTTCAACGCCTGCTACCATATCCTGGGCATCAGCATAGCATATCATCCTTAAGCTTCCAGCTCCAAGGGCTATTATTTTTTCTGGATCTTCAGGGACTTCTACCTCTCGTCCCAGCAGGTCAGTGACTTTCACCACGGTCTGAGTTTCTTCACTGGGTCTGGTATCCTTTGTATTTTCAGCAGTTGAAGCGCAGCCGCTAAGGGTAAACATAAGTACAGCCGCCACAACGGCAAATCTTTTTTTCATATCGCCACTCCTTTACCATCCTCGTTTATACTCTTTAAAACAATCTAAACATACTTTTTTACCGTTCATAAGACGTATTTTATGTTCCGGAGCTGCCTCGCCGCACTCTTCACACACAACATTATCAAATATCCTTGCTTCTTCAGGAAGCTCAAAGGCTGGCTCACTGATTTTGAAAAGTTCTTCAAAGGGCGCTTCAAGAATATATTTTTTTCGTTCTTCCCTATCCATTACAGTCTTTGACGGTTTTAGACAAAACCTTATTTTTTTGCCGCTTTTCCTTGCAAAAAAGCTAAAGGCCATTTTCCCTGTATCCCGGTATAATAGATTGCCCTTTCCCATGGTGCAGCTAAGTATCGTCTGGATGGCGTCAACTCCACAGGCGTCATTTTCAGTGACACATACTATACTTTCGTCCTCACTTTTTACTCCATCCATATATTTTAGTGCTTCAATGGCTGCTCTAAATCCTATGGCAAGACCAGGACATTCATGGCCATGAAATTCCACACACTTTTTCCATAATTCATCGTTCATTTTATTTCCTCCTTGTTTTCATTCCAGAAAACTGAACATAATAGGGCATCGGTATTTTCCATAACAATGCCTCCCTTAGATATTGATTTGAAATATTTAAATATATCTTCTTTTTCTTTCTGGGTAAGTTTTTTTCTCAGGGATACTCTTTTTATATAGGTTTCTGCGACCTTTTTCTCCGTCTCTATCATGCCCCATTGCTGTCTTTCATAAAAAACATCAGGTCCCATACCTTCTTTCCAGAGCATTTCAAAGAGCTTCAGCATATCTTTTTGGCCGTAGTCTTCAGAAACTATGCCGCATATACTATTTACCTCATCGGATATATCGCTTTTTCTATATACGGATTTGGTAATAACACACCATCCTTTTGATACATCCCTCATCTTTTTAATGGCATCAGTACTGTCTACAGCCGGTGTCATGTGGGCTATGACCAGGTCAAATTCCTTTTCCCAGCTAAGATCTTTTATATCGGACTCCTGCCAGGATATACACCTGAATGTGATGTTTTTTACTTTTTCATATTTCTTTCGCTCTTCAGCCCCGAAAATCATCTTTTCCGATATATCAGTTCCGATTATCTCATCAAAATAAGGAGATAGTGCAAAGGAATATTTTCCTCCGCCGCATCCGATATCTAAAGCAGATCCGCCCTTTTCCAGTATCCCATTTAAATACAGATTTTTCATAAATGTATTGTTATATGGTGTAGGTATATCAAAATCCTTAAATCTTTCGGCCATACTGTCCCAGAAATCTCTCAAACCATCAAGTTCTTTTCCGTCCATAAATGCCTCCTTAAACACAAAAAGCCACGAAAACAAAGTCTGTCATACTTGACAGATTCTGCCTTCGTGGCCTATCATCAAAAAATATTTAAACCGGTTTTTATTGGACTTCTTGTCCTTATTACTATTTTATCTTACCAAATCATCCATATTAAGTCAATAACAATTCCTTTTTTAGTCTATACGCTTTATGATTTTTGCCGGAACTCCTCCAACTATGGTGCGAGACGGTACATCCTTTGAAACCACCGCTCCTGCAGCCACTACTGCTCCATCGCCTATGGTAACTCCAGGAAGTACAGTGGCATTGGCCCCTATCCATACATTTTTTCCTATTTTTATGGGACTAGGATGCATATCAGCGCGTTTAGCCGGGTCTAAGTCATGGTTTAATGTGGCCAAAACGACACTGTGTCCTATGAGGCTTCCATCTCCAATGGTTATGCCTCCCTGGTCCTGCATCCTGCATCCGCTGTTGAAAAATACATTATCCCCTATGGTCAGATTTTTTCCGCAGTCAGTATAAAACGGCGGAAATACTGCAAAGTTTTTGCCGACTTTATTGCCTGTAAGTTTATTGAAAAGTTCCAGTATCTCTTCCTGGGTATGATAGGAGCCGTTTATTTCTCCTGTTATTTTGAGGGCTTCCTGGGCCAGTCTGTGCATACACCTGTGAACGGCTGAACCTCCAACAACTTCCTTTCCACTGTCCATTATTTTTATAAATTCTTCCGTTGATATTTCTTCATCTCTATTTTCATTCAGTGAGCATCCAAAGTCATAAAGTTCTTTGTATTTCTCATCAGACTTGTTCTGGCTGCCATACGCAGTGAATATGCCCATGTTCTCAAGGCCAAGATAATTCAAGAATGAGTTTTCATACTCATATACAGCCCCTCCATACACATTATTGTCACCTGAACTTAAAAACAGAGCGGCTTTCTTTAAATTTTTAGGCTTATCTATGGCATATATGCGGTTTATGGCACACTGAAGCTGTCCTGTGAATCCATGATAATATACCGGTGATGCCAGTATTATCATCTCAGCTTTCTGAAGGATAGGATATACTTCCTGCATATCGTCCTTTTGTACACATGTGCCATTCCCCTTTGTATGGCAGTATTCGCAGCCAAGGCATCCGCCTATATGTTTCACGCATACGGAGACCACAGTTATCTCATTTTTATCATTATTCTTTTTTGCGCCATCCATAAACGCTTCTATCATAAACTTTGTGTTTCCATTTTTTCTTGGACTTCCGTTTAATATAAGAATATTCATATTTATCCCCCTGCCTGCTTTAAGCAGTATTATTTACCACATACTATTATATCAGCGGCATTTCCTAAGACAAATACTTATAACAAATACATTCATATGCCTTAAAGCTATACTAAAACATAAATTTTGCAAAATAAAAACACCCATCAGGGTGTTTTTAATATCATCATTTACCTCTAAGCCTTCTGAGGGATTCGCTTATTCTCTTTTCTACTCCATTTTCAGAAGGTTCATAATATATTTTTCCAACCAGCTCATCTGGCAGATACTGCTGTTTTACATAATGTCCAGGATAATCATGGGCATATTTATAACCAACGCCATGATTCATTTCCGATGCGCCGCTGTAGTGGGCGTCCCTCAAATGCATTGGCACTCCTGATACAGTAACATTTTTGACATCGGAAAGAGCTGTATCTATTCCCATAATGGCCGCGTTGCTCTTAGGCGCACAGGCAACATAAGTTACCGCCTGGGCAAGTATTATACGGCTTTCCGGCATACCTATCATATTCACCGCCTGGGCAGCCGAAACAGCTACCTGAAGCGCATGGGGGTCTGCATTTCCCACGTCTTCAGAAGCACATATCATTATTCGTCTGGCGATGAATTTTGGATCTTCTCCAGCATATATCATCCTGGCAAGATAATAAAGAGCCGCATCCGGGTCTGAGCCTCTCATACTCTTTATAAAGGCCGATATGGTGTCATAATGATTGTCGCCGTCTTTATCACAGTTTAAAGCCCTTTTTTGAATACATTCCTGGGCCAGTTCCATATCTATCTTGATTTTTCCGTTTTCATCGGGTTCAGAGGATAAAACAGCCAGTTCAATGGCATTCAATGCCCTTCTGGCGTCTCCATTTGAAAGCTCAGCGATGAATCCCACCGCATCATCATCGATGGTTATATCCATATTTCCATAGCCCTTATCCTTATCCCTCACCGCACGGAGTATGAGTTTTTCAAGATCCTTTTTTTCCAGTGGTTTAAGCTCAAACACATAAGACCTGGATACAAGAGCTTTATTTACCTCAAAATATGGATTTTCAGTTGTTGCTCCTATGAGGGTGACAGTTCCGTTTTCAACATGGGGGAGCAGTGCGTCCTGCTGGGCCTTATTGAACCTGTGTATCTCATCTATAAATAGTATAGTGCCTATATTGTACATCCCGGCATTTTCCTTATCCCTCTGGACCGTATCCTTTATGTCCTTTATGCCTGATGTGGTAGCGTTAAGCTGTTCAAATTTTCTGGAAGTGGTATTGGCTATTACCCTGGCAAGGGTCGTCTTACCGGTTCCTGGAGGGCCATAAAGTATTATTGAGCCCAGTTTATCAGCTTTTATGACATTATAGAGCATTTTTCCCTTGGATAATATGTGCTCCTGTCCCACGTATTCCTCCAGGGTCTCTGGACGCATCCTGGCTGCAAGGGGAGCTTTATTATTGAATTGTCTGGACATATTATATTCAAATAGATCCATCTAAAACACCTTCGTATCGCTTATACAATAAACATCGCGTCTCCAAATGAGAAAAATCTGTATTTTTCCTCCACGGCTATCCTATAGGTATCAAGTATTTTATCCTTTCCCACAAGAGCCGCAACAAGCATTATTAGAGTGGATTCCGGCAGGTGGAAGTTTGTTATGAGGCAGTCAACGGCTTTGAACTTATATCCAGGATAAATGAATATCTTTGTCCATCCGCTTCCGGGGTGAACTATTCCGTTTTCATCCGTAACAGACTCCAGTGTCCTTGTACTGGTCGTGCCAACGGAAATGATTCGGCCGCCGTTTTTTCTGGCATCGTTTATTTTATCCGCTTCTTCCTTCTCCACCACATAGTATTCAGAGTGCATCTCATGATTTGCTACGTCCTCTACCTTTACCGGCCTGAATGTTCCAAGGCCTACATGGAGGGTAACATGGGCGATTATAACACCCATATTTTTTATCTCTTCCAGCAGTTCCTTAGTAAAGTGAAGCCCCGCTGTAGGTGCGGCTGCTGAGCCTTCATGCACAGCATAAACTGTCTGATATCTATTCTTATCTTCAAGTTTATGGGTTATATAGGGGGGAAGAGGCATCTCGCCCAGTTCATCAAGTATGGTCTCAAATACTCCGTCATAGTGGAATTTTACTATCCTGTTTCCGCCTTCCACCACCTCGAGTATCTCAGCCTCAAGCCTGCCGTCTCCAAAGGTTATGACATCTCCGGGTTTAGCTTTTTTGCCCGGATATGTGAGCACCTCCCAAGTATCAAGGTCCTTTCTCACAAGAAGAAGTATCTCTACCCTGGCTCCGGTATTTTTCCTTGCACCGATAAGTCTTGCGGGCATTACCTTTGTATCATTGATAACAAGGCAGTCGCCCTTTTTTAAATATCCTGTTATATCCTTAAATATTTTGTGCTCTATCTCTCCACTGTCCCTATGCAGAACCAGAAGCCTCGAGGACGAACGGTCCTTCAGAGGCTCCTGCGCAATAAGTTCCTGTGGGAGATCATAATAAAAATCACTTGTTTTCATCTTTAATCTCCGTTTTTATTCTACTGTTACTCCTGTATAGTAATGTTTTAAAATTTCCACATAATCGGCTCCGTTCTTAGCCATTCCATTGGCGCCCATCTGGCTGAGGCCTACTCCATGGCCGATACCATAACCCTTTATGTTTATTGTTGAACCCTGTGACGCAATTACAGTGGTTCCAGTTGTTGAACTAGATGTTGTCGTTGTTGTGGTAGTCGTCTTTATTATGTCATCAACATTTGGAATATCATCCAGGTCTATTTCACTTCCATCGTAACCATAGGCCTTGGCTCCTGAAGCGCTTGAATATATCACCGCGCAGTCAGCACCGATAACATAATCTTTTCCAACTTTAAATCCATCAAGAGGCTCACTTATAAATGTTCCTGTCACATTGGTCGTTACTGTCTCTGTTTTACTTCCGCCGCTTTCAACAACACCATTGGTTATTGTATAATTACGGCTGCTCAAAGACTCTCCGATGGATCCAAATACAGTTCTGCAGGCTTCAAGGGTTATCGTCTTTGTTCCATTTGTGCCAAGTATCTCAAGTTTCTGAACACGTTTAGTCTTATTGTCTATGGTTATTCTCATACCAGTGGCAGAACCAATATTGTAGCCATTGGTCTGGATGATCTTGTCCAGATCACTAAGAGTTATCGTTCTTTCCCATTCAGGGCAGTTTATTTCCTGACTGTCATCTACAGCCTTAAGATATGCCACATCTGTGCCCCATACGTTTACAGCGTCTTCAGTATAGCCTCCACTTGATGAGAAGAAGAGAGCTTCTATCGGACTGCCTTTATAATATATCAATTCTCCCTCTGTGTCTATAACTGCCTGTCTGGTTGTTGAATCTTCATAGTCATATCCCATATATGCCTGGCAGTGGGTAGAATCGCATATATCATATCCTATATCTGACTTTCTGTTCCATTTATAAAGAGCATAAGTCCTTGCTGCACAGGCCTGGGCCTTTATGGCTTCATATGCATAGCTTGATGGTATCTCAGATGCTACAACTCCATACAAATATTCTTCCAGGTCGATAACGTTTACAGCTGTGATAGTTCCATCAGAATTATGTATGAAATCAATTATTCCCCTATACGAACGGGCTCCCAGGTCAACGACCGGTGTTGAACCTGTTCCCATAAAATACGCATCTGAATCAGCAATCAGCAGTATGGGATTTCCACCTATATCAACTATCGTTATGTCTGATGGTGACAGCGCCTTACCGCCCAATTGTGAAGCTGCACTGTTGGCGTCTGACATCGTTTCGTATCCATAAATTATTACCGCCCAGTCATTGTTATAATAGCCTGCAACAGCATTGGCATAACCATTTGAAATATATGATGAAGCCTGCTGTTTTGCATCATCATATGAAGATGCATTAATGGGAATGGCTACCTGATAACTGAGTCCTATCCTTACATTGAATCCAGACGAAGAATCAAGCTGCGCAACCGTTTCATTATTATCTACGGGATTTGCATTGCCTCCATCGGCTTTTACCAGCCTTATAGATGTTGACTGTATTGAAATAGAACTCTTTTCAGCATAACTCATTACCAGGCCGACTCTTATGTACTCAGGAAGTGTAGCAGCAGCACAAGCGGTGGTGCCTAACCCTGAAATAACAAAGGCCGCGCTCATAAAAGCCGCCAAAAGTCTCTTAAAACGTTTCAAAATTTATCACCCTTTCCTGCGATATTGTATATTATTATAGAATATTCTGACGTAAAATGTAAAGCTAAATATGTGCATTAACCCCCGCAAAGAGAAATATTAATAATTTTTTAATAATTTGTTACAAATATAATAACTCAAAACTTTTTTATGTACAATGCCCTAAAAAATCCCAGTATATATGCTTATGGAATTTCAGTTAAATATTAACATATTTAAAATGCCGCTAATGCAGGCTAAATATGTAATATTTTAGATATTAGTACAAAAATCTTGATTTTATTTTTAATAAACATTATCATTAATGTTAGATATTGTAATACCAACATCTGCGGCGCAACAGTATTTTTTCTGCAAATGCAGTATGACATATGGAAAGGAGAATTATATTGATAGATTTTAAAAACGGCAGCATCATAAAACTCAAAAAGGCACCCAATGAATCTGCAAAAGAAATACTCCCCCTTCTGATAAACGGTGAGGAAATAGTGTCTTGTTATAAGGGGATCCGAGATTTCGTTGCATTTACGACCCATAGAATAATTTCTGTTAATGTACAGGGAATTACAGGAAAGAAAAAAGACTTTACGTCTATGCCATATTCAAAAATACAGGTGTATTCAGTTGAAACTTCCGGCGTCATCGACCTTGATAGCGAGCTTGAACTTTATTTCAGCGGTCTTGGAAAGGTCACCTTTGAATTTACAGGCGAAAGTGACATCGTAAAGATCGGACAGATGATAGGTGAAAAGATATTATAAATATTAATTTTAATGTTACATATTAAATTAGGGAGAAAAGATATGAAAAAAATCAGGAGCATCATTACTGCTATTTTAGTATTTATCCTTGCTTTGTCTTTGTCAGGATGCAGCACAAAAAACGACACACCTGAAGCAGTCGTTGACAAAGCTTTGGGAGCTTTACAAACCTCTGACTTTGAAACTGCATCGAAGTATTTTGATACGGACATTGGAGCATCCATTGGAAGCAGCGCTGACCAGGATGACTTAAATACTCAGATCATAAAAAGATTGATGGACAATCTTCAGTATACGATCGTTTCATCTGAAGAAAATGATACAACAGCAGAAGTTACAGTAAAAATAAAAAATATCAGCATGGCAGATGTTATACAGGATTATGTTAGTGAGGCGTATAGTTATGTCATTTCTAATCCTTCCTCAGATAATCTTGAATCAGAGTTAAGTAACATCTTAATAACTTCGTTTGACAATAATATTGAAAATCTAACCGAGAATGAAGTTACATTATCTCTGGACAAAACAGACAATGGCTGGATAATTAAGGCTGATACCGATTTTATTGATGCTCTTACCGGTGGCATGATAACTATGACAGACAGCATAATGAGTGGTACAGCTGACACAGAACAATAAAATAAAGCTTATTTACATTTGGAACTTAAAAATAAAGCCGTTGCTCATCTTTCCTTATGGGAAATGTGGCAGCGGCTTTTTTATGTATATAATGCATCAACTGGCTATGCTAAGTCTTTTTAACTTTCTGTACTTATCTGTCTTCCTTCAGTATTTATCGTGTAATTTTCCCTCATTATAAGTTCAGACACCGGAACTATCTCGTACCCCTTTTCCTTTAGTCCCTTTATTATGCTGTCCAGAGCCTCTGGCGTGTATTTTGCATCGTTATGGAATAGTATTATGGAACCGTTTCCAAGATGTTTATGGTTGAGGACCTTATTTATTTCCTCCTGAACACCGTATTCTTTCCAGTCGAGGCTGTCAAGACTAGATGCTAAAATGAAACCATAACTATATCGTTTTTATAAAGTTTTTCTATTGCATATTTGACAATATCTTCAATATTCTCAATATGTTTAAATTCCATTTATAATCTTGCTCCTTAATATTTAACTTAATACTTCAATTACTTCATCAGTATTGTTTTCAGCTACATTTTTAAATCCCCTTGTATAAATAATCTTATTTCCGTTTTCTGAAATGATAGAGCCGGGAACTTCTCTATACCTTTTAGTAATAATATCTTCGTTTCTGAGCAATTCAAAGTAGAAATTTTTTTCGTTTAAATTAATACTGCTTTCCTGTAAAGTTAATCTCCAGTCATTTTTATCTATATATGTAATAACAACAGCCTTTCCATCATCCTTATGTATTCTGCAGTATTGAGTAAGGATTTCGTTTAAGTACAAATCATTAAAACCATAACCTATTATTAAAAGTCTGTTGTTATTCAAAACGCTTCTATATAGATTATGATAGTATGCATCAAATGGAGAGTTAATTAGTTTGTCGTTTTTTCTCAACCCTGAAATAATTGGATATTTAGAAATAGCTTCTCCTGACTGTGTTTTTTCTGAATTTCCTCCAAAACAATTTAATTTATACTTTTTAATAATGTCAAAATTGTTTGCCTTAAACATGCTGCATGATGAATCCCAGACTAGTCTTTCTTTAATCAAAGGATGCTTTTTTGAAAAACAAACTTGTCCATGTAGATGATTTATAGTAGTTTGATTTTCATTATTAGCTAGCTTCAGTGGGTTAAATACATTAAATTCTTCATCATAAACCTCATATCCATCATTAAAACCTCCGCAAAATAATTGCTCAAGCCAAGTATCATAATTCAAATTAAATATATCTAAGTTGTTCTTATTGATCTTAGTAAAAAATTTTTTAAACCATTTGTTTTTACTATCAAGAAGACCATTCTCGTAGTTTCCAACTTCATTCATAACTGTCTCAATTAAATTTCCTTCAGCGGAAAGTAACATTAAAAAAATACTAACAAATATATATTCTCCATCCTCTTCTATTATTTTATCAAAGAGGTCAATCTTTATATCTGTAAATAACGGAAATATAGATTTATGTTCTTTACTCGCTGAAGGTGTTGATGAGTAATACGAGTATATCATTTCAATAAGATGGAGTATATCTTCAAAAGAGACAATTTCATCTTCTTTATAATACTGCACAAGTTTATTATATAGGCTCTCTATCAAAGGGTACTTAATGAACCTAGTATTTACCTTATCAAAATTATCTTGCTGCACTTCAATAACCTTTTCTGTCAAATAATTAGTACTCAGATTTGTAACTTCACACATTGCTCCTGCACCGAGAATAACGGTAATTCTTGTATTATCCATAAAGCACCTCCACAAATAAAACCTCATCTTATTTATTAAGTTTATATCTTTTACTAAAGATAGACAATATATAAAAAGGCTCCCGTCCACACCTGACCTGAATGAGAGCCTTCCCCTTTTCCAATGAACATCCCTGTCTCATACTACTCCTAGGAATGCCCATTTTTCTATCCTATTAAAA
Source organism: Clostridiales bacterium (assembly GCA_019423725.1). GTDB lineage: Bacteria > Bacillota > Clostridia > Lachnospirales > Anaerotignaceae > Metalachnospira. Next base: position 36,227 of record JAHZAW010000050.1, read on the forward strand.
ATTCTTTATTATAAGTTCCTTATACTTTTCTTTATTATCCCCGCTTGATGACAGAGTGCTGCTCCTTTCAACTCCGGCTATATTATAGCTGCCATAGAGCTCTCTTATGAATTCATCATCATTATAAGAGAGAATGAACCTGCCTTTGACGTTATCAAGGAGATCTTTTAATCTGTAATGATCTTCTTGGGTAAAGAGCTGCCCTTCACTGGTCATATAATAGTTTTCTGTGGTATGGTAAGGCGGATCAATATAAAACAGGGAATCCTCCTTATCATAAAGCTTTATTATATCCTCAAAATCTCTGTTTTCGATGATTACCCCGGAGAGTCTTTTCTGGATCTCATCAAATCGATCCATCGCACGGTCCAGACGCTTAGGCCTGGTGGCAAAGGTGTCTTTTTTGCTTCCAAAGCTTATTTTTATGAGATAAAAATATCTGGCAGCCCTCTGTATATCTGTCATTCCCCTCATAAAACACTGCTCCTTAAAATCATAAAACAGCTCCCTGGAAGAAAGTATACCTTCCAGTTCTCTTTTAAGCTCCTCAGGATGATATTTAATACATCTATATAAATTTATAAGGCAGCTGTCTCTGTCGTTAAATACCTCCATCTGCCCGGATATCTTCTCTTTTCTAAACAATACCCAGCCGGCTCCGCCAAACACTTCTATGTATCGCTTAGGCTCTTTCTCAGGGAAATTCGATATGATAACATCCCTCAGAGCTTTCTTTCCGCCTACCCATCCAATAAAACTATCCATACTATCAAATCCTTTCTAATGAACTTTTAGGGATGTTCATCAGAATTTTCAATGACTTTTTCCAATATCAGGTTTATAATTAATTACATAATTAAGGAGGTATTTTATGAGTAAAAGTACAGAAGACTTTTTAAGTCGCTATAACGAAGTGGACAATGTACTTAAAATTATCGATTCGATTGCAGAATCCGACAAAGGATATATGTTTTCAATTAATGGTAATTGGGGTACAGGAAAATCATTTTTTTTAGATCTTTTAGAGGAATATCTTCCATTTGATTATAAAGTTATACGTTATAACTGTTGGGAAAACGATTACTATAAGGAGCCTCTTGAAGCAATTTTAATTGTGCTTGCCGAAAATATTAATCGTTTATTAGATAGCAATCATGAAAATGTCGGTAGGCAGATGTATAAGAATCTTTTTAATGTTGCAAAATATTTCAGTTATGCTATTACAGAAAACAAAACAGGTATAAAAATAGATGAAGTAATAAATACTATATTTAAGGATACAATCATTTATAATGACTCAATGTCTCTGGTCTCAAATCTTTTAAAAGTAATCAGTGAATACCTTGATGAATTAACTAAAGAAAATAAAATAATTATAATGGTTGACGAACTTGACCGCTGTATACCAGAATATGCGATAAAAGTTCTTGAAAGACTACATCATATTTTTGTAGATAAAAACATAATAGTTATTCTCGCAGTTGATAAGAAACAGCTATCATATACCGTTAAAAATATCTTTGGCGAAGGTACAAATGTTAATGATTATTTAAAAAAGTTTATAAATTTTCAAATTGATCTTTCTGAAGGAGTCCTTGATTCATCATCTTTAACTTTTTTATTTGAAGATTATTTATCTAAATTTTCACCATATGAATTCCTTAACGAATTTGATAATTTTATAAAGTTAATTCTAAACAAAATACCAGCAAGAGATAAAAAAGCTATATTTGAGAAGGCTGAATTAATACATAACCTATCCAAGTTAAAAAATAAAAAGTATAGCATATCCTTAGCTGCATTTGAAATTACACTTGTTATTTTGATGAGTTACATAGACTTAGATGACTTTTTTGATATATTTGATTATCATAAGGAAAAAAGCGATAATCAATGTGTTGAAATCTTTTCAGATAAATTTTTAAAAATACTCAGCAATGCAACAACAAAAGAGGATGATGGAGAAACCGTGCTTATATCATATAAGGACAATTTATATTCTCAAATATTATTATATTTACATATACTTAAATATGACAACAAATACTCAAATTCTGCATTTTATATTAGTCCAAATTATATAGCTGAGAGTTATAACGAAATAAAACCTATCGTTACTAAAATATATGAGATTGCCCAAATAATTAAATAGTCAGTACCCTGCCGTTTAAGGCAGGGTATTTTTTATCTCCTTCCCAGCACCACAAATACTCTAACCATATCCTCTGACAGATCCAAGGCTTCAGGATCAGCGAAGCAGCCATCGTCTATGAGCTCTTTAATTGCTTCTCTGCCCCACTCTGGTATTTCATCTATTGTATTGTATCTCTTTTCACCGGTCATATTTTTCTCTACCTCTTTTCTAAACCATTCCCAATCCAGGTCATTTTTTATATATCTCTTGTCGATGAGTATCCTTGGGCAGTCTTTATCTGTCCAATCAAAATGCCTTACCATATCTCCAACGGTAAGATCCAGCTCCATCAATTTATGCGCTGCAAAAACGGCTGCATTTTTAAGGGTTTTAAGCCTGTCTCCGCTTTCGCATATTTCTACACTTAAGGAAAGTCTGTTTCCGTTGGTATCGCCGCAGTGCCAGGCTTCCTCATTATCAGGTATAGCCTGTATTACTTCTGTTTCATCGACTACATAATGCCAGGAGGCTTCCCTTGTATTCGTCTGATTATCCAGCCAGTTTCTTTCTCCCCTTGCGGTACTGTATGGATTACCCGTTGAATGAATGGTGATGAGCAGTTTATTATAATTACCGCCGGGGCGGCATCTATGATCCTTATTTAAGAAATCCTGTATTATTTCCATCGTCATCACCCTTTTTCTTAAGCACTTCTATGGCATCCATTATAGGCTCGGGGATAGGCACTCCCATAAGACCGCCGTTTTCAACTATAGAAATAAGCTCATTTACTATAAACGCTATGCATACCGCATCTCTTATGTAATTTACACCGAGGATCATATCAAGCCTGCAGGCGATAAGCACGAATAAAAGCATCATACCCTTTCTCACAAGGCCTTTAAATCCCGCTTTGCTTTCCAATGCTCCTGTTTCGGTTTTAGGACTGGAGTGGAATACTCCTGCCACAGGCAGTCCTGTAGTATAATCGGCAGTCATAAAAATAAGAAGCGTTATCATAGCAGCGTCGAACCCTCCGAATGCAGATGCTATAAATCCTCCGACAGCTCCTGCTGCCGTACATATCATCTGTTTATTCATAACCTTCCCTCCTTAAAATAAAGGGCGGATCTCTCCGCCCTATTTTGTGTCATTCTTCCTCAAGCTTTTCTGCTTCATCTTCAAGGACAGCCCTGATCTGAAGGTATATCTGTCTGAGTATTTCACATTTGGCCTGTTTGTCATCCTTTCCCGGATGTGTGACTATCTTTGCTCCGCCTTCATCTGCTGAAGTATAGAACTTCTCCTTTGTATTCTTGGCTGTTTTTACCCAGTTACTGCCTGCATCCCAGATGTTATAAGCATTTCCGTTGACCGTAGGAAGTCCGTGGTCATTTCCGATCTCATCGGTCTCCATAAATACTCCATTGCCATACTGGCTGGCATCATCCATCCACTCTGTGGCGTGCAGCATACCACCCTTGTCTATGTAGGCATATACGATGTTTGTTTCAGGCTTCGGTATCTTTTTGCCCTCCACATAGTAAAAATTGTGGTGGTCTATGTCAGGTACGTTATAGTTTACGATTATATTTCTCATGGGTTTTCCTCCTTATGCTTTATTAACCAATCATTCCTACAAGCTCCTGATACTGTTCCTCAGTAATACGGCTTGCTAAAAGGAACACATCGAGTTTACTTAACATACTTTCCCTGTCATAAGCTCCGTTTTCGATCAGTTTTTTAAGTCTTGCATATGTCATATTTCATCTTCCTTTCTCAATTTTTAGGTTTATAAATTTAGATCTGCAAGGCAGACCAGGTATTCACTATTAATTGCTATTTCAAGTACTGTTTGTTCGGGCTTTGATAAGGGTTCAGGTTCGGGCTGAGGTCCATCTTCCCATACACCGTTGTTATATTTTTTCCCTAAGATCGAAATATCAAATTTTTCGATTTTAACTAGATACGGATTAGGTTCCCCTATTTCTTCCATTTCGGAGACAGCTATACATATACTGTCATCATTAATCTGTGCATATATCATCATCCAGCCTCCTTAACAAAACTCAATTACCTGGTAAGATATAGTTTTTGCGTTTGTCGCCTGCACATTAACTGCCAAGGACAATGATGTAAGAGATAATTCAGTTATATAAGGCAGATAAACACTTACATTTCCACTGGCTACATAAGTGGTAACTCCGTTTAATATAACTACCATCTTACCGAGATTTGTAAAACCAGACAGTACTATATTTAAACTTTTTGTATTATGGGCAAAGCTTGCAGTCCCCCTCTGTATATGTTTTATTATCTTTGGCTGTGAAAGCAGCTCTTCCAGTATTTCAGAAATATCCTTGCCGCTGCTTCCGATCTCTCCAAGCCTTTCCTTTACCTCCTCCAGCGTTTTCTGGCTGGCGATGGCAGAAAGTATATCTCCACTGGCCATATCATCCCTCCTTACTTTTCTTTCACATAGACGATTCTTGTTTCCGGATCAAGCTCAAGATAAGCCTTTTTATCGCTGCCGCTTATCTTTATGTAAAATCCGCTTCCGCCTCCCGCCTGGTACCAGCAGTCAGCCGATTCGTTAAATATGAGAATTAAAAAAGAGCCTTCCAAGGCTCCTGATGATATCGACTCTCCCTCCTGGGTAAGTATGGGTTTTCCGTTTAATGTGGCTCCGTCAGCAATGGCTGTATGAAGTCTCAGCTGTATTTTCATATTGTCGCTTTCTTCCAGACCGTCAGCTGTAAGGGCTGATGCAGTGCCCTTTGAAATATAGGACGGGAGAGAAGCCTCGTCCAGCTTGTCCATATTTTCATTGAACTGCTCTATGTTGTATACTTCATTTCCGGCGGGTTTAATAAGTTTAAGATTTGATGTTTCTGTCATTTTATCTGCCTCCATTCATAGGTAAGAAATCCACCTGCCCAGAGCGTATCTCCTCGTGGGTTATTTCAGACAGTTTCTGATGGGTAGCCATACAGTTTCTTATGTCGTCGTGGGTCCTGTATCTGAATGTATATTCCACCGGTATATGCGCCGGCTTTATATTTTCTATGGTAGCATAAACATCCTCCATATTCGGCGGTCTGCCGTATACGCTCGTAAAGGCTATATGTATGACGCCGTCAAATTTAACCTCCGTCTGGGCGTAGGTATAGGCTTCCACCGTTCTCTTGATGAGCTCCAGAGTAAGCTTTCCCTTGCCCCTTCTCCTGGCCTTTATTACACTGCGCCTTTCCTCATAGCTTTTATTGGGGTCTGTGGTTATCCCAAGCTCCTTTTCCTGAAGGTCAAGGCCCCAGGTGGCATCATCTATGATGGTCTGTTTCACCACATCCTTTTCGGCATCTTCAAGAAACATAAGCTCATTTGATACAGACTCCGTTATTTCCATCGTTATGGGGTCCTTCCTGAATATGCTGTGCATGGCTTTCAGTATGCTATTCATTCATTGTCACCGTCCCCAGCACAAATACTTCCTCTCTGGTACACTCAATATTTGATGTGGAGGAGTTCACCAGCAGGTCCCTATAGTCGAGAACTCCCTCCGCTTCCAGTATCATAGCTCCTATCTTGGCATAGCTGATATAATACTGCCTGAAGGCCAGGTCAGAAAAATACCCTGCCAGTATATCCTTTATACTGTTTTTCACCTTTTCTCTGTCATAACCTTCGGCAGTAACTATGGCAGCGCTTATATCAATGGTCTTTGCACCCGCTGCAGCCACAGTACAAAAAGCTCCTATGGGAGCCTGTCCCTCACCCGTTCCGCTTATGCCGGGGTCAATATGTTCCTGAACGTCCTGCACCAGTTCTTCATCTGCCGGCAGGTGCTTCTGGTCGATTATTATGACCTTTACGGTGTTGGGCCCATTCCAAAGGGGTATAACATAGGCGTCTGATACGCCAACCACTTCCTTTGCCCAGGCTTTATAGTGGGCTATATTTCCCGATGTGGGAGGGTCTCTTACATACTCAAGATATCTGTTTAAAAGTTCTTTGTCGCCCTCAGCATCATATCCTCCTGTCATAGGTTCGGGATTTATACATTCATTTATGCCGGATATGGTAACGGGCATATTTATGACGCTTTCAGCCGGTACATTTCCCTTAAGCCCCGCTTCCCTTGCCGTGACCGCTATGTCCGCCTCACCGTCAACATCACAGGCCTCATCGGCGGTAAAACCTATAAGACCGTCGGTTTCAAACAGGTCTCCCGCATTTACCGTACCCTTTCCCTTTACCCTGACTGATCCAACGGCACAGGCAGCCGGCTTCCTTGATATTCCTTCATTTCTATATGTATAGTTTTCCAGTTCATCACCAGTCAGGTTGTAAATATCAAGTTTTAAAGCATCCTCAGCTACCCTGTCTGAGGTGTCCTTTAAAGCCATAGCCACACCCTTTGTTATCTCCCATAAGAAATACCCCTTGGCCTTTTCGTAAATGTCGCTTATGCCGTTTAATATTTTGTTTTGTATATCGCTTACGGGTCTTTTTTCATACATGGATGATCACCGTCCTTGATGCCTTTTCTCCGTTAATCAGCCTGCAGGTAAACTCCACTGACAGCTTTCTGCCCTTAAACTCATAAAAATAGTCCTCCACATAGTCCACATATTTATGGGCCTGTATCTGCTCGGTTATCTCCCTTTTAAGCTCCGAAGCAAAATAATCGGGAGGCAGATATTTCTGGCCGATATATTTATATACGGATATGCCGAAATCTCCGTCCTTCTCAACGGTATAAACCTTATATTTATCCAGTTCGGTCCTGAGTATATGCTCGATATACTGGCATACGGCCTCAACGGGAGTACACTCCACAAATCTGCCGTCGGTAAGGACGTGGCAGCCCTTTTCATAATCAAATTTAAGGACCCTGCCAAGGACAGGCTCATCTCTTTCAGCCAGATCCTTTACCGCCAGGCTGAGGTCCGCTTCTATCTCAGGAAACATCATAGACCACCTGCCCTTACAGCTTTGCCAAGTATAAAATAATTCTGATTATCCGAAGAATAAACAATGACGGTGTCACCGGTCTTAAGCTCATCCAATGTTGCCACGTCCGTATCGGGTATGCCTGCCGTAACGACTTTATGGCTGTGTGAGCCGTCGGAGCAGGAGGCTGAATTTGTGCTTCCGTCGGCAGCGGCGGTCTTTATATTTACTCTCCTTGTGTATCCCTTTAAAAGATAGTCGGCTATATAGGCGTTTTTAATTACTATCTGACCTTCCATAATGGATACGGCTAAAGACGGCGGCGGTGATATGACCTTACCCGTTACCATTCCTATCATATTCGGATTGTCCCTGTCTTTTATGGCCTGTGCCATATCGTCTGCCCATTGATTTTTAATATCACTCACCCCACTTTGTCATATCCGCTGAGAGCGTATGTATGCCGTCTTTTATGGTGTGTCTGCAGTTTGTTATGAGGTATTTCCCGAAAATATTGTTTTCCTCATCTTCATAGGTTATTATCCTGCCTGAACGCACATTGTCAGCTCCCGGCATATCGGTCGTCAGCGTTCTGTTTATGCTTCCCTGCTCCTTAAGTCTGTTTTTGGCGATATTTGCCGCCTGGCTTATGTTCTTTTCCTCTATGACCTCTACGGTCTGCCTGAGCCCGGAGACGGATATATCCTTATCGTTCCTGGCTTCAGCTATGATGCGGTAGCTCTCAGCCGAACCGGACACCACCACAACGGAATTGCTTATGCCTGATATGCTTTCGGTGATAACAGGTGAAGAAGGAGTATTTGCAACATCAAATTCCGCTATGTTATCCGCCGGCTTAAAGGTGCCCGTGACCTCAAAGGGCGGATAAATATAAAATACAGACCCTCTCATCTCCATATACAGGTTTTGGGCATTTTCGCCCTTATCCTGGGAAACGATGTCCTTTATGATGTCCGAAGGATGCTCGTTAAAGTATATTTTCTTTATAACAGCCGTCATTTCCGTAAGTATGGCACACTCAATGCCGCACCTTGAGCATACCTGTTTCACCGCCTCATCAGCCCTTACCGAATTAAACTGGATTATGATGGTGCTCTTACCCATAAAATATGCAAAATCATACAGTCTGCAGGATGCGGTGCCGTCAAGGGGGTCTGTGGCCTCCGATACTATACCTCTGAAAAGTTCTTCCTCCTCATTTCTTAAAATAAGAATATCCTTTCCCTGCACCTTGAAGTCCGCCCCGGTAAAAACAGTAAGGCTCATATCGGCTCCGATGCTGTCGGTGCTGTCGCCCCATTCCATATCTCCCGTTATCTCCGTTATGTCATAAAGCTCACTGCCCCTTGCGTCATAAATATGATAGCTCACTGTCCCAGCCTCCTTACCTTTACAAATACATATTCCTTAAGCTCTAGACGATAGGATACGTCCAGGTTTCTCATCACCTGCCAGGTAAAATTCTGTACCGTGACAGCCATATTCAGTATTTCTCTGTTTGTATCGGTTATGACTATCCTGATGGGCTTTCTCTCATCTGCCCATTTTTCAAAAAACCTTATGTATGAGCTATAATCGGTGGTACTTCCGGGTCTCATAAAGGGATAGCGTCTGCTTGGAAAAAAGCTTTCCAGTGTCAGGCTCCTTAAGCCCTTTACGCCTATGAGATTAAGCTCTCCGTAAAGGGTATTTATGGATGATGAGCTGTAGCTCTTATCCACTTGGGGCAGGTCCTGAGGTATGACAGGTATTATTTTTATTTCCTCATTGTTATTTGCGGAAAATATGATATCCATTTTTATTCCCCGTTTCCTGATGTGCCTTTCTCTCTGTCTTTGGTTATGCCTTAGCAAGCCTGAAAAGCACTTCTTTTGCTATGTATTCACCAAATTCCTTTTTGGCGCTGTCATTGCTGTAGAGGTTGCCCTGTACAGTAAGATATACGTTTATATTGTTTCCGCCCTTTGGCACCCTGTCGGAGGGAGTTATTTTAGAGCCGGAAGGCAGGGTCAAAAGCTCAGGACCCCTTTCTCCCACCCAGGTGGTGCCGCCGCGCCAGTATTGTGTACCCAGGGCGTTTTTACCCGGACTTTTATCGTTTCTTTCATCCTTGACGGTTATTTCCGCCTTGGCACTTCCTCCGCCAAAGAGATTTTTAAGCCATTGAGGCACAAGGGAGGATATGGGCGATATTATATGTTCACTGACCCACTGGGACATACTTGAAAATACTGACTTTATCCCTTCCCATACGGCTGATGCCTTCTCTTTTACGGTATTTACCATATTCCCCAGATTGGTCTTTATTATCTCTATTTCACCGCTTATGAATGATGTTACCTTATCCCAGTTCTGATAAAGCAGATAAAGGGCCGTAACAACAGCAGTTATGCCAAATACGACCATACCAAGGGGAGTTAAAGCCATTGTGCCGTTTAAAAGTCCCCATACCACCTGTACACCGGTTATGGCGGTCTTTATCAAGCCGGCTGCCTTAACGGCTCCGTAAAATGTTGTGACTGCCACAGCCAGGGTCTTTATACCTTCCTTGTGTTCCGATACGAAGGACGCCACAGCCGATACACCGCTTTCTATCACCCCGAAATAGTGAGCGGCTTTCTCCGCCAGACGGTCAAAGGTACCGTCCTTCTGCCACTGCTGCATCTTTTCGGATACGGCCTGCAGTTTATTCCTTATGAGGTCCAAAAGAGAGCCGGCCTTTACGCTTCCGTCCTCCTGCATACCTATTATTTTGGATAGTGCGCTTTTGGTTATGCCTGTGATGGTCGACCACATACCCTTTGTGGTATTAGCCATCTTTTCCATACCGCCGCTGTATTTTTCCTCCATAAGGTCCACCAGAGCTTCATTGAATTTGGCAAGGTCCGTTATGCTTCCGCTATTATCGACCACCTGGACCCCTGACCATAGTTCGTTGGCCTTCTCGGTCACCATAGCCTTGGTTATTCCAAATTCCTTGAGCCTTTCCAGTTCCCCTGTCTGGGCATCGATGAGCGCTTCCGTGGCCTGTATCAGGTCTTTATTTGTGGCTGCTGCCATGTCTCCCGATAAAGAAAGCCATTTATAGGCATCCATTCCCATGGATTCAAACTTTGATGCCGCTTCTATCATCTGTCCGCCCTCATAGGGAGTTTTGTTGGCCAGATTTATGGCATAGGTCATTATGTCGGCGGCCTTTTGTGTATCCTTGGTGGCTGTCTCAAGCTGGGTCCTGTAGCCCTCCAGGTCAAAGGCTTCACTAAGGCCTGTTTTTACCGCCAGTCCGCCCAGGGCAGTTGCGGCTGCCGCTCCAAGCTTTACGGACTTTCCTATCATCTCATCGGCGGACTTTTTGAAGTTTTTGGCTAAAGAGATCATGCTTTTTGAAGCAGTCTGGGCTTCCTTTGACATTCCTTTTATGTTTTTAGATGCTTTTATGAGCCCTCCGGACATATTGTCCTTGAGGGTCAGTATGGTGCTTATAACCTTTGTGGACATGCTATTCACTCCCCGTCAACAGCCATTTTTTCCATATAAACCAGAGCCGCAGCCGTCATAAAACTCTTTTCCAAAGGTGTCCAGAGAGCCATTTCGCTGAGGCTGTGCCCCTTAAGCGCCCAGAACATATAAAGATTTAGGTTTGGTTCTCCTTCTTCGATGGCTTTTTTAATGATTCGGTCCTGTCGCTTTTATTTATATCAAATTCACTGTTGAGCTCCGCTCCTATCTCAAATACGGTCTGTGCCGAGAAAAGTTTTCCCACCACATCATAGGGGTCCTTTATATCCAAAGCTTCATGCAGCTGTGTATCGTGTAAAATTGGGCAGGTATCGTATATGAGATGGGAATAGGCGTCATACTGTTTTTCGGCGCTCTCTCCAAACTCATCAAAAAACCTCAAAAACTCGTCCTGGGTGGGAGTTCTGAATTCAAGGGACCTTTCCAAAAAAGGTATATCGATCTTAACGGTACGCTCCTTATATTTTGACTTCCACTCTATGGACCTGAGAAGGTCGTCCATTGACGCATTTTCATATTTTCCCTTAGTCATCATCTCACCCCTTTATTGTTTCCAGGTTTTCGGCGTGGGAGAATTTTATGGGAAAACTCTCCTCAATGGTTTTCTGTGCCTCAAACTTGGCTATGGACGCTTCGGTGAATACAACGCCGGTCAAAGCCCATCTTTCGGCCTGTCCCGTGGCACGGCTCTCCACCCTGGTGATTCGTTTTGTGTCAGGTATAACGCCGCTTCTGAAACCTTCGGCCGTTTTTGCCGCCAGTGAACTGTTCATCTTATAGGTCTCAAGGGTGCCCTCACCGGCATATCCTTCATATGCGGCATAGGTGGCAGGGTCTCCGCAGCAGGCAATATCCGAAAAGTTTCCAGTGAGCTTAAAGTCCACGCTTTTGACATTACATAAAAGCTCACCGTCCACCCATACGTTCCCGCCGATACCGTTTAAAAGTTTATTCCTATCCATTTAAAAACCTCCTCAGGCCAGATTTGATACAAATTCCAGATCTTCCATGGCCCCAAGTATTTTTATACTGTTTGAAAGAAATACCTTTCTCTTAAAGGTCATATTCCTTACCTTCGCCTCATCCCAGGAAGCCGCCTCGCTCTTTCCCGAGGCTAGCCAGGCCGATCGCTGTTCCTCCACATCTACACTGCAGAGATTATCATAATTTTTATCCAGCACATTTTCATCGGCCAGATTCCTGAAATAACCGTTTACCGCCGAAATAAAAAGAACCTGGTTATCATACAGGTTTTTGTACTTTCCGCAGTAACCATCACGCCAGGTGGAAGATATATCGTCCTTTATAAGGTCCATGGCCTCGACTATGTCTATGAATCTCATATCCTCGGTTTTTGTGGAGCCGTCCAGGGTAGTCAGTGAGTTTATGCCCCTGGCTGCCTTTACACTCTCATCGTCGTTATAGAGAATGAACTCTCCCTTATCAAGGGCGGCGTCCCTGTCCTCAACTTCCTGGACGTATGAAAGATTTGAACACAAATACCCGGTCGCACCCTGCTCCACATTGCAGCCGGCAAGCATTCCTGCCAGGGACGGCGTATATTTTTCTCCGCTGGCCTCTCCTCTGGCGTCGTTAAATGTCACCTTTGCATTTACCAGATTGACTATATGCATACAGTCAGGAGCCGTAAGACCAAACACCACGGCCTTATAGGTAAGGTTCTGGGCTTCCTGGGATACTATCCAGCTTTTAAGCTGTTCAAACTCCTCTTTTGTGCCGTCCGCAATGGTTATCCAGCCGGTGGTGAGCCTTTTTTTGATGGCAGTCAAAGCGTCGTTTATGGCACCCTCAGCCGGAATTTTTACCACATAGACCTCCTTTGCCTTAAAGTTTAGGGCATCGGTTATGTAGAGCATATTGGCGGCGGTATAATATGCCTTATCAGCCGAAGCAGCGGCGGCATCGGTGTATTTCACAAAGCCGCCTCCCTCGGTATCATCCTTTATTATTAAAACAGCCGTCCCCCTTTCACTTCTCTGAATGAAAGTCGAGGCCAGCTGTCTGAATTTTATTTCTATGGCGGGCATGGTAATGCTCATTTATATCATCTCCTTATCTGCGCTGTCCGTATCCTCCGTATAGTCCATACTGTCAGTGCAGTTTATTATGCTGTTTTTAAGCTCCTCCGCAAGGGGGATATCTTCCTGAGGTATTTCCTCAAGTATGGAAAAATCAAAACTGCACAGCATATTGCTGCCGTTTATTTCCGTCTGGACATTTTCCGGGTATATAACAAAATCATCGGTTATAAAAAGCGGCTCCAGCAGTTTTGTTTCCAAAATGTCAGCTATTTGCAGGGCTTCCGTGCGGTACTGCCTAGCATCACTGGTATAAAAATATATTTCACAGCTTATCTGCATAAATCTTGAGCAGGCGGATATGACCGTTCTTTCCAGATTATCGGTAAATATCCTGGCAGATGGTCTTTCGGGTTCCTTTTCATCGTTCGATATGACCCTTATTTCCCTGCCGTAGACTTCTGCTGCCGTTTCCCTTACGAAGGAGACTAAGCCCTCATTTATACGGCTCATACTTATCATCGGGCAGCCTCCTTTGTTATTTTTTCTATGAGTTTGTCCAAGTCGCTGTAAAATGTATTTTTAAAATTATCGGAAGCCGCTCCGAATACATTCCTTCCCGCAACGACGCCTATTTTTTCTCCTTTTCTTGCACCCCTGTTTATCACCTGGTCGTGTCCCAATTCAAGGAGGTGCGCCTTTCTGTCTGCACTTTGAACACCTCCAGAGTATACGCCTTTTTTCTTATATGTTTTTCTCTTTTTTATGGATGAATGGTACTTTCCGCTTACTTTAAATACCGCCTTTACGGCTTCACCCTTTGTTTTAGAGGTAAGTTTTTGGGATTCCCTGTTTATAAAAAAGGATATCTCCTTAGGCATGGTCTTTTCCGCAGTTTCCAAAAGATTTTTCGTGAACTTATCAAACTCGGAAATGTCTATCCCCTGTGCCACTATTTTTCCTCCCTTCTGCAGTATATCTGTATCCTGTCACGCTGTTTGAAATATGGGTACACATACATAAAATGATACTTTTCACCGTCAAAAACAAAATATGGCTCCCTGAGATTTTTGGGAAGGGCCGCACTTCTGACTATGAACAGATGGGTTATCTCACTGCCTTCCATATCTCCGGCGATATTTACGTTTTTTCCCGACGACGGTGTTATGCCTGCCCACAGGGTGCCTAAATACTTAGGCACATCGCAGTCCTCGCCGATCTCATTCACCGAGGGCTCTGAAGCATACAGATCTACGGGATATTTAAGCTGGTTTACAAGATCATTCATAATCTTCACCCTCCAGCTGAAGCTGCAGAAGCAGGCTTGAGTTTATCCAGGACAGCTTCTCATTTGTCGTATCGACACTATAGAGCCTGTTCTCATACATGGACGCTGTAATATTGAGAAACAGGAGCTTTACCCTGGGGTCTTCGGCTTTATAATCTCCCACCGCCGACTTTATATAATCAGCGGCCGCCTGCATTATGATTTCCAGTATTTCATCGTCACCGTCAAAGTCTATCCTCAGATACTTTTTGACACTCGCAAGATTCACAAGATCCATCAGTTCCATGGCATCACTCCCTTATTCCCATACTTCTCCAAAATCAGACGCCGGCTTCACCGTTTTCCTCAAGTGATGCCATTGCCGACGCCGCCGGAGCTGAAAGAAGTCCGTAAACATAGCATTTGTCACTTTTATCCGTCTGTACGGCATCAATGAGGGTTATTATCCTGCCCACAGTTCTGTTTTTCATAAAGCCTACGGACTTATCAAAATTAAGGGAGTCGCTTTCCGCATCCACAAAATAAACTCCGCTTTTTAAGTCTCCGATAAATATGGGCGAACCGTTCACCGACTGTCCGCTTACGTTGGGAAGTATATCGTCGGAGACGTATCTTATGGGATGTCCCTTTAAAAGCATCCTTGTGGGCTGTGTGGGATCAGGCTGGAGTATGGGTCTGCCCATCTGATCCTTTTCGTTATCCAGTATGTCATATCCGCTCTGGTTGGTAAGGTAAACGCAGTTTAATGCTGCCGCCGGGTCAAGGGTCTTATTTACAACGCTTTTAACTCCCGAATAGCCCTCCACCGCCACTCCTGTCTTATTTTTCTTTGCGGCTTCAAGGAGCATCTTATTTTCCGTAACAGCCTTTTTTCTGGCAAATATGGATGAGATATATGAAAGAAGGTCCTCATCGGTGAAGTTTAAGAGTATGTTTGAAATACTTATGAAGCCAGCCTTAATCTTGAGGGCATAGGACACATTAGAGAACTTGATGTCTTCTATGTCCTTTCCGTCGGTGCTCTCATCAAGATCCACCAGCTCTGAAATGGTCTCATAGGCTTCTACTGCAAAACTTCCCTTAAGGGCTGAGGCTTTCATATATCCGAAAATATCCCTTACGGAGCCATAATCCCTCACAAGTTTTGTTATGGTAGTCCTTACGTCCACAGGAAGGATGTAGCCTTCACCGTTTTCTCCGTTGGGCGATGATGTGGTAGGTATTAAAAGGGCATTTTCGGCCTCGGTAAGGTCGTGACCAAGGCATCTTTTAAGAATGGCTCTTACTCCGCTTGACGCTCTCTTTGCCTCGGCAGGAGGGAGCTTGTCTATTTTATCCCTTAAACCTGTCCTTTCGGCGTTTTCCAGCTCCTCCTGTATGGATATGAGGGCTTTATAATCATCTATTTCCTTCTTTTTATTTTTGGCTTCCTCAAGTCTGCCCTCATCAATGAGGTTCTGGCATTCGCCTATCATGGAATCCAGACTTTTGAGCATCTCAACTGATTTTGTCATATTCGTTCCTCCTTAAAATAAAAAAACAGACATTATGTCTGTTGTGAGCTGTGGTTAAATTAATTTTTGTGGTCTTAAACTATCAGAAAGCTTTTTGATCCTTAGTTCATTCTTAAGCCTTTCACACTCCATCTGTAAACGCATTTCCTCTGCCTCATTTTCATCTGCTGCTGATGCTGACGGCAGTATGATATCACCGGGAAGCCTGTTAAAATATTTCAGCATTTTATTATCGATGCTGTCCGAAATATATGCCCTGGAATTATCCAAAACGGCATTTTTAAACATAGCACATACATCTTTTGCTGTAAGCCACGTTTCCTCATTGAGCATACTGTCAAGGAGCGATGTGTCAAAGCTGTCTGATGCCTTTTGGCTGTATACTTCTATGATGGTACCCTTTATCATATCCAAAGTGTCGGCAGCCTTTCTCAGGTCCTCGGCTGTACCCCATATCTGTGTGCTCGGATTATGTATGACCATATAGGAGCCCTCGGATATATGAAGTTCGTCATAACACATGGCTATGGCCGAAGCTATGCTTGCCGCAAGGCCGTCTATATATACTCTCTTATGCCCCGTAAGCCTTGAGAGCATATTCCTTATGGCTTCTCCGGCAAATACCGAACCGCCTGCCGAATATATGTGTATATCGGCATTTCTGCTTCCCACGCTGTCGATGGCATTTTTAATATCCACCGGGCATACATCGTTTTCAGACCATTTTTCCCAGTCAGATGAAACTATATCGCCGTATATGTATATCTCGGCTCTGTCATCGGTCATATTCCTGACACTGAAAAAACTGTTCCTGTTCATTTTCGTCCTCACCCCCTTTATTTTCCGCCATACTGAACGCCTATCTGGTCAAGCCATACGGAAGCTCCGTTATATGCCAGTAGTCTGTCTGTGCCCTGAATAAAGGGCATATCCTCCCTGGCCCTTGCCTCGGCAGGCGTTATGAATGAATTTTTTATGCCGGCAGCATAGGCATTGTATCTGGCTTCTATATCCGCCCTGAGCAGTGCGTCTATATTGAACTTTGAATAGAGATTTTTCTCCCTGTCCTCTCCCGTCAAAAGCTTATAGTCTATCTCCTGTTCGTATTCCGTCAAAACTCCCTGGAGCGTATCGGAATAAAACAGTCTGTTCTGTTCGTAAATACTGCTGTAAGAGCTTTTTTCCAGGTCATTAAGCTGGAAGCTCTTAACACCAAAGGCATTGGATATATGCCTTGCGGTCAGTCCCTGCAGCTCAAAGAACTGATTGTCCACCATTTTCGTGCTGAGCTGGGATACTCTGAACTGTGACGGTATGGGTATTACCTTTCCGGCATTTCTCACTCCGCCCAGATTTTCAAATTTTCTTTTTATTTTGGTCTGCTTTGCCTCGTCCAGGTCTCCTATGTACTCCACGATGACGGGGTCCTGCATACCGTTTTCATATTTCCCATAAAGTATGGAGCCTGACATCTGTTCATTGGCTATTACCGTCTCTATATATCTTTTTACAGGTATGCCCTTTATGCCATCCAGGGAGAAATTTTTGAAATGGAGAAGCGCATCTTCGGAATATACGCTGTTTCCGTTGTAAATGTAATAAACATCGGGTTTGCCGTACAGTCTGCCGTATTCATCTACGACTATCTCCATTTTCAGGCTGTCCAGAAGATAGATCTCCTTGAGCCTGCCCCTGCTGTCATAGGACGGCAGCCAAAAGGCGTTGCCGTATTCCAGTTTCTGAAACTCCGTGGCAAAAAGAAAATCATATATTCCCATAAACCTGTTGGGCCTTAACCTTAAAAGCGAGTAGACTTCATTGTCAGATACCAGCTCACTGCCTCCCTTATCCAGATGTCTCATAATCTTTAAGGGCAGTTTTGCTATGGAATCACAGCGTATGCGCATACAGGAATAATAGGTTATGCTCTCCAGGGAGCGTCCCTTCCTCACATTGCGGGACATTAGCAGCTGCAGCCAGTCAAGGCCTCCTCCGTCGCTTCCCTCTGTACCTGTCAAAACGTCACCCGTATTTTCCTTGTTCTCGGTCAAAATATTGAAAAAGCTTTTTAAGCCCATTTGTTTACACCTCCTTCCGCCTTTGCCATTTCTTTACCATTCATCGGATTCAAGCCATTTTTCCTCATCAAAACTGCTTTGGCCGCAGTCGTAATAAAGCGCCAGCTTAAAGGCACACAGCGCCGCATCCACCGGGTCTATCCTCTTATCCGAGGCATCCTTATCTATTTTTATAAGACCGTTGTTTTTCCTTACCACAGCATTTGACATGGCGAAGTTCAACACCGGGTTTGGAAGATACAAAATATTCTTTTCATATACCTGCTCCCTGAATCCAGCCGTTGACTCATTAAGGGATCTGTAGGACTGGAATACTTCCTCCACGTCATAGCCTTCATTGGACAGGTCCATCATCAGTTTTGAGGCATTGGCAGGGTCAAAGCAAAGGCATTCTATATTCCAGCCGTTTTCCTCACAGGTCTTTGTAACATAGCTCATAACACAGTTCTGGTCCACTATCTCCGTGTTTGTAACGGTTATATATCCCGCCCTTTCCCAGGCGTCGTAGGGCACTTTATCGACCCTTTTATGCTCCATCAGCTTATCCCTGTTAGGCACAAAACTATGGCTGAACAGCACATATTTTTTTATCATGCCGTCCATAAAGGGTATTATAAACGCCACCGAAGTCAGGTCTATTTTCGCCGACATATCAAAGCCCACGAATACAGCCCTGTTTTTGAGACTTACTGGTATTTCCTTTACCTCGCAGGCCTTCCATTTTGCCATATCCATATATCCGTCCTCACTGCGCTGAAGCCATATATTGAGCATCTTTGTCATAAAGGACGTCATTTCCTCCGGTATATCCTTTGCCAGAGCATAGGCGCTTTTTATTTTCTCCACTCCTTCGGGATAATACATCCTTATGGGATTGGCTTTCTTCCATTCGTTTATGTCTCCGGGCCTGTCTTCGTTTTCCGCTTCGTATATGTCTATGAGATATTCCTCGTTTGTTATATCAACATAGGGATTTAACACCGAAGAACAGTAGGTATATTCCTTTCTGTAGCAGGGTGTATTCAGATCTGTGCCGGCGGTGGTTATTATAAGGAGCAGCGGCTCCTTGGTATTGGCGCCAAGGAACAGGTCATAAAACTCCGTTGTCCTATGCTGGTGATATTCGTCCAGGCAGAGTACAGCCGGATTTGAACCGTCACCGCTCTGACGGTCGTTTTTTGAAAGGGCTTTCATAAAGCTGCCGCTCTTTCTGTGGCTTATCATATTTCCCACTTTTTTGAACTTTGGCTTGAGTGGGCTTTTGGTCAGCATATTCCAGGCTTCAGATATGATTATAAGGGACTGGTCCTTTTTTGAGCCGGCACAGTAGGTCTCATATATCTCACCGTTTTTTACCGCTCCCCTCGATATTTCATAAAGCAGTATGCCCGCCAGCTCCTGGGACTTGGCGTTCTTTCTTGCCACTTCCTTGAACAGCTTTGTAAACCTTCTGAGTTTGGTATCCTTTCTTCTCCAGCCGTATATCTGACATACGGTAAATTTCTGGGATGGCGTGAGCCTGATCTCCTGTCCCGCCAGCACTCCTTTGGAATGTCTCAAGAGCAGAAACCAGTCACTTATGAGTTCTGCCTCCCTGTCATCCCAGTAATAGGGATATGACGGATCATTTTTAGCCCTTTCCATATCGTCTAAAAACCGCCTGCACGCCCATTTATGTTTTGTGCAGGAAGGTATGGTGTCATCAAGGCAGGAGCAGGCATAGGCTTGCAGTTCATCAGCTATCATCATATATCACCGAATTCCGAATGTATCGTATCGTCATACTGTCCCTTTTTGACCACCGCTGCCTTAAGCCTGCTGTCTATGGTAAGTCCCACAAGGGAAGCGAACTTCCTCATTTCCTCGGCATATTTTTTCTGTATGTTGATAAGCGGATGCTCCTTAACGGTCTCATTACCGTCCTTATCGGTGACGGTTATGGTCAAGGACGCCCTTTTAAGCTCATCCGTTGCCTTCCTGTAGTAGGAAAAGGCATTGCAGTAGCCGCCCAGGTTGCCCAGATCCAGATTGCCGACTATCTCTATTTCATTGAGCTCCTTTATGATACGTTTAAACTCCTTCTTTGCCACCGTATCCACGAGCCAGGAAGGCGGCTTCTCAAGATCTTCCCTGCCGACGGTCACCATTTCTTCGGTCTGGGCTCTGGTTTCTTTTTCCGCCTTTGTCAGATGGGACCTTTGAGCGTAATATGGTTTTTGATATCTTCCCAAGATAGATCCTCCTTTCCTTGCTTTGCTCTCAAAAATTTATATTCGGAATTTTGCGTAAGTTAATGTGGGGGCGCGGTCGAAGACCGAAGCGGGAAAACTTTTTTCAAATCCCCCCGTTATCATCACCCGGGGCTTTATTCATATCCGTACCTGCGGTTATACTCTGCCACACAGGCACAAAGAGTATCGATAACTTCCTCGGTCTTTCCTTCGTCCATCATATTGTGGAACTTACGATGATTGGACTCGCTTAGAAGGATGAGGTTATCAGGATCAAATCTCTTTTCCCAGTTATTACGAACGGGAAATATATGATGGAGGGCGCATCCTTCCACCCTGGCGTTATTATGTATTAATTCGTATATGTCCAGCCCCTGGTATCTTACTTTCATATATGCTGCAAGGGTATTCCACCGGCTGCCGGAGTAAAAACGGCGTATATTCATATCCCTTGTTTTGTCATATTCCTTATGGCGCCTGGACATACAGGAGCAGCGCTCTGACTCAAGTATGCGCTTTCCGCACCCGGAACATCTTTTGTATATAGGCATAACATCACCCTTTTTGTTTATTGTGCAGTTTTAGACCGCTTTTTTATCTGAAAATCCATAATAAAAAAGACAGATTATACAAAGGATTTCTCCCTGAATCTGTCCGTCATTTTATAGTTATGCAACATTACCATATTTTACATAATTCATATTCTGTTAAACATTCTTTTTCGCCTCATATAATGTAGATGTTTTTTCGAGACGTCCGTATTTGACACTTTCTTATTAAATCAAATATCATTTACAAAGAAAGCTTTTCAAGGGCATTATTTATCTCATCGGCTGTTACTCCGATATATCTTTTCGTATAGTTCACATCATCCTGATTAAGCACCAGCATTATCATAGTAATATCAACTCCCGATGAATAAAGCTCGTGTCCCAGAGTCTTTCTCAATGAATGGCAGCCTATCTTATCCCTGTATCCTATCTGGGACGCTGCCCTGTTTAATATGTTCCAGTACTGCTGTCTGGTTATATGTCTGTCACGGCTCCCTTTAAGCGGTGCAAAGAGATAGTCTTCTCCGTCCATATCGTCACAGTAATCTTTGAACACCTTTTTGAGCTTCTTATTTATTTTGAGGTAAGCTTCCTTGTTCTTTTTGGACTCACGGAAATATACATACTCTCGGTCCTTGACGTCCTTCACCTTTAAGGGAAGTATGTCGGATATCCTTCGGCCCAAATATATGCCCGTAAGAAACAGCACATAATCCCTCTCCGAATAGGAACGCAGGACTTGTGCAAATTTATTTATGGTGTTTTTTCCCCTTATGGGCTCCACTGAGTTCATTTGATCACCGCCAATAAAAAAGAACGTGGGGAACACGTTCTTAGTTGTTTATTTCTATTTGATTTTCAAAAAAATCATTATTAATTGAATATGTATTATATTTTTCATCATTGTTAATTTCAAATATTACAGTTCCATCCTGTTTATATAACTGATTACCATAAATATTTTCATATGTAATATTTATATTCTGAGTTGTGAGAAAATTTTTGCTTTTATTTATACTTCCGAAATACATAGCAACCATCAATCTTTTACTCTCGCCTTTTTTAAGGGAAAACGTTCTATACGATACCTCATTATCGATATGCAACTTTATCTTTACAGCACTGTCAGCACCAACATTTTTTAAATTCATATCTAAATAAAATGTGTTTTCGATAAAAAAATCTTTTTTTATACTGCTTACACCTTTGCATATTTTATTAACTGTAATTGGCAATTTTCCTTCGCCTATTTCAATATTACCACTACTTAAATATTTAAGTATATATATATCATTAGGCTGACAAGAAAACAAAGAACTATTATTTCCAGGTATGCAAAAAGAATAATCATTATGGATATACGGTTTAATCCTCAACTTCTCATATTCCATCTGCTTGAATTTTGAATAGTCCAAGGTATAATAAACACCAAGAACAGCCGCAGCAGCCGTAAGTATATTGCCATAAAAGGCAAGCAGGTCACTTCCATCCCAGACAGTCACATATCCTCCGGTCTTATATGCCTCATTTATAATAAATGGTATTGTGAATGCTACAGCAAACAGTAGAAAAACAAATAATTTTTTCTTTTTCGTCCAATACTTCTTCATATCCTCACCCCATAAAGATTATAAATAAATACGCTAAAATAAGCAATCCTTAAGGGCAGGACCTTTATTTTCACACTACCACATTACCATAAAAAAAGTGTCATTTAGTCCCAACTTTATGTTTTTTTGAAATTTTCCATAAGTTTTCTTATGGCTCTGTCGTGGATCCTGAACACCGTGCTCCTGCTGCAGTGCATTCTGGATGGCAGTCCGCTCCACCTTATGTGCCTTATGTATCGCAAGCTTATGACTCTGTATTCCTCATCATCCAGGCAGGAAAGCAGCTTTCTCATCATTTCCCGCATTTCATATATTTTTGTAAGCTCCGACACCAGGTCTTTTATATTCATTTCCACCCTGTCGACTATCTTTATGGCTGCGCCGCATACCGGGTCACTCAGGATATTTGTATGGGGCATACCGTCTATTTTTACTGCTCCAATATCTCGCATACTTTCCTGGGTCTCCTTCTGGAGCCTTATCTGAATGTTGATGTCTTTTATACGTTCATCGGCAGTTCCGTATTCCCAAAGCAGACGCTTTATCTGTTTTTCATCCTCAGTTATCAATCTGTCCCGCCTCCTCTTTACTGAACAGGCTTATCTGTTCCGAACATTTTTTATCGTATTCCTCAGCCATATTTTTAAGATCCTGTTTGAGCTTTTTAAGATGTTCTTCCAAATGGTGCGGCTCTTTCAATATCCTTTCGTATCCCTTATATATGGCTTCCATCCTTTTATACTCGTAAACACAAGCTTCGATGTACTTTTCCTCTTCTCCGCCTTCAAGTCCCTTAAGGCCATCATTCTGCCTTTTAAAGAAATCCTGCCAGTAGTTTTCGTCCATTCTTTTAAAGGCATCAGCTATCCTTTTGAGCCTGGATCCGCTGAGGCCGTCGGTACTTATATTTTTTCTGCCGGCAGTGATCTCCCTGGCCTTTTCCTGCTGTTCTCTGGCTTCGATTATGCTTCTGGATTCGGTCTTAAGCCGTTTTATGGCATCATCAACGCTCATACTTCCACCTTCATATCATCAAATATTCTTAAAAATTCTCAAACCTTGTCATTTCCTTTATGAACCTAAGTTCAAAGCGTCCTGTGGCACCATTTCGCTGTTTGGCTATCTCGATATCAGCGATGCCCTTATTTTCGCTTTCCGCCCTGTAATACTCATCCCTGTAAATGAACATGACCACATCGGCATCCTGCTCGATGGAGCCTGACTCTCTAAGGTCTGCCAGGGTCGGATGCTTATCGTTACGGCTCTCTACCGCCCTGCTCAGCTGGGATAAAACTATTACCGGGCATCCAAAGGTCTTTGCCAGATTTTTAAGTCCTCTTGTTATCTTGGCTATCTCGTTGTTTCTGTTATCGCCCGGAGTGTTTATAAGCTGCAGGTAATCAATGGCGATGAGACCTATGTCCTTACCTCCGCTGTATTTCAGCTCGTGGCACTGCATATATATGTCCTCTATGCCTGTCACCATATCGTCATTAAAGTGCAGGCAGTCCACCGCCTTTAAAAACTTATCCGAGTATTTTTCTATCTTTCTGAAATCCTCGCTCTTTAACATACCGCTCCTGAACCTTTCGTTTCGTATGTTCAGTGCCGAAGAATACATCCTCATGGCTATCTGCTCACTGCTCATCTCCAGGGAGAAAAATATGGCGCATTTATTATTCTTTCTAAGCTCCGGAGCAGCGTTTTTAAGTATATCCAGACAAAGGGCCGTCTTTCCCATGGAAGGTCTGGCGGCTATGACTATAAGGTCCGAATCCTGCAGTCCTCCGGTCATTTTGTCAAGTTTATCAAAACCTGTCCTAAGTCCTGAGTATGCCGAGCCGGATGCTATCCTTTCATTTACCGTTATGAGTGCCTTTTCCAGCGCCTCGGATATGGGCAGAAGCTTTCCGGTGGATATATAGTTTTCCTTCTGCCTGTCAAGTACAGATACTATTTCTTCAATGGTACCGCTTTTAGCCTTCTCCTTGAGCTCATTGGCAGCGGATATGGTGGCTCGTCTGTATTCCTTCTCCTGCAGCACCCTTATGTACTCTTTTATATTTACCGATGTACCGATGCTTGAAGCTATATCAGCCAGTATCCTTACCCAGTTTTCATCCGGGTCCCTTTGGGAAAGTCTGTCGGAAAGCACCACCACATCTATGCTCCTGCCATCCTGGGCCAGATCCTTCATTGCCTTGAATATTCCCCTGTAAAGTCCCGTATAAAAGCTTTCTTCCCTCAATGAACTAAGTGCCATCTGAGCCGAATCACTATCCATAAGCATACAGGAAAGCACAGCCCTTTCACTTTCTACGGAGCAGGGAATTTCCGTTGACGATGTGCCCGGTGTTCCTGAGCTTTCCTTCCTCTCTGTTGTTTTATCCTTCATCTGCCCGCCTCCATTTCCTGCTCAAGCTGTCTGAAATATTCCTCCGTCTGACTTTTTCTTATATCGTTTTTCTGCTCATTTTTCTGGCCCATTCTGCCTGAGACCATTTTTACATAAAGGTTATCGAACTGCTTCCTCAGCTTGTCCGCAGAGCGTATATTTTGTCTCCAGAAATCGTCCTTAAGGGCAAAGTCCAGAACGTCCAGTATATCCTTCTCACTTCTTTTATCCAGCCTTATCATCTTGTCTATTATCTCCGCCCACTTATTGAGCCCCTTGTCATCAGGCACCTTCTGCTTCGGAAAAAGTCTCAGTGTGCCGTCTCTAAGCCTTCTGGCTGCTTCCATCTGGAAGCTGTCTGAAGGAAAGCTGTTTTCTTTAGTTTTCTTTTCTTTTATTTTATTTTCTTTTATTTGTTCATTATTGGCGTCATTAATTGAGTTATTGACGTCATTTACTCCGTTATTTCCGTCATTAACCAAAAAGGACAGAATACTGCTATGGGTCGATATGGCTCTCATTTCCTCCTCGGACAGCAGCCATATCTTTCTGTTTACCGTCAGTCCTGTACGCTTAAGAGTGGACCTGTAATAAATGTCCTGTATGCGTTTGGATGTCAATATTTTTGATCTGTAGAGGTCGCCGCTGAATAGTTCACACGCCACCAGCATCTCAATCACACCCTTGACGGTCTCCGCTTCAGGCTGGTATTTTCCCTGAAGCATCTCCATTATGTCCCATATAAGATTTTCCTCATCACGGCAGTCACAGTAGTATCCGTGGTCATCATAAATGATGCATAAAAGACATATATACACCATTGTGGCCAGGTATCCGTATTTGAGCTTGGCCGGACGCAGTTTCCTATCCCTTATAAGTGTTGTATAGAACGGGAAATAGTCCAGTCCGGCCTTAGTCGGTGCTGCCATAGGCCTCACCCCGCTTTCTTTTTACGGTGCTTGTCCAAACTTTAGAATATGTAAAGGATTCTCTCCATCCGTATTTTGTGTTTATAGCAGTTATATGAAACTCATATATGCCATCTATCACATATCTTTGGCCGTCTATATTTATTTTCTGACCGGGCGCCATATTCAGCCACGCCCTTATGCCTTTGAGCCTTACCGCCGGATACGGCAAATATACCGCCCTTTCTACTTTTGTCCTCAGGTCCACTTCAGGCCTGCCATTTTCCATAGGCGCACCTCCTTAAGTTTATTTATAGACCTATCTTTCTCTTAAAATAAAAAATCCCTCTTTCACCGTAAATACAGGTGTCAAGGGGACATTCCTCGGGTCTCACTTTATCCTTCCTGCTCACAAGCAGTTCATCGCCTTTAAATGCGGGAGCGTATATCCCGCATTTATCAAACTCTGACCAGTCCGTCTTTATACGATGTTTACAGTTTCTGCAAATTCTGTTGTCACTTATTTTAACTATTATCCTTTTCAGTTTACATCCCGCCTTACCTGCTCAATCCGAAATACCGATCTCTACTATGCCTGTCCAGTTCCTTAAGTTTCGGATCATATCTGCCATACTGCTCTCTTCCATATCATACTTTCCATAGGGTGATACCCTGTGATATCTTACAGACGTGACTACCCTTGGTGAATGCAGCCCTGCACTCGTCTGCTCCTCTACCACTATCCCGCTGTTATCCGGGAAGGAACATCTGTAATAATTAACGCCGAGGCGCGGTTCGTAAAACCATACGCCCCACGCCTCATAATTATCTAAAAATGCGCGTCTCAGTTTATCATTTGTAAGTTTTACCTTCATAGTAAACACCTTTCCCTGTATTCCTGCCTTCTCTTAAACGCTTGTTTTCTTCCTTGAGCCTGGTGTTTATGATATGTATTTCAATATATTTAAGCACCGCATAGCTTAAGGCATACCATCCTCCCAAAAATGCCAGCTCAAACATTGTAAGTTCCATAATGCCACCGCCTTAATCTACTGTATCTTCCGCCAGCTCCCAAGCCATATACTCCGGGTGATCCCTCAAAAACTGCTTTGTCTTTTCACAGCCCGCTTCGTCCCCGATCTCGTCTATGGGTATCTCTCTTATGGGCTTTGGCTTGTAGTTCTCATCTACTATTTTGTAAAGCCCCAGCTTTACAAATATGGGCATTACCTCCTCCATATATTTCGCCTGCTCCTCAGGTGTTCTCCTGGGACAGATATTTATTACCTTGTAAACTCTCTTTGGCCTTACTCTGGGCATATGTATCACCTCTTTGATCTATTGGTAAATTGTATGTGGCAGGGGTTGTACATCTTGACAGGTTATTTATCTATGAGCTTCCACCAGTCCATATCAAGTACCGCTGCTATTAATTTTGCTCTCTCTATCCCGGGAGTTCTCTCCCCGCTGGAATATTTGAGCATAGTCCCATATTTTATGCCTGTCTGTTCACTTACCTGTTTTGCTGTTATGCCTTTTTCTCTCAATATATTGTTAAGTTTCAAATCATCGCTCCTATATATTGTTAATACATACAATCTGTGGTAAAATATAGAAATAGAATTTTAACTGTTAGTTTATCTATGAAAGGAGTTTCCATGAAGCAAAAGTACATTGAATATTTCAAAGACTTATACAACTATTGTTCTCAGCATAATACGACAAGCGCTACTGTCGACCTAAGTACTAATAGAGTTTATGATTCTGAATGTATTGAATATCTTGTAAAAGTAAAATATATCGAAATAACCAAAAGATATAAAAGAATGGCAATAATTCAAATAACTCCCTTAGGTATTGACTTTGCTAAAAACGGATTTGTAGAAAAATCAAATTCTCCAGTAATTCAAGGAGATAACAGCATTTATGTAAATGGTATAAATAATACTGTATCCAACAATTACAATGAGTTTTGTACAGAAATTTCTACATCTGATTTGCCAGATGAATATAAAGAGCTTCTTGAGACCCTTCTTTATGAATTAAAAAATCCAAAACTTTCGCCAGATAATAGAGAAAATAAAATAAAAGATTTCATATCTAAAATTACCAATGGAGTTCTATCTTCAGTTGCAATTGATACACTAATGTTATTAATTAAAATGCTTCTCTCTAAAATCTCTTTTTAATCTGTGTGCAACCGTTTTTACTCTGTCACAAAATATTTCTCTTGTCCCTGTATACTGTACTGTTACAGGGATAATTTTTAATGGAGTAATGTTTTTCTTTTTTTCGTACTCCTCGTAAAGACAAACTCTGACTTTGGTAAATAAATTAAAAGTCAGTATCATAAGGTATTTCTTATCACAGATCGTAAACTTGACTGTTATTGTCTTCATCCTCCTCTTTATCCCTTCTTTCTTCAAATAAAGCATTTACCTCAACATCCAGTGCATTGGCTATTTTAAGTACGTCAGTGTCGGTTATTATTTTTCTTCCATTAAGCATATTGCTGAAAGCCTTACAGTCATATCCTGCCATCTTACCAACTGCACCCTGCTTAAGACCTTTTGTTTAATTGTGTATTTTACGTTTTTACAAAAATAAGCCTCAATGCTTTTTAAAATATTCTTAGGATTATTTCTTTACAGTTCAATAAACCCAGTGTATATTTGACTTAAGAAGCGAGGTGTAAGAAATGGGTATTGGTAAAAGGATCAAAGAAGCAAGAGAGAGGCTTGGACTTACTCAAAATGAGCTTGGTGCCCTTGTTGGTATAACTGGCTCAGCTATTACTAACTATGAAAAAGAAACTAGCCATCCTAAAGAAACTATTATGTATAAACTGATAGAAGCTTTGGAAGTTGATGCCAACTATCTGTTTCAGGATGTTGTTAATATTCAAGATAAGAAAAACATCATATCTGCGTCAGAATTCGAATATATAATAAAGTATCGCCGACTTGATGAATACGGTAAACATTTGGTTAATACTGTTATAGATATTGAACTTGACCGAATAAAAAGTGATATAGATTGTTCTTCTAAATATCGTTTAAATAACTAAGCAAAAAAGATTAATCCGCTATTCTCTATATCCATTTAACAATATATCCTCTGCTCCCGGTTCACCCCTATCTTAAATAAATAGATATATCTTTAGATAATAAAATGGCATTTAAGTTTAATTTATTAAACTTAATCTGTAAAAAAAATATCTCCGACTTTTTCTCCTAATGCATCAGCTATCTTTTTAAGAGTGTCAGTAGTTGTTATTGTGATTCTTCCACTCTCTAAACCAGATATAGTCGCTCTGGATATTCCTGATTTTTTTGCTAGTTCCTCTTGGGAAATGCTTTTTTTCTTTCTAGCCTCAGCAATTTTATTTCCCATAACCAGTTTCGCTCCTTTCTTTTCTTTTAGTTTAATCTATTAAACAAAGTTTGTCAAGTACATTAAACAAAATTTATTGACTTTTAAAAAAATGTTTATTATACTAAACACAAGGAGGGTTTAAGAATGACTTTAGGCGATCTTGTTAAACAATATAGAGCTGAACATAAACTGACAATGGATGAGTTTAGCCAAAAATGTGGCCTTTCAAAGGGATATATTTCTATGTTAGAAAAGAATAAAAATCCACAGACTAAAAAACCGATTGCTCCTGCATTAAGCACCATTAAACAAATTGCATCTGCTATGGATCTTGATTTTAATTATGTTTTATCTTTGTTGGATAAAACTCAAAAAGTGTCCTTACAAAATACTTCGTCATATGTAAAAATTCCTGTCCTGGGATATGTTGCTGCAGGTATTCCAGCTGATGCCATAGAAAATATAGTTGACTGGGAAGAGATACCCCAGGCTGTGGCTGATAAAGGAGACTACTTTGGTCTTGTAATCAATGGTGACAGTATGGAACCAAGGATCTGTAAAGGTGACATTGTCATAGTTAAAAAACAGTCTGACGTTGAAAGCGGCGATATTGCCATTGTAATTGTTGACGGCGATGAAGGAACCTGCAAAAAGGTTATTAAGAATCAGGCAGGTATCAATCTTGTATCGTTAAATCCAAAATATGAACCTATATTTTATACCTGGGAAGAGGTCGAAAGTCTTCCAGTAGTTATTAATGGAAAAGTTATCGAATTAAGGGGTAAAATATAATATAAAATATCC
Organism: Clostridiales bacterium; assembly: GCA_019423725.1. GTDB lineage: Bacteria > Bacillota > Clostridia > Lachnospirales > Anaerotignaceae > Metalachnospira. Next base: position 65,647 of record JAHZAW010000050.1, read on the forward strand.
TGAATGAGGCGAACATATGTCTTTAAATACAAGAATAAAAGAAGCCAGGCTAAACTCTGGACTAACACAAGAACAACTTGGGAGATGCATTGGCGTTGCTAAAACGACTGTTGCGGGATATGAAAAAAATAGAGAGCCAGATGCTGTAACAATAGGTCTTATTATGTTAGCCCTCAAAGTCGATGCTAATTACCTATTTCAAGATGAAATGAAGGAAATAAGTAATGCTGATTTTTCAATTTCTGAACCAAAAACAAAACCAAAATACCGCTGTATTGATGAACACTATAATCAGATAATTATGTTTAATAGTGTGCAATATATAAGGGACCTATGTAGGGATAGAGAAATTCCAATTTCTAAGCTCGAAAAAGAATGCGGATTTGCTAACGGATACCTTAATCCTAAAAAATTAAAAAAAATACCCTATGAAAGGGCATTGATAATTGCTAAATATCTTGGAATAGATATAAACGATATTTTAAACGGTCCCTTAAGCAGCTCAGATACTCCGGATCCATCAAATATCGTTAAAGATACCGATGAAAATGGTAACCTCGAATCATTTAAAATAATTAATGCTACCTTATTTCATAACAACCTGAGAAAAATAAGAATTCAAAAAGGTATGTCTCAAAAAGATGTAGCCAGAAAAATCGGAGTAGCAAAATCTACCTATTCTTTATATGAAAGTGGAAATCGTGAACCAAATCTTGTGACAATTAAAAGAATAGTCAGTGCTTTAAATATATCCGCTGATGAGCTGCTTGGAATAGATAATTATGACTCTTCAACGATTGTTGTTCACTTTGATAATAAGGTCTATACAGAAGATGAACTTGAAGAAATAAAAAGATTTGCTGAGTTCATAATAAGTAAAAGAAAATAACTTGATATTCTATCTATAATTATTTTAATTTATCCGAGGTGATACCAATGAATTTTGAAAAACTCGATCTTCTATCCGAAAAACTGAAAAACGCCCGTCCCCTGTCACAGGCGGAGCTTAAGCGTTTATCGGAAGAATTTATGATAGAAAACACATACGATTCCAATGCCATAGAGGGCAACACCCTGACTTTAAGGGAAACAGCCCTTATACTGCAGGAAGGCATCACCATAGCGGAAAAGCCCCTTAAGGATCATCTGGAAGCCATAGGACATAAAGATGCGTTTTTATATATGGTCGAACTGGCTGACAGGAAGGAGCCTCTCACGGAAAAAGCAATCAAGGATATACATTCACTGGTGCTTATGAATGACGCCGTAAACAAAGGCGTATATAGACGACTTCCTGTAAAAATACTCGGTGCGGAGCACGATCCGCCCCAGCCCTATCTTGTGCCTGTTGAAATGGAAAGGCTGATAATGGACTATGCCCAGATGAAACAGGAGAAGCACATTATCGAAGCCATAGGACTGTTCCATATTTTATTTGAGGGTATACATCCCTTCATCGACGGCAACGGAAGGACCGGAAGGCTCATTCTTAACCTGGAGCTTATAAAGGCCGGACTGCTGCCTATAAATATCAAATTTACGGACAGACGCAGATACTATGAATGTTTTGACAATTACTACGTCAAAAAGGATAATGGCGAAAGTATGATAGAACTCATAGCCGGATATGAGATAAAGGAACTGGAAAAAAGACTTGAGATGCTTGAAAGCATCGAAGGATAAAGGGAGGTCTTATCTTGGATGGATTATATAAGGCCATAGCAGCCCTTGGAGAAAAATTCAACGCGAAAAAAATAGTGCTATTCGGTTCACGGGCCAGGGGTGATAATCACGAACGCAGTGATATAGATCTGGCAGTTTACGGTATGCCAAAGAGGGATCAGTCGGGATTCTGGTGGGAAATAGACGATCTCCCCACCCTTTTAAAATTCGACATAGTATACATCACGGCTGACACTGATGCCGGGCTTTTAAATAATATTGAAAAGGATGGTGTAGTATTATATGAGCGACTTTCAGACAAAGGCTGATAACTATAAAAAAGCGGTAAACCGCCTGGAGGAATCCATAAAGGAATATGATGAGACCCATAGCGATTCAGTTCGAGATGGTGCCATACAGAGATTTGAATTCTGTATCGAGCTGGCCTGGAAAACGATCCGTGAATATTTGCTGGACCAGGGTTTTTCAGATCTTAACAGTCCGAAATCAGTTATGCGTGAGGCCTATGCCTATCACGTCATAGATGATGAGAAACTTTGGATCTCAGCTTTAGGTGATAGGAACCTCACATCCCATGTATACGATGAAAAAACAGCGGATGACATATACTTACGTATATGCGGTTCATATATCCATATTTTTAAAAAGCTGATAGATAAGCTTTCTGAAATTTAAAAAAAATCCCCTCCTGCGCCAACAGGAAGGGACGAAGCGGTTTGTATATGATACAATCCACCCTAAGCAAGTGTATTGTATCATAAGACCGCCTATTTTTCCATACAATTTTTTAGGAAAAGGAGGTCTTTTTTTATGTCAGCTGCGATCTACACCCGTCAGTCCATTGAGAAAAAGGACAGCGAAAGCATAGATGTCCAGATAGAGTATGCAAAAAAATATCTGGACCCCGACGAACCCTATGAGATATTTTCCGATCCGGGATATTCAGGTAAAAACACAGTGCGTCCCGATTTTCAGCGAATGCTCAAAGGGATAGAAAACGGTAAATTTGATAAAGTCATAGTATATAAGCTGGACAGGATAAGCAGGCGTGTATCAGATTTTTCCTGGCTTATGGAAATACTGAATAAATACGGCTGCTCTTTTATATCAGCAAAGGAAAACTTTTCGCTGGATACCCCTGCCGGCAGAGCTATGTTATATATGACATCCACCTTTGCCCAGATGGAGCGAGAAAGTACTAGTGAGCGTGTAAAGGACAGTTATTATGAACGTCTTAAACTGGGCGCCATTGGAGGAGGCCCTGCTCCCTTTGGATATGATAACAGCTCTGTCATTCTGGACGGCAAAAAGCATTCCATATATATTAAAAATCAGGATGCTGCCATTATACAGGAGATGTTTGAGGTATACAAAAATCCTCTGACCACCCTTTCCGATGTTCAGAAGATGCTCAAGAATAAATATGATATTTCAATGCAGACTTCTGACATATCCAGACGGCTGCATAACCCTGCCTATGTTATGGCGGATCTGTCCATATACAATTACTACTATAAGAGCGGCGCCAGGATCGCCTCCCCTATGGACAGCTTTGACGGAGTCCACGGCTGCCTTCTGGCCGGAAAAAGACAGGCAAACGAAAGAAAATACACCAGCGTAAAGGACCATACCCTCACAATGGGCAGGCACGAAGGCATAATCGACAGCCAGACATTTTTATACTGTCAGGAAAAGCTTTCAAAGAACCGCCAGATCAAGAATTCCCATAAGGGACAGTATACCTGGCTTTCAGGTCTTATAAAGTGCGGTGAATGCGGATATGCGATGGTGGTAAAGAGGTATAAGCGAAAAGACGGATATGTTGCGAATTTCTACTGCAGCAATCAGACGGGCCATAAAGCCTGCAGTCCGCATACACATCTTGTGAGTGACGTTGAGGACTATGTTTACGATGCTATGGTTAAGAGAGCCTATTCCATCGAAAAGGCAAAAAAAGAAGGCAAAACAAATATAAATCAGAAACTATCGGAGATACACAGCCAGATCGAGGATATAAATGCCAGGATCGAAAATCTTGTCCTTAATCTCGAGCAGGCAGGCGCTGTATCATTAAAGTATATAAATAAACGTATCGAGGAATTAGACGCCGAGAAGGCAAAATTGGAGGCAGAAAACGGTACATGGAGTTTTGAAGCGGATATGCTGGCGGTCCCTTCCCTTTATGACTGGGAAGAAAAAAGCCTTGATGAGAAAAAAGCTGCAGCACGCAGTATGGTCAAAAATGTGGTAATTACAAGGGAAAGTGTTATTACAGTTGATTGGAGAATGTAGTTTTCAGTTTAGTGTCTAGTCCTTCTACATCCCACTGGATTGTATAATACCCGCACTCTTCAGCAGCACTTATGACGTCGTTTGTATATTCCCCAAATGGCGGCCTGAAAAGCTCACTTTTTATGCCAGTCAGTTCTTCTATCTTATTGCCTGTCGTGATAAGTTCTTCTTTGATCTGCTCCTTTGTGAGCTGGCTCATATGTGGATGTGTTGCTGAGTGGTTTCCAAGGTCGTGGCCAGCCTCGGCTATTTTTTTGACCTCTTCTGGATATTTATCGACCCAGTATCCACACATAAAAAATGTTGTTTTAACATCGTTTTCTTCCAGTATCTCAAGAAGTGTGTCAGTATCATCCGCACCCCAGGCAGCGTCAAAACTTATGGCTATCTGAGGCTTTTCAGTCTCAACACAGTATATGGGCAGAAGTCTTTCAGAGCCGGAGGCCACAGAAAATACAGCCTTTGCCGCAGGTGGAGCCGCCTTTACAGCAGCCGCGGCAGTAACTGCCAGTACGGCAGCGATCAAAATTTTTTTCGGAGACAGCTTAATGGTTTTGATAAACAATGTATATCATCCTTTTTTCGATTTTGTAAATATATATTCTATAATACGATCATTAATTCATCAATTCCCATCTTGACAGTAGGATTTCTAAAGCGTATAATCAAAACAAATTTAATCAAGAGGTGATTTTATGTCAAAAATCTGCAATAATGTACTTGATCTAACAGGAGGAACTCCCCTTATGGAGCTCCATAACTATGAAGATAGATTTTGTAAAGGTTCTAAAATACTTGCAAAGCTTGAATATTTCAATCCCGCTGGAAGCGTTAAGGACAGAGTAGCAAAACAGATGATACTTGACGCCAAAGAAAGCGGAGCTCTTAAGGATGGTGCTACTATCATAGAGCCCACCAGTGGAAATACAGGTATCGGCCTTGCTTCAGCCGCTGCTTCCCTGGGATACAAATGTGTTCTTGTAATGCCTGATTCCATGAGTGTTGAAAGAAGAAATCTTTTAAAGGCATACGGTGCCGAAGTAGTTCTTTCTGAAGGCGCTAAGGGAATGGCAGGAGCCGTTGAGAAGGCTGATGAAATAGCAAAAAGCATAGAAGGAAGTTTTATTGCAGGACAGTTTGTCAATCCTTCAAACCCCAAAGCCCACTATCTTACAACAGGCCCTGAAATATGGGAAGATACAGACGGAAAAGTAGATGTATTCGTAGCATCCGTAGGAACAGGCGGAACTTTAACTGGAACAGCAAGATATCTTAAGGAAAAGAACCCTGATATAAAAGTAATAGCTGTAGAACCCAAATCAAGCCCCCTTCTTTCAGAAGGAAAGGCCGGCCCCCACAAGATCCAGGGTATTGGAGCAAACTTTGTTCCCGAAATACTTGACACAAAGATCTATGATGAGGTAATAGCCATAACTGATGAACAGGCATACAAAACAGCCAATGACATCGCTAAACTTGAGGGAATACTTGTAGGTATCTCATCCGGTGCAGCTGTGGCAGCAGCAGCTGAAGTTGCTTCTAGAGACGAATATAAGGGTAAAAATGTAGTAGTTATACTTCCTGACTCAGGTGACAGATATATGTCTTCTGGAGTATTTACAGACTGATAATAGACGTAAAAAATCCTCATCTCATAGATGAGGCTTTTTTACTGAATATCGTTATTTTCGATGCCCCTGAGGCCGCTTAGAACGAACTTATAAACCAGGCTGGCCACTTCATCGGTGGGCATATCAAATTTAGAGTCTATCCATAGACCAATGGCGCTGATAGCTCCCATAATTATCATGCAGTATACATATTTTTTATCTTCACTTTTAATATTAGGCTCATACTTTTCAGCCATGACCTTTTCCATGGCCACATTCATAAGCTTTATCCTGAAATCCGTGTCACTGTTTCTCTCAAGGAGTATCCTGAAAGTATCTCCGTTGGATTTTACATAGGAGAGGAACTCTTCCAGAAGTTTAGTCTTTTCCTCTTCGGAGCTGAGGCTCATCAAAAATTCCGATGTCTTTTTTAGAAGCTCGTCCTCGGCGTCCTTGACAAGCATATATTGATCCCCATAATACTTGTAGAAAGTCGTCCTGTTCACATCAGCATTTTCGCATATTTCCTTAATGGTTATTTTATTAAGAGGCTTCTGCTCCATCAGTTCAAAGACGCTTTCCTTTAAAAGTTTCTTTGTCATTTGTATTCTTCTGTTTTCTTTCATAGCACATCCCCCAAGGCAACATTTACCCATAAAAACACCTATAATAAACAAAATTCTTAAAAATGTTTATCTTAATTCTTTATGTTGCAATTTGTTGGTTGCAAATCTTCCTGTTTTGTATATAGTAGATTATAGTAAATTATAGTAACTTAGTCAAGATAAAGGAGTTTTGAAAACTATGTCATACCGAATTATTTTAGACAGTTGCGGTGAACTTACAGATGAAATGAAAAAAACCGGAAATTTTACTAATGTTCCCCTTACTCTTCAGGTTGGAGAAATTAATATAATAGACGATGAAACCTTTGACCAGGCAAAATTTCTTGACCTTGTGGCATCCTCGACCGAATGTCCCAAGTCAGCCTGCCCTTCTCCGGAGCAGTATATGAAATCCTTTGACTGTGAATGTAATAATATCTATGTTGTTACACTCTCAGCTGAATTGAGCGGTTCATATAATAGCGCCTGCCTGGCTCAGAAACTCTATGAGGAGACCGATCCCTATGTCAATATGCATGTGTTCAACAGTAAATCCGCTTCTCCCGGCGAGACCCTTGTGGCTATGAAAATAGCTGAATATGAGGATGCCGGCCTGGAATTTGAGGAAGTAGTAAAAAAAGTTGAGGAGTACATAGAAGCCCTGACGACCACATTTGTTCTTGAGGACCTTACTTTCCTTGAAAGGAACGGCCGTCTCACAGGTCTTAAACGTATTGCTGCAAACCTTCTGCACATCGTTCCCATAATGGGATCTACACCTGAAGGCACCATCTGCCAGCTGGATCAGGCCCGTGGAATGAAAAAGGCCATGGCAAAACTGGTCGACCTGATTTTGGACTACTGCAGAAAGCTCGATCCCAAGGATATAGTAATAGCCCACTGCAACTGTGCCGAAAGAGCAGCCCACATCAAAGAAAAGATATCAGAACAGATGCCTGATATATCGATACATATAAACGACACAAGAGGCGTTGCCAGTCTCTATGCCGGAAATGGCGGGATAATAATTTCCCTCTGATAATATTTGATATTCAAGACAAAAACCACCTGAAAACAGGTGGTTTTTTATTAGTCATCATTATGGTTTCTTTTTGATAGGATTGCTGTAGCCAGATCAAGGGCACCATCTGCTGCCAGGCTTATTCCAAATATCATTATCACTAAGCTGGAAACTGTAAATGGATTAATAACGAGCAGTATACCAAAAGCAAGCGGTATAAGAGCTGATAGTACCAGTGGGAATACAGGCATAAGTGTATTTCTTCTCATTCTTATGGCCTCAATGGCTATGGGGAGCTTTCCGGTACCATCGATTATGAGAAGCACTCCCAAAATAAATGGAATTATGGACAGTACTATTTCAGGCTTCATAAAACAGAAAAGTGAAAATATGAGAAATAATACTCCTGCGAACAAATGTATGCCGTCCTGGAGCATATCCATCCTGTTTTTAATATACCTGTAAAGATTTATGACCGCAAAAATAAGGGATACCGCCGCAATAATCCTTACGAATATTATGCCGCTGAGTCCCGGATAAAGTGCAAGAAAAATACCAATTATCATATACAGTACGGCCAGCCATACCGATGCAGACCTGGCCCAGAAAAATCTAAACATACTATCACCGCCTTTTATATAATTTTACCACAAAACCGAAAAAAATCATGTTTTTAAAGCGACAAATTAATTTATTTTAAAATCCACTAAAAAAAGGACCTATCCTTGAAGGATATGCCCTTTTTGCTATTTATTCCTATTTGTTCAGGATCCAGACCATATAATTCAGATATCCTGCGAAGGTCACCCATAGAAGATACGGTATCTGCAGAACAGCCGCCGTTTTATCTATTTTGTTGAATTCATATATCATAATTATTATGAGGAACCACAGTATTATCAAACATATAAAGGCTTCATAATACATCTGCATACCAAAAAACAGTATGCTCCAGCTGAAATTTACCAGCAGCTGGACTATCCAAACGGCCTTGGCCATACCGGTATCCTCTCCGCCCTTATTTATGACCATGGCCATTCCTATGCCCATAAGTATGTAAAGTATGGTCCAGACGATGGGAAATATGAATCCCGGAGGGGTGAGCTGTGATTTTTCTATGAGCGGGTATATGTATTTGACTCCGTCAGCGGTGAAATATGAGGCCAGCCATCCAACTCCTAGACTTATGATGGGAAGGATGATATACAGATATTTTCTCATAAACTACCTCCTGTATCAGTTTATAAAAGGCTATATAAATATATATATTTGCCATATGAAAAAATATTCTGTACATACTTTCAAGTAAAAAGCGGCTTTCTGATGAAAGCCGCATATATTTATTCAACCCTCAGTCTTTCGACTATGGTGCTTTTTGATATGGTCCTGTAGCTCAAAAGAGGTATGACTATTCCTAAAACAGCAAATACCGGCGTTATGAACACTAAGGGAGAAAGTACCAGTTTAAATGTGAAAAACCAGAATACGTTTTCCAGGGCACTGCCAGCAAAGGATCCCAGGGTAAGGGCGATCATAAGACAGAGCACGATAGAGCCTATGGTATATAAAAGCCCTTCTTCAACAAGCATAGTCTTTAACTGCCTTCCTGTCATACCTATAGACTGGAGCATGGCAAATTCCCTTTTCCTTACGGTTATTCCCGTAAGTATGGCATTGAAGAAATTGAGTATGCCAATGAGGGCTATGATAAAGGACAAAGCACTTCCAAGCAGCATAAACATACTTGTAAAGCCATTGAACTCCTCCGCATAGGTGGCCTTGCTCTCATAGTCTAAGGAAGTGTTCACATTTTGTGTATAGTCCTTCAAAAACTCTTCCATGTCATCATTATGTGCCTCATCTACATTAAAGGCATAATACATTATGGCGTTTGTCTGGCTGTCCTGAATGAACGTATCACTGTTCAGAATGAAGGAATCTTCTCCATAGTATCGGTAGCTCAATGAAGTGGGGACTTCCACCAGAGCAGCCACAGTATATGTTTCCTCACGATATTTTGTCACCTTCATCACCGAGTTGACACTCATAAGGTCCACTGTATCCGGATATTCCTCGCCTGTATCGGGGTCATAGTACTTTATTTCTTCTGCATACCTGAGTTTTACCGTGTCCCCTACCTTTGCCCAGGCACTGTCCCAAACAATATTTCCATAGTCATCGGTGCTGTATACCGCCGCTATATATTTACTTCCCGGCTCATATAACTTGGAAATATCACCTTCCAAAACATTGAGATTATCCAGTATAAAAGGCTCCATGCCATAGGGCTTGGCTGAGTATGCTGCCAGTCCTTCCTCATTTCTCTGTACGGTCCTCAATTCTTCTTCCACCGCATCGGCCGGCTTATGGCGTCCGGCATCAGCCCTGTAATAATCATCAGTGACAAATTCCTGTACATACTGGGTCCTGCCATATGTCCTGCCGCCTTCCGTTACCCATCCCAAGTCATTTATATCATTGATGGCTTCCTCTGAAAGGGCTGAATCAACATTGAACTTAGCTGATGTCTGAAAATATTCAGCACCGGCTATCTGAAAATCCGTGGAAAACATATTGCTTATATATTTATCCATATCAAATCCATTTGTAAAGCTTACTGTCATTATGAGCAGTACCACCGAAAGGGAGAGGGATATTATTGTAACGGTTGTTTTAGCCCTACTTCTGCCAAGGTTAGCCCAGGCCATGGAAAATATCGACACTCTGCCTCTGCTTCTTTTTGCTTTCTTCCTCGTTTTTGAAGCGTCCGTGAACTTGAGCGCCTCCATTGGTGATACCTTTGAAGCCATCCTTCCAGGCTTATGGCAGGATATAAGCACCGTTGTAAGGGCAAATAAGGCTGAAATTATAAATATGGCAGGATTTATGGATATAACATCTTCTATGCCGTCGAGATTATTTACTATCACCGGTGTTATGAGGCTTCCCACTATCCAGCCCAGTATAAGTCCGATGGGTATGCCCATAAGTGAAAGCAGGAAGGCCTGACGTCTTATTATCCTTTTTATCTGTCTTGGCGTTGTTCCAATAGTTTTAAGAAGGCCGTAAAAGCGTATGTCTCCCGATACGGAGATCTGAAACACATTGTAAATTATAAGATATCCCGTAAAAATTATAAGTATGAGCATGATGATTATGGCTGCAATGGATGTGATGTCCATGTTGGATGCCATCTGTGAAGCTGAATATCCCCAGTTCACTCCGGTGGCAATATAATTTCCATCAGCTACCCTCTCATCCTGATATCCATAGTCCGCAAGCACCTGTTCAATATTTTTCTCTATGTTAAATGAGTTCTCAAACATAACATCCATATTCCAGGCGCCTGTCATTCCATCATTTCCTGGAGGGGTTACTCCTGTTTCCTCAAGTATTTCGTCTACACGGCTTTCAGGTATGAGTATGTGGTTGGCGACTATGGCCTCATCATATTCCCACCATCCGCATAATGTAAAAGTCTGTGTTGTACTTTTCCCATCCACATCAAAGGTAACAGTGAATTTTTTGCCGATCTCAGGCTCTATGCCCAAAAGCTCCAGTACCTTTGTATCCGTGGCCGCTTCGTCGGTGCCTTCCTCGGGCAGACGTCCTTCAACGGGGTCACAGTACATCCAGTGGGCTTGGTTAGCATCGGAATATCCTATCTCCACATGGGATTTGTTGAATGGTTCTTCCCTAGGCATACCTACAAAACGCCTCAGACCGTATTCCTTTATGAGAGGGTCTTCCTTAAGTTCGTTATACTGCTCCTCGGTCATATATTTGAATCCGCCGTGGGACCATCCTCCGATCTGGCGGAAATTGCTCTGCTGAAATCCCTCATTTATGGAAAGGGCAATGGTGAACAGTGATGTAAAAAGCAGCGCAGTAAGAGCTATGGCCGCAACGGCTATTATGTTCCTTGTCCTGTTGGCCATAAGGCTCCTGTTGGAGAGGCGTTTTATGGCTTTATGGTTATTTACCCTTATCATAAGCCCTTACCTCCCACTATTCGTCCATCCTCTATCCTTATTATCCTGTCAGCCAGCTGGGCTATTTCCTCATTATGGGTTATCATAACTATGGTCTGGGAAAATCTTTCGCTGGTAATTTTGAGGAGCCCAAGTACATCCTGACTCGTTTTTGAGTCCAGGTTTCCTGTCGGCTCATCTGCCAGGATAATTGCGGGTTTTGCCGCAATGGCCCTGGCAATGGCCACCCTCTGCTGCTGTCCACCGGAAAGCTGGTTAGGATAGCTGTTGAGCTTTGATGTGAGTCCCAGGGTCTCTATGACCTGGTCCACATAATTTTTGTCCTCCCTTTCCCCATCCAGCTCCATTGGCAGGACTATATTTTCATATACGCTCAATACCGGCACAAGATTATAGCTTTGAAATACAAAACCTATTTTTCTCCTTCTGAATATGGTCAGTGCCTCGTCCTTTAAGGAAAAAATATCCTTTCCGTCGACAAACACCCTGCCTGATGTGGGCCTGTCCAGTCCTCCAAGCATATGCAGCAGTGTGGATTTTCCGGACCCTGATGTTCCAACAATGGCCAGAAATTCGCCGTTTTCAACTTTCATATTCACTCCGTCAAGGGCATGAACGGCTGTATCTCCCTTTCCGTATGTTTTTTTAAGGTCAATGGTCTCCAGTATCGTCATATTTTGAACCTCCTGTTAAAAAAGTCTGTATTGCACATTTCCTTTGTACAATACAGACTTTATCAAAAGATTATGTCCTGGTACTGTCAAGAATATAACAGTTTCGTCACATTTACGCCCTCTGAAGAAATATTGAAAATGTACTGCCCTTTCCCACTTCAGATGATACCTTCATATATCCGCCTTCGCCTGAAATTATCTGCCTGGTGAGGTAAAGTCCTATCCCAACGCCCTGTTTGTCATAGGCATCCTTTCCCCTGTAGAACCTGCCGAATATTTTGGGCTGTTCTTCCTCACTTATGCCATTTCCGCTGTCGGAAATATCTATACGGCAGAACATCTCATATTCAATAGTCCGTACCCTGATTCTCCCGCCTTCCGGCGTATATTTAACGGCATTATCAAGGAGATTGCAGACGGCTTCCTCCGTCCACTTAGCATCACAGACAGCCGTAATATCTGAAATATCCGCCTCAAGGCTTATGTTCTTTTCATCAGCTTTAGGCCTATACTGTTCCACCGAACGCAGGACCACATCTTTGATTGACTGTGCCTTCGGGTGAAGCTCCAGTATGCCCGTTTCCAGCCTGGATGTTTTAACAAGGGCTTCAATGAGAGTCTGTAGTTTCTCCGCCTGGCTCTCTAGGGCCTTTATGCAGTCGGAGCTTGCTCCTCCTTGTTCCTGCTCACCTAAAAGCTGGGTGTAAAGTCTTATATTTGCCACAGGTGTCCTTGTCTGGTGGGATATGTCGGATATGAGTGACTTTATGTTCTCTTTTTCTTTCCTCAACCCATTGAACGACCTGGAGGATGCAGAAAGATATTTAGCAAATTTAGCCTCAACTGAGGAAAGAAGGGACTCATCATAATCCTCCTCGGAAAATTCTCCATCTATGGCCTTTTGGATCATATCGTCCAGTCTTTTCAATATATTGGCAGACTGTTTTTTCTCATAAACCCCATATATAATGGCACATATGGCTGCCGCTGAAAGCAGTATAATCAAAAAAATCATAGGTTCACCGCCCACATATAGCCTATGCCGTATACCGTTTTAAGATATTCCGGCTTTGAAGGGTCATCCTCCAGCTTGGCTCTTAATCTTTTCACCGCCACCGTAAGGGCGTTTTCGTCCACGTATTCGGCCCCATCAGTCCATATCCTGTCCACAAGGGCAGCCCTGCTCACGGCGTGGCCCCTGTTTTCCACCAGTATTTTAAGGAGTTTCTGTTCCGTATGGCTAAGTTCAACGGATATGCCGTTTTTTCGGTATATAAAGCGCTCAAAATCAAATGAAAACGGACCTGCGGCAATGATGTTTTCCCTTTTGCTCCCCGTTCTTTTAAGCTGGGTGTTCACCCTGGCCCTGAGTATAGCCAGTGAAAATGGCTTTGTTATATAATCGTCAGCCCCAGCCTCAAGGCCTGTGACTACATCAAGTTCCATGTCATTGGCTGTCAGAAGTATTATGGGCACATCGCCATGTACATCCTTCTGTGCCTTTAAAAGATCGATGCCGTTTCCATCGGGCAGGTTGACATCAAGTATGAGCAGGTCAAAGGTTTTATTTCTAAGTATATTTTCAGCTTCCTTGAGTGAGGCACAGAGCGTAACTTCCACATCAGCTGTGGTAAGTGCCATCTTTATGCCCCTTCCCAGGTCTGAATCATCTTCAAGAAGAAATATTTCTTTCATGGCCATCTCTCCCTGTCTTGTTTTAATTTCTGTATGAAATTTATTATATTTCTTTATGTCTTAAAACACAAGCATATCGGATGTATGTATCCATCCATGTGTCATAAAGCCCAGGCCTTCCATATAGTATTTATTTGGGAGAGTGATAAAATGAATATAATTGACAGAAACTTCTACGCCCTGGCTGATGAGATAAGATCCCTCAGTGAAAAGGAAATATATTACAGGATAAGAAAATGTTATGATAACGTTCCCCGTGAAACAAAAATCAATTGTATGAATTTTTTTAACCAGTTCGGATACTGGGGATATCTGGATATAGATAACGGCAACTATGAGCAGATAGAGCTCAAGGAGAAGGCTTTATATGAGCATATGGAGGATTTTATATGGATATATGAAAGGCTCTGCGACTACCGTTCTAAAAAGACATTATATTCCATTTTAAACAACTGGTACAGATATGATTTTTCCACAACAGCGGAAACACGGGAATATCTTTTTGATGATTATTTTGACCTGGATATAGTTAAATGTGATGAAAACGAGGTATTTGCCGACCTGGGAGCATACACCGGGGACACGGTATTATCCTATATAAAAAATTACGGAAAAGACTGCTACAAAAGGATATACTGCTATGAAATAACCCCTGACACCTTTGAGATACTAAAAAATAACCTCAGCAAATACAAAAACATAGAATTCCGCCAAAAGGGCATCGGCGACAGGGAGGACACCATGTTCATACAAAATAACAGTGTAAGTTCATCAGCCAACACCCTGTCGGGAACTGACGGCATAGGTGTACCCGTCACCACCCTTGATATGGACATAACTGAGCCCCTCACCATGATAAAGGCTGATATAGAAGGTTTTGAGCAGAAAGCCATAAAAGGCGCCAGAGAGCATATAATCAACGACCATCCAAAACTTCTCATATCCGTATATCACAATAATGAGGACATTTGGAAAATACCCCAGATGATATATGAGCTTTCCAAGGACTATAGATTTTATCTAAGATATAGGAGCCTGCCCATATATCCAACGGAGATAACACTTTTTGCGCTTTAATAATATAGTAAAAAGCCCTGGTATATTCAATGATCCAGGGCTTTACTATTTAGTTACTTATAGACAAGCTTATTTGTTTTGTTAAGTCCGATGGCAATGAATAATGTCACAGTCTCCGCCAGGAATGGAGCCATCCAGATGGAGCTTCCGCCGAATATCATAGGTATACAGAAAACAGCCAATGCTTTTAAAATTATGCCCCTGCTTACCGCAATTACATTAGCCTCACCAGTACGCTTTGTGGAAAAAAAGTAGGCAGTATAAATAAGATTAACAGCCATCGGTATAAAGGAAATACTGAACACAGGCAGTGCTTTCACCGCTGCATCGACCAGAGCCGCGTCACTATTAAAAATATTTATAACAGGCTCATCAAATAATACCAAAAGAGCATATATGACGACTGATGATATGGTATTGATTATTATTCCCCATCTAAAATACCAGTTCATTTCTACACTGTCCCTTCGTCCATAGCAGTATCCCCAAAGCGGCTGAAGTCCCTGGGACACCCCGCAAAGGACAGCATTTACAAGG
>JAHZAW010000050.1:80918-83045 GCA_019423725.1 Clostridiales bacterium
AAAACGCTGAATGTGGACACCCCTATATCTCCCATAAATTTTGCCAGCATAATATTATAACAAAAGGCAGTGACTGGCGTTGTAAGCTGAGTTACCGCCTCTGGAACACCTCTTTGGCACACTTTCTTAATAATTGAGAGATCTAACTTGAATGCTTTTATCCTTAAACAGCCTTTTTTACGGAGAAAATGAGTCATCAGGACGATCACCGAAAATATTTGACCAAGGCCTGAAGCTATGGCTGCGCCGTCTACCCCCATATTTAACGGAAAAATAAAGAGCCAGTCCAGAAAAATATTTGCAGCCGCTCCCGCACACATACCAGCAAATGAAAGCGCTGGCGAACCATCGTTTCTCACAAAGACCGAAAGACAGCTGCTTATCAACATAGGTACTGAAAACGCAGAATAATAAAATAAATATTCAGCTGACATATTTCGCATTTCTGTGCTTAATTTATCCGCTCCGCTTAAGGATACTATTTCATCCGAAAATATCATTCCGACGGCCATAAGTACCAGTGACAATATGATCGTCATAAAAAGGGATACAGTAAAAGCTTGGCAGGCTCCATCTTTATCGCCTCTGCCCATTCTTATGGCAGCTATGGTGGCTCCTCCCATGGGAAACGTGGCTGAAACAGCGACAACAAATGTAATAAACGGTACTGCGATATTTACGGCACCCAGCGCCGCTGCTCCCACTCCACGTCCTACAAATATCCCGTCTGCAACATTATAAAGATATGTAACAAACAGACCTCCAAGGGCCGGGAAAATATAAGAAAATAATGATTTAGTTTTTCTATCCATATATGTACCTCCATAAGGAAGCGGGATATGGACCTGAGCCCCATCCCCATATAAAACAAAAAGTGGGATAAAACCCATATGGTCTTATCCCACTTAAACAATCTTAATGACTGCAAGTCCTCTGACAAGCGGTTTAATTTTATCATGGCATTACTGTAAAGTCAATAAACTAAACCATTTTAATTCTTGAACACACATATTTTAAGCCTTTGGGGCCATAAAATATTCAAATTAAAAACTGCCACTTATAACTCCTCAGCCGTCTGATATCGTTATTCCCTTCAGCTCCTTATCCGGATAGGTAAGGGTCGCAGTATATATCTTGCCGTCATCAAGTTCATAACTTACATCGACCATATTGCTTCCGGTGCTGCTTTCTATATCAGGGAACTGAATATTTTTAATATCCGACTCTGATTCTCCGGATATTTCGCTTAGCCTGCTTATCCAGCCATTATCAGACTCTATTTCTGATATGGAGTCTTCACCAATTATCTGGCTGTTATCAAAAAGTCCCGATACCGCCACGGTGACCCTGCTTCCGTCCGGGGCTATCCATGCGGCATAATCACATTGTTTATCCGCATCATCAGGGAAGAGCCTTATGAACCATCCCTCAGGCTGTACTGAGCCTGAACCTTCCTCATAATAGGAGGCATCGGCCGTAAGGGCTGCTGGGTCTATGTCATAGTATTTACTTATGGCTCCTTCAGCCATTTCAACTGCCTTTTCCTCACTTATTTTCACAGCGGGTTCCAGTTCCTCCGTGGTTTCAGCCCCATTTACACCCGATACGCTTTCTATGGAATCAGCCTCATATTCGGCTGTATTCCCATCGGCAAGGACATTTATCGGCTTAAGGTCAAAAAATCCTGACACCAGTACAAGGGCACATATAAACGCTGTCGTTATTTTTACATACCTGTATTTTTTATCACTCATTATTATTTCAAACCTCCTTTTAAGGATATTTTTTCCGTTTTTGCAGAACATGGCCGCAAAAAGTGGTTTTTCTGAAGGTGTTTTCAATTGGTTCAAAAGCATATATCCGTACTGTTTTCTTTCTCCGTCGTCCATATATTTAGTTACATACTCATCGCAGGAATACTCACAGGCCTCATTTATGGTGCGCAGGGCAAGATATGAAAATGGATTGACCCAGTTCAGTATATGTACGGCAAGGGCTGTAGTTTTATATATCATATCCCCTCTTTTATAGTGGGTGAGCTCATGCCTTAATATCAGCCTCAGAGCATTTTTATCAAAAGCCTGATTTGGAATAGCGATGAAGGGATGGAGAAACCCGGTAAATATG
>JAHZAW010000050.1:83055-92169 GCA_019423725.1 Clostridiales bacterium
GTGATCTTACATCACTGCTTTCCATAAGCTGAATATTTTTTACAATGCCCATTTCAGAACATACCTCATTTAAACAGGACCTGTATCCTTTCCTTGGTTCAAGCAGTGACTTTTTAAGTTTCTGCCTGAAGGAAATATACATGCCGGTGTAGTACATCAAAGCCCCCGCAAGGCCGATGAAATACAGTATAAAAACACACTCAGCTATACTATCAGCCGCCACCAGTGACCTTTGAGAGGCGCCATATGTCCCTATAGCCGCCGAGGCTCCCTTATATACGTTCTGCCTTACGAAGCTGTCCGCCGTGGCTGAAACAAAGGTCTGACTGTCGGCCATTATCATATTTGAAATGTATTTCGATATGTCCGCCTTATATGGGAAACAGAAGGAAAAAATCACAGCTGTCCATATATAATAGTACCAGCTTCCCCCGAATCTCTTTATGAGAGGTGTTTTAAATATGAGCAGTATTAAAGTGAATATACTGCCGATAAGTGTAAGCTCTATCAAAAGTCTCATTTTTTCCTGCCACCTCTTTCAAGTATGGATTTAAGTTCGTCGAGGTCTTCCTCACTAATTTCATCATCATCGTACAAAGCCGCAAAGAAGTTTTTCAAAGATCCTTCATAAAACTCATTCAGAAAGCTTTTAGAGCACATTTTTCTGTATTCTTTTTCTGATATGGTGCTGAAATATATGTTTCCTCTGCCTGCCTTCTCAGCCCTTATAAATCCCTTATCTGCCAGCCTTGAAACCATGGTGAGCACCGTTGTTATCTTCCACTGCTTTTCCGGTATGGCCTCCATTATTTCCTTTCCTGTCATTCCCTTCTGGCTGTTCCAAAGGATATTCATGATCTCCATTTCAGACTCGGATATTTTATTCATAAACTCACCTCCTATTTATTCTACGCCTTGTAGAAGATATTTTTATTCTACACTATGTAGAACAAAAAGTCAATATAAAAAATGCCGCTTTAATAAAGCGGCTGTATATTTATATATCTCTTTTAGTTATTACTGCTGAACTGACCAGTGTAAAGATCAGTATATATATGATGCAGATGGCTGCAAACCAGGCATATCCGCTTTTGATGAGCTCCTGGGGAGCATTTGAGTTCATACCGTAGGCCATAAGGGAATAGGGCCAGATGTGTCCCAGCTCCTTGGCTAAAAATACAAGACCGGACAGGCCTCCCGCCAGAGATATGCCCACCGGGAGCGCAAAATTTTTTATAAAAAGGGATATGAGAAGCTGGGCGCTGGCCATAACGGTCCCTCCCAGTGTCCCGAATATACACCAGATAACGATCTTTCCTATGGGTATCTCCCCCGGCATAGCTATGAGTTTTCCCGATATAACAAAAAGCACACATATCCATATTTCCGTCAAAAATATCATGGAAGATACGGTCACCAGCTTTGCCAAGAATACAAGGCTTTTTTTCTGGGGCAGAGTAAGGACTTTGTTCCAGTTGCGGTTCACTTCCTCCTGGTGCATTATATAGGAGCAGTACACCCCTATCATTATCGGAAGAAAAAAATAGCAGGTAAAAAGTGTATGCTGTGTCCAAAGGCTGTACCACTCACTTTGGAGCATATCGATATTTCCAAGATAATTTATCGTTCCTAAGACAGCCGGGATTATGGGCATTATGATGAAGGCTATCCATACCGGCGATCTTTTAAGTTTCATCCTTTCAGCTTTAAGCATCTTAAAAAACATATTTTATACCTCCCTTGAACAGAATATTTTCTTTCCAGCCAGATAAATGACTATGCCGGCAGCTATGAGCACCACAAAAAACGTCCAGTCGATGGGCATTATCTCAAAATAGGCGTTTTCATATCTAGTCTCCTTTGTCCATCCGTAAAGGCCGACGAACTGCAGTACGCCATAATATCCCCACAAAAGAGCCCTTCTCAAATTGGGGATACTGGGAAGGAACATGGAAAATATCCCGGCAAACTCCCCGATTATGCCCACAAAAAATGAGACCGCCTGATTTTTAAATACCAATGAGAGCGTATGCTGAAAAACATATATGACCATGGTGGGGACCAGGGTAAAAATCAAGTACAGAAGATAAAGATCTATGGGGAGTTCTCCGTAATATCTAATGAATTTTCCATAAATTATCTCAGCTGCCCACATGACCACCACACAGATGACCATAATGCCAAGGCCATAAAGCAGCTTTGCATCAAATATCCGTCCTTTTTTCTCCATGGAGCAGAGTTCCTTTAGCATCAGTCCCTTGTGTTCTATGCCGCATAGTCTTGATGCCGTTACTATGGACAGAAGCGGCATAAATATGGCGTTTATGAGCGGATACTGATAAAGATTCATCATCCAGCCAAGCCCGAGCCTGTCTTCTGTTATCTCTCCATAAAATGACCAGCAGAGGCACATGGCACATATGACAAGGGCCGTAATAAATACATAGCACCGCCTTGTTTTCATAAATTCACATTTAAGAAGCTTTATCATAAACTCTGCTCCTTTCCCGTAAGGTCGAGGAATATCTGTTCCAGAGACTTTGACTTGTCCCTTTCGTGAAGGTCCGCAAGGGTGCCCTGGTACATCATCCTGCCGTTGGCTATTATGCCGACATTATCAGCCAGCTGGTCTATTTCCGAAAGCAGGTGGCTGGATACTATTATTGTCATACCGTATTTTCCCGGAAGGGACCTTATAAGCTCCCTCATCTCATGTATTCCAGCCGGGTCCAGGCCGTTTGTGGGCTCGTCAAGGATAAGCAGTTTAGGAAAAGAAAGCAGAGCCGAAGCAAGGCCCAGCCTCTGTTTCATACCAAGGGAGAATGCTGATACCCTCTTTTTCTGCTGTCTGTCGAGCCTGACTATTTTTAATACCTCATCTATGTTTTTTTCAGGAACCCCAAGTATTGTCTGGCATATTTTAAGGTTTTCCCTGGCTGTGAGATGTCCATAATAGGACGGGCTTTCGATGAGGGATCCGACATTTTTCAATATTTCCATCCGGTTTTTAGCTGTGGCTCTTTTTCCGAAAATATTTATTTCTCCCTTGGTCGGGTTTACCAGTCCCAGGAGCATTTTAAGGGTGGTGGATTTTCCCGCTCCGTTAGGTCCAAGGAACCCATATATGTTTCCTTCCATAACGGACATATCAAGTTCATTCACCGACAGGAAGTCTCCGTATTTTTTTGTAAGTCCGGAAGTTTTTACTATCTCTTTCATTTTCATGACCTCTTTTCCTTAAAGTGTGTATAAAAGTTTAAAAATCACATTATCTTAAAGACAGTATTATCTTATCAGTCCTGCCTTTCAGCAAACTTAACCTAACCTTTCGCCAACCTTAAATTTGAGACCAGCGTCCTCCTTTTAAAATTTATCGGGATATATGTGATATAATCAGGTGGGTGATAAAAATGAATGAGCTTAAAAATAAAAAGATACTCATCGTGGATGATGAGAAAGAGCTTTTAAATATGATAAAGGAAATACTTATCAATGACGGGTATTTTAATATATTCACGGCCAAAAACTGCGAAGAAGCCCTGAAAATAACAAAACAGCAGGCCATAGCCCTATATCTTCTCGATGTGAACCTGCCTGACGGAGATGGATTTTCGCTGTATGAAGATATAAGGAAATACTCCCAGGCTCCCGTAATATTTCTTACGGCAAGGGGAGAAGCCGATGACAGGCTCAGAGGGCTGGGTCTTGGAGCCGATGACTATGTGGTAAAACCATTTCTAACTGCTGAGCTTCTTTTAAGGATAGCCGCCCTTTTACGCAGGACATATACAAAGGAACTTATAAAAACCGTGATAGAACTTTCAGACAGGACCGTCGATCTGGAAACAGCCCAGGTAATATATAACGGCGAAAAGACTTCCCTTACCGCCAAGGAATTCATACTGTTAAAAAAGCTGTTTGAAAACAAGAACCGTATAGTTACCAATGACTCCCTATGCATGGCAGCCTGGGGAGACGGATATTACGGCTATGAGAACACCCTTATGGTACACATAAGGAGGATAAGGGAAAAAATCGAAAAGGATCCATCCAAGCCCCGCCATCTGCTTACGGCAAAGGGTCTTGGCTACAAGCTGGTGATAAATGATGAATAAGACCATATTAAAAATATTTCTATATTTTACCCTTTCTTCGGCTGTTATCGCCATAATACTGCTTATGATAAACTTAACGGGAATGGCCATTATTCAAAGTGATATTTCCAATATCTATCCCAATAACAGCAGCTATGTATTGGATAAAATAAGCGAAAATATGGAGGTATCTGATGATGGCTTCCATTTAAATGACACTGGCATAATACCCGATGGCAGCTGGTGCATAATCATAAATGAAGACGGAGATATATCTTGGTCGTATAACAAACCCGATGACATACCGGACCATTACACCATAAACGATGTGGCAAAAATGACAAGATGGTTTTTAAAGGATTATCCTGTATATGTCAGTACCGAAGATTATGGGCTCATAGTCCTTGGCAGCCCAAAAAATGCCGTTGGGAAATACCAGCTTCAGTATTCCATGGAATGGTTCGATACCCTTCCAGAAAGGATATTGAGCATAGTGGTATTAAACTTATTTTTATCAACTCTGCTGGCATTTATCTTTGGAAGCACGCTTTATAGAAGGCTGAAAATGCTAACAAGCGGCATAAATGACCTGAGGCTTGAAAAAAGGGTATATCTAAAGGAAAAGGGTATATTTAAGGAAATATCAAAAAACATAAACGAAACATCCGTAAGCATACAGAGGAAAAATGCTGCTCTGCTTTCAAGGGATAATGCCCGTTCCAACTGGATTGCCGGTCTCTCCCATGATATACGCACTCCCCTTTCCATGGTAATGGGATATTCTGAGGCTTTGGCAGCATCGCAAAGTATCTCACCTGAGGACAGAAAAAAGGCTGAGCTCATAACAGCCCAGAGCATAAAGATCAAAAAAATGGTCGATGACCTGAATCTCATATCTTCCCTGGAATACGATATGCAGCCATCTAAAAAGAGAGAATTTAAAATATGCCCCCTGCTCAGGAACATCGTTACTGAACTTATAAATAACGGGCTTTCAGAAAAGTATGAAATATCCATTGATTTTAAATCAGAAAAGGCAATAATAAATGGCGATGAATCCCTTATGGAAAGGGCATTTTTCAATATAATAAATAATGCCATAGGCCATAACGAAAACGGATGTCATATAAACATAGATGAGTATGTGGAAAAGGGAAATGTTTATATAAAAATATCCGATGACGGAGCGGGAATACCAGAAGATGTTATCAAAAATATATCAGTCATACCGAAATCAGCCCATGGTCTCGGCCTTCCCATGGCATACAGGATAATAGATGTACATGGCGGCAAAATGACCCTTAAGAACGACCATGGCCTTATTATATTGATAGAGCTCCCCTGTATTAATTAAAAATCAGCTGCCCTATTATCGGTGTGGTATTAAAAAGGTACCGGAACTTTTGTCCCGGCATTTTTCATTATTAGTCTTTATATATGGGGCAGCATACCTCTGTTATAAATTCTTCTGGATTTTTTGTCTCATAGTACCCCTTATGATATATATCGATTATCGGTCCGGCGAATTTATATCCATTTTTGCTGACCCAGGCAGCAATGACAGCATATGCACTTCCAAACTGCTCATAAGGTCCATTAAATGTTATACTCGCTACGGCAGTTTCAGGTTCTGTCTTGAACTTTACATTTTCAGTGTCTGTATAATTACCATCTACCCCCAGCTGTACTTCAACATCTACGTTTTCTTCCCTATATTCATTATCATGGAGCACTGCCCCTAAAAATACAGGTTCTGTAAATTTAAGTTTCATTCCTTCTGTTTCCTTGAATAATATGTCCCAAAGTATACCCTCATCCTTATATTTCGGTATGGTCTTTCGTACACTGGCTACTTTTCTTTCTGGCAGTACTTTTAAAACTGCTTCATTGATCATAATATCATCCTTTCTCAGGTTTTCCAAAGCTTTTTCAATCAGCTCTATCCTCTGCCTGGTGTCGGACAATTCTTCACACAGCTGGCTGCGGCGCATTCTAAAATATCGCTCCAGCTTATCCTTATCATCATAAGACTTTAATATTTCCTTTATGGAAGCTAGGCCAAAACCCATTTTTCTGAGCATATTTATCCTTATCATTATGGGAAGCTGTTCCTCAGAATAATATCTGTATCCGGTGAATCCATCTGTCCTTACTGGCTTCAGCAGGTCTATCTCATCATAATGCCTCAACATTCTTATACTTACTTCAGCAAGCTTTGAAAATTCTCCTATTCTTAACATTTTATACCTCCACAATATTGTGTGTCATTTGAGCTCATACTCATAATAATGGGTCACACAGTGTAAGAGTCAATACGCTCCAAATTATTTTTTTATTTTTTGCCGCTTCTTTTTATCACATATGACTGCATACTTTTTTCACAGCCGTTTTTTTCATAAAATTCTTCTTTACCCGGCTGGGCTCCAAAATAAAGCATAGTAGGAGTGTTATCTCTAGCAAGTTCCATAAGTCTGCTGCCTACCCCATTATTTTGATATTCAGGCAGGACAAGAAGTTCCGTTATGGTCCCAAAGTAATATCCGTCTGTAAGTATCCTTAAACAGCCAATAAGTTTTTCTCCATCATAGGCTGAAATATTTATGGTTTTTTCCAAGGCTTCCTTTGTCCTTTCAGCATCATATTCCCCTGGCCATACCTTTGAAGCCAGATACAAAAAATCCGCAGCTTTTATATTTTTATCATCAACTATGTACCTCACACTATGCCTCCTTTTTATTCATCCATATAAAAACAGGGTAAACATAAATATGTCTACCCTATTGTTCCATTATTATATTTACAGATCAACTCTATATATTTCGTCCTTTTCCTGAGGGAAAAGCTCTTTTCTTTCACCATTAAAAGTAACATATCTTCCAGCGTCAGTTATCCTTCCTATGACAGCGGCGTTTATGCCCTCAGATTTTAGCCTGTCCACAAGTTTTTCACCATCAAAGGCTGTCATTATCAGTGTCCCGCTGGATACAAGCCTGAGATAGTCTATCCCTGCTGCCTCACATATCTTTTTTGTACAGTCAAGCACGGGTATCTCATCAGCATATATCTCCACGCCTACACCGGAACATTCCGCAACTTCCCATACAGCTCCGAGTATTCCTCCCTCTGTGGCATCATGGGTGGCTGTTGCTCCATATTCAGATGCTATCATTCCTTCTTTGACTACGCTTATTTTTGATGAAAGTGACTTGCCTTCATCAATAACATCTTTGCTCAATATCGTTTTAAGCTTTTCCTCATAGTCGCCGGCAATTATAGACGTTCCTTCAATAGCTGCCCATTTTGACATTATTATATGCTGGCCGCTCTTTGCTCCGCCGGATGATATAAACTTTCTTCCCCTGGTCTTAGCCACAACAGTACCGTTTACGACCGGTTTATTTACCGCCTCAGTAACTTCTGTATGACCTCCAAGTATTTCTATGCCAAGCTCTCTGGCAGCTTTATAGGCACCATCGATTATCTCCTTAAGATCTTCTTCACAGCTTCCCGCGGGAAGAAGTATCGTAAGCAATATTCCCACAGGTTCAGCTCCGGCAGATGCAGCGTCATTGCAGTTGATATGAACTACAAGATAACCCGCATTGCTTCCTGCGGCTGTTATGGGATCAGTGGAAAAAACACATATCTCTCCGCCCGGATCTACTGCTGAACAATCCTCACCGGTCGAAGGCCTTATGACTATGTCATCTCTTTTATTAATATTATTATTTATTGGGTCAAGTACCAGTTTATTTAATATTTCCACGGGTACCTTTCCTATCTCAAGCTTATTGCCCATAATTATTTCCCCTTGTTACGCGCCGATCACTATGTCTGCTGCACTGTTTGTATTATTCTGTTCGCCGATTACGACATCTCCGCTTGAAGCTGAATTATTCTCATTTACTATATTGCTGCTTCCATCTGTTCCTGAAGGTGTGCTTCCTGACGATGTATTACCGGAAGCAGAATTTCCAGAAGATGAACCAGTTGATGTGTCAGGTATCACAGGCGGATTCTGTACTGATGGCTGCTGTGTATTGGCCGATGTATCAGGTGTATTGGTCGAAGGTGCTTCACCAATTACAGGAACATCCTCAACAACAGTTTCCCTCGGTTTCGTTCCCACTGTGACCTCATCAGCCGTGGCAACATCTGTCGATGATGAAAACCATTCTCTGCTTACAAGGGTATCTCCTTCATATACAAGTTTATAGGTATCGATCTTTGCACCTGTTTTTCCGTTGTAAGTAACAACTCTTTCATCTTCATACATGTTAGGGTCTTCAGTCACTTTTGCCTCGGGTTTGCCTATGGTAGATACCCATACGCTCTCAAATTCTACCCTTCTGTTTTCATCGTGTATCTCATGGCCGTAAATATTGCATACAACCTTATTATTTTCAAGATATGCCTCTATATATACAGGATAGTCAGTGTCATTCTGGAACTTAAGATTCTTATATGTTCCCGCAACGGCAGCGTCCATTCCCAAGGGAACATATCCTACCATAAGAGAATGATTGAATCTCTGTACTATCTTGAGTTCAGCAAGTATCGCAGCATTGTAAATCGTTGTAGTAACCTGGCATACTCCGCCGCCAATATCAGATACGATTTTTCCGTTTTCTATTACTCCCGCAGCCTTATATCCGTTTTCATATGTCTGAGGGCCAAGGGCCGCATTCATATCAAATATATCACCAGGCTGAAGTATCGTTCCATTTATCTTCTCGCATGCTACTCTCAGGTTCTCATTCCTGTTTTTATCATCATTTGAATATGATGTAGAATAACTTCCAATCAGAGTTTTTTCCTGTTCAGCTATTTCTTCTTCCGTAAGCTGAAACTCAACAGCTTCAAGATTTCCTTCGGATAATCTGCTTACTACCTCTGCCGCAGTCTTATCTATATCAAATCCTATTTTATCATCCTGTCTTGACGCATTGTACTCATCAGAAATATTAGTAAGCTCCTGTTTGAGCATATCAAGATCACAGGTATATGTCATTTCGATATT
>JAHZAW010000050.1:92179-106636 GCA_019423725.1 Clostridiales bacterium
GACAGGATCGATCTTGACCTGCTCAGCCTCAGCGTCCTTTTCCTCCTGGGACTCGCCGGTCTTGCCTATCTCAAAGGCCTTATTAAGAGCAGTTGAGTATTCAGCAGTTCCCATAATGTCCTCAAAGGGTATGGTCCACTTGTTTTCATCATAAGTGATATCTATGCTGAGATCATTATTAAATTCCTCAGTAAGTTTAGTTACCGCCTCATCCATAGTAAGTCCGCTCAGGTCTATTCCAGCCACTGAAACTCCCTCACAGAAAACTTCATTCTTTTCCTCTTCTTCATGGTTTCCACAAGAAACGACGGAAAAAGCCATTAACATAACAAGCATCACTGATGCTATCCTTTTGATTTTTTTATTTAATGAAAACACCATATCTTCTAACCTCTATATATTAAAAATCATAATTTCAACAATTGCATTAATAGTATCACAAATTATTTTTAGGTACAAGCACATTTTAGATACTTAAAACAACTGTAAAAGAAATGTAATAATCCCTTTTGTCATCAATATTTTTATCAAAAAAGCGTGCGGATTATCCGCACGCCAGCAATTATTTTTTCCTGTTTCTCTTTATGTCAGCAAGAGCACTTGCCGATGATTTTTTCTCATTATTTACATTATTTACATCATCTTTACCGGCCTTGGCAGTCTGTACTGGCTTCTCTTTTTCAGCTTCCTTGTTTTCTTTGACACGTTCTTCAAATGTCTTTTTCTTAGGCTTTATTACCGGCTTTAATTTAGCTGCCAGAACAACGGCCCTGTCTATAAATTCAGGGAATCTTCTGAGCAGTATATCAGCCAGAAGCAGTATTATAGCCAATACAAGCAGAGGTATCGTTACATCTCTTTTCGCATAGGTATCGGGAAGTGATGAACTGTATACTTCTTCCGGCGAAGTAATAACGCTGATATTCTCATATGATGAAAGTTCATTTATGATGCCGTTGCCAGTCATCTTTCTTACATCATATTCACCGGAATAGCCAATTATGAAACCGGTATTATACGCATTTACCGTTCCATCATTGAGTTTTTCCTCAACGGTTATAATATATGCTCCCTCTTTATCAGTGGGTATCGTGCATTTGTACTCTCCAGGAAGCACCGCTGACATATCTGTATTATACTCTTCCCCGTCCTCAGTCACTATTGTGGCATTGATGCCGGAAGTATTCTGATTTACAGGTATTTTTGCGGTTATGTCCGAAACTCCTCCGGCAGCTTCGCCTGTTACCTCGATATCATATAATATATCACTTCTCATGGAGTAGCTTATAAGATTTCTTATGATATCTAAGCCCTCTTCAGATGAGAGCCAGTCACTGGTCCACTGTCCGCTCAAGTCACTGGTCCAGGCTGCTGTCCTTCCAAGTCCATACTGCCATACGGCAAGTACAGGTTCTTCCTTATCGCTTTGCAGCACCACATCAGCCCTGGGTTTTGCCGTAGTGCTCACATAACCATGAAGCATGGGCACAGAACCGATATTTTCTGTTATTTCAGATGAATCCACAGCAGATGGATAAAAATCATCATTATTAAGATAATCTTTGCTCGCTATGGAAGTCTCATATACAAATATTTCAGGCAGACTTGAAAATCTGTCCGCATAATAATACCTTCCGTTACCTTCCTCAGCTATATACTGGAGAAGATTCGTATCAGCTCCAGGGCCTACGGCTATGGTAGATATCGTTATCCCGTCTTCCCTCGCCTGTCTCAAAAGATTTGAATATCCTTCAGTTTCAGCCTGTCCGTCGGTCAAGAGTATAACATGCTTAAGTTTTGTATCTGTATCAGCAAGTTTTGTACAGGCAGCCCTGAGGGCAGGAAGTATGCTCGTGCCTCCGCCAGGCTGTATGGTGCCAATGGCATTTTCTATACTTTCTCTGTTTTCACCGACTTCTTTTAGTTCTACAGCCCACTGAGCTACTGAATCAAAAGCTATCACACCCACAAGATCATCGTCGGCCAGTTCATTCACACCTCTGATGGCAGCTTCCTTTGCCAGATCCATACAGGATATGCCCTGGGAGTTATCACTCATACTGCCTGAACGGTCTATTACCATGACCATAGCAAGATCAGGGTCCTCGGACTGTGTCTTTATGCTCATCTCAACGGGAAGCATATCCTCTATCGGTGTACCTTCATATCCGCCGGGTCCGTATGAGTTTTCGCCTCCGACGGTAATGAGTCCGCCTCCTGCATATTTAACAAAATCATCAAGGGCGCCTATAAAGCTTTCGCTCATATCACTGTATGGCACATCAGCCAGGATCACACTGTCATAGGCAGTTAATGAATCATAGGATGACGGTGTATTATCCGGGCTCACCACATCAACATTGAGCTGGGCTGATTCAAGTATATTGCGGAGATTTTCAGCTGATGCCCCGCTTCCTACCACCAGTACAGATGGCAGATTTTCAGCGTAGCAATATCCGTATACGGTGTTATTCTGATAAAATGTATCATTAGACGGAACGATCTCGGCACGGTAAGTTATACCGCCGCCCTTATCAGCCATATCCGTAAATACGAATCTGTTTTCTCCATCTTTAAGGCTTACTCTCTCATTAAGTACAATCGATGAGCCTCTGTAAAGCCGCAGGTCAGCATCCTGAGAGCCTATGGAGTCAACTATTACAGTGACATCATAGCTCATATTTATATTTACATACTGCGGAAGAGATATTTCTCTTATTCCAGCTTCATTTTTCACATCTCCGCTTATATCATAAATAAGCGTCTGGATATTATCATTTTTAAGCACATTTCTGGCTGATATACCGTCTCCCCTTGTCTGTGAGCCATCGGTTATCAGTACCAGTCTTTTATTTGTGCTTTCATCATATACCGATGCAGCCTGTTTTATGGCTGCTTCTATATTTGTATTCTCATTTTCCGTAGATGAATTACTTAAGTTCACATTGACATACTCATCAGTGGGCGCAACAACGGTCACTGCCCTCCCCCCGAACAGAGAAACAGCCGTTTTATCGCTTCCTGCCTTATGTGACTGGGCAGAATTGATAAAATCAGATATTTTTTCTCTTTGTCCTGAGACACTGTCGGAAACGTCAACTAAAAACAATGTAGTATCGTCCTTAGCCTTATCAACTACAGACATACCTGAAAGGGAAAGGATAAGGGCTGCCACAGTGAGAGTTCTCAGCACCGTACTCGTATAAACATATCTGTTCCCTTTCATAAATTTCTTTAATATTATTACGGCTGCTGCGATAATAATGGGTATCAGTATCAATAAATAAATTTTATCTACGCTTATTTCCATAATATTTCACCCACCATTCCGCAATCAAGGCCAAGATCGCTAATATCGTTAAAATTCCCATAAGAGCGGCACCGCCCTTTGTCGCCTTGCCAGCTGTTCCCTCTCTGTCCTGTCCAAAGAGAGCTGACAGGTCTGACTCGCCATCTGTAAGGGTATTTACTGCCAAAGTAGTTTCTGTGATACTTCCATCGGATTTTTCAGATGTCACATTATAAAATCCTGCCTCAGCCGTATCACTGTATTCAGAAGCCGGGAAAGGAGGAGCAACCGTCCTCACATCTCCGGAGGGGCCTTCAACTGTGACTTTTTGTGCGTCCGCCGCTATATCTATATTTAAAGTTTCTCCGCATTTGGCTGAATTCTGCGTTCCGATTCTTCCAGGAACGAACCAGTCTGACAGATTATATATCATAATAGGGAATTCTTTGAGCAGAGGAAGATCTGAATTATGTATATCAAATGTGAATATACACACCTTCTGTCCTCCGTTTTCTCCCCTCATAATAAGCGGAACGCCGTCTGCTGAACATTCGGTGACAGCCCAGGACGGTCTGTTGACTGTCTTTGCCTCAGAAATTATAAACTGCAGATTTTCTCCGCTGCTAAGCTCAGATATACCTTCAGAATAGCAGTTGAGTTCCTTTACAGCTCCGGTCTCAATATATGAATTACCTTCCGGAGGATTGACTATGAGAAGTCCTCCGTCATTTGGAACCGTTTCAGGCAGCACACCATCGAAAACATACAGATCATATCCCGTAAGGTCTGCGGATGTCATTGTGTCAGAAGTCATTTTATATATTTCAGTGCCTTCCACAAGGGAAAATGCATTCTCCAAAAATGTATTTCCATCACTTACTATAAGTATTTTTGCGGTCTCAGATTCATTCACGGCGATATAGTATGTATCGTCTGAAGGAAGTATGTCTTCTGGCGTCATTACTACGCTTATCTTTCCGCTGGTATTATAAACATTGGTAAATACCACGCTTCTTTCACTTCCGGCTGGTATATATACATCGTTAACAGCCGCAGCCATATTCCCAAGATATACTGTGACCGTCTTCTGTTCATCTGATGCACCGTAGTTCCTTACGTTTACAAGTACATTACCTTCTGAAGCGGACGCAAGGGTTATGGCACAGTTAGAAGTTTCCTTGCCCGCATAAAATATATTTGCGTCAATATCCTTAAAACTGCTGTCATTGTCAGTATAGATATATATCCCGCCCTCTGTTTCTGCGGCCTCAGATGCTATCATTCCTTCCAGGGTGTCCATATCTATTCCGCCGCCCGTTGTAGCTATGGACTTTAGAGCTGCCACAGCTTCGGCTTTATTGGTATCAGGGCCATATGCTATATAAGGCGTCTCATTGGCGGCTATTACAGTTATCTTGCTGAGAGCGGATGCCGAGCTAATAAGTTTCTCAGCCCTCTCCTTGGAATACTCAAGCCTGGTCTCCCCCATGTCCTCAGTATTCATACTTGATGACGCATCGATCACCACAACATAATTGTAGGCCGTTCCAAAGGCTGAAATATAAGGCCTTGCTACCGCAAGGCCCAGAGCTGTCGCCGCAATCAGCTGAAGTATGAGCGGCAGACTTCTCTTAAGTTTCTGCCATGGTTTTGACTGTACGCTTGTATCAGCCGCTTTTTCCCAAAGATATGTACTTGGAACGATAACATCCCTCTGCTTGCGTTTCAGCATGTGAAGTATTATTATCATTGGCACGCCTATTAAGGCGATTAGTCCTATTGTATTGAAAAAGCCCATAGTACGCTCCTTAGTTTATTTTTCAAGTCCGGAGAAATACTCCGCTACTATCTCTTTCATTCCATAGGGTATATTTCCATTCTGGCTTTCCTTGAGAGCCTGCTCCATATAGTCACTGACTACGGTTTCATAGGGTACGCTTGACCCGTTTACTCCTCCGGATTTTGTCTCAGAATAGGTTACCTCTCCATCTTCCGTCTGTTGTGAATTGAGCTGCTCCTCACTGCCCTCCAGTGACTGGGCATCCCTTGTATATACTTTCTCAGGTTCGGCATGTCCGAAGCCTCTGCCGCTTCCGTTATTTCCGTTGCCTTGACCCTGGCCCTGGCCTTGTCCTTGTCCCTGACCTTCGCCCTGGCCTTGTCCCTGGCCTTCGCCCTGACCCTGGCCTTCACCCTGGCCCTGGCCCTGACCTTCGCCCTGACCCTGGCCTTCACCTTTATTCTGGCTCTCACTGGCCTTACCGCTGGAGTTTTCATTTGATGACTTTGATGGAGTTCCTGTTCCGTCACTGGCCTTTGCCAATGTTGAAGCTGTTCTGTTTACAGCCGATGTGGCGGTGCTGCTTTTACTGATGGATGACTGGGCCGCCTGCGATAATGCCGCCGCTGCCTCCTGTGTATCCCCATCTTCCAAAGCTTCCTCAGCTTCCTCGATCATTTCTTTAAGTTCTTCATCATTCAGTTCTTCCTTGAGCTGTTCCAGCTGTTTTGCCAATTCCTCCAGCTGTTCATCTGTCATATTCTGAAGTTCCGCCGCAAGTTTATTCATGGCTTCTGAAAGGGCCTCGGAATTATTAAGGTCCATGGCAGATGATATATCGCTTCCGGCTCCAAAATCAGAAAGTGCGTTTTTAATATTGTTTTTGTCGTTTAATGCCTTATTCTCAAGTTTTTTAAGGTCCTTCTGGGCATCGTTTATGAGCTTTTGAGCTTCTTTAGCATCCTTCGCTCTTTTAAGCCTGCTGTTCAGTTCCTTAAGGATCTCATTATATTCTTCCTTAAACATTTCAGATAATTTTTCATCTTTATTGACTGCCTTTTTAATTTCTTCAGTCTCATTCAGAGCCTGCTCCGTTGTTGGAGTGAACTGGTAAACCCCCGCATCCGGAGCAAAACCAGTAAGACAGGAAACAGCCACGATAAGCGCTATTATTACCGCCAGTTTTCTGGGATAGGTTATCTTGTATTTTTCCGCAAGTTTTGAACTTTTAGCGGTATTTACCGCATCACGTACAGCCATTTCCTCCATGGCTGACCTTTCATGATTATCAGAAAGTATCCCATAGGCTGTAATAAGCCTTTCATCACATCCGAGCCTGTCTCCTTCCTCAGCCGCGTCATAATCAGTGACCCTGTATTTGACAAGGGCAAGGAAAATTCCAACGGCCGCTGAAACAGCCGCTACCGCTATACATAAAAGAGTCTTCCACGGAACATACACGACCTTGGCCGATGCAAGGATACCAAGTATTATTACCGCTCCTATGGCCAGAGACTGAAACAGTCTGAGTATAAGATTATTTATTGTTATCTTTTTCTTTAGAGGTCTAAGGAGTTTTTTCAGTTCCTTCATGTCCCATCACCCTTTTTTAGAGATCTTTCTTATCCTGAGTGAAGCAAGGAATAAGAAAAGCGCTGTGATTATAATAAGAGCTATGGCATTTATGACCCACATGGGTATGGGCATTGTAACAGGTGTATAGGTCTGGCCAAAATAATTGCCATAGTCTATAAGGTTGAACATCAATGAATTTCCTGTCTGTTCACATATAATGCTTACAAGCCCGACAATGGGGTTTATGCCAAGCAATAACATTCTGGGTGCTAACGGAAGTGCCTTCTGGAAATAGCTTCCGTATACTGAGCAGCTCAACAGATATACTATTATTGTTGCTCCGCAAAGAATACCAGTACATATATAGGTAAAAACCATTGATGTTACTGTCTTCTTAAATACGGTTGAGAAATATATTGCTATAGCACCAAATGCCGCACATACAAGTATCATATATCCAGTGACACCAAGCACATATATTATGCTCGTTCCGCCAAAATACATTATCATCGCAAATATTGGCATGGTCGCAAATATCATAAGAACGATGATGGACAGTCCCGAAAGGAATTTGCCCAAAATTATTGAAAACGGTGATACCTTTGTTATAAGAAGAAGGTCAAGGGTCTGTCTCTCCCTCTCACCGCTGATGCTTCCCGCTGTCAGTGAAGGTGTGATAAGCAGTACTAGAGCAAGTTCAAGTACAGTAAGTCCTATATATACATTGGTCATCTGTGACGGGTCAAAGCTGGGTGAATATGAATTATACATTATCTGCCATATGGCTATGGCCGCTACAACAGTGACCAGCATTATATATCCCGCTATGGCGTAAAATATTTTCCAGTTTCTCAAAGAAGTTTTTGTTTCTCGTCTGAATACAGGATTAATCATTTTCTTCACCTCCGGTCACAGTCATAAATATTTCTTCAAGGTTGCCCTCGTTTTCAGAGAAAGAGTAAACGGGTATTCCGTTCATAATTATATTTCTGAGTATGGATGTAAGATCATCATTCTTACCTTCAAAGGCAAATTCCACATTGTCAGCATTCTCTGTTATTTCCTTAACCGACGCCTGTTCCTTAAGTATCCTTATGAGAGGTTCCACAGCAGCAGATGTCTTTATCTTTACGATCCTCTTCTTCTGGATTTTATTCATGATCTCGGTCACGGTTCCCTGGGTGACCAGTCTGCCCTGGTCAATGATGCCTACTTCCGAGCACATCTCTGCCAGCTCAGGCAGTATGTGTGAACTTATTACTATGGTTTTTCCCATTTCCTTAAGGCGCTTCAGAATTTCCTTCATTTCCACCCTGGCCCTGGGGTCAAGACCAGAGGCAGGCTCATCAAGTATGAGAAGGTCGGGATCATGTATAAGGCTCCTTGCCAGACACAGCCTCTGCTTCATACCCCTTGAAAGGGAATCCACATATGAATCCTTTTTATTTGAAAGATCCACTATTTCCAGCAGGTTATCTATAAGTTCCGGCCTGTCGGCATAGGGTATATAATACATACCTGCATAAAAGTCCATATATTCAGTTACCTTAAGGTCATCATATACTCCGAAGAAGTCAGGCATATATCCTATCTTCTCCCTGATGCTCTTGGGATTTTTAAGTATATCCTCACCGTTTACGAATATGCTTCCCGAATCCGCCTTCAACAGTCCGGCCATTATCTTCATGGTCGTTGTCTTGCCGGCCCCGTTAGGACCGACAAAACCAAATATTGAATTTTCCGATATATTCATGGAAAGGGAATCCAAAGCCGTAAACTTACCATATTTTTTACATAATTCATATATTTCCGGCATATCAATTTCCCCCTTTTATACTGAGTTTAGGAAGCGCAAGGCTCGTATCACTGTAGACATCAGCTCTGATCGAGAGCTTTCCGCCTTTTGATATATAATCAGCCGCATTATTCTGCATATCAGCTTCTGATATATTTTCCCAGGTGTCATTGCTGTAGTTATATATCTGAGGTTCATTCATAAACGCATCATAGTTATCCCATTCAATTGAAATCGAATCTATATTTTCTGAACCGGGAAGATCATATTCGCATACTATCTCTCCAGCTGACATTGTATATACTTCATAATAATATATATCTATGCCGCTGCTCTGATCCTGTCCGTCAAGAAGGACTTTATCGGCAAATATATATCCATAGGGTATATCAAAATTCTCAGCCTTAGAAAGGTCTATATCAAAAGTCTTTGTATAAAGATTTTCCCAGTTTTCGTTAACTGCCTCACCGTTTATAGTTTTTTCACCTTCAACGACAGACTTTTCACTGAAAGCTGATACTCTGACATTCAGATCATTAAGAGAAGTACTTCTTCTTGAACCTACCGTTGAATTGAAAAGGCTGTATCTCTGTTCTATCTTATATGCTTCTGAAGCTGCCATTCCTCTACGGAACACATAACTGTCACTATAATCGTTCTCACCAAGTCCGTAGAAAAGCTGGCGGAGCATCTGATAGCTGTCCTGACTCCATTTTGATGCTTCCTCATCTGATAACGGGATATTTATTTCCTTGGACTCGCCGGAAGTAAGATAACCTATATCATAACTCTGTCCGGCAAATGTAACTATTGTATCCACCAGGTCAAAATCAAAGTTATTTTTAACTGTTCCGACTATGTTGCTTCCTTTGACCGTAAATTCAGCTTCTATTGAATCCGCGCTGTAGGAATTTGGATATTTAGTAACAAAGCTGTTATCCTGCCAAGAATTCTGGTTATAGTATGTTATTTCCGTGGAATTATCGTATTCCTTTATGGTGTACTGGCACAAGTTAGATTTATTCGCCACTGCGGAACCATAATATCCGCCCTGGTTGCTTGTTATCTCTAAGTCATCATTTATTTTAAGGGATACTGTTCCCTTTTCCGGAGTCCTCATTCCCACAGATATATCCGTATATGAACCTTCCTCATCCAGGTCAGTAACAGACATGAAGCTTATAAGTGAATCCTTCTGATAGCTGGATGAACTTATTGCAAAAATGACTCCTGAAAATGCTACCGCTACCACAGGTATAACTATCCAGCCCTTTTCTCTCTTATCCTTTTTCTTGAGAATGAGATAACATACGGGTCCGATAACTATTATATATATGCCAAGTATAGCCAAAAGCAGCATCAGGCTGTCCTTTTCAACGGAAGGAAGTCTGTTTACTGATGTTAATGTTTCGGGGTAA
This sequence comes from Clostridiales bacterium, assembly GCA_019423725.1. Lineage (GTDB taxonomy): Bacteria > Bacillota > Clostridia > Lachnospirales > Anaerotignaceae > Metalachnospira. The sequence continues at coordinate 102,037 of JAHZAW010000050.1, forward strand.
TACTCTATGTATCTTTCAATGCTGAATTTTTGAGGAAGAATATTTCTGTAGAAACTTGAGAGATATTCAGTTACATTTTCCATTGAGGCTATGGGGTCAGTTCCCATATCAAAAGTATGCACAAGTATCTTTCCGCTGCCATAGCTGAGAGATTTTGTGACAGCCTTTCCATTTTGAACATCCACATCCTCGGCATCAGGAATATTTATTACAGCCGTATCAGCTGTACCTCCAAAGCATACAGTTTTATCATATCCGCTTATTTCATAATCAAAGAGCTTATCAAACCCATTAAGTGTTTTTTCCGCATTAAGTCCTGTGCCTATGACAAGCAGGCCGCCGTCAGATACCCAGGCTCCAATGGCTCTTATCTGTTCTTCTGATAATGACTGTGAGTTGAAATCATCTATAATAATAGCTGAAAATGATGACAAAAGCTCGCTGTCTTCAGGAAATGACTTTGCATCAAGGAAAGATATATAATTTGTCTTATATCCGTTTCTATTATATATATCCGCTCCTATATTAAGGTTATTGAGATAATCCAGGCTGCCTGATTTAGAATCAGTAACAACTGCTGTCATAACCTGCTCAGTTGAAAGAGGTGTGACCATTGCATTAGCTGATGCAGCAGTATTTCCGCTGGCATCTAACAGCTGTACATTGAAATAGGTGGCCTCAGTTTCAGGATAAATGGAAAAATCATACTCACCTGCTCCTCCTGCTGTTATTTCGATATCTTTTTCATATGTCACATATGTGCCTGAATATGTGTCCTTATATACCTTTATCTGGACGGTGCCTTTAAAATCTCCGCCGTTATTATAAACCGCAACTTTGACCGGCGTATGACGGTAACACATATACGCTCCGTTATATCCGGCTGACACATTCATTTCAAGCGAATCACTTTTGACCTCAGCGTCGCCATCCATAACTACCGTTTCTTCCTCACTGCTGTCACTTCCGGCAGCTACGTCATAATACGGTGCGGCGGCCGCATAAGGAGCCGCAAAAATAGGTACCACTACGCTTAAGACCATGGCCAGTATTATAAATACAGCCACAACAGCCATAAGCCTGTTTTTACCCTTTCTTTTATTATTCTTCTCCATATAAGCACCTCCATAGTATATAAACAGCGAAACTACGCTTTATAACTTCTGACATAATTATACATAGCTGTCATTATTAAAAGCCATTAAAAATCTCTTAATATTATCTAAAGATTCATACGAATATATCTCAAAAACTGATGCCTCTCACAATGCCTTTTTTAACGTCTCCGAAGACATTTCAAAAAAGCCTTATTTATAAGCATCTTTCATACAAAGGCTTCATCACACACGCCCTGTATATTCAGGAATTTTATAAATTCATAAAAAAATTATTCATATCATATATTCCTGGCATATGATATATCCCTGAAAAACTTTGACCAAATACTTACTACTTCTTTTACTCCTTATTTTTCTTTTCCTGAGGCTTTTTTTCGGAATTTTTTACCGGAGCTTTTACACCGAGTTCCGTTAAGAATCCTGATATCTTAGCCCTTTTTGTTCCAGCTGAAGCAAAGGTAGATAAAAAGAGCCTGTCCTTTGCCCTGGTAACAGCCACATAAAAAAGCCTTCTTTCTTCCTCCATTTCAAAATCGGCCTTCGGGCTGCCATGGGGTATAACTGTTTCTACGATAGATGGGATGAAAACTGTCCCAAATTCCAGCCCCTTTGATGAGTGCATGGTCGTAAGTGTTACCGCATCATCTCCCCTTTTAGGCGCAGGCATATTTGAAGTCATATTTCTGTACTCTCCCATAAGCTCCCTGAGTTTTCTCAGGTCATCCGTCTCAGCCGCAATATCCATGACCTCACATGCTATCTGCTTTAAAAATACCGAGCTGCATTTTTTGTATTTGGCATAACTGTCAAGATATTTCTCATATTCAAGAAATCTGTATATATACTCAGCCTGTTTCCTTCCGTCCAGCTTCCTTGCCTGCTGTATATCGTTATAAAGATTATGTACTGCCTGCTCTCCTTTGGAATTTAAAAGATCAGAATTCATAACACCATAAAATACAGACATTCCGAGCTTTTTGCCATCTTCTATCACCTTTCGGCTTATATACCTGGACGGCTTATTCACTATTCGCTCAAAGGCTTCATCATCAGATGTATCATATATAAAATCCGCATAGGCACAAAAATCCTTCGCGATCCAATGATCGTATATATCATAGGTATTGTCCTTAAGAAAATAGGGTATCCCCCTCTTTGCCATTCTCCTGGCATAGGCATTAGCCGTAAGATTATTTCTGTATATGACAGCCATATCCCTATATGGTATCCCTTCTCTGTCATGGAGAGAGCATATTCTATTTACTATCCTGTCAGCTTCATCACCGGGTGTCTTACAGAAAAAAAGCACCGGCTGTTCGCCTTTTCTTCCGGTGCCTTTTATGGTCTTAGGAAATCTTATTTTATTTTTTGATATTATCTTTTCGCTCAGGGCTATTATCCTGTCCGTTGAACGGTAATTGATATTTAAAAGCAGCTGTCTGCATCCTTTATAATTCTCAACAAATTCCTTCATAAACGACGGACTTGCTCCTCTAAAGCTATATATGCTCTGGTCGTCGTCTCCAACGGCAAAAACATTGTTTTCAGGCCAGGCCAGCATTTTTACACATTCATACTGGGCCCTGTTTATATCCTGAAACTCATCTATCAATATATATTTGAATCTTTTTCTCCATTTTTCCAGAACGCCGCTGTCATTTTTCAAAAGGTTATAACAGCCATACATCATATCATCAAAATCTAATTTTTCGTTTCTTTCCTTATGTTCCTCATAGAGCTTGAAAAGAGCCTTAAATTCATCCTTTGACATATCCCTGGGTACATAATCCTTTATATTTGAAAGGTTATTCTTTATAAGACCAGAATTCATGAGAAATATGTCCACTGTCTGGTTTATGTCATCAGTATCAATGTTGTATGATTCTATTGTCCTGGATAAATAATCACGTTTTTCATTCTCGGTCATTATCATGTCGACCGTATATCCGAAACAGCTCCTCAGTATCCTGAAAAACAGAGCGTGAAAGGTAGAAAACATTACTCCCTTTCTGCCTCCTGCTGACAAATACCTGTTTTCCATTTCATCGGCAGCCGCTTTAGTAAATGTGATAGTCAGTATGTCCTTTGGATCTATTCCATATTTTTCTGTCAAGTATATGAGCCTTCGGGTTATTACCGTTGTCTTTCCGCTTCCAGGCCCCGAAAATACCAGCATCGGCCCATCTTTATGCTTAATGGCTTTTATTTGGTTTTCATTCAGCTCCGCCATGGAATATATCACTCTTTTCGTTATATTTCAGCTAAAAGTATATCAAATATATATCGATATTACAAATAAATCAGCTTTATCTGTTTAAAGTTATAAATCAGTATTGCATTTTTCGATGATTTGTATTAAAATTTTAAAAATAATATTTAATTATACACCAAAAAGGTGCACATATAAAAAGGAGTGTTGCAAATGATTTCGGATGAAATGATAAAACTTGTCGAAGGCAGTTCAGCCATCCGCGCCATGTTTGAGGAAGGCAAAAAACTTGCTTCAATCTACGGCGCTGAAAATGTATATGACTATTCCCTTGGTAACCCCTCAGTTGAGCCTCCTAAGGAAGTAAAGGAAGCTATTATCAAAATCTTAAATACTGAGGATCCTAATGTCATCCACGGCTATACAAACAACTCAGGTTTTGAGGATGTACGCCAGCAGATAGCAGAATATACAAATAAAAGATTCGGCACATCATTCTCCTATCAGAATGTTGTAATGACAAATGGAGCCGCTGCTGCCCTTAATATAATTTTCAGATGTATACTTAATCCCGGAGATGAGATCCTTACATTTGCACCATTCTTTACTGAATACAGGAACTATGTGGCAAGCTACGGATGCGACCTTACAGTTGTTCCCGCTAATACTGAAACATTTGAAGTTAATTTCGATGAATTTGAAAAACTTATCACACCTAAGACAAGAGGCGTTCTTATGAATACACCTAACAACCCTTCAGGCGTTGTTTATTCAGAAGAGACCATCAAGAAGATCGCCGCTGTTATGGAAAAGAAACAGCAGGAATACGGAACAGATATATACCTCATATCAGATGAGCCCTATAGAGAGCTTGTATATGAAGATATCGATGTTCCCTACGTTTCTAAGTACTACAAAAACACATTCGTTGCATATTCATTCTCAAAATCCCTCTCACTCCCTGGAGAGCGTATCGGTTATCTCATCGCCAACAGCGAAATGAAGGATTTTGAAAAAATGATGTTTGCTTTAAATGTTGCAAACCGTGTTGCCGGCTTTGTAAATGCCAATTCACTTTTCCAAAAAGTGATCCCCTACTGTCTTGACTGCAAAGTTGATATCGAGGTATACAACAGAAACAGGATCGATCTTTACAACAAACTCATTGAACTTGGTTTTAAATGTGTAAAACCCGTTGGCGCTTTCTATATGTTCCCTGAAACACCCATAGAAGATGATGTTGCTTTCTGCAATGCCGGCAAGGAATTTAATC
>JAHZAW010000050.1:106707-110232 GCA_019423725.1 Clostridiales bacterium
TTCCCGGTTCCGGATTCGGATGCAAGGGCCATATGAGACTGAGCTACTGTGTATCCCACGATACGATAGTAAACTCTTTCCCCGCATTTGAAAAACTGGCCGCAAAATTTATAAAATAAACAGGTAAAATAAGCAAAAAACAAGCCCGTCGATGACGGGCTTTATTTATATTCTTTTATTTTGAAGCAATATATGTGATTATGTCCACACATTCATCAATCCCAAGCCTTGATGTGTCCAGGCATACATCGTAATAGTCCGAATGTCCAAACTCAGTCTTTGTAAAGAATGTGCAGTATTTTTTTCTTTTCTTGTCGATGGCAGCTATCTCTGCTGCGACCTGATCTTCAGTATAATCAGGCATCTTCTCCTTCATTCTCCTGAGACGCCAGTCAAAATCAGCATGGATAAATACATTCAGACAGCCGTCAAACTCCTTGAGTATCGTATTAGCATTTCTTCCGGTGATAACGCATTTACCCTTCTGTCCTATGTCGATTATGACATTTTTCTGAGCCTCAAAAACCTGCTCACTCATGGGTCTGTTATAAAAATCAAAAAGGCTCTGGGTAAATCCAAATGTAAAGGGAACCTTTTCGTCCCATTCAAGAAGATGATATACATCTATATTGCTGTCAGCCGCTGCCTTAAGTATCAGCTCTTTATTATAGTATTCCCAATTAAGGGCCTTAGCGACTTTTGAGCCTATCTCTCCGCCGCCGGCTCCGAATTCACGGCTGATGGTAATAATTTTTTTCATATCTATATCCCTCCTTCTGAAATGTGCCGATCTGCATTAGAGAACTTTATTAAGGAAATCTATTGTTCTTGCTTCTTTAGGATTTGATAATATTTCCTCAGGAGTACCTTCTTCTACAATATATCCTCCATCCATAAATATTATTCTGTCCGCAACCTCCCTGGCAAAACCGATCTCATGAGTAACGATTATCATTGTCATTCCTTCAGCTGCCAGCTGCTTCATAACATTAAGTACCTCTCCTACCATTTCAGGATCGAGGGCTGAAGTGGGCTCGTCAAAAAGCATGATATCAGGATTCATAGCAAGGGCTCTGGCAATGGCCACACGCTGTTTCTGGCCGCCGGAAAGCTGGGGAGGATATACCTTGGCCTTTTCTTCAAGACCTACCCTTCTGAGGAGCTTAAGTCCTGTTTCCGCTGCCTCTTCCTTTGTCATTTTTTTAAGCTCAACGGGTGCGAGCATTATATTCTGAAGTACATTCATATGGGGAAAAAGATTGAAATGCTGGAATACCATTCCGATATTTTCCCTGACCTTATTAATGTCCACCTTTTTATCAGCAATATTTATTCCATCTACTGTTACTTCACCGCCAGTGATCTCCTCAAGGCGGTTAAGGCATCTTAAAAATGTTGATTTTCCGCTTCCGGAAGGGCCTATCAGAACGACTACCTCTCCTTCATGGACATCAGCACTTATACTTTTTAAAACTTCCAGACTGCCAAAATTTTTCTTAAGGTTCTTAACATGGACCTTTACCTTATCGCTCTTTACCAACGTTAAGCCTCCTTTCAATACGCTTTGCGATCTTTGAAAGTATAGTTATAACTATCATATACATAACAGCTATGATAGCCCATACCTGAAGTACCGCAAATGTGTTTCCCGCAATTATGTTGCCGGCTTTTGTAAGTTCAGGGAAACCTATAACCGAAAGAATTGATGTATCCTTAAGTGAAATAATGAACTGGTTGATTATCGAAGGGACCATTGTTCTGATCGCCTGTGGAAGGACTACCTTCTGCATAGCTTTGCTATAGCTGAGGCCAAGGCTTCTGGCCGCCTCCATCTGTCCCTTATCTACTGACTGTATACCTGCTCTGAAAATCTCTGCCATATAGGCACCGGCGTTCATTGAAAGCGCTATGGTACCTGCCTGGAGAGCAGGAAGTTTAAAATTGGTGAAACCCATGGCTTTTATTCCCGCAGGAACACCAAAGTAGATGAAATATGCAAGTACGATAAGTGGAACACCACGAACCGCATCTACATATAAAGTTCCTATGAAATTCAGGCCCTTATTTTTGCTTACGTTCATAAGACCAAAAACAAGACCTATAATAAATGCGAATACCAAAGACAGTAATGTCAGCAGCATTGTCTGTCCAAGGGATTCCAGCAGCATACCCGAATATGACTGTAAAATACTTGAAAACTTATCCATTTCGGCCGCCTCCCATTTCTTTTGTATTAATACCGCCGGCTGTTTATAAAATCTTAGATGATTTTAGGACTTTATAAGCATCCGGCAAATATGAAATATTAATATTAACGGTCTGCGGATTATATCCGCAGACCTGATTAAAAATTATTTTGTATAAGAATCAACGATCTCCTGGAATTTACCGTTTTCGATAATGTTAGCAAGACCTGTGTTGAACTTTTCAAGAAGTTCAGCGTTCTGTCCTTTAGCTACAGCAAATCCGTACTGTGTACCAGCTGCTGTCATACCTTCGGGCATTTCAAGCTGTGCGCCCTGCTGGATGTTGTAAGCCATTACAGGTTCATCTTCGAAGCAGGCAGCTGTGTTGCCAGCGATAACGTCCTGATACATTGTAGGTGAATCTTTGAATTCAACTACTGTGAATCCATACTGGTCAGCGATTGATTTAGCATAGTCAGCACCGTTTGTTGCTGTCTTAACTGCTACAGTCTTTCCTGCAAGGTCTTCATATGATTTGATATCTGAACCTACAGCAACTGCCATTGTAACGTCTGCATCAAAGTAAGGATCTGAGAAATCAAATGTTTCTTTTCTTTCATCTGTTATTGACATACCAGCGATAACGCCGTCAGCCTGGCCTGTCTGAACAGCAAGGAGAGCTGCGTCAAATCCAAGTGACTGGATCTCAACTTCAAATCCCTGGTCCTCAGCGATAGCATTGATGATATCTACGTCGATACCAACGAAATCTCCATCAGCGTTTGTGAACTCAAAAGGAGGGAAAGCTGTGTCTGTAGCGATTATGTACTTATCGCCTGTTGCTTCAGTACCTTCTGTACCTTCTGTTTCAGTTGTTTCCTCTGTTGTTCCTTCACTTGATGAGCATCCAGCTAATACACCGAGTGCCATTACAGCTACAAGTGATAATGCAAGTAACTTTTTCTTCATTTTTAATTCTTCCTTTCGTATTTGTTTGCCAGAAACTAACAGCCGTGCGTAAAAAAAGCACAAAAGAGTGCATAACCTTTTGTCTTTTGCGCCGTCTGTTAAAAAACTGTCAGTTATATTATAAAAAAACTCATAGATTATGTCAATTGATATCTAGAAAAAATAATAAGCTATGAGTTCATTTAATATACTTATAATACAATTGAAATAAAATTTATTCCAGTTAATAAGTATTTTTTCATTATCATAGCAGGCCGCGGAATAAAAATATGTATTCCGCGCACTGCTGATAATATAATCCACAAATATAGATCAGGTCAATGACAATTATTTTACAACGATATTGATTATTTTGCCGGGTAAATAGACT
>JAHZAW010000050.1:110242-119869 GCA_019423725.1 Clostridiales bacterium
AACATAGATTTCCTTAACGATGGTCTTTCCATCAAGTCTTGAGCCAAGGGCAGCCTTTGCTTTTTCAAGGGCACTGTCCTTATCCTCATCTTTTGCTACCTTGATATTTTCTCTTACTTTACCGTTTACCTGAACAGCTACTACTACACTGTTCTCAACAAGTTTGCTTTCATCGCATACAGGCCATCCAGCTGAGAAAACAGTAGTATCATGTCCAAGACCATGCCACATTTCTTCAGCGATATGAGGTGTGAAAGGAGCAAGAAGGACGATAAGTGTCTCAAGAGATTTTCTGTCGATGCCATTATTCTTCTTAGCTTCGTCTATCATCTTATTCGTATATTCCATAAATCCGCTGACAACCGTATTCATTGTAAGAGCATTAAGTCTTGAATCTATCTCCTTTATCATCTTATTCTTGATAAATTCGCTTTCTTCTGTAGGCTCTGCGGGCTTGTCCTTATACTCATCATAGAACTTCCATACTTTATTAAGATAACGGAATACACCATCGATTCCTCTGTCATCCCATTCTGAGTCAAGTTCAGGGGGACCTACGAAAAGTTCATACATACGGAGTGAGTCACAGCCATATTTAGCAACAAGCTCATCGGGTGAAACTACATTGCCCTTAGACTTGCTCATCTTTGCGCCATCCTTATTTATCATACCCTGATTGAAAAGTCTGTGGAAAGGCTCCTCAAACTCAACAACTCCGATATCATAAAGGAATTTTGTATAAAATCTCGCATACAGAAGATGAAGTACCGCATGCTCGATACCGCCTACATAAAGGTCAACGGGTGCATATTTCCTAAGGTTTTCCTTGCTGGCAAGCTCTTTATCGTTATGAGGGTCTGTATAACGGAGGAAATACCAGCTTGATCCAGCCCACTGAGGCATTGTATTTGTCTCACGTTTAGCGGGAGCGCCGCATACAGGGCAGGTTGTGTTTACCCAGCTGTCAATGGCTGAAAGAGGTGATTCTCCTGTATCTGTAGGCTGATAGCTCTCAACTTCGGGAAGAAGTACGGGAAGCTGGTCTTCAGGTACGGGTACTGCTCCACAGTGAGGGCAGTGGATGATGGGTATGGGCTCGCCCCAGTATCTCTGTCTTGAGAATACCCAGTCACGAAGTTTATAGTTGACTGTTTTCTTGCCTATTCCCATTTCCTCAAGCATATGGGGAGCCTTCTGCTTTGCCTCAAATGCTGTCATGCCATCAAATAAAGGTGAGTTTACGATGACACCGTCGCCTGTATATGCTTCTGTAAGTTCTTTTTCTTCCTGTCCTTCAGGTCTGATTACCTCAACGATGGGAAGGCCGAATTTCTTTGCGAAATCAAAGTCACGCTGGTCGTGGGCAGGAACGCACATGATAGCTCCTGTACCATAGTCAGCAAGTACATAATCTGAAGCCCAGATAGGTATCTGTTTTTTATTAAGGGGATTTATGGCATAGCTTCCTGTGAATACACCAGTTTTCTCCCTGTCGGACATACGGTCTACGGATGATTTTGTGGAAGCCGCATAGCAGTATGCTTCCATTTCTTCCTTATGTTCAGGTGTTGTTATTTCCTTTACATACTGATGTTCAGGAGAAATTACCATAAATGTTGCACCATAAAGTGTATCAGGACGTGTTGTATATACCACAAGTTCCTTATCTGAATCAGCTATCTTAAATGCTACCTCAGCACCATAACTTCTGCCGATCCAGTCGGTCTGCATCTTTTTAACTTTTTCAGGCCAGTCCAGCTGTTTAAGGTCATCAAGAAGTCTGTCCGCATAAGCTGTTATTTTAAGCATCCACTGACGAAGATTTTTCTTTGTTACCTGTGAGCCGCAGCGTTCACATACGCCGTTTGTAGCCTCCTCATTGGCAAGTACACATTTACAGCTGGGGCACCAGTTAAGGGGCATCTGTTTCTCATAGGCAAGACCCTTTTTAAACATCTGAACGAATATCCACTGTGTCCATTTATAGAATTTAGGATCAGTTGTATTTACTTCTCTGTCCCAGTCATAAATAGCGCTGATCTCATGGAGCTGGCGTTTAACATTAGCTATGTTTTCAGCTGTGGAAATAGCAGGATGGATATTGTGCTTAATAGCGAAGTTCTCGGCGGGGAGACCGAATGCGTCCCATCCCATGGGATGGAGTACATAGTATCCCTGAAGCACTTTATAACGGCTTATAACATCACTTAGAACGTATCCTCTCCAGTGGCCTACATGAAGACCTGTTCCTGAGGGATACGGGAACATATCAAGACAATAGTAATTGGGCTTGCCTTCTTTTTCAACATTGATGGGATTCTTTTCCCACTCGGCACGCCACTTTTTTTCAATTTCTCGGAATTCATAACGTGAACTCATCTTGTTGACCTCCTAATTGATTTTGCTTTTCAAAGCATAAAAAAATCCCTCATCTCGTTAGAGACGAAGGATATCTTCGCGTTACCACTCTAGTTTACCGCATAATATACGGTACACCTCTTCTGCCCATAACGTGGAGCATACGCCGCTGCCTACTATCGTTTCAGCAGGGAACTCAGAGGCGAGTTCGATAAAATATCCATACTGCCTCGCACCTTCCGGCAGTTCTCTGAAAAGTCTACTCTATCTACTTTTCCTCATCACAGTTTTTCTTATATAATGATATAGATTACCATATTATCAAATAAAATTCAAGACTTTTTCTTTTATTATGTCCAAAACAAAAAATTATTTACAATAAGATCCATAAAAACATCAGTTATTTACGGGACCGTAATAAACCGCATCCCCAAATCCAAGGATCATGTAGAAAATACTTGGAAGAAATATGAGTCCTACAGCAAAGCCTGTACCCTTTCCAAAGGCTCTGGCAAGTTTTATGCTTACCATTATTCCCATTACGATATTTACGATTGGTATGAAGCAGAGAAGGAAAAGCCAGCCGCTTCCCCAAGCGATCTTAAACAGCTTGTAAACATTTACAAATGGTATGATGGCACACCATCCAGGCTCCCCTGCCTTCTTGAACATTTTCCAGAGTCCGACTATGACCAGTACAGCAAAAACAAGCGCAGCAAAGGACAATATCGAAACATAAGCTCCAAAGACAGCATTTAACGCACTCGGCTCACCATAGTAATACGTATAAGTCATACTTAACTCTCCTTCCATATAAATACAGATTTTTATATTTTATGGTGAAATTATATAGTTTATTACATTTACTGTCAAGCAAACACATTCTTACGTTATTTTTAAAATTATCCGCATATATCAGGCATATCTGGATATATTTATATTCATAAAAAATAATTGTCCTACCTATTGCATTTTTTATATTTATATATTATAATGTACTCACAAATAAGAATTATTATCATTTACTTAGGAGGAAATAACAATGATTTATGTATGTTCAGTATGTGGATATGAATACAATGAAGCAACAGGTGATCCCGATAACGGAATCGCTCCCGGAACAAAATTTGCTGATCTTCCCGCAGACTTTGAGTGTCCTGTATGCGGCGTAGGCAAAGACGAATTTGAAGTAAAAGAGTAATAATAAACAAAAACGAGGCAGACTTAAATCTGCCTCATTTTTTTATTTTTATTTTTGTTTATTTAACAGATGCCTTAGCTTTCTCAAGATAATCGTACGCCTTCTGGACATGCTGTTCTATTTCTGTCCTTTTAGCCTGAGTCCTTCTATATAAAGTAGAAGCTGTATATCCCATCTGTTTATAGAAATATATATCTATACCGCATACACATGCATTTATCATTTCACTTCTTGCAGCCTCAAGGTAACCTATAGCCAGTTCCTGTCCTGGATACCTGCTGCGAAGTGATGAGCTTATCTCAGGAAAATCATCGCTGCTTGGAAGATCTCTATCCGTAGCATTGGCGATCTCTATCCTGTCAACATTATATTTCAAGCCATCATAAAGCTGCTGGAATACAGATGCGAAATCTCCTGAAGCAGTCACAGTTGATGAACTTCCGCTGTTTCCAGATGAACTGCTTCCTGAGGAAGAACTTCCTGATGAGCTGCCGCCGGATGAAGAATTAACACCTCTGAGATATTCATAAAGTTTCAATGCTGTAACTATGCTCTGTTCCCTTGTATAATTCTGCTTTGGTGCGAATATATTTCCACCTAATCCACTCATAATACCTGCGGCCTGTATTTTTCCTACGCTGTCCAATGCCCAGGAAGAAATTTCGTTTTTATCATTGAAACTAACACTTCCGGCAGGCAAAGGTCTGCTTGCAAAATCGCATAAGTTTGCCATCATAACTGCTGCCTGCTCCCTCGTCAAAGGCGCATAAGGCTCAAACTTGCCATTTCCTGTTCCTGACATTATGCCAGCAAGGTACATACGCTTTATAGCATAATTTTGTGTATCTGTAAAGGGATGCCCTTCATCATCATAGTTGTTCTTATTATAGTTCTCCCAGAATATAAAGCTTCCCTTTCCTCCTGAATAGTCATTGCATACCTCATCCAGGAGCTCAGCGAATTCTTCTCTTGTGATATTATCCTGATATCTCCCCTGCACTGATTCAGGTATGAGGCCATAGGAAATTGCGCTGTTTACACTGTTAGCAGCCCAGTCAGAAGGCGTATCCGACGCAAAGGCCGAAGGTGCCGCTGCCAGGCTCAGTGTCAAAGCCATAAAAATAGAAATACCCCGTGAAAATAATCTCTTCATTTTTCATCGATCTCCTTTCAATTTATCTGTCTGCCATGATTTTATTTTATCAAAATAGTTATGAAAGTCTATGTTAATAAGCAAAAATTAGCAGTAATACCAGTTTAAACATATATTTTTGTGCAGATCAATGAATGGTCATGGGATAAATATACAATATTTCAAATTTATTTTTATTAAAAATCATAGTTGATAATTTAAAGAAGATATTTATATAAAAAATCCAAAACAGAGGTTATAAAATAAAATTGCGGGCGTAAAACGCCCGCAATATTATTAAATCAGCTATAGCTATATCAGCATTTAACCACAGGGAACCTGTCAGGAAGTACTATTCCCGCACGTTTTCTTATGGCTTCAGCATGTATTTTTGCTTCCTCAAGGATAGCTTTTTCATCAAGGGTAAGGATAACTCTGTCTTTCATTATCCATTCACCGTTACACATAACTGACTCGATGTTAGACTCATGCATAGCTGTAACGATGTTAGCTATGGGGTCATGGATGGGAAGCATCTGAGCTGTATCGGGATTGATAATGATAAGGTCAGCCTTCATTCCCGGCTTAAGGGCACCGATCTCGTCTTCCCAGAGAAGTGCCTTTGCGCCGTTTACAGTTGCCATGGTTATTATTTCCTCAGCCTTTACGACTGTGGGATCAAGTCTCCAGCCTTTATGTATGAGTGATGTAACATACATCTCATCTATCATTGTCATTCTGTTGTTTGCAGATGCGCCGTCTGTACCGATGGATACGCATATTCCCTTTTTGAGCATCTTGGGTACCTTTGCGAATCCAAGAACTCTCATGGCTGATGCAGGGTTATGGGAAACCTTAACATCATACTGCTTGAACATATCAACTTCCTCATCACTGAGCCATACTGTATGAACAGCAAGGAGGTTTTTATCAAGCACGCCAAGGTCTCTAAGGTGTGTAACTGTTGTTACTCCCTTTGTTTCCTTAACATAGTCCACCTCAGACTTTGCTTCTGCGACATGCATATGTACGCCTACGTTATATTTATCGGCAAGCTCCTTTGTGCCTACAACGAGCTTATCAGAGTCATTGAAAAGTGTTCTTAAACCAAACCATACTTTTACACGTCCGTCATAGGTGTTGTTCCAGTCTTTGAGATCCTGTTCCTGAACGTCCAGCTCTTCCTGTGTGGTGCGTCTCCAAATTGGAGGAAGGTTGTCGCCGTAGTCCATGGATGATTTAGCAAGTATACCTCTTATACCTGACTGTGCCACAGCTTTGCACATACTGGGAACGAACTGTCCGCCAGGCTCAGCAATGGTCGTAACACCAGAACGTATCTGCTCTATAAGGCAGTGGAGCGTTGAAATATATGAATCCTCAGGAGTCATGCTTGACTCATAGGGGAATGTACGGTCTGTGAGCCATGTAAGAAGGTCAACGTCATCACCCATACCTCTTTCAAGCTGCTGTGAAGTATGAACGTGTGTGTTGATAAGACCGGGCATTACGATCTTTCCCTTGGCATCGATCACCTGAGTATCAGGGAATATTTCCTGGGGGTCGATTTTTCCTACAGCTTTGATCTTGTCGTCAACGATGAGCACTCCGCCGTTTTCAAATACCTGTCTGTCGTCATTCATGGAAATAACATAGGCGTTTTTGATGTATGTTCTCTTTTCTCTCATATCTACACTTCCTTAGTTCCTTAATATAATTATTCAGCTGAAATAACAGGATCAATTACTTTTCCGTTTAATACATCCACAAGGCCCTTATCTGTTATGCCATAGAAAGGTATGAATATAAGCGTAATAAAGGCAAGTGTCATATAAGGTGAGCCCATCGTGCATCCCTTAGCATGAAGGTCTTCCTGCATCTTCTTGAGTATGAGTGCGCTCTCCTCTCCGCTGAGGTCTGTAAGAAGTCCACAGATGGGAAGGGGAAGCTCATATTTGATCTTTCCGTCTTCAGCGATTACAAGTCCGCCATTGAGTTCTTCGATACGGTTTACCGCAGCTGCCATATCTTCAGCATCAGAACCAACTACTGTTATATTATGGTGGTCATGGCCAACTGATGTGGCAATGGCTCCCTTTGATATTCCAAAGCCTTTGATAAATGCCTTTCCAATGCTTCCGCCTTTTCCGTAACGCTCAACACAGGCGATCCTGAGAACGTCATCAGCCACATTGGGCATAACTACTCCGTTTTCAACATCAAGGTCTGCCTCAAGGGCGTCTGTAAGAAGTGATGTGGGCTTAGCTCCGATAACTCTTACCTTTGCTTTCTTAGCATCAGCATTTGTCTTTATAACAAGATCATCACCTGTTATCTTTTTGCTGAGTTTTACAGTATTGAGCATTACTGAAGTATATTCAGGCTTCTTGAAATCATAGATGACTTCACCATTTTCAACTACATATTCTCCGTTAGAAATAACGCTGTCTACTGTGCAGTTTTCAAGGTCTGAAAGGAATACTATATCAGCGCATTTTCCGGGTGCAATGCTGCCGTATTTATTATCTATCTTAAGGCTCTCTGCGGGGTTAAGTGTTACCATCTGGATGGCCTTGATGGGATCTACTCCGTCCTTGATTGCTCTTCTTACTTTATAATCAAGATGTCCCTTCTCATAGATATGGAGCATATCGATATCATCACTTACAAGTGCACAGTGTCTTGTATCTACATTATTTTCAGTTATTATTTTTATAACAGCGTCAAGGTCCTGAGCTGCGCTTCCTTCACGGATAAGTACACGAAGGCCGGCTCTTAACTTGCCGAGGGCTTCCTCCTTATTTGTGCTCTCGTGGTCTGAACGTATGCCTGTAGAAGCGTAGGCGTTGAGCTGTGCTCCATAAAGTTCAGGAGCATGTCCCTCTGCTGTCTTTCCGTACTTTTCAGCGAGCTCAAGCATCCATGCTGAAAGAGGGCTCTTATTGAGTATGGGAGGGAAAAGTACTTCTGCAAGACCTACGGCATGGGGTCTTTTTATAAGTTTTTCGATCATTTCAGGATAAAGAGCAGCTCCGATAGTCTGGAGTTCTCCCTCCTCGCTCATGAAAGCGGGAATGGGCTGAAGAAGTTTTACGGGAAGTCCCTCTGACTCCTTCAATACGTTATTTATTCCCTCTTCTCCGGCTACGATGGCTATTTCCATAAGGTCTGTGGCAACGGCTGTCGTACCATGCTTAACAAGCATACGGCTGAACTCCGTAAATGTAAGCATACTGCTCTCAAAATGTATATGAGCATCAATAAATCCAGGAACCATTATTTTGCCCTTGGCATCGATAACTTTTGTGTTTTCTCCGATGGTATTTTCACCAAGAGAACCAACAGCAGCGATCACTTTATCAGCAATGGCAATATCTGTATCATAGATCTCACCTGTGTGTACATTCAGCAGTCTTCCGTTTTTAACGACCATATCAGCTGCCGCATTTCCTAATGCTACATCAATTACGTGATTGTTCATTTCTTTACCTCCTCAGGTTTATAATTTTCTGGGTTTATAATACTGCTTATAATATTTTTCCGGGGTATTCTCCCGTTGTTTTCTTATCGTGGTATACTATCTTTCCGCCGACGATTACATATTCGATACCGTCACACATCTGAACAGGGTCTGAATAAGTGGGTGTGTCATTGAGCTTGTCATAGTCGAAAAGAACAAGGTCAGCATCATATCCATCTTTGATAACGCCCTTTCCTTCAAGGCCTGCTCTCTCAGCAACGAATCCTGTTATTTTATGGATCATTTCAGGCAGTGTGAAGAGCTTTTTCTCCTTATGATAATATCTTATTGCCTTAGGGAATGTGGCAAATGTTCTAGGATGTGTCTTTTCATCAAGAGTCCTGCATGTTCCATCGGTTCCTACACATACATAGGGGTCTGTGATTATCTGGACCATATCTTCCTCACCCATGGTGAAGTAGATTCCGTTTGCCTTTCCTCCGTTTGCAATAAGCAGATCAAAATATGCATCAAATGGATCTTTTCCTACTTCCTTAGCGTATTCGCTTACGAATTTACCATCAGCTTCCTTTACCTCAGGGCATCCAGCGATGAATATATGATCGAATCCGCCGGCATTGAGATAGAAGTTATCATATCCACAGTTAACATCCTGCATTTCTTCCTTTATCTTAGCCCTTGTTGCAGGGTCCTTAAGTGACTCTACCATACCGTCAACACCGTTTTTAACGAAGTATTTAGGAGGTATACAGATATTAAGGTCTGTCATATTAGCTTCGTAAGGATACTGGTCAGCTGTTACCTTCATACCGCTGGCATTTGCCTCATTGATAAGTCTTGTTGTTTCCTTTGCAGCTCCCCAGTAGGGTCTTCCGGCTACTTTATGATGTGAGATCCATACGGGTACTCCTGCCCTTCTTCCGATCTCAATGGCTTCTTTAACAGCTTCAACGACATTTGCTGACTCGCTTCTCATATGTGTTGCATAGAATCCGCCGTATTCCTTAACTACAGATGCCAGCTCTGCAAGTTCATCTATATCAGCATAGCATCCAGGTGCATATATAAGTCCTGAACTAAGTCCGGCTGCTCCGCACTCCATGGCTATCCTTACCTGTCTCTTCATTTCTGCCATTTCCTCGGGTGTGGGCTTTCTGTCAGCATATCCCATTACAGCAGCTCTCAGAGTACTATGGCCAATGAGGATCTTCATATTTCCGATCTTAGGCACCTTTTTAGCATAGTCAAAATATTCCTTTGCTGTCTTCCACTGGATCATTTCTTCAGGGAATGTAAGTGTACCAATGGCAAGAAGTCCTTTTTCAAGGTCTATATGTTCTTCTGTTACAGGGAACATGGAACCTCCGCACTGTCCTGCTATCTCTGTTGTGATTCCCTGGTTGATCTTTGCAAGCATACCGGGATACTGTCCAAGTACCTGGTCGCCGTGTGAAT
>JAHZAW010000050.1:119879-166869 GCA_019423725.1 Clostridiales bacterium
TCTATAAATCCAGGTGTAAGGTAAAGTCCTTCAGCATCTATTACCTGGGCTGCTTCCTCGTCTCCATTGACAAACTTGAGTTTGCCGTCGATAACTCCTACGGCTCCCTTAAATTCATCTGCTCCCGTTCCATCGATTATTTTTGCGTTTTTTATGATAAGATCATACATTTTTAATACCCCCTTATTGTGCTTTTCCTCTGCTGGTTATGTCCCATTTATCTACAACTTCGTCACCGTCGACAACATAAATCTCATTGAACATATTTACTGTTGTACAGCAGTGTCCGGGTATATAACGGAGTTTATCGTTTATTTTGAAATTATGTTCACAATATACAGCTCCGTGTTCCTCGCTCATTGATATTTCGCTTCCCTCAGGAACTCCAAGGAATACAGGATCGCCCTGATCCATTCCAAGGGATTTTACTCCTGTGTCAGTTACTACCCTGTCCTTCTTTGTGCTTATGACAGTGGTAAGTACGAAAAGTGAGTTCTTAAATCCAAGTTTAAGCTGGTCATAGGCATTATCCATAAATATATAGCTACCTGCCTGTATGTCTGTATAAACTGTATCCTTAGGCTTCTGCTCCACTGTTCCTGTGCTTCCGCCTCCTACTTCCTTAACTTCAAGGCCGTTATCCTCAAGGTATTTCTTAAGTCCCCTAACGTCTTTTTCTATCCTCTCAGTCTCAGCAATACGCTTTTCAAGAGAATGTTCATGTGCCATATGTCCTGCATAGGCCTGTATTCCTTCAAACACAAGGCCTTCAGATGCATCTATGAGTTTAGCAAGTTCAAGGAATTCCTCGTATGTATCAACTCCGCATCTTTTCATACCTACCTCGTATTCCACAAGACAGTGTATTACTGCTCCTGCATTTACCGCTGATTCTGAAAGAGCCTTTATATTATCAGCGTCATCAACACAGATGATGAGATAACATTTCTTTGCCAGCTCGCCTACTCTTTTTACCTTTGAAGGCTGGACTACCTGGTTGCCTATAAGTATATTTTTAATGCCCGCTGCTGCAAGGTCTTCAGCCTCGCCCAGCTTAGCACAGGTGATGCCGGAAGCACCGGCTGCTATCTGAAGCTTTGCGATCTCAGGGCACTTATTCGATTTATAGTGCGGCCTTAATTTCATATTTGAACCTTTGAGAAGTTCATTCATTCTGGCCATATTCGACTCAAATACCTTTTTTTCAAGTATGAGAGCCGGAGTTTCCAGTTCAGTTATTTTCATATATGTCACTCCCTGTAGAATAAATTATTGTATATATCTTATCCGTATTTTATAATAAAGACATTATAAAAAACGGAGGTATTTTCTATGTCAGTAAAAGTTACGGTGCTTTCCGAAAACATATCGGAAAACCCAGAACTAGAAGCCGATTTTGGGCTTTCTCTTCATATAAAGATCAATGACAGGTCGATACTGCTTGATGCCGGAAGCACGGGCAAATGTCTTGACAATGCTAAAAAACTTGGCATCGATCTTTCCAGTCTTGATGCTGCCGTCCTCTCCCATGGCCATTTTGACCACACCGACGGCATAGTTAAACTCATCGAAAACGGCATAACCAATGTGCCATTATATTTCAACCGATATATGTTCTGTGAGCGCTATTGGTACAAAAAAGACGATGGTGATTATTATTTTCCTACCATGTCAGGTCTTTCTTACAGCTATCTTCAGAGAAATAAAGTTCCCTTTAAGGGCGTATGCACAGACGTATTCAAAATTTTTGATGACGAAGAAGTTTATATTTTGTCCGGTATCAAAAGGACCTGTCCCTTTGAGGAAATATGCCCGGACGACTTTATCAAAACAAACGGTGAATTTGATGTGGACACCTACAAAGATGAATGTGTCCTTGTCATAGTATCAGAGGATGGCCTCATCGTTCTTACTGGCTGCGGACATCATGGTGTCGTAAATATTTGCGAATATGCCGCTAAAACCTTTGGCCTTCCCGTTAAGGCATTCATCGGGGGCACCCATCTGGCTGCCTTTGACCATGAAAGGACCTTAAAAACCTTTGATGCCATTAAAAATTCGACCATTAAAACCTTTGCAGCAGGCCACTGTACAGGACCTGATGCCATGGAAACATTCAAAGAGCTTCCTTCATTCGTACCCCTTCATACTGGTACTGTACTCGACTTTTGATATTTTCAAATCCTTATTTTGGTATTTACTAAAGAAAAGGCTGCCGCATAATTTATGCGCCAGCCTTGTTGTCTTTTATCGCTTATGCAACGATCTTCTGCCACTCTTCAATTAAAGTAGGCTTGATTCCGTTAAGGAAGTCATAGTCAAAGAAGTTACATTTGTCGAACTCTTCCTGTCCGTAAACAAGGAAAGCGTCCTTTTCTTCTGACATTTCTGCTGTCTTGTTTGTGGGAGCCTCATTGTTAAGTTCAATGAATTTCTCCTGTGTTGCTTTTTCGATTGTATACTCGATGAAAAGCTGTGCAAGTTCTTTGTTGGGAGCATCCTTAACTACGTTGATGTAAACGTCATCTACGAAGTTTCCTTCTTCAGCGTCTACCCATTTCATGTTAAGACCTGACTCGTTAAGTACAGGAAGCATAAGGTCCATATAAACTGTGATAGCTACTTCTTTGTTTGTTAATGCGGGAACAAGGTCAGATGTATACCACATACCGATGTTGTCCTTCTTCTCAGCATAGAGGTCAAGAGCTGCCTGATAGTTTGTAAGGTCTCCGCCAAGGTCCTCAGCTATAGCTGCGAATACGTAGGGACCAGCTGTTGCTGTCATTGCAGGAAGTGCAACGAGTCCAGCGTATTTGTCATCAAAGAGATCCATGTAAGATGTAGGGGGTTCAAGTCCCTTTTCGTTAAGTACATCTTCATTGTACATGATACCGAAACGTCCTACACATACCATGGGGCCGTATCCTGTATCATTCTGAGCGAAATCATAAAGCTCATCAAGGCTTGTTACAACATTTGTGTCGATTGGCTCGAAAAGTCCAAGACCTTCACCCTGTTTTGCGTAAGCACCTGAAAGATAAACAACATCTGTCTCAACGTTTCCTGACTCGATCTGTGACTGGATCTTTGCGATTCTGTCTGAGTTCTGGTTAACTTCGTCAAGAACTACTGTACAGCCATATTTTTCCTCAAACTCTTTAGCGAGTTCCTTTGTAGCTGCTCCTGTTGATCCACCCCAAGTACATACAACAAGCTCAACACCTGAATAGTCGGCTTCTCCTGTTGATTCTGTCTGTTCTTCGCCAGTTGTTTCTTCTTCAGTTGAAGAGCTGCATCCTGCAAGAGCAGCTGTTGTTAAAGCTGCTATCATGAGGACTGATAAAAACTTTTTCATAAAACTTCTCCTTTCACGTCTGTCTTATTTTTTATATATGATAACCTTTGATTCGGGAAGAGTCATATAAATCTCCTCACCTGCTCCTGGTCCACCATAATCATAACTGCTTATATGTATTCCTTCATCAAATACACCATCGACATCTATTCTAGTCATATTTCCCTTATATGTTGTCGTAAGTACTTTTCCTTTGATACATCCAGGGACCTCTGTGTCATGAAGAACGATGTTTTCAGGTCTTATGGTAAATACAGCATCATCACCAACGGCAAGATCATCGCTTTCTTCATCTATGGAAACTACATTTATTCCATTGGGTGTAGTAATCGTTATCCTGTCGCCGTCAACTACTGAAACTTTTCCGTGTATGAAATTAGCAAATCCCATGAAATCAGCAACAAATGGTGTTGCGGGATGGTTGAATACATATTTAGGTGTGCCGGTCTGAAGTATATGTCCGGCATTCATAATGATTATCCTGTCAGCAAGGGAAACAGCTTCCTCCTGGTCATGGGTAACTATTATTGTTGTTATTCCAAGATGTCTCTGGATACGCTTTATCTCCACCTGCATCTCAACACGAAGTTTCGCATCAAGGTTACTTAAGGGCTCGTCCAGAAGGAGAACGTTTGGCTCCATAACAAGGGCTCTTGCAAGGGCGACACGCTGCTGCTGTCCTCCTGAAAGTTCTCTGGGATATCTTTCTCCCAGTCCTTCAAGTTTTACAAGGGCAAGTATATCGTCAACTTTCTTCTTTATCTCATCCTTAGACATTTTTTTAAGTTTAAGGCTGAACGCGATGTTATCAAATACGCTCATATGAGGGAAAAGCGCATAGTTCTGGAAGAATATACCTACATTTCTCTTATACGCAGGTATGGAATTCATTACTTTTCCGTCTATTTCTATTGTACCTTCATTAGGTCTGATGAATCCTGCTATCATTCTGAGGATAGTGGTCTTACCGCAGCCGCTTCCTCCAAGGAGAGCTACCATCTCGCCTTTTTCAAGATCAAGATTTATATTTGAAACTGCTGTAAAATCTCCATATTTTTTCGTAAGATTGCTTATAGTCAAATAACCCACTTGTCTTTTCCTCCTTAATTGATCATAGAATCCAGACCGACAAACTTATTAATAAGGAGCATTATTATAAGTGAAGCTCCCATAAGTATCGTCGCTATGGCAGCGACCGTCGGGTCAAACTGGAATTCCATATAGTTTATAATCTGTATCGGCAGAGTCATAAACTTTGCTGATGTAAGAAAACTGCTGATTACCGCTTCGTCAAATGAATAGAGGAAAGCAAGCATCGCTCCGGAAATGATACCGGGCTTTATCAGCGGAAGTGTTATTTTGAAAAATACCTGAGCCGGATTAGCTCCAAGGCTCGCAGCCGCGTCCTCAACGGACCAGTTGAAGTTTACAAGGATACTTACTGTATTTCTTATTATGTATGGCATAATTACGATCAAATGTCCAATGAGTATCTTTATAAACGGTGTGAACATCTTTATTGATGCTGTTGTTCTCATGAGCACGAAGGCAAATGAGATAGAAGGTATGAACATGGGGCTTGTAAAGAAGGCAATGAGAAGTCCTCTGCCCTTAAAATCATACTTTGTTACGCTTAAAGAAGCGAATACACCGATAAAAATATCTATTACCGTAGCCACAACGGCTATTTTTATACTGTTTAAAAATCCGGTAGGGAAATCAGTATGTCCCGTAAATATGTTCTCATACCATCTGAGAGAGAATCCAGAAGGCGGGAACGAAATAGCCTCTCCTGAGTTGAAGGATACGACAACTATTATTATCATTGGAGCAAGTATAAACAAATACGCAATTATCGTCATTATCTTGCTGAATAAATTCACTCTGTCTTCACGCATTTTTTCCACTTCCTAATCTTTTATTAACGCTGTTGCTGAAGCTGTTAGATACGATCTGGAATATAAGTATCGCAAATACAAGTATATAACATATAGCGTTGGCAAACTCAAGGTTATATGTAGTCTTGATCTGATTATATATAAGTGTTGTCATTGTAAGATACTGGGCACCACCTAAGAGCTGAGGAGTGATATAAGATGTCATTCCCATGGTGAAAACGAGGATACATCCTGAAACTACTCCGGGAGAGCTCAGTGGAAGCGTTACCTTGAAAAATGTCTGTACAGGGTTAGCTCCAAGGCTTCTTGCGGCATTTTCCACATTCTGGTCAATGGACTGGATAACGCCTGTTATGGCAAGTATCATATAAGGAAGAAGGAGCTGTGCCATACCGATCATAACAGAGGTCTCTGTATACATGATCTCAAGGGGTTCCTCTATAAGTCCAAGGTTAAGTAAAAACTGATTTAAAAGTCCTGAACTTCCCAGTATTACCATCCATCCATAAGCCCTTATTACCGCACTTACCAGGAAGGGGAAGATCGTTGCAACTATTAATATTCCTTTTATTTTGGATTTTGTTCTTGCTATGAAATACGCCGCGGGATAACCGAGAATAAGAGAAAGCAGCGTTGTTTTTAATGAGAGTATTATCGTGTTTTTAAATATTTTAAGATAAAAAGGATCTGTAAAGAATTGAGTATAATATGTAAGAGGATCAGTCATCAGAGCTTTTATGAATGTATATATCATCGGTATGATAAAAGCTACCAAAAGCGTGATAACACAGGGTAGAGCCATTAAGATTACATTTCTTTTCTCTTTCATATATTTGCATCTCCTATTTAAAAATAGGACGGGATATGGAGCTAATATAATGTCAAGGCCCCATCGCCTGTCCTAAAACCGTGTTCATTATATCGAAATTAATTCAAATTGTCAATCATTTTCATACCAAAAGCGACAAAAAATAATTATTTTTCTTTAAAATGTCTTAACAAAAATGATCAAATCTCCGTAATTTCGATTTTTATGTTAACATGGAAAATTTGTAATCTTTTTAAAGTTCTGCTTTAAAACTTACGGAAGTACCATTGATCAAATTGTCAGTTACCGGACATCTGTCTATAACATTTTTAAGCCATATGTTTTTCTGATCTTCTGTGATATCAGCCTTAAGGGAAATATCGACCTTTATATCTGAAAATCCAGCCCTGTTTTCAAGATTACCTGTAAAAAAGGCTGTCCCGTCCACTTCTCCGTCAATATTTATCTCAAGTTTTTCTATTACAAAATCCATTTCCTTTGCCACCCACTGGCCAATGGCATTTATACACCCAGCCAGGGAGGCCAGCAGCATAGCCACAGGACTAGGAGCTGTATCTTCTCCTCCAAAGGCAGGCGGCTCATCTATAAGGACCTTATGTCCGCCTGTTTCTATATATGTTTTTGTCGAATTACCGGCCGAAGCCTTTACATTTATTACTGCCATTATGCTCCTCCGTCTTTTATTATTTCATAAGTTTATGCTCAAGCATAGCTGCAAAAAATCCTGTTCCATAGTAGAGACCATCCTCATCCATAAGATATTTAGGATTATGATGGGGCTTGTCTGTTCCCTTTTCAGAATTTCTTGTTCCTATCTCGATAAAGCATCCAGGGCAGCCTGTTGCCTCTGTAAAGGCTGAGAAGTCCTCTCCTGGCATTACCGGCTGTATCTCTGGCTTCGTTAGTAAGTTTTTCATCATTGATTACTGAGCTGTAGCCCCTCTCATATACAACTTCACATTCAGCGCCCATGCTTGCAGCTATTCCATCTGATATCTGTTTGAGCATATCAGGCATACTGTCTCTGAGCTCCTTTGAGAATGTTCTCACAGAGCCTTCGATATCAACGGTCTCAGGTATGATGTTATAAGCATCTCCTCCGTGTATCTTGCAGACAGAAAGGACAGCTGTTTCATAGGCACTTATCCTTCTGGACTTTATATTCTGAATACCCATAACTATCTGGGCTGCTGTTACTATGGGGTCAACACACTGCTCGGGCATGGATGAATGGCCGCCTTTGCCCTTTACCTTTATCTTAAAACAGTCCGTGGCTGATGTGAGAGCACCGTTAACTACTCCAAATTTGCCTGTGGGATAGTTTGAAGAAAGATGAAGTCCGTATATTTCATCTACCCCTTCCATAACGCCGGCCTTAACAAGTTCAATAGCTCCTCCGGGAGGAAGTTCCTCAGCATGCTGGAATATGCATATGATATTTCCGTTAAGTTTTTCTTTTTTAGCTGAGAAGATCTTTGCTATTCCAAGAAGTATGGCAGCATGTCCATCATGTCCGCAGGAATGCATAGCTTCTTTATTTACTGAAACAAAGGGCAGATCATTGACCTCAGTCATAGGGAGAGCATCGATATCAGCTCTAAGTGCTATGGTAGGTCCCTTGCCGGAACCAAATATTTTACCGACAACTCCTGTTTTTGTGGGGCGTTCTACTTCGATGCCGCCAAAGCTTTTAAGTTTTTCCTCTATAAAATCAGATGTTTTATATTCTTCAAATGAGAGCTCGGCGTTTTTATGAAAATGCCTCCTCCATTCGATTATTTCTGACTGTAACTGTTTTACTTCGTTTAATAGTTCATTCATATATATTTCCTCCTTTTTCATTTACAAAATAAAAAAATTTCCAAATTTATCCGCCAATATTTGACTAAACAGCTTTAATTTGTTATAATTACTCATCTCAACTTAGGACGGTGTAAAAATGGATCTTGAATTTATTGGTGCCATACTCAAACAGCACCGTATTAACAGAAATATGTCAATAAGAGAACTTTCCAGTATCTCTAATATAGCCTCAAGTACAATAAGCCAGATAGAGACGGGAAAGAACTCTCCAAATCTGCTCACATTAAAGGCTATATGTGATGCTCTTGATGTGCCTGTCTTCTCTCTTTTTATTGAGGAAGACCACTCAAAGATCAAATATGTAAAGCGCAGTGAACATGAACCATTTGTCAGAAACATAAGTAATGGTTCATTTGTAAAGGAATCATTCATCGTACAGGGTAAAAACGAAATGTACGCGGCTATCGTCGAGACCCCTCCCCACTCTGATTCAGGAAGCTACAGCCATCATGGCGGTGAGGAAATGGTTTTCGTTCTGGAAGGATGCCTTACATTTTATCTTGAGGGGCATAAGCCCTATAAGCTTGAACCCTATGATACCCTCTACTACCCTAACTATATTGGCCACCGCTGGAGCAATGAATCTGAAGAAACGGTAAAAATGCTCATGGTGTCCACGTCACCTTACAACTTCTGATTTTTAATACATAGAATATCCGGCAGGGTCATACATTTGATGATCCTGCCATTTTGTTATACCTCGTGATAATACGGAACTATATCCTCGTAATTTCCGTCTTTCATAAGAAATCCTCCTGGAATAACTCCAAGGGGCTTAAATCCAAGTTCTTCATACAAATGTCTTGCCTGATAGTTTGTTTTTACAACGGCGTTAAACTGAAGTATTTTAAAGCCATTTTCCGACGCTCTGGCCATACAGTCTGTAACAAGTTTTTTTCCTATTCCAAGGTTTCTTGCCGTTGACTTTACTGCATAGCTGGCATTTGATATATGGCCGCATCTTCCCACATTATTGGGATGGAGTATATAAAGTCCATATATATCCCCGTTATCAGCACAGGCTACGCCACAGTATGTCTGAGCCGAAAAAAACTCTCTGCCGCTTTCAGCGTCTAACAGTTCAGTCTGCGGAAAAGCAATGCCGTCCTCAACGACTTCATTCCATATTGCCACCATATCAGGCACATCTTTTTCTTCAAATTTTCTTATGTATGTTTCCATAGTCCGCTCCTCACTTTTTCATGCAGGCCTCTGTAAAGGTCCGGAATATTTTTCTTGAACATTCATCATTTTTATATAAAAATTCAGGGTGCCACTGGACAGCCCAAAGGAATTTTCTGCTTTTATCTTCCACCGCTTCTATTATCCCATCCTCTGACACAGCCATAACGCTCAGACCGTCTGCAAGCCTTTTGACCGCCTGGTGGTGATAGCTGTTTACAGAAAGGATCTCTTTTCCCAATAGTTTATACAGCGATGAACCTTCTGTTATTCTAACCTTGTGTGCCTCTCTGTCATAGGGCGGTTCCATATGATGCTCTGTATCAGTCTTGATTTCTTCAGGTATATCCTGATACAGTGTCCCGCCCATAAGAGCGTTTATCATCTGTATGCCTCTGCATATGCCAAGTATCGGTTTATCTTCTTCATAGGCTTTTTTAAAAACCATTCTTTCAATATTATCCCTGTCCTTATTTATCAAGCCGCATTTGCCATGGTTTTCTTCACCATATAAAGCAGGGTCAATATCATGTCCGCCTGTAAAAAGATATCCGTCACAGAACTTGTCCAGCTTATCAAAATCTTCACCGCTCATATGAAGGGGAAGCATCACCGGTATTCCTCCGGCCTCTGTTATGCCGTCCATATACCCCGGAAGCATCCATATACTTTCCTTTTCATCGTCATATAGAGGCATTACCCCTATTATTGTTTTGTCAGCCATTGTTTTACCTCTTCGATCCTGCCCTTTGCGTCTTCTCTACCCAGATCATACATTTCCCATATCCTGGCAAGATTCTTTTCTGTTCTTGATATTTTAACTTTTCTGGATGGTCTTATTACAAGTATCTCTCCGCTGTCTTCCATAGCATTTACATAATTAAGATTTTCAGCGTAACGGAGATGTCTTGTTATGAGCGCGTCCACAAACTCCGGATATTGTCCATATTTTTTCCTTGATAATATGGGGCTGTTAGGTTTAGGAACATATCCTTTAGGTTTAGTAAGTACTACTACCAGCCTGTCGTATCCCATTTCCATAAACTTTTTAACCGGGACACTGTCGCATATGCCTCCATCAAGGAGCTTGAGTCCTTCTGTTTCCACTATCTGTGAAACAAACGGCATCGAAGCCGAAGCTCTTATGACATCGATCTGCTTATGTAAGTCAGTGCATTTTATGTATCCTGCCGGTCTCCACATTGCTGCATACCGAATAAAAATCTATCCCCGAATTCATAAACGTTTCATAGTCAAAGGGATCAAGTTTTTCCGGTATTTCATGATAACAGAATTCAGTTTCTACCATATTTCCGGTTTTAAGCAATGAACGGATACTCATATATCTTTTATCTTTACGGTACTTTAAAGTATACCTAATGCTTCTTCCGCGCTGTCCTGAAACATAGTTTATGCCATGGATGACACCGGCTGAAACTCCTATAACTCCATCAACTTTTATATCATTATCATTTAATATATCAAGGACGCCTGCCGTATACAGTCCCCTCATGGCACCGCCCTCAAGAACAAGTCCTGTTTTCATAATTTCCCTCTTTTCGCTTATGAAGTACTTTATTTAATTTGATAATATAATTGGAATATGTTATCGTAATAAATAAAAGAGTATCATAAAAAACTATTTTTTTCAATAGAAGCAGAAAGGAGCGGACGATGACACCTAAAAAGCAAAAAAGAAAAAACATAAAAAAAGCAATGGATATGGAATTAAGGGAGCACAGAAGCACATTTATCGTATATCTGATAATTAGGGCAATAGTTATCGCAGTTATGATAAGGCAGATATTTATGGGTAACTACGAAAACGTGTTTTTATGCGCACTGACACTGGTTTTACTTACCCTCCCAAGTTTTGTGCAGGTACAGTTCAGGATAGATCTTCCAAGCACACTTGAAATAATTATCCTAATGTTTATATTTGCCGCAGAGATCTTAGGTGAAGTAAATGAGTTTTATATAAAGATACAGGCCTGGGATACGATACTTCATACACTGAACGGATTCCTGGCAGCGGCCATTGGTTTTTCACTTGTAAACCTTCTGAATGAAGATGAAAGGCTGTCTTTTAATCTCTCGCCGTTTTTCGTCGCGGTCGTAGCCTTTTGTTTTTCAATGACCATAGGTGTGCTCTGGGAATTTTTTGAGTTCTTTATCGATCAGAACCTTAATATGGATATGCAGAAGGACACCATAATAACTTCAATCAATTCAGTGTCTCTCAATCCCGATGGAGCCAACATCCCCTATCACATCAATAACATAACTTCTACCATAGTCAACGGAGAAGCACTGCCCATTGAAGGATATCTTGATATCGGACTTATTGATACCATGAAGGACCTGTTCGTTAATTTCATAGGAGCTGTTGTTTTCTCTATAATCGGATATTTCTATATAAAGAAAAAAGGCAGCGGAAAATTTGCCAAAAAATTTATCCCTGAACCTAAAAGCCAGGATAAAGATTATCTAAAAATGATCGAGATACAGTCTGAGACCGATCAGCCATTATAATTACTGAAAATGCTTAAATAACTATCTGCCGGCCCTAACGGCAGCCTGATGTAAACAATAAAAACCGCATCTGTTATGGATGCGGTTTTTAATATGCATTTATCATCCAAGATATTTTTCAAGCATTTCCATATATTTATCATGGGATGCTCTGAGGGTAAAAATACAGTTCGGCTCACCGGCAGGCTCTCTCCTGTCGATTATTGTCCTTCCTTCGGCTGCTCCTGAAAGAGCGATCTTTACCCTGCATTTCTCATAGTCCGTTATTACGGATCTGTCTATGGCCGCGCATACGGCAAGGGAATCATGCACCGGTGTCCTGTCCAGTTCCTTTCCAACGGAAGCACTGTCAAATTCAGTCCTCTGCTCTATTATCCTTGCTGTGAACTTTCCGGAAAACGTTCCAAGGCCTCTTAGTTTTTCAGCGTCTTCCAATGTAAGGGCCGCAGAATGTGTGGCATCCAGACTAATGAATGTTGTAGGTACTCCGGCATTAAGGGCTATCTGTGCGGCCTCAGGGTCATGCCATACATTTGCCTCAGCACATTCTGAAACATTTCCAAGCCTGTCCGTTCCGCCCATTATGATGAGCTCCTCTATATTCTCAGCTATGGAAGGTACTGCCGAAAGAGCAAGGCCGAGATTAGTCATGGGGCCTACGGTGATGACTGTTATTTTTTCCTTTGTATTTCCAAGGCAGTCTATGTAAAATGCTACCGCGTCCTTTTTCTCAGCTTTTTTGTCCGTCTCCTGTTCAAGTCCTTCCCGTCTCTTATAGTGTATCCTTACTTCTTTGCCATCCTTTATTATTGGTTTAAGATCTTCCTTGACCGCCCTTTCAAGATATTTAGCAATGGCTGTAGGTGCTCCCTTATATACCGGAGTATCCTTTCCCAGCGCTGACACAAGACGGAGAGTATTTTCCGGCGTATCCTCCACATCCAGGTTTCCCCATACACAGCAGATGCCCACAACTTCCAGATCACTGCATCCAAGGGCTGTCATTATAGCGACTGCATCGTCTGAACCTGTGTCCACATCAAGTATTATTTTCTTTGGCATATTATCCCCTCCATCAGTCAATGGCCTTATCGAAACAGATAAGCGTTTCCATAATAACATTTTGAAAATTAAATTCAGCGCTGCCTACATACTTATATCCAAGCTTTCTATATAAAGATGATGCCGGAATATTTCGTTCGTATGTATCCAGGCGTATGGTCTTGCATCCAAGTTCACCGGCCAGCTTTTCCGCAAACTCTACAAACTGCTTTCCCAGCTGTTTTCCGGCGTTTTCAGGAGGTATGCATAAAGTATGTATAACAAGTACTTCCCTGCCGTCTGCCTCCAAGGACCAGTTTATTTTTGAATATTCAGGCGGCTGTATATGGTTCAGATTAACACAGGCAGCCACTTTTCCATCAAGCTCGCCCACATATAATGTTCCTGCCTCAAGGGCTGAAACGGCGTCATTTCTCGTGGGATAAAGCCCCTTCTGCCAGTTGGTATATATATTTCCACTTTTCTGTTCGTTGTCAAGTATCCTGTTGTATATGCTCTCCACTGCATCAATATCACGCATCTCGGCTTTTCTGATACTTAATTCCACTAAACATCATCCCTTTACATAAATGATCATTCATATAAAGATAGTACCATATATTCCCCGTTTTTCAAATGATAATCGTAAAAATTGCCGCCGAGATATTTCTGCGCCACTGCCATGACCGTACCTCCATGAACGACAAAGGCCATGGTTTTAATACTATCATACTTTTTTATTGTCCTCTCAAAGGCTTCTATACACCTTTTTGAAAACCCTTCCATATCCTCTCCGCCTGGAAATGGCAGCTTCCCGCTGCTTTCCATCCATCTAATATACCTTTGGTCATATTTAAGGTCTTCATAGCTTTTATTTTCAAACTCGCCAAAATCACATTCCCTAAGGCCATCTTCAATATGATCTATGTTTCCATAAATCAGCTTAGCCGACTGTCTGCACCTGAGCATGGGGCTTGATACTACAAAATCAGCCGGCGGATATTTATTTTTTCTTATTTCATCCAAACCTTCCACACAAAGAGGCTCGTCCGTCCTGCCTATATATCTGTTTTTTATGTTCCCTTCGGTTTTACCATGGCGGATAAGTATTATCTTCATACGATCACCTTAAAACTTTGTATGCCTCGTGTTCCCATTTATCAAATGTATTAAGCTTATTGTATACATCTAAAGCCATATCAAGGAGGGGCATCAGCGATACCGCTCCGCTGCCTTCTCCCAAAAACATCCCGCATGAAATAAATGGCTCAAGTCCAAGCTCCTTCAGTATGTATTTGGCAGCTGCTTCCTCTGATAAATGGGATGGCAGTATATAATCCTTTCCCCTGCTGTCTATCCTGCAGGCTAAAAGGGCCGATACAGATGATATAAATCCGTCTATCACCACAGGTATCCCATATACTGCTCCTCCTATGAAGAGTCCAGCCATTCCTGCTATATCATATCCTCCCACCTTAGAAAGGACATCCAGAGGATCATTTTTATCAGGCTTATTTATATCAATGGCTTTTTTGATAACTTCTATCTTGTGCTTAAGCATTTCACTGGTCAGGCCGGCACCACGTCCTGTTACCTCTGACGGGTCCTTATCCAGCAGTACAGATGTGACCGCTGAGGCAGTCGTTGTATTACCTATACCCATTTCACCCGTAAGTATTATGTCATAGTTATTTTCGGCCAGTTCACCGACTATGTCTATGGTTTTTTCTATTATCTTGATACAGTTTTCCCTTGCCATGGCCGGTCCCTCTGCCATATTTTCAGTGCCATAGGCCTGCTTTATGCTCCTTATCTCACTGACGTCCGTCACCATTCCGGCATCGATGGGAAGTACATCTACGCCGGCTCTCTTTGCCATTATACAGGCCGCTGACTCTCCAAAGGCAAAACTTCGTGCTGCTGTGGCTGTTACTTCACTGCCGCACTGGGATATACCCTCTTTTACAACGCCATTATCAGCGCACATGATAACAAGTATCTTTTTTTCAAGGTCAAAGTCCATTTTTCCTTTGACACCAGCCATCTGTGAGACGGCCTTTTCCAGCCTTCCCAGAGAAAAGAGCGGCTTCACCAGTGTGAGCCACTTTTTTTCTGACGCCTCATAGGCGGCATCGTCAAATTTTTTTATTCTTTTCAGAGCTTCCTCAAGTTCCATAAATACACCTACATTTCAATAAAAGCCCTAGCCTTTATACCTTTGTCAAAGGGATGCTTAATCTTTTTCATCTCTGTGACATAGTCTGCGGCATCCATGAGTTTTTCAGAAGGTCCCCTTCCCGTAAGGACAGTCTCAAGACCTTCAGGCTTTGTGTTTAAAAAATCAAGCATTTCTTCTTCTGATATTATGCCGTAATTTATGACCGGTATTATTTCGTCAAGTATGAGCATATCGTATTCGTTTTCAGCTATGAGTTCTTTTATGAGCGAGAACTTATCCCTGCATTCTTTTTTACATTCTTCTTTTTCTTTATCATCCATAAATTTATAAAATCCTATTTTTTTAGGATTCTTTATAAGCTCTATATTGTCGATATAATCAAGGATATTTCGCTCTCCGCTCCTGTCATCCTTAAGAAATGACGCAAAAAGCACCTTTCCTCCGCCTCCGGCACATCTCACTGCAAGGCCTACTGCTGCCGTAGTCTTCCCCTTGCCGTCTCCACAATAAATATGAACGAGTCCTGTCATAGATCACACCCCTTTTTCAAGAATATCATAAACAGCTTCCATATCAATGTTCCTGCGGACATTTTCAGCAAGTATGTCATACTGGGTATTTTTATACTCCGCCATATCCACAGCCTTTATATTATCATACACCAGTCCCTTCATTTCCATAAGGGATCTTATGATATTTTCAGCGATCTGTTTTTCGTCAAATATTCCATGGATATATGTACCATACACGTTATTTTTGCCCTTTAGGATATATTCGTTTCTTCCGTCTTCACCCATATGGATTTCATATCCCTTGAAATGAAGGCCGGACAGATTTTTAAATATGCCATCTATCCTATTCAAACAGCCTTCTGTCCTTGTTGTGGTCTTTTCACTGTCAAACACAGTCTCAACAGGTATGAGCTCCATTCCTCTAAACTCGCCCTTTGTCTCAGCGCCTTCCATATCGATTATTTTTTCTCCAAGCATCTGGTATCCGCCGCATATGCCAAATACAGCTCCTCCCTTGGAGGCAAACTTTTTAACAGCCGCTTCTATCCCATTTACCCTTAGCTGCATAAGGTCTCCCACTGTATTTTTTGTTCCGGGTATTATTATCATATCAGGGTTCCCTATTTCTGCTGCCTTTGAAACATACCTGACACTTACACCATCTATACATTCAAATGGGATAAAATCAGTAAAATTAGATATTCTTTTTAATCGTATCACGGCTATGTCAATAAGACCATTTACGTTGGTTTTATGGAATCTTTCGCTTAGGCTGTCCTCGTCATCTATATCACAATTTATGTAAGGTACGACACCCAGCACCCTTGTTGAGCATCTTTTTTCAATGGCTGTCAGTCCAGGCCTGAGTATTTCTATATCTCCACGGAATTTATTGATAAGTACTCCCTTTACCAGAGCCCTTTCTTTCTTTTCCAACAGCTCCATGGTGCCAAGCAGCTGGGCAAAAACTCCGCCCCTGTCTATGTCACCCGTTAAAATGACAGGTGATGAGAGCATTTCTGCCAGTCCCATATTTACTATGTCATTTTGCTTAAGATTTATTTCCGCTGGGCTTCCTGCCCCTTCTATGACTATTATATCGTTATTTTCAGAAAGTCTTTTATAG
The DNA here is from genome assembly GCA_019423725.1 of Clostridiales bacterium. Classification (GTDB taxonomy): domain Bacteria; phylum Bacillota; class Clostridia; order Lachnospirales; family Anaerotignaceae; genus Metalachnospira. Next base: position 136,397 of record JAHZAW010000050.1, read on the forward strand.
GCATCAAGTATGTATGGTATAAATTCTTTTTTCCTTTTAAAATACTCCGAAGCCCTCATATTTCCTATGGACTTTCCCATAAGTATGACCTGTGAGCCTATATCATTTGTAGGCTTTAACAATATGGGATTCATACATACATCAGCTTCTATTTTAGCTGCTTCAGCCTGCATGGCCTGTGCCCTGCCTATTTCAAGTCCGTCTGGAGTTATATATGAGTTCAAAGCCATATTCTGAGATTTAAACGGAGAGCACCTGTATCCATCCTGGGTAAATATACGGCATAGTGCGGCCGTTATCAGGCTTTTTCCCACATTGGACATGGTGCCCTGTATCATTATCTTTTTTGACATAAACATTCCTCCAGCGCCTTAATGAATCTGGCATTATCCTCGTGTTTTTTAACTGCCATCCTGTAAAAATGGCCGTCGAGCCCCCTGTAATTGGAACAGCTCCTTATGAGAAATCCTTTATCAGCCATTTTTTCCTTAAGGCCTTCCTCAGCTTTAAACAATATGTAATTTGCGGCCGAACTAAAGTATTTTACATTCATTTTTTCAAAGCTTTCGTAAAGGAATTTTTTCTCATTTGAAATATAGTCCACAGTTTCAGATACTGTTCTGTCATATATCATACAGCAGGCTATTCCAGCGGCTTCAGCCGTACATGATACGCTCCAAGGCTGTCTTACGGCATATATTTTATCCATAACTGTATTATTTGAGCATATCCCGTATCCCATCCTTATGCCGGGTATGGCAAACATCTTTGTGAATGCCTTGAGTATGAACAGATTCTTATATTTTTCAATAAATCCCGCTGCCGTAAACTCTTCTTTCTTTCCCGTAAAATCCAGAAAACATTCATCTATAACAAGAAATACATTATTCTTGCTGCACTCATCGATTATTTTTTTCATAAGACCGGGTTCTATGAGTTTTCCCGTTGGGTTGTTCGGCTGGCATAAAAACATCATATCCACGCCATTTATCATTTTTAATATGCCCTCATCCATTTTAAAATTCTTTGATTCAGACAAATCAAAAAATATCTTTTCACTTCCCCATACATCCACTGCCTTTTCATATTCAGCAAAGGCTGGGGCAGTTAAAAGCACCTTTTGCGGTCTTATGGCCAGGACTAAATTAAAAATTATCTCTGCCGCTCCATTTCCGCATACGATGTACTCTGGACATGTATTCTCGATCTCCGCTATGGCTTCCCTTAGTTTTTTGTATTCTGTATCCGGATATACTGACGCAGTATCCACGGACTCTGCTATGGCATCTCTTACTTCTTTTTTGATGCCAAGGGGATTTATATTCGCCGAGAAATCGATTATATCCCTTCTGTATGAGTATATGTCTCCGCCATGAACCTTTTCCATCATATGCCTCCCATTATCACTATCCTTAATACTACAGCTGCAATCAGTGTCAGCACAGACGCCGCATACATCATTCTATTAGCCTTAATTATATGCTCCGGCACGACCTCATTTATGTGGTCGCCAATATAGTCCTTTTTATACAATTCTCCAAAGTACCAGGCGTCTCCCGCGAGCCTCAAACCCAAAGCTCCGGCACATACAGCCTCTGTCTGGGCTGAATTTGGGCTCTTATGTTTGAGCCTGTCCCTCTTAAAGATCTTAACTGCTCCCTTATAGTCCATCTTCAGTATGAATGAGGCTGCTATCATCATTATGGCGCTTATCCTTGACGGTATAAAATTAAATATATCATCAACCCTGGCCGCTATTCTTCCAAAGTACAGATATTTTTCGTTTCTGTATCCCACCATAGAATCCATGGTATTTACGGCCTTATAAAAGGCACCAAGGGGAGCTCCTCCAATGGCCATAAAAATCATCGGAGCTATTACTCCGTCCGATGTATTTTCAGCCACAGTCTCCACGGCTGCTTTTATAACGCCCTGCATATCAAGCCTTTCCGTATCACGCCCAACTATCATGGATACTGCCTTTCTTGCTGATATAAGGTCGCCTTTTTCAGCCTCATAATACACCTTCATGCTTTCTGTTTTAAGGGATCTTGCCGCAAAAAAAAGCCAGCAAAAAATGCTCTCGCAAATAAGACCGGCATATATATTTATCCCGTACACAAACTTAAGGAACACATATACAATGCCAGTAGTTATTACTGATACGATCATAAAGAGCATGAATCCCCCTGCCAGCTCACCATCCTTATTCTTTGGAAAGAGCCGCCTTAAAACCTTTTCCGAAGCTAATATTAAATTTCCCATTAGTCTTATGGGATGCAGTTTAAAATCCGGGTCGCCGAATATACAGTCAAGGATAAATCCCATAACAACAGAAATTACTATATTCATAAATTACCTCACTTGATTTTCAAAGCTATGCCGGAAGTTATCCTGTATACGCTTTCCGCCTGCTCAGCAATGACACATAAAGCCCTGCCAGTTTTCTCTCTCCAATCCCTGTCGAATTTTTCAGCAGGTACTATGCCGCACCCTATTTCATCACTTATGACGACATCAAAATCATTTACTGCCTTTTCAATGAGTTCTTTTATGTCTTTTCCCTCCAGCATATATTCTTTTACTGCATTGTGAAATCCATTTAAAACCTTTGTTCCAGGGTAATTTTGGCTTACATATTCACTTTTACCCTGATTTCTTCCACCAATTACTAGTATCATAGTTTTCCTCCGATAACGCATCCCAAAAGTACAACCATCTCAGCTATTTGAAGAAAAAATCCAGCTATATCACCGGTAATGCCTCCAAAAATCCTTCTGCACATAAAATAATGTATGACTGAGGCACATATGGTTAATATAACAGCGATAATTCCCGTGATGGCTCCAAACAGTACCATTATCAATGAGCATAGTATATATTCAGCCAAAAGTATATATGCGGCCGTTTTATCCGTCATACTGCTCCACATAACAGCAAGTCCATCTTTTTTTGCCTTTGGCAAAGCCATAAGGAAAAATCCGCTCAAAGCCCTTGACATGAAAAATCCACAAGAGTATACAAATAAGTCCCCTGTCTTTATCTCGCTGAATAAGCCTGCATACATCATCATATATACCACGGCTGCAATAATGGCAAAGGCTCCTGTATGGGGGTCTTTCATGATCTCAAGCTTTTTTTCTCTGTCAGCGTGGGAACCAATAGCATCGGATGTATCCATAAACCCATCCATATGTATACCTCCGCTTATTATTACCGGCAGTGCGGCTGCCACACAGGACTTAAGCATTATTCCGATACCTGCCATATCAAGGAGCATATATGCCAGATACCCGCAAATACCGATCACAGCTCCCACAAGAGGGAAAAAACAAAAGGCGTATTTCATGGTTTTTTCGTCCCATTCTATATATGGCATTGGTATGGCGCTGTACATTGAAAAGGCCGCAGCCACAGCTTTCAACATATTTCTTCCCCCTTGAGCCTTATCGGTATGCCGCATACGACCTCGTATACCACATCAGCCTTTGAACAAATATATCTGTTTATCTGACCAAGATATTTTATATACATTTCAGTCTCGGGAGCATATTTCTCCCCATCAGAAAATATATCATTGGTCACAATTATGAGATTTTCAGCTTCATTTTCTATTATGTCTACTCCCTTGATGATCTCACTGACAGAATTTTCTCCTGCTCCATATTTGTCAAACATCTCATTTGCAAGAAGATTCGACATACACTCAAGGAGTACTGTATCTCCCTCTTGGACCTCAAGGCTTTTTAGGCAAGTATATTTCTCAAGGGTAATAAACCCCTTGTCCTTTCTTGCATTCCTGTGCCTTTTTATCCTCGTTTCTCCCTCTTGGCCAAATGGCATCATAGCAGCCGCATATATGAGCCTGTTTTTTCTGAGTTTAACTGCTGTATTTTCGGCAAACTCACTTTTCCCGCTTCCGCTGCCTCCAATTATAACAACTAACATCCTATTTCCTCCATGAACGGCAGTTATCTGCAAATTTTTCAGCAAATTCAGGCTTGGACCAGTAATATAAATGGGGATAGCCTGCAATGGTATTTTTATAAAAGCTCATGCACTGCCAGCTTTTGCCCGAAGGTTTAACAGCAGTACATTCATTACCACATTCATCCATATCCCAGTGGTGGAATTCGTGTCCCCTTATGCCGTCCATATATTTTCTATCAGATTTCAGCTCCAGGTATCCAAATCTTGAAAGTTTCCCGGTATTATAAGCGGTCCCGTCAAATATGCCCGCCATAGTAAATCCATCTATAGCTTTACTTAAATACATAAATCCACCGCACTCAGCAAGACAGGGCATACCATCTTTTATTTTTGTCCTTATATCATCCAGCATGCTTATATTTTCTGAAAGCTTTTCAGCGTAAAGCTCAGGATAGCCTCCTCCCAGTATCATCCCATCGGCATCGGGTACAGCCTTATCATTGATCGGGCTGAAAAATACTATTTCAGCACCCATCTTTTTTAAAAGTTCAAGGTTATCCGAATCATAAAAACAAAAGGCTTCATCCATTGCCACAGCTATTTTAAATTTATCGCCACTTTTTATATTGGGTCTTTCAAACTCCAGCTCTCCGGCTTCCTGTGCTATTTCAATAAGCCTGTCCAAGTCTATGTATTTTTCTGCTGCCTCAGCCATTTTTTCCAGTATATCATTTGTGCTCTCATCGGGCATAACAAGGCCAAGATGCCTGCTGTTTATATTAAAATCACTGTCATTTGGAAGAAAACCAATGACCTCTATACCGGTTTTATCCTCTATCGTCTTTTTTAATGGGTCATAGGACATGGGACTGATATTATTAAGAATAACAGCCCTTATCCTGCTGTTTTTTTCAAAATCAGCCATTCCCTTTATAAGTGCCGCTGTGGTAACAGCCATTCCCCGTGCATTTAAAACGATAACCGCCGGAGAACCTAAAACATCGGCCACATTATATGTACTGCCCTTTGTATTTTCAAAGGACTGGCCGTCATAGTACCCCATAACGCCCTCAATAACACATATATCCGAATCTTTTGCGTGCTCTGCTAAAAGTGCCTTTGTTAAATTATCATCTGAAAAGAATAAATCGACATTTTTCGACGGCACATCAAGAGCCCTTTCATGAAACATGGGATCTATATAATCAGGTCCGCATTTTGCCGCACATATTTTTGATCCCCTGTTTTTGAGGGCCTTTAATATGGCACATACAACTGTCGTCTTTCCACAGCCGCTGCCAGTTCCTCCTATGACGATTCTTGGCAAAAACATAGCTCCACCGCCTTAAAACGAAATTATATAGACTGGGTTCAACGCCCTCATTATGGTGCTGCTTCCCGCTTTTTCTCCCCTTGATGCAAATATCTGAACTATATCCGGGGTCCTTTTGATTTTTTGACATATCCTAAGCGTTTCAGAAAGGGTTTCCGGAGTTACTGCGTTTACTACGAACTTTACATCATCATTCTTTTTGATTATCCTGTCAACGATATTCTCCATTTTACGCCCGCTCCCGCCTATAAATACATGAGTAGGTATTTCATCTATTTTATCCAGTACCTCTGGTGCTTCCCCGTCGATAATTTCAATATTGTCAGCGTAAAATTTGGTTTTATTGGCCTTTATAAGCTCAAGAGCGTCCCTGTTCTTTTCAATGGCATATACTTTTATTTCCGGATCTATCATAGCCGCAGCCACTGAAACTGAGCTCGTACCAGCACCAACATCATATAAAACTGAATCCGCACTTAATCCAAGCTTAGAGAGGGATATCGTCCTTATCTCGGACTTTGTCATGGGCACACTGCCCCTTATGAATTCACGGTCATCTATTTCCCCATATATTTTTTTATGGTTTTCATTTACAAAAAGAGCCGCCTCAAGGCTAGTTTTTTCACTAAAGTTTATATCTTTTGAAAAACCTTTTATTATTTTTTCACTCTCATAGGACAGGTCATATCCTGCGTAAACATATACGTTATCCATACCGTATGATACAAGTTTAGAACATATATTTTTCACATCATCTGCACCATTCATGAACACAAAAGTATATTTATTTTCCCTAATATGTCCTATTACATTTGATTTTCTGCCATGGATACTTATGATCTTCCATTCCTGCCAGGGGATATTTATTTTTGAGGAAAAATAAGAAACTGTGGATATTCCGGGTATCACCTCGACTTTATAACCATTTAAAACATCCACAAGCCTTTTTGTACCGCTGTATATCCCCGTATCTCCGCTCATAAATACAGCCGTATCCTCATTTTCCCTGTCGATTATCTCCTTTATTTTTTCGGCCTTATATTCATAATAAACTTTTTTGAAGCCTTCATACTTTTTTACAAGCCTTTCTGGTCCTATGATTACTTCGCATTTTTCCGCCATTGATGAGGCACGGCCTGTCAAAAGTTCACTGTCTCCGCATCCAGCGCCTATAATATATACAGTCAATTTAATTCTCCTTTATCTTCTCAAGAAGCTTCTTTACATTTACGCTCTGGGACAATATGCCAAGCTCATTGGTAAACATAACTATGCCACATTCTGCCCTGCCATCTGTTAATCTGCCAATATAGACCTTGGCCTTATCTGCTACCCTTTTCATGGTATCGTCTAAAATCCCATTTTCCCTTAAAACAGATGCCGCCTCTTCTGTTGTTGTGCACTCCATGATATTTCTTATCACTTTTATGTCGTCAGTAAAAAATGCCGCATTTGAAGCAAGTATCTCCATTCGGCAGTCCGCGTTCCTGCTGTGGGTATCTCCTATGCCTCCAGCCAGCTTCACCAGCTTTCCAACATGCCCGACAAGAAGTATTTCTTTAAAACCACTTTCCACAGCCGCCGTGATGCTCTCACCCACAAAATTTGAACATTTAAGTGCCTTATCGATGTCAATACCATATTGGTTTTTGATGAACTCAGCACCATAATTTCCAGGTGTCATCAAAAGTATATCTCCTTCATTGGCTTTTTTTACCCTTATTTCAGCCTTTATGGAATCAATGAGAGCCTTTCTGCTCATGGGTTCAACTATGCCGCTGGTGCCAAGTATGGATATGCCGCCTTCTATCCCCAGTCTGGGATTAAAAGTTTTTTTGGCTATTTCTTCACCGTTTTCAGCACTAATTATAATGTCTGCCCCAAGTTCACATCCAAAGGAATCTATCACTTCCCTGACTTCATTTTCTATCATTATTCTCGGTACCATGTTTATGGCAGCCTGTCCTACCTCAATGCCAAGGCCCTTTTTTGTGACCCTGCCTACACCTTTGCCGCCGTCAATGGATATTTTACCACTATTGTTTATTGATACTTCGGCATATATAAGAATACCATTGGTTACATCCGGGTCATCCCCGGAGTATTTCTTAACGGCACATGAGGCGCAGTTATCTCCTATTTCGGCATTTAAAACTTCTGTTTCAAACATCGTCCCAGACGGTGTCATTATGCTCACTGTTTTTATTATTTTTCTACTGAGAGCCATTACAGCTGACGCCTTTGCCGCCGCTGCTGCACAGCTTCCCGTAGTAAATCCGCTTTTAAGCATTATATCCCCTGCTTTTAATCCATATAACTTTCTATCTCATCAACGGCCTTTTCGATATGCTCTAAAAACATATCCTGTATGCCCTCATATTCGCCAAGTCCTCTTATATTGCACTTAACAGCACACCCGGCATTTTCCAGCACATTTTTCCAGCTGTCACCGTCATTTCCAGCCATATCGTTATTGGCATGGTCACCGGCAACTATCATAAACGGATAAAGCACTGCCTTTTTATATCCGCCTTTTTTAATGAAAGCCGTGACCTCGTGTATATCCGGGTATCCTTCCACCGTTCCAACAAAAAAATTATCATATCCCATAGCCTTGAACCTATAATCCAGGGCAGCATAGGCTGAATCAGCGTAATGTTCCGTACCATGGCCCATAAATACCGCCGCCGTATCTGGATCGATATTTCCGATTTCACTCACGATGGCCTCTACAGCTTCGGCATAATCACCGCTTGATGTAAGAAGCGGCTTTCCAAAGCTCATTTTTTTAAAATCATTCTGGCACTTCCTGGCATCGGCCATGAGCTCATCATATTCAAAGCCATTCATAACATGGGTAGGCTGAATGACCACATATTCAAAGCCGTCGTCATACAGTTTTTTAAGCGCTTGAGTCACATTATCTATGTATATACCGTCTCTATTTTTAAGTATATCTATTATTATCCTGCTGGTAAACGCCCTTCTTACGGTATAATCCGGATAATTATCGGCTATTTTTCTCTCTATGGCGCCGATGGTCTTTTCCCTCGTATCGTTATAGCTGGTGCCAAAGCTTACCACAAGTATGGCTTTCTTATGTAAATTATGATTCATTTTACACCTCAAATATTTAGATTTCTTATGTTATCTTCCTATTTTATAAAGGACAGCGTTTACTATGGCCGCAGCAACGGTGCTTCCGCCTTTATTTCCCTTGGAAACGATATAGGGGACATTCCCTTCCAGTATGAGTTTTTTAGACTCCACCACATTTACAAATCCCACTGGAACACCTACTATAAATGCCGGTGAAAGTCTATTTTCTGCAATCATTTTATCTATGGTTATGAGCGATGTTGGCGCATTTCCCACAACAAAAATAGTTTCTCCAGCAAGTTCTCCAGCTTTTTCCACTGATACGGCCGCGCGGGTTATTCCCCTTTTATATGCCTCTTTAGCCACATCCTCATCGGCCATAAAACAATATGCCTTTATCCCCAGCTTCTTTAACATCTTTTTATTTAAGCCCGCCAGAGCCATATTTGTATCTGTGACTATATTTGCTCCGTTTTTAAGTTTATTTATGAATATGTCCACTGCATTTTCAGAAAACACCAGATTATCAGCATAGTCAAAATCAGCCGTTGTATGTATGACCCTTTTTACAACATCTTTATTTTTTTCATCTATATTTTTGTCTTTTATTTTTTCCTCGATTATGGCCATGCTTCGTTTTTCTATCTCCGATGGCTCCGTTATAAACTGTCTGTCTATCATTTTATATACTTCCTCCAGGCTGTATCCCTTGTCATCAGGACGTTTTATTACGGCTGTTTTCATTCCAAGTTCTCTTGCGGCTTTGATTTTTTCCTCAAATCCTCCAGCCTTTCCTGAACTTTTAGTCACAAGCCAGCTGCAGCCCTTAAAATCTCTCATATTTTCTTCAACTGTAAACGGTCCCAGGCCGCATAATATATTTTTAAATCCCATATCCCTGCACTTTTTTAAGGCTTCATCTGAATCAAGTATCCTTATTACTATCCTGTTTTCATAATCATCTATTACAGTGTATTTATCTGCCTCTTTGCTGCCTGTGCTTACAAATATCCTGCCAGCTTTATTTTTTAGAAACTGTGCCGCATCTTCAATGGTGTCAAAATATACGGCGTTTTCGCAAAAAATATCTTCCCTTGATACCCTGATATATTTTTTTCCTAAAACCTCACAGGCCGTTTTTATGTTAGCGGTCACATCTTTGGCATAGGGGTGGGTGGCATCGATTATGATGTCAAAATCCGACAATACTTTTTCCATTTCCTTTTCGTCCAGACGTCCGCTTTTTATATCCATATCTTCTGAAAGCATTTCAGCACCTTCAACCGTGGCCGTAAAAGCAGAAAAGTCCTTATTGCCGTTTTTTAAATATTCACATAATTTTCTGCCCTCAGTTGTTCCCCCAAAAACAGCATATTTCATCAAATATCATATCCCCTCGGTGTGATCAGTCTGCCATTTACGACCTTTGTGGAGCTGTTTCCTATTATTACCGTGGTAAACATATCCGCCTTAAAATCCATAAGTTCCTTTAAGTCACATATTCCGTATTCTTCTCCATCCCTGTCTATGTTTTTAACCCAGCCGCATTTTGTATCAGCAGCCTTATATTCAAGCATATATTCACAGGCTCTTTTCAAATAATCCGCACGTTTTCTGCTTCCAGGGTTATACAGACATATAACAAAGTCCGCCTCAGATGCAGCCTTTAATCTCTTTTCTATCTTTTCCCAAGGTGTCAGCAGGTCGCTAAGGCTTATGACTGCAAAATCATGCATAAGCGGCGCACCTAACACTGCCGCTGCACTTACCGCCGCTGTTATTCCCGGTATTACCTTTATTTCAAGCTCACTATGGTCAGCGGCTGTTTCATATACAAGTCCTGCCATACCATATACTCCGGCATCTCCACTGGAGATAACTGCGGTCGTCCTTCCGCTAAGGGCATATTCAACGGCCTTCTGGCACCTTTCCTTTTCCGACCTCATGGGTGATGTATATATTTCTTTTCCTTCTGTTTCTTCTTTTATTAGTTCTATGTATTTGTCATATCCGACTATTACTTCACTTTCCCTTATGGCTTCCAGGGCAGCATTGCTCATCTGTTTTATGCTTCCCGGTCCAGTTCCAACAATGTATAATCTCATGATCTTCTCCTTAAATCAGATATTCTGGCATTAAAATTTTATCTCTATATCGTCCATAGCCGCAGCGAGGGTAACTCCTTCACCGGTCATTTTCCTCAATATCAGTTTTCCTCCGCCTAATACTGCTGCTCTTTCACATACATTTCCAACTCCAGCCACATTTTTTACAAATTCAGACTCTGTAAATTCTCCATCAGCTTTTTTAAGCTCATCGGATGTATAGAATTTCAGAGGAACACCAAGTTTTTTGGCAAAGTCTCTCAAAGCTGGCTCATCTTTTTTAATATCTATACTTGATATGATGCGCACAGCCTTAGGGTTTATCTGGCTTTTTTTTAAAAGCTCCTCTATATTTTTAAGGTCTGTGTCCTTTTTACACCCTATACCCAGCGAAATACACTTCGGAACTATATTGAGGGTTTTATCAAATGTCTTTTTCAAAAACGGAGATATGACAATTCCCCTTTCAAAGCTGCCAAACATAACATTTTCAGGCAGTGTCCCCATTACCTTGAAATCGCTGTCCATGCCTATTTTTTCATTTTTCAGCAGTGCAGATGAAATGTATTTTATATTCTCTATATTTTCGATATGGTACCCATTTTCAGAAGCCCAGCAGTCTACGGCCCATACTTCATTTACATCCGTAGCCGTAGTTATGACAGGCTGGGCATTAAGGTTTTTAGCAAGCTCAAGGGCTATCTTGTTTGCCCCTCCTATATGGCCTGACAAAATGGGTATAACAAATCTTCCCTTTTCATCGCATACTATGACCGCAGAATCTGTATCCTTAGACTTTATATATGGAGCTATGGCCCTGACAGCAATGCCGGCGGCTCCAATAAATATAAGGACTTCATACTCTGTCATAAGTTTTTCTGTTAGAGTATAAATATTTTTAGCATTTTTATAAGAATCAGCCGATAAAATGCCGCTTATGACATCATTGAGCCTGTTTCCTGCTTCAGTAAATGAAATAACTGCTGCCTTCATTTCTCAACACCCCTTCTGAATCCATGGGTAAATGCCGGATCGTAAAGTTTTGATCTGCCTGTCTTTCTTTTAAGGAAATCACCCACTATTATAAGGGCTGTTTTTGTTATCCCATTTATCCTGGCACTTTCTGCCAAGTCCTTTACTGTGGTATATATAATCTTTTCATCTGGCCATGTAGCCTTATAGACTATGGCGGCAGGTGTGTTTTCATCATATCCGCCGTCTATCAGGTCTTGGCTGACCTTTTCCGCAAGACCTGCCGAGAGGAAAATCACCATGGTGGCATTATGGACGGCAAAACTTCTGATGCTCTCTTTTTGGGGCACAGGTGTCCTTCCTTCAGCCCTTGTTATTATTACGCTCTGGCTCACTTCAGCCGGTGTAAACTCCGTTTTTAATGCGGCAGCAGCCCCAAACATGGAACTTACGCCTGGACAATATCTATATTCGATCCCCAGTTCATCAAGGGCATTCATCTGTTCCAGCACTGCACCATAAATAGAAGGGTCTCCTGTATGCAGCCTTACGGTTTTAAGCTTGTCCCTTTCGCTCTTTTCCATTACAGCTATGGTGTCTTCCAGGGTCATTTTTGAGCTGTCATATATTTTACAGTCTTTTTTTGCCCAGTTAAGTATTTCTTTATTTACAAGGGAACCGGCATAAATTATCACATCTGCCTCTTTTATGAGATTCATTCCCCTTACAGTTATCAAATCAGGTGCACCAGGTCCGGCGCCTACAAAATCGATCATTATATCACCTCAAAGAAAAAGCCGTGCAAATGCACGGCATAATAAAAATATGCTTCTGCCCATAGGACAGAAGCGCGTATTTTAATGTAAAATCCCGGCCGCGCCTTCCTTTGCCCGAAAGCGTATACCCTTTGATACCATCGGCGACCTGACTTATAAGTTTTACCTTAAATACAGTAATGGCTGTTGCGACGGATTTGCACCGTCTTCCCCGATTTCCCATTGGACCGGTATCAAAAAATATATATTAAATTAATCTAATTATACCAATGACTGGGATGTTGTCAAGGAAACTAAAACAGTGTCAGCTGTCTGGCAGCCGGCTTTTTGAGCTCGTCAGCCCTTTCCCTTTCAACGAGTTCCTTTGAAAAATCTTTGATAAAATATGAGCTGTCCTTTCCAGCAGTTATAATTATTTCATCCTCAGCCCTTGTAAGTCCAACATAGAAAAGTCTGCGTTCCTCATCAACTTCACATTTTCCATCATATCTGACATAGGGTACAGTTCCATTATTTATCCCAGCTAAAAATACAACTGGAAATTCCAGTCCCTTTGCGGCATGAAAAGTCATAAGGGAAACGCAGTTATTGACAGCTTCTCTGCTTCCGCTCCTTACGACATCTCCTTCCTTTCCAAGGACTATGTCGTTAATAAAATCACCCAAGGTTTTATACATAACAGCCGTTGAATACAGCTTCGCCATTTCTCTGCTGTCCTGAAGATTGTTTTCAGCCATATAATCAGCTACCACAGATGCCGGCTTTTTATTTTTTGCCAGTGTTTTCATAAAAGCGACCGCCTTTACAACATCAGAATCCCTTAAATACCTGTCCTTTCCTGATACTTTATAGGGTATGCCTTCTTTTTTAAGACATTCCTCTATTATGTCTACCTGTCGGTTTGTCCTGTATAAAACGGCTATTTCAGAAAATGATTTAATTTTCGTTTCCCTGCGTCTGCTGAGTTCACCATCGGTATAAACCATGTCTATGCCTCCGGCTATCCTGTTTATCTCCTTTGCTATGAACACGCCTTCTGCAAAGGCCGTATCAGCATCGACTATCCTTATCTTCTCTCCATTTTTTCTATTTGGATTAAGTTTTATGTTTCCTTTTATGACATCTGATGAGCAGGTTATTATTTCCGGTGTAGAACGGTAATTCTCATTAAGTCTTATTACCCTGACAGGGGCAAAATCTTCTACAAATTTTTCAAAGCATCTGCTGTCAGCCCCCCTGAATCCATATATGGACTGGTCAGGGTCTCCTATTACAAATACACTTTTGGCCTTTTCGCTCCACTTTTTTATGAGCCTGTACTGCAGCTCATTTATGTCCTGAAATTCATCCACCAGAAGATAAGGAGTTTCAATATCCTTTTCCAGAGCTTTAATAAGTATATCATCAAAATCCATAATGCCCTTTTGCTCCATTGCGGAAACATAGGCATCATACATTTCATCCGTAAGAACGTCCTCTTCCATCCCGTTTTTCCTCATGGAGACAGCATTTATAAAGGCTGACGGCTTTATTTTAAGTCCTAAAGCCCCAATTACGCCTTCAGCTGTCTCTAATTCTTCCGCCTCACTGGCTATTTCTGCGTTTTTCAAGTGTTTCAGACATATAGAATGGAATGTTCCTACCTTTACCGCCTTAACTGATTTCTTATCCTCAATAACAGCTGCAAGTCTTTCCTTCAGTTCCCTTGCGGCCTTATTTGTGAATGTAACAGCTGTTATGTCAGATGGGTCAGCTCCGAATTCATTTATCAAAAAAGCTATCCTGCTTATGAGAGTCTTTGTTTTTCCTGTGCCAGGCCCAGCGATTACAGCCACTGACTTATCCTGTGCCTTAGCTGCCTCCAGCTGTTTTTCATTGAGACCCATATTTTCATTTTTAGTTTTGTTTTCTTCTGTCTCAGCCATTTCCTGCTTTTTAAGATTTTTGATCTTCTCTTTTTTTGTTTTTTTCTCAGTGCTCTCATCAAACTCAAAAAGCTTGAGCTGTCCTTCTATCCTGTCTCTGTCAGCCAGGCTCAAAACCGTTACTTTGCCATACTCTCCATCATATCCCGCTATGGCTTCAACCTTTCCTTCCCTGAGATTCCTTATACCCTGGGCTATGAGCGGTCCTGCCTTTTCTTCTATGATTTCCATGGGTGCTTCCCTGATTATATAGAGCTCAGAGCCAAGCTCTCCAAGGAGTTCCTCATATTTTCTTTTTACCTTCATACTTCCAGAAGACATCCCCATGGACGATGCTATGACCTCCTGCAGGGGAACTATCCTTTCAAATGGCTTATCATCTACAGCTATATAGTCCTCGTCCCTATCCGCCAGTTCTTCAACTCTATGAAGCACTCCCACAGTGATCTTTCCACCGCATACCGGGCAGATTCCGTTATTTTTTACGGTCTCCGACGGCGTCATGCTTATGCCGCATTTTCTATGGCCGTCATAGTGATATTTCCCTTCTTCAGGATAAAATTCCAGTGTTCCGTAAAACTTGCCGCTTTCCTTACTGCTCAGCGCCTCGTATATCTCATCATAATCCAGACCGCAGTTAAATACATTTGCCTCCCTGGCCAGGTTTGCCGGAGAATGGGCATCGGAATTTGAAACAAGGAGATACTTGTCAAGAGCTGATACCATCCTATTCATGGGCGGGTCTGACGAGAGTCCAGTCTCAAGGGCATGGATATGGGGCGTCAGATCTTCAAAACATTCCTCTATGGAGTTAAATCCCGAATACTCTCCAAACAGAGAAAAGTGAGGCGTCCATATATGGGCCGGTATGAATATCATCCTTTCGTCCGTATCCAAGGCCATCTCCAGCAGATCCCGGCTGTCTATTCCAAGGATGGGCCTTCCGTCTGAATGTATATTCGCTCCAATATTTTCGAGCTTTTTGGAAAATCTGTCCGCTGCTTCCAGGCTTGGAAACATAACCACATTATGTATTTTCCTTACCCTTGAATTTTTCTTATATATTGAGCTTATTTCTCCAGTCAGCATAAATCGTGTACAGTGGTCTTTTATGGGACTTTCCAGTTTATATTCATCTTTAAGTTTATAAAGTCCATTTCCACAGGGCTCAAGTTTTTCCCTTAGTTCTTCCCTCCAGGCAGGATGAGTAAGGTCTCCCGTGCCTAAAAGGTCTATGCCCTTTTTTCCTGCCCAAAGGTCTAAAAACTCAGGAACACACTCCTTACTGGTGGCTCTGGCATATTTTGAATGTATATGTAAATCAGCAATGAACATTTTTTGCACCTCTCATATTTTACTGATATAATAATAACAGCAGCTTAATAAAAAGTAAAACGCACGGATCAAAAAATATCCGTGCGCTAAATGATCATTGTAATGTTTGTCATGTCTATCATATTCTCTGCTCCGCTGTTACTCTTGTGGTCTCAGGGTGTCTCATGCTGACAACATTTGTCCCCATTACAAAACATAAAACTGTTACACAAAGAAAAAGTACCATTTTGTTTGCTGATGTCATATCCATCTCTCCTTTAAGTTTGATGGGTATATTCTAAACCATAATTATGAAAAATCTGTCAATATAAAACTTACGAAATACATAAGAAAGTCAGAAGGATTTTTAAACATCCGTATTTTTGCAGCAGTCTGGCCGTTTTTATGGTAATATTTAGTTTATAGACTTTAAATCTTTTGGCATAGGATAACGCCTTTCTTTTACTTCCTGTAAAAAATGTCTAATAAAAATGTAATAAACTTTTAAAACAACACTATTCAAATCATGGTAAAATCCTTAGAAAGGAGATGATATCGATGAAAAAATTAAAACGACTGACTTCAATAATAATAGCTGCATCTGTGATCTGCTCGTCTCCGGTTTTTGCTGCGACTAATGAACAGATACAGTCAGCTTGGTCATTATATTCAATGGGACTTTTTTCAGGAACAGGATTAAATGCAGACGGAACACCCGTCTTTGATCTGGACAGCAGCCTCACAAGGGCTCAGGCCATAGTTTTGATACTTAATCTTACGGGAAAGGCATCAGAAGCTGAAAACGGCAGCTGGAAATCCCCCTATACAGACCTTCCACAGTGGGCTGAAAAATACATAGGATATGCTTACACCATGGGCTATGTTCAGGGTTCAGCATCCGATAAATTCGATCCGGACAGTACCGTGGACGCCAATCAGTTCTGTGCTTTTATAATGAGGGTACTTGGATACAGCGAATCAAAGGGTGATTTTACATACGAAAATGCCCTTAAGACCGCATACGAAAAGGGAATAGCCAAAGAATCATACAGCGGATTCACCAGGGGTGATGCTGTGGAGATAGCATATAAGGCTCTTTCTTTAAATATCAATAATTCATCCGTGACTTTATATGACACACTTAGAAACTCTGGTGTATTAACATCAGAAAACAGTTCATTGAGTTCACTGAGTACCGGTTCAGTTACAGTTTCCAGTACAAACACCGGAGAACTCACTGCCGAAGAAATATACGAAAAATGCTCACCTGCTGTCTTTTATATAGAAGTATATGACGCTAACGGCAAGAGCCTCCAGCTCGGAAGTGGATTTTTCATCGATTCCGATGGAACAGCCGTAACTAATTACCACGTTCTTGAAGGCGGCAGCTCAGCAAAAATAACCCTTTCTGATACGGGAAAGGTATATGATGTTGAAGGTATATATGATTATGATAAAGAGCGTGATATAGCCCTTATCAAAATCAATGGAAGCGGATTCACATATCTTGAGACCGCTGATTCAGACAAGATAAAGGGCGGAGCTACGGTATACGCCATCGGAAGTCCCCTTGGTCTTTCAAATACCATATCACAAGGTCTTATCTCAAATACTGACCGTATCATAAACGGTATGACATATATCCAGACTTCAGCCGCCATATCCAATGGAAGCAGCGGCGGAGCTTTGATAAATACCAGCGGCCAGGTAATAGGCATAACCAGCGGTGAAGCTGCCCAGTCCACGTCCTCAGGAACGGTCACAGGACAGAACCTAAATCTTGCTATCCCCATCAACTGCATAAAATCCCTTGAAAAGGATTCTCTGACATCCCTTTCTGATGTTTATAAAAAGGAGATACTGGGTTCATCTGTCATTGAGGTATCAAATGATAATATTACCCTTGATGAGGGAGAAACAGCTGTTGTAACGGTCAAATGCTCATCAACGGTAACTGCCGGCCTTACTGGTAAACTAAGCAATAAAGGCATAGTTTTAGCAAAATTCGCCAAGACAAACGGTGGAGCCACCCTTGTCATAACAGGCGTAAAGAGTGGCACTTCCGAGATAAATCTTAAAATGTTATCCACATCAGGAAGCGTACTTGCAGAAAAAACAATAAACATAACCGTAAAATAAAAATATACTAAAACTTTTTCATAAACATAAAAGAGCCTGAAAATTTGATTTTCAGGCTCTTTATATTTATTTAGTAAGCTCTTTGCTGAGATTTACAATGAAATCCTGGACGTTAGTAACTATTCCTCTTGCGCTGAGGCTTCCCCTGTCACTGAGTTTATTTACGGCAAATTCAGCGATATCGACACAGTAGAAATAAACCTGTCTTATGGTGCCGTCACTCATGACCCTGTAGGAAGGAGTCATATTTCCCGTGGCTATGGTATGAAGGGTCGTAGCCATACAAATAACTGTTGTGGCATTTCTAATCTGATCCCTCATGGCGTTCTGTGCGGCATAGACATCGCCGTATACGCTGGGGAGCGGTCCGTCATCTCTGATGGAACCAGCAAGGACATAGGGTACATTATACTTTTCACAGTTATAGATTATACCGTTGTCTATATGTTCACCCTCAATAAAGTTTCTTATGGAACCATAGTACCTTACCCTGTTTATGGTATCAAGATGATTATAGTGTCCTAAGGGCTGGCTCTCCTGTGTATATATGTTCTGTCCCAGGGCAGTGTTAAGATATGCTGCTTCAAGGTCATGGGTGGCAAGGGCATTTCCTGCCATAACAGCATCGACAAATCCATTCTGTATTAATCTTGAAAATGAGTCTCTGGCATCAAAGTCAAATGTAAATGCGGGGCCCATTACCCATACGATCTTGCCGTGGTCCCTGTCGTGCCTGAGTAACTCATATAACTCATCATAATCCTTTGAAAAGGCCGTTTCCCTTGAGCGTCCCTGTCTGAAGGCAAATATATCATTTTCGCTTTTTTTCTCACCAAATCCATCCGGGTGGACATATATGCCATCTTCACCGTTTTCAGTCCTTCCCTTTACTATAAGGTCGCCTTTTCTGACATTTCTGAACTCTTTTACGGCTATTATTCCGTTTTCATATACGGCAACACAGTCCATCCTGCTTTCTTCGGCTAAAAGCCAGTTTCCATTTATTTTAAAATATTCTGGAAATATGCTCATGGCATGATATCCTTCCGGTACTACTCCATCCTTAGGCGCAGGCTCAAGGACAGCATCGGGAGAATCCACAAATTTTTTGATACTGAAATCAGGCTTGGTATACTCTCTTAACTTAAAACCCATAAAAATGACCTCCATAATTTAATATCAAAAAAGTGCTCACCCTATGCCTCCATCTGGCACAGGCTGAACACTCATGATTCTAAGCGGGCGGTAAAATTTAACACCTTTTTATAAAAGGATTATAACATTTCGCAGGTCTTCTATCAAGCGTATTATTTATGCGCATGTCCTGTATAGATAGTCATAATAAGGCACACACAAAGTGCCACCGTCCAAAATTTATGCTGCTTCATATTATCCCTCCATATCATATATTTGATTATAAATTAGCATTACCTAACGCAAATGTCAATAAATTATTATGTTAAAATTTAGTTAATATTTATATTAAAAATTCTTTACTAATTTAAAGGGCTGTGATATATTTTATCAATGGACAGTATTCCAATGGAAACTATACCATGCTTAAAACAAAAAGCATAAATTGTGCGTAACTATGCCATATGATATCGGCGGCTTGTATCTACAAACAGAGCGGGACTTGTCGGAAAGGCGGAAAATATGGTGAAGGTGCGTCTTTTTGGAATTCTATCCATCCGAAGTTTTTTACATTTTCTGTAAAACTCAACGGATGTTTTTTTATGCATCCGGTACCATGATTTTATCATTAAGGAGGAAAAACATGAAACCAATCACAAGAGAAGAAAAAAACAGGCAGATAAAAAAAGAAGCCTCCGCCACATTCATTCTTTTTATCATCTGTTTTATTTGGCACGTAGGATTCGGATACGGCCTGTCGGGAAAGGATATTTATATTTTTAATCTGCCTCTTTGGTGGATACTCAGTACCCCGGGAGTATTTGTAGTTGCTGTAGTGGGAGTCGCTTTCCTGCTCAAAAAAGTATTCGTCAACTTCGACTTAAATGAGGAAGGAGATGAGTGCAATGACAAGTAAACAGGTCATCATACTTTTAGTTCTTGTAATATACATGGTCGCAAATATGGTTCTCGGCCTTAAGGTCAGCCATATCGAAAAAGGCCAGAAAACTGGAAGTTTCCTTCAGAATTACTTTGTAGGCGGCCGTTCCATGGGCGGTCTCGTACTTGCCATGACCCTTGTTGCTACATATACCAGCGCCAGCTCTTTCCTTGGAGGACCCGGCCTTGCAGCTTCCTGGGGACTTACACAGTCTTGGGTAGCAGCTATCCAGATAGGAACAGCTTTCCTTACCCTTGGTGTTATCGGTAAAAAAATAGCCCTTGTTTCAAGAAGGATAAACGCCGTTACCATCACTGACTATTTTAAAGCAAGATATAACTCTCCTGCTGTTGTCATCCTCTGCGGTATCTGCCTTGTTATTTTCTTTATTACCCAGATGGTCGCACAGTTCATCGGAGGCGCCACACTTATTGAGACTGTTACAGGTCTTCCCTACTGGGCAGGACTTGCTCTTTTTGGAACCATCGTAATACTTTATACATCCATCGGCGGATTTAAAGCCGTTGTTATGACAGATACTCTCCAGGGTATCATCATGACCATTGGTACATTCCTCCTTTTATTCTTCGTAATAAAAGCAGGCGGCGGAATGGACGAGATAATCTCACAGCTCAACGCTACTAACCCCGGCTGGGATCTCCTTGGAAAAGGACCTTACAGCGAAGGTTTAACTACTCTTTCACCTGGATATTTGATATCATTCTGGGTACTTGTTGGTATCGGTGTACTTGGTCTTCCTCAGACAGCTGTTAGAGGCATGGGCTTTAAAAATACTGAATCCATGCACAGAGCCATGATATATGGTACAGTAGTTGTTGGTATCCTTATGATCGGTATGCACTTTGCAGGAGCTCTTACTCTTCCCCTTCTTCCCGAAGAAGGAATCGCAAGTACTGACCAGGTCATCCCCTATGTAGTTCTTGAATATATGCCTTCCGTTGCGGCAGGTTTCTTCCTTGCAGCACCTCTGGCAGCAGTTATGTCAACGGTTTCTTCACTCCTTATTCTTGCTTCTGCAACAATTATCAAGGACTTATATATGACATACATCATTAAGAGTGATGAAACAAACGAAAAGGTAAGCAAAAAGATCCCTACATATAGTTTCCTTATAACCATCGTCCTCGGTGTTATCGTATTTATATTCGCACTTTCACCCCCGGACATCATCGTATGGATCAACCTCTTTGCCATGGGCGGTCTTGAAGCCACATTCTTCTGGCCTCTTATCGGTGGTCTCTACTGGAAAAAGGGCAACAGCACCTGCTGTATATGGTCTATCATAGTAGGTCTTGCCGTATTCATTTTCTTTAACCAGGTAAAGATCGCTCCTTACAATATACACGAAATAGTTCTGGCTCTTGCCGCAGGCGGAATCGCTTATTTTGTGGCTGGAAAGTTCTCCAAAAAAGAGCCTGATAAAGAAATGTTAGATAAATGTTTCTGAGGTGATTAATATGCCGCTTGATCCTCAAGTTATAGAAATTTATAAAAATAAACCTGCGCCTCCTTCAGAATATGTTCTGGAGGAGATGCGTAAAAACGCCGATGCAGTTTTTAATGACAAAACTGAAGTTATCGGTATATACAAATATGAGGACAGGACAATACTTGGATATCTTCCCATAAGGATTTTTTATCCTGGAGATTCCGGCCCCTATCCAGTTCTTATATATTTCCATGGCGGCGGATTTGTAATGCACAACATAGCAAGCCATGACTCCCTCTGCAGGAAACTGGCAGTGGAGTTCAACAGGATAGTAGTATCAGTTGACTACAGACTTGCTCCTGAATTTAAGTACCCTGCCTGCATGGAAGATGGAAATGCTGCCTACAAATGGGTATATGAAAACGCTCCGTCCTTCGGTGGCATACCTGAAAAAATAATACTTTCAGGTGACAGCGCCGGAGCTACCATAAGCGCTTCTGTATGCCTTTCATCAATAAATAATAAGCGTCCTGTTCCGGAAGGCCTTGTACTTTTCTATGGAATGTATGGATCAGTTGATGATGATGACAGCCAGTCTTTTAAGGAATTTGGCAATGGTGAGTATGTTCTGCCAAGAAAAATGTCTGACTGGTGTATGGGGCTTTATATCCCCGAAGATGCCGACAGATCAGATCCTTACCTTTATCCCGGCAAGGCTGATAGCCTCAAAGGATTTCCAAAAACAATAGTCGTTACAGCAGAATATGATCCTCTGCGTGATGATGGTGAGGCATTTTATAAGAGCCTTAAAAATTGCGGCTGTGATGCATCCCTTATCAGAGTAGACGGAATGATGCATGGATTTATGCTCTACTGGCACAGACTGGACAGGGCAAAGGAGCTCATTTCAAACATAAAAGAACTTATTTAAAAAAATACAGCAGTGAGAAATCTCACTGCTGTATTTTTATTTACTTATTTCCATAAAAGTGATATACATCATTTGTTCCAGACTTTCCTGTTACTATATAATATCCTGCTGCATCCTGAGGAACATTATATACTAAATATCCTGTCTGTTTAATATTCGGCGCCAGATCAACATAGCTGAATACACCATCTAAATATAAATATGAATCATTGTAAGGCTCATATTGTCTGCCCTGATTGTCATAAAACTTCAAATCATTATTGAAAGAAAGAGGCTCCTTAGTTATATTCTCAATTTCAGCCGAAAATACAACGAATTTTGTACCTTCAGGTGCAGTTGTTTCTCCAAAACCGCTGGATAATGTTGTTCTTTCTTCGCAGCCCGTAACACAGAGTTTAATTGTAGCCAGTTCAATTGTTTCGCCTAATTCTACATCATGCACAATCTTATCTTCATTTGTACTTTCTGAATCACTGCCTCCAGTTTCACCTAAAAGCTCCTCTAAGCCTGAAAGCATATTTGCTGTTAAAACGTTTACTACATCATTTGATACATTTGTTATTTTCCAGCCATTATCAGTATTTTCACATTCAAATTCAACACTGGCATCAGTCATCGTGATTTCAGCCGCATTATATTTTTCGTTGAATATATCTTCAAATAGTGTCTCAAATGCTGCTTCATCAGCTCCGCTAAATGCCAAAGCCAGAGCCTGCTGCATATACTCACTTAAAGTATCTCTTATAACCGGGGATAAGTCAGCATAATTAAATTTTACACTTACTTTAGCGGTATTGTCTGTTACTTCTGAGCTTTCAATTTCATATGTCATTTTAGCCGCACATTCTTTTAAGATACTTAATATATTTTCACCCTCAGTATCATCGAAAATTTCTTCAATCGACTCTTCTTCTCCATCAGCAATATACTCATTCATTGCTTCAAAATCAAACTGCTGCATTGCGTTACAGAAGTTAGTGACCGTTGGATCTGGCTTAGAACTGCACGCAGAAAGTGAAATACATGCTATCAGGGACAATATCAATATGCCTAATTTTTTCATAATACTATAACTCCTCCCATAATATGAATTATTGATACATCCAAATCATAACATATTATGCTAATAGTTACAATAATTTGTAATTAATGGGTCCATATCCTATTATGCAGGAATGTTATCGAAAAAAACTTTATAGCACCTTTTTATTGTATATCCAGTAAATATTCAAAACTATAAACCTAATTTTCCTCCGGCTCTGCTCATTTTTTTCATAAAAAATCCTGCAGTTTTCTGCAGGATTCATAATACTATTTAATTTAGTTTATACACATCGTTTTTTATTTCAAATTCAGCTGCAACTATATTTTCGCTTTCCGTCTTATAGGCTCCGTTTCCATAACTGATCCTTGCTTTTTTCAAAGCGTCCTTTTCGCTTTCAGCCTCGACATCAACGTCAATATGTCTGATTTCTGTAATTTCTACATTATAATTTCTTTTAGACCCCATATATATAAACACCACCTATTTAAAATTCAAGTCCCTCCCAAGAGGGATTGGGAGGGAAAATGGGGAGTATAATGAATTTATGTACACACTTATAAGGTGTTAGTACCCGTAAAAATCTTAAAATCTTTATTAAAGACCCATTGATGCAAGAGGAATGAATACGAACAGTGTTATTACAGGAATGAGGATCTGTGTAACAGCTATATCGAAATATGCCTCTTTATGTGTAAGTTTACATATACCAAGGAGTGTGATCTGTGCGCCCTGGTGAGGAAGTGTATCGAGAGTACCTGCCGCAATGGCACCGACCCTGTGGATATACTCAGGAGCAACACCCATTGATACGAAGAGATCCTTAAGAGCATTGAAAGCTACGCCCATACCACCTGAAGCTGAACCGCAGGCACCTGCACATATAGCAACTGCTATTGCTACGAATACAAGGGGGCTGATATTCATGTTCTGAACCATTGTTATAAGGTTTGTAAATCCTTCTGTATTCTGAACAACGCCGCCAAAACCTACAACGATAGCTGTATTAAGGATAGCAACGCCAGAGTCTGCTGCACCTTTGTTGAATACGCTGACCCACTCTTTTATGCCGCCTTTGACTCTCTTGAACATAAGAACTGTTGCAAGAACAACGCCGGCAAATACTGCTCCCTCAACAGTCCATTTGAATCCGTTGAAGAGTACAAGGATAAGTACGATAGGTAAAAATGCTATAACGAAGTTAGGAAGTTCTCCAGCTTCTTTTTCTTTAAGTTCCTCAGCTGTAAGCTGCATCTTTAATGTAGGGTCATCAAATAATCTTCCCTTTTTAGTAAAATGTCTTGCCCTGTATTCAAGCCAGATGAAGATGAGTAAGAACTCAACTATTGAAGCGATGAGTGAAGGAACGAATGCTGCTGTAGCAGGTGTTCCCAGGTTCTGCATAGCTATTTTGTTCTGGATTGAAGGTGAACCGGGTGCTGTCATTGACCATGTCCAGCATCCTGCTGAAATGGCAGCGGGAAGAAGCATTCTTGTAAGGTTTGCTTTCTTGAACATCTGAAGAGCGATGGGATAGATTACAAAGAATACTACGAATCCACTTACACCACCAAATGTAAGGATACCTGTTATGCACATGATAACGGGAGCAACAAATTTATCGTGTGAAACCTTGCTTATTGTTCTTGCAATGGATTCAGCTGCTCCGGTGAACTGATAAACAGCTCCGAAAAGTGCTCCAACAAAGAATGTAAGGAAATAATCACTTACATACTCTGCTGCTGAAGGCATAAATGAATTAAGTAATGTATCAAGTACAGGGAGCCTGAAACATAAAATAACGAATATACTTACTAAGGGCGCAAGGATAAGTGCGCTGAGCTGTTTAAATGCCAGGACTCCGAATAATATAAGTGCGACTATTAAAACTAGAATACTCAAGTCCACAATATATAACCTCCTTTATTTATTCTGTATAAAACTAAACCCCTTTAATTCTATACTTATATTTGCAGCCGCTTTATATTGCGGCTGCAACTTAAAGCTAAAGCTATTATCACTTTTTAGCTGACATAACCTGTTTTGAGATGATAACTTTCTGGATCTCGCTTGTTCCTTCGTAGATCTCTGTTATCTTTGCATCTCTGTACATTCTTTCTACGGGGTACTCTTTCATGTATCCGTATCCACCGTGGATCTGCATTGCAAGGTTTGTTACTTCCCTTGCCATCTTTGAGCAGAAAAGTTTTGCCATTGATGCTTCCTTTGTATAGGGTTTACCCTCTGTTCTCAGATATGCCGCATGGTATACGAGCCACTTTGCTGCCTCGATCTCTGTTGCCATATCTGCGATATACCACTGGATTCCCTGAAGTGCTGCGATGGGTTTGCCAAACTGTACCCTCTGGTTGATGTATGAAAGTGATTCCTCAAGGGCGCCTTCTGCAATACCAAGAGCGATTGCTCCTACACCAACTCTGGCTCCGTCAAGTGATCCCATGGCGATTCCGAATCCTTTGCCTTCTTCACCAAGTCTGTTTGCTGCGGGTACTCTGCAGTCATCAAAGAAAAGCTCTGCTGTCTCTGAACATCTGATACCCATCTTATCTTCGATCTTACCTGTTGAGAAGCCCTTCATTCCTTTTTCTACAATGAATGCTGACATTCCCTTTGAGCCCATTGAGGGGTCTGTAAGTGCGAATACAAGGATAGCGTCTGCTCTTGCACCGCCTGTGATGAAGCATTTATTTCCGTTAAGTACATACTCATCTGTTGCTGCATCATATACTGCTGTTGTCTTTGCTGATGCGGGGTCTGAACCAGCACCGGGCTCTGTAAGAGCGAATGCTGTGTAGTATCCTTCCTCAGCGATTTTAGGTAAGAATCTCTTCTTCTGCTCTTCTGTACCGTATTTTACAAGAGCCTGGATAAGCATACCGTGTACTGCAAGGATCGTAGCTACAGCGCCGTCTTTCTTTGCGATCTCTTCGATAGCGATCATTCTTTCGATGTCTGTTGCTTCGGGTCCGCCGTATTCTTCAGGTACACCGATTCCTGTAAGGCCCATGTCAGCCATCTTCTTGAAGAGGTCTACGGGGAATACGTCTTTTTCATCGTTCTCTTTTGCTCTGGGGCCGATCTCTTTTTCAGCCAGCTCTCTTACCATCATTCTCAGGTCATTCTGATTTTCATTAAATTCAAAATTCATAACTAATCTCCTCTTGCTATGTAAATTTTGTAATCATTCCATCTCATTGTTCAGCGGCAGCTCCCCGACGAAGCCGCCGCAAAGTAATTTATTAAAACTATGATTAATTATTTACCTGTGAATTTAGCGTCTCTCTTTTCGATGAATGCGCTTACACCTTCATTTTTGTCAGCTGTTGAGAAGAGAAGTCCGTTTAAGTCAGCCTCAAGGTTAAGTCCGTCAGCTATGCTGAGGTCTCCGCCCTTGTTTGCAGCTACTTTACATGCAGCTACTCCAAGAGGTGATTTTGTAAGTATAGTAGCCATCATTTCTTTCGCAGCGGGAAGAAGTTCTTCAGGCTCAACAACTTTGTTTACAAGACCGATCCTGAATGCTTCATCAGCCTTTACCTGTCTGGCTGTGAACATAAGCTCTTTAGCGATTCCAGCGCCAACAAGTCTTGTAAGTCTCTGTGTACCACCGAAGCAGGGCATGATTCCAAGGTTAACTTCAGGCTGTCCAAAGATCGCCTTTGTGCTTGCGATCCTGATGTCGCATGCCATAGCTATTTCATTTCCGCCGCCAAGAGCATATCCGTTAACAGCTGCGATAACGGGTTTTTCAAGGTCTTCGATCGCCTGGAAGCAGCTCTGAGCAAATTTTGAAGCCTCTCTTCCACCCATACCGTCAAGGTCAAGGAATCCATTGATATCTGCACCTGCTACGAAGAATTTTTCTCCGGGTGCTGTTACGATAACACCTTTAACTGTGTCATCCTTTGCTATCTCCTCAAATACTGTTTTGATCTCGCCAAGCATCTCTGTTGAAAGAGCGTTTGCTTTGGGTCTGTTAAGTGTGAGAACAGCTGTGCCGTTTTCCTCAACTTCCATAATGATAAATTTTACTTTGTCCTTTAAGTCTAATAATGCCATTTTAAATCTCTCCTTCTTTTTCTTTAAAAAGTTATATATAAATTTTTATTTTTTAAGTCCCATTAATTCATCTTTGAATATCCTTGAATCCATAAGTTTAACTTCTCCGTCGATCTTAGGCTCAAATCCCATAAGGTCGATGACCTGTGTCTTAACATCGATTCCAGGAGCTACTTCTGTAAGGTATACGCCGTCTTTTCTAAGTTCAAATACAGCTCTTTCTGTTATGTACATTACAGGCTGATTTGTTTTATTTGCGTATTCACCGCTGAATGTTATCTGTTCAACTGTATCGATAAATTTCTTTGATTTTCCTTCATTATCTATAATAAGTTTTCCATCTTTAACGCTTGTCTTAAGTCCGCCGGCTGTGAATGTTCCACAGAAGAATACTTTCTTTGCGTTCTGTGTGATGTTGATAAATCCGCCGCATCCTGCGATCCTGGGTCCGAATTTTGATACATTTACATTTCCTTCTTTATCTGCCTCGGCAAGTCCAAGGAATGCTAAGTCGATTCCGCCGCCATCGTAGAAGTCGAACTGATAGTTCTGGTCAAGATAGCAGTCAGCATTTATCGATGCTCCGAACTGTGCTCCACCAAGGGGAACCCCTCCTACAGGACCAGCCTCAACCGTAAGTGTCATATAATCTCCGATGCCCTCTTCATTGGCAACCATTGAGATGTATTCGGGGATACCGATACCAAGATTGACAACTGTATCTTCTCTTAATTCCATTGCTGCCCTTCTGCCGATGATCTTCTTAGCTGTAAGAGCAACTGGCTTTGTAGCTCCTTCAGGTGCTACTGCCTCTCCTGTAAGCGTAGGATCGTAAGCATATCCAACGCACTGTTCATGCTCCTCAGGTTTTGATACAACTACTGCATCAACATAAATTCCAGGGATCTTTACAAGCTTAGGATCAAGTGTTCCGGCCTTAACTACCTTCTCGACCTGAACTATTACCTTGCCGCCGCTGTTCTTTGTTGCCTGAGCCATTGAAGTTGCATCAAGGGGTGTAACTTCTTTCTGAAGTGAAATATTTCCTGTTTCATCTGCGTATGTTCCTCTTATGAACGCTACATCGATGGGAACGGGTTTATATAAAAGTCTTTCCTGTCCGCAGATGTTTACCAGTTCAACGATGTCTTCTTTTGTAATATCGTTGAGTTTTCCGCCCTCTACTCTGGGGTCTACATATGTATTAAGACCAACATGTGTGATCGTTCCAACTTTATGTCCTGCTATATCTCTGAACATCTGGCTAATAACGCCCTGGGGAAGATTGTATCCCTCGATCTTATTATCAATTATCATCTGGCCAAGATTAGGAGCCATATTATAATGACCGGCAATTACTTTCTTAAGCATTCCTTCGTGAGCGAAATGATCTGATGAGCTTCCGTCTCTGTTTCCCTGTCCTGCCGCATGGAAAAGTACAAGGTCCTTGGGCTCTCCTGTCTCAAGGAATCTCTTTTCCAGAGCCCTTGTAAGACTTTCAGGACTTCCGCTTCCTACGAAACCTCCCGTTGATACGGTATCGCCGTCCTTTACAAGCATTGCTGCTTCTTCAGCAGTCAGCACTTTTACTTTTTTCATTATCAATCCCTCCTGGACTTTTATTGTAATATCTGTAAATTTGTTTAACATTTATTTAACAACCGTTCTATGTTTTGAATTATATACCGGTAAAAATTGACGTTAAATGAAATCAATATTAGATATATTTCGTCAATTTTATTCAATATGAGTACAAATGACATATTTACAAAATTCAATTTTTGGTTTATAAATATATTAGGATTAAATTTTTTAATAAGGGGATCGTTATGCAGAATTACGGCAGTGTTTTAAAAAGGTTAATTAAATTTACAAATGTAAAACTATCCATAGTGGCTGACGCGGCTGGTTATGATGTTTCATATATAAGCAAATGGTGCAATCAGTCAAAGCTGCCCGCCGCGAGGGTCGCTTCTCCCATAAATAAAAGTCTGTCAAAGATATTTGCCGATGAGATAATTTCTCAGGGAGAACTGGAAAACTTCTGTTCTGAGTTTAATGTGGCTGTATCGGAAGAACAGCTTCAAGTATACCTTTATACACTTTTAAAGGACTCATTTAAAAGCACCCAGGCATACTATGATAAAAAATCATCAAGGAATGGGGACTATCAGACAAAAATATTATTGAATCCAGCTGAAATCGCCAATTATATGGACACGGAATTTAAGGAGCTTATTACAAGTTCAGATAGTCCGGTGGATATTTTATGCACCCTCGATGTGTGCTCCCTTCCAAGGTCTCAGTCAAATATTTCGGATACTTCCGAGGACTCACCTAATATTGATATCCGTGTTAAAATAGGTCTTGATCCCAGCAGGCTCAATAATGATACCTACCTTTTCCTATACTATTTCATAAGCAAATATAATTTCGTATCATTCGACTTCTATGATAATGTGAATTTTAAAGACAGGAATATAATAGTGGTAAAGAATAAAGTTGCTCTTATGTGTTCCCTGGACCAGCATGGAAAAATAGCTATGCTCTCGGTTATAAATGATCCGGAAAAAGTTGAAGTGATATATAACAGGATAAATGCTCTCTTTAAGATCCATCACCTTCTTATTATGTCCACAACTTCTGAAGAACTGGTATCCAGCGGCTACAGAAGCAATTTCTATGCGTTCAGCGACTATCAGATATTTCTGGCAAGGGGATTTGAATATCTTCTCCCTCCTGACATAATCGACAATATAGTGGACGCAGCCTACAAGGAGGGTTATGATGCCTCCACCGAAAAAATGCTCAGGACCCTTATGGCCACCTGGGAAGAACTTTTTAATAAGGAGACTCTGGACTTTTTCATTACTAAGACTGACCTCATAAAATATATCGAAGACGGCGAATTTTATTTCACCGATATAGTTTACAGGATGTCCATAGAAGAAAGGAAAAAACATATTGAGCATGTTTTGGAACTGTGCAAAAAGAACGACAAGATCAATTTTTATGTAATCGATGATGAAGACATACCCTACTCACATCGTTATATAAAATTCTCCATATATAATAACAACAGCAAGCTGTTTTTGAAAAACACCGTAAGATTTTACAGCAAGTACGGACCTCAGTTTTACAGCATCCTCAGCGAATCTTTAATATCAGGCATAGCAAACTGCATAAACGCTGCCAAGGAACTTCCAGTATGCAGACATTATCCTGCTTCATCCCTTGAAAGCTTTATGAATCAGTATGGAGCAATGGTTTACAGGATGCTGTCATTAAGTGAAATCACGACTT